>NZ_JBIBHM010000008.1:131130-240847 GCF_042957025.1 Streptomyces sp. NPDC008139
GCACCGCGACAGCCGCGGACATCCTGCGCCGAGCACCGCGACAGCCGCGGACATCCTGCGCCGAGCACCGCGACAGCCGCGGACATCCTGCGCCGAGCACCGCGACAGCCGCGGACATCCTGCGCCGAGCGCGCGCCCGCGGCCGTACGCCTCCACCGGTCGCCGGGTCAGTACCGCCCGGCGACGAGCAGCAGCAGCGCGCCGAGGACGGCCAGCCCGGCCGCCGAGGCGAGCGACGCCAGCCAGGCCCGCGTCCACCGCGGCGCCCGTACGGACCCGTCTCCCGAGGTGCCGGTGCCGGGGCCGCCTCCCGGCTCCGCCCACAGGTAGCCGAAGAAACCGGCCCCCGTCACCCCGCACGCCAGCAGCCACGCGGGGCCGCTCGCGCGCCGGTGCCGGGTCACCGCCAGCGTCCGTACGACCACCAGGAGACCGGCGAGCAGCGCCGCCACCCGCAGCCACGCCCACGGGGTGAGCAGGACGTACGCGGTCGGCACCAGCAGCGTCAGGCCCCCGGCGCCGTAGGAACTGTCGAAGCTCCGTACGGCGAGGCCGTCCGCCGCGGGTCCCGCCTGCCGCCTGATGTCCGCGGTGAACTCGCCGACGACACCGTTCCGGCCGCCGGGGAAGGGGTTGGCGGGCCGGTAGGTGTACTGCCGTTCGGTCAGCGGCCCGGCACTCCAGCGGACGGTGATCCCGTCGGAGCCCTGGTCGTCGACCCGTACCGAGTGGGTCCGCCCGGCCTCGATGTCCCGCGCCAGGGCGCCGGTCGACCCGCCGCCCGGCACGATCCGCAGCAGCACGGTGGCGAACGACAGCACCAGCACGGCGAGCAGCACCCAGCGGGCGGACCCCCAGAGCCGGTCGAGCCGGGCGGCGGGCCCGGAGCCGTGGCCGCCGGAGCCCGGCCCCCCGGGCTCCCCTCCCTCCGGTGCGGCGGGGAGCGTGGCCTGCGGACCGGTGGTCACTCGACGCTCACCGTGACGGACCAGTAGTACTCCTGGTACACGAGGTCGTAGCCGCCGGTGAAGGCTTCGGGGACCTTGGTGCCCACGCGCCCCCTGGTGGCCATGCCGCTGAGGTCCTTGGGCAGATTCTTCATCTTCTCCCCGAGGTTCTTCCCGTCGACATAGCCGTCCTGGCCTCCGAGCGCGTCAACGTCGGCCCCGAAGTCGGCGTCCGAGACCGCCCTGGCCAGATTCTTGATGATCTGGAGACTGCGGCCGTTGAACGCCAACTGCTTGGTGAGCAGGCTGTTCGCGTCGAAGGGCGCATTGGCGCCCTTGCCGCCGAGCCACAGTTGCAGCAGGTCGGTCCAGGTCAGTTGCGGCGAGTTGCCGCCCATCTGGTTGCAGGCGGCCATGGTGCCGGAGGTCACGGACGCGCCGACCTTGCAGGGGTTGGTGTTCCCGGCGAGGGCGAAAACGTAGTCGCGCAGTTCCTTGGCCAGCGCCGCGTGGACGTTCTTCTCGTTCTTGTCGTCCTTCCAGGTGTTCTGCTGGAGCGCGGCGAGCGCGTTCTGGCAGGCCCGGTCGCAGCCGCCGCTTCCACTGCTGTTGCTGTTGCCGTTGCCGCCGCTGTGGGACGGCCGGTTCCCCGGGTCGCGGTCCGGGTGGTAGACCGAGCCCTTGCCGGGCACGCCGTTCCGTATGGGCCGTCGTCAAGGGCGGCACTCCGGGAATGGGTCCCGCCGTCGGCGGTACGGCGGCGCTCTCGCGCACCGCACCCGCCGCGTGCGGCCTCAACCGCCCCTCGCGCACGCCGAACAGCCCCGCTCCACCCCGAGCCATTTCCCCCACCCCACGCTCATCGATACCTACAGCCGCGTATCGAATCACCGGTCGCCGGGTGGTGACTACGAACCCCCGTGTTCGTAAGGATCGGCGCGGAACGGTGAGGCCGGCCGAATAGCGGAGCGCGCCGGAAAGGCATACGTGCCGGGGGCACGTTCCCGGCGGCCGGAATAACCGGTTGGCGACGGACGGCCGGGCCCCAATACTGTGCCGGTGTTCACCGACGACGACGATGCCGTGCTCTACGACCTGCTCAATCGGTGGGACCCCGAGCGGTCACCCGGCGACCGGTTCTACACCGACCTGGTCATGGCCGCCGACTCCGTTCTCGACGTGGGCTGCGGCACCGGCATGACGCTGCATCACGCGCGAGCGCTGGGCCACCGCGGCCGTCTGGTCGGCCTGGACCCGCACGCCCCGTCCCTGCGCCGGGCCCGGCGCCGTACCGACATCGAGTGGCTCGACGGCCGCGCCGCCGACGCCCCGCCCGGCGCCGGTTTCGACCTGGCGATCATGACCGGGCACGCCTTCCAGTGCCTGCTCACCGACGACGACATCCGCGACTCGCTCGCCGCCGTCCGCGCCGCCCTGCGCCCCGGCGGCCGTTTCGTCTTCGAGACCCGCCACCCCCAGGCCCGCGCCTGGCAGTCCTGGACCCCCGGTCACCCCGTCACGACCACCCACCCCGCCGCCGGTCCGCTCCGTATCTGGCACACCGTCGACTCCGTCACCCCCGACCTCGTCACCTTCACCACCACCACCGCCGCCCCGGACGGCACCCCCCTCCACACCGACCGCTCCACCCTCCGCTTCCTCTCCGAACCCGTCCTCGACACCTTCCTCACCGCCGCGGGCTTCCGCACCGAGTCCCGCTACGGCGACTGGCCCCGCACCCCGATCACCCCGGCCAGCCGCGAGATCATCACCATCGCCCTGGCCTGACCTCCGCCCGTCAGACGGGCCTGGCCGCCAACAGGTAGCCCTGGGGCTGGCGTTCGTCCGGGGCCGGGGCTCGGGTCGTGGTGGCGGTGACGGTGAGGCCGGCGGATTCGGCGAGGGCGGTGATGCGGGCCGGAGGATGCCAGTAGACGTCGAGGGAGATGGGGTGGCCGTAGCCGTGGGAGAGGTGGTGGCGGGTGTCGCCGATCTTGTAGGCCAGGGCGAGCGGGGCGCCGGGGGCCAGGACGCGGTGGAATTCGGCGAAGACGCGCGGCAGCAGGCGCGGGGGCAGGTGGATGATCGAGTACCAGGCGACGATGCCGCCGAGGGAGCCGTCCGGGAGGTCCAGGTCGGTCATCGAGCCGACGTCGAAGCGCAGTCGGGGCAGATCGCGGCGGGCCACGGCGACCATCTCGGGCGAGAGGTCGACGCCGAAGACGTCGAGCCCCAGCTCCGCCAGATACCCGGTGATCCGTCCGGGGCCGCACCCGATGTCCGCCACCGGCCGTCCCCGCCGGGCCAGTTCGGCGAACGCCCCCAGCGTCGCGCGGTCCAGGACGCCGGCCGCCAGCGCGTCCCGCAACAGGTCGGCGTAGCTGTCGGCGACGGTGTCGTAGGCCGCGCGGATGTCCGTCAGGTCGGTGGATTCCGTCATGCGGGCGACCGTATCGCCGCCCTCTGACACCGCTCATCCGACGCTGCCGTCCGTCAGCGACCTGCGATCACCGCCCGGCGGACCGCCGCGGCGACGGCGGGCGCGGCGTTCCAGGGAGGTCAGGACGGCGGCCAGGAAGGCCAGCGGGATCACCAGGCCGAAGAGCGTCCACCAGGCGGCGGTACGGTCGTCGGCCCGGCCCTGGTAAGGGGTGTCGGACGCGCTGGCGACGAAGGCGACGACGTCCAGCACCCCGGCCAGGAGCAGCAGCGCCCACACGAGGACCAGGCACGCCAGCCACAGCACACGTCCAGGCGTGACACGTCGCTCGCGTGCGGGCTCGCGGCCAGGCTCGGGTGCGGGCTCGCGGCCAGTCTCTCGTGCGGGCTCGCGGCCAGTCTCTCGTGCGGGCTCGCGGCCAGGCTCGGGTACGGGCTCTCGTGCGGGCTCCGGCATGCGCGCCCGGCTCAGACCAGGCGCCGTGCCGTCGCCCACCGCGTGAGCTCATGGCGGTTGGAGAGCTGGAGCTTGCGCAGGACGGCCGAGACATGGGACTCGACGGTCTTGACCGAGATGAAGAGCTGCTTGGCGATCTCCTTGTACGCGTAGCCGCGCGCGATCAGGCGCAGGACCTCGCGCTCGCGCTGGGTGAGCCGGTCCAGGTCCTCGTCGACCGGCGGGGCGTCGGTGGACGCGAAGGCGTCCAGGACGAAACCGGCCAGCCGCGGGGAGAAGACGGCGTCTCCGTCGCGCACCCGGAAGATCGAGTTGATCAGGTCGGGCCCGGTGATGGTCTTGGTGACATAGCCGCGCGCGCCGCCCCGGATGACACCGATGACGTCGTCGGCCGCGTCGGAGACCGAAAGGGCCAGGAAACGCACCGGGTTGTCGGGGTCGGCGGCCAACGGGGCGCAGCGGCGCAGGACTTCGACACCGCCGCCGCCGGGCAGATGCACGTCGAGGAGGACGACCTCGGGCCGGGTCGCGGTGACGACACTGACCGCCTGGTCGACGTCGGCGGCCTCGCCGACGACCTCGACACCGGTCTCCTCGGTGGCGCCGATCTCCGCCTGGACCCCGGTACGGAACATCCGGTGGTCGTCGACGAGCACCACCCGTACCCGCCGCTCCCCTGCCAAAGGCGCACTCGGTGTGCTCATGCCGCCACCCTCTCCATCTCCAGTTCGACTTCCGTACCGCCGCCGGGTGCGGCCCGCAGCCGGGCCTCGCCGCCGTTGCGCTGCATCCGGCCGATGATCGACTCGCGGACGCCCATGCGGTCGTCCGGCACCTGGTCGAGGTCGAATCCGGGGCCGTGGTCGCGCACGGAGACGAACACCTTGACGCCCTCCACCTCCGCGTAGACCTGAACGGGTCCGCTGCCACCGTACTTGGCCGCGTTCACCATCGCCTCCCGCGCGGCCTGCATCTGCGCCGCCAGCTTCTCGTCCAGCGGGCAGTCGCCGACGCAGACGACCTCGACCGGGACGCCGTGCGCGTCCTCGACCTCGGCGGCGGCGGCGCGTACGCCCTCGGCGACCGTCGTCGGCTCGTCGTCGCGCCCGGTGCCCTCGGGGCGGTAGAGCCAGGCGCGCAGCTCGCGTTCCTGGGCGCGGGCCAGCCGGTTGACCTCGCGGGGTTCGTCGGCGTGCCGCTGGATGAGGGTCAGGGTGTGCAGGACCGAGTCGTGGACGTGGGCGGCGACCTCGGCGCGCTCCTGGGCGCGGATACGCATCAGGCGCTCCGCCGACAGGTCCTGTGTCATACGGACCAGGTACGGGCCCGCGATCAGCGCGACGCCGACGAGGACGGCGAGCGCGGCCTGGAGGATACCGCCGAGGTGGCTGCCGGAGCCGCGCACCACGATGAAGCCGGTGACGCCCGCGACGACCAGGGCGACACCGGCCGCCGCGCGGGCCAGCGGCCAGAACCGCTTGCCGTGGCTCATCTCGACCCAGCGGGCCTTGCGGGCGTTGTCGGCCTGCCGCCAGACCAGCGCGACACCGAGGCCGATGACCAGCAGCGGCCACACGGCGCGGTTGGCGGCGCCGAGGTTGAGGTTGTCGATGAGGATGCCCGCGCCGACGGCCAGCGCGATCAGGGCCATGATCTGGCCCTTGTCGGGCCGCTTGCCCGCCAGCCACGAGCGGGCGTCGCGCGGCTCCTTGGCCATGGCGACACCGCCGACGCCGAGCGGTACGAAGAACCAGAAGACGGCGTAGAGGAGCACGCCGATGCCGTTGAAGCAGGCGAGCAGCACGAACAGGCCGCGTACCCACAGCACGGGCAGGCCGAAATGCCCGGCCAGGCCGCGCGCGACGCCGCCGACCATCCGCCCCTCGGAGCTGCGGTAGAGCTTGCGCACCCCGGAGTCCCCCGGCTCGTGCGAGGACAGGGGCGAGGAGAGGAAGGACGCCCCGCTGGGACCGCCGGGACCGCGCGGAGCACCGGGACCGCCGAGGCCGGGACCACCGGGACCGCCCAGGCCGGGACCGCCGAAGCCGGGACCGCCCGGCACGCCGGGTCCGCCGGACCCGCCCGGCATACGGGACGCTCCGGGCATGCCGGACGCTCCGGCCGGGCTGCTCGCTGACATACCCCGATCGTCACACGTCCGGGCCGCCCGGGGCATCAGGGTTGTCCCCCCAGGGGTAGGGCAGGGTACGGATCAGGGACGTACCAGGGTCGGGGCCGATGCCGGCCGCCCCCGCGAACCGTCACCATGGTCGTATGACGGACCAGCCACCCGAAGAGCCGAGCGACGAGCCGCGCGACCGGCCGAGTGCACCGCGCACCAGCGACGCCGGCGGTAGCGGCGGCGATGGCGGCCCGGAGGGCGGCAGCGCCGCTCCCAAGCGGCGGCTGACCCGTGGCCGCGACCACAAAGTCCTCGCGGGCGTGTGCGACGGGGCGGGTCGCTACTTCGACGTCGACCCGGTGATCTTCCGCGTGGTGCTGGCCGTCCTCTCCCTCACCGGCGGTATAGGTCTGATCATCTACGGCATGGGCTGGCTGGTCATCCCGCTGGAGGGCGAGCGGCAGAGCGAGGCGCAGCGGCTGCTGTCCGGCCGGATCGAGGGCGCGCCGCTGACCGCCGTGCTGATGGCGCTGGTCGGCTGCGGGCTGTACGCCTCGATGCTGGACAACGGCGACGACCAGGCGTTCTCGCTGATCCTGCTGGCCGCGACGACCGGCGCCGTCTACTACTGGGCCCAGGTGCGGCGCCGACAGACCGCGGGCGAGGCCGCCTCCCCGTCGGGCGCGGCGAGCGCGGTGGTGGACGCGCCGCCCGCCGTACAGGCGCCACCGGAGCCCGGCGGCTCCGCGTCCTGGTGGCGCGGCCCGCTGACCAAGGAGCCGTCGTATCTGTGGGGCCCGGACGACGGCCCCTACGGCGACGAGGACAAGGTCGCCTGGCGGGAGCGCAAGCGCGCGACCCGCAAGAAGGAGAGCTCGTGGGTCTTCGGCCTGACCGTCTTCGTGCTGGTGGTGGCGGCGGGCGCGATCGGCACCGGGGTCTCGGCGCCGTACCAGTCCCCCGCCGCGAGCGTCGAGATCGGCCTGATCGCGGTGCTCGGCGTCTTCGGGCTGGCCTTCGTCGTCGCGTCGTTCGCCGGGCGGGCGCGCGGCGGCACCGTCTTCTTCACCCTGCTGACCCTCGCCGGGCTGATCGGCACCGCGTCGCTGCCGCACGACAACGCCGGGTGGCGCGACACCTGGAGGCCGATGACCGCCGCCGCCGTCCAGCCGACGTACGAACGCGGCAGCGGACAGGGCGTCCTCGACCTGACCGACCTGACGCTCGACGGCCGGACGGTCAACACACGGGTCGACCTGCGCGTCGGCGAAGTGCTGATCAGACTGCCCAAGGACGCCACCGTGAACCTGACTTACCACGTCGCCGTCGGCGCCATCCGCCTGCCGGAGAAGGACCACGGCGGGCTGAACGTCAACAGCGAAGGGGCCGTGCCGGTCGTCTTCGCCCCGCCCGCGGGCACCATGAACACCGGCACGGTCAACGTCCATGTGCGGATCGGCGCCGGCGACCTGCGGATCGAGCCCGCCACGGCCGTGACGGGTACGGGGACGGCGCCGCTCGCGCCGACCACGCCCGCCCTACCCGGCGCGCGCCACCTGCCCGTACCCGGCGTGCCCGGCCCGTCAGCAGGACAGGTGAACCGATGAGAAGGCACCGCTTCGAACCCGCCGTCCTGGTCATGGGCCTGGTGCTGCTCTGGCTGACGGCGTGCTTCATCCTCGACGCCTGCCAGGTCTGGGACCTGCGGCCCGAGTACTCCGTCCCGCTCGTCGTCAGCGGTCTGGCCCTGACGGTGGCCACCGCGGTCGTCACACAGGTCGTGAGGGCGGTACGGGGGCGCCGGAAGCGCCGCCGCGCGTAGCGGAGCCCGAGCCGTCGGCGGCGTAGGCACCGGGACCTGACACCGCGTCGCCGCCGCCCTTGCCGCGCCGCCGCGCGAGCAGCGCGTCCAGGGACAGACAGGGCGTGCCCGCGAGCACCAGCGGCAGCCAGGCCATCAGGTACGCGAGGTCGTTGCCGTAGTAGTACGGCGTCGAGGACCAGCTCACCGTCAGCCACAGGCTGAGCGAGACCAGCGCGCCGCCGAGGGCGGCGACCCGGCCGAGGAGCCCGAACAGCGTGCCGAGCCCGGCCGCTGTCTCACCGAGCGCGATGGCGTACCCGAAGCCGTGCGGCGCCTTCAGCGCGAGGTCGATCATCGCCGGGATCGCCGCGGTGTCGTGGGCGCCGTGCAGGATCTGCACCAGCGAGCCGTTCGCGGAGTCGGTGAAGAAGGTGTCGCTGGTCAGCTTGTCGAGCCCGGCGTAGATGAACGTGACGCCGAGGAAGATCCGCAGCGGCAGCAGTGCGTAGCGACGGGCGGTGTCCCGCCAGACGTCGAGCCGTTCGAGCATCGTGTTCCGCCAATCCCGCCGCCCGTGCGTTCCCTGATGAGAACGATTCTGCCGGTACGGCGCCCTCGGGGGGACATACGTACGCCCGGCGGCTGTCACTCAAGGCGGCGGGCGGAAAGCGCGGGAGCCGCAGAAAGACCCGCACGTCTCTGGCAGTACGCGGCCCCGCCCCCGATACTCAGGCATCGCACGGACCCGACGGGTGGAGGTATCCGAGTTGCCGTACGACCTCACGATCTACCTGGCCCACCGCGACGACTACGCGGACTTCCTCACCGCGACCGACGAGGAGGCGTCCGTCGTCTGGCACCGCAGGCAGGGCGACTACACCGACAAGGCCGACCTCCTGGAGCGTACGGAGGCCGCGTACGGCAGGACCCAGGCCGCCCTCAATGTGCTGGACATCGAGGGCGGCGGCCCGCTCACCGAGGCGAAGGCCCTGGTCGGCCGCATCCGGTCCTTCTACGACATGGACGAGATCCCGGACAGCGCGTGGGAGGAGTACAAGGCGGCCAGGAGCCGCTACGTCACCGCGGCCCGCGAGAGCCTGGCGGCGCACTGAACGCGCGTCACTCCCACTCGATGGTGCCCGGCGGCTTGCTCGTCACGTCGAGCACCACGCGGTTGACGTCGGCCACCTCGTTGGTGATCCGGGTGGAGATCTTCGCCAGCACCTCGTACGGCAGCCGCGACCAGTCCGCGGTCATGGCGTCCTCGGAGGAGACCGGGCGCAGCACGATCGGGTGGCCGTAGGTGCGGCCGTCGCCCTGGACGCCGACGGAGCGTACGTCGGCGAGCAGCACCACCGGGCACTGCCAGATGTCGCGGTCGAGCCCGGCCGCGGTCAGCTCCTCGCGGGCGATGGCGTCGGCCTCGCGCAGCAGGTCGAGCCGGTCGCGGGTGACCTCGCCGACGATCCGGATGCCGAGCCCGGGGCCGGGGAACGGCTGCCGCTGCACGATCTCCTCGGGCAGGCCCAGCTCCTGGCCGACCATCCGCACCTCGTCCTTGAACAGCTTGCGCAGCGGCTCGACGAGCGTGAACTGGAGGTCTTCCGGCAGGCCGCCGACATTGTGGTGCGACTTGATGTTCGCGGTGCCGGTGCCGCCGCCGGACTCGACCACGTCCGGGTAGAGGGTGCCCTGGACCAGGAACTCCACCGGCTCGTCGCCGGGCGCCTCGGCGACGATCTCCGCCTGCGCCTGCTCGAAGACCCGGATGAACTCCCGGCCGATGATCTTCCGCTTCTGCTCCGGGTCGCTGACCCCGGCGAGCGCGTCCAGGAAGCGGTCGGTGGCGTCCACGACCTTGAGCTGTACGCCGGTCGCGGCCACGAAGTCCTTCTCGACCTGCTCGGTCTCGCCCTTGCGCATCAGACCGTGGTCGACGTACACGCAGGTGAGCCGGTCACCGATGGCCTTCTGGACCAGGGCGGCGGCGACCGCGGAGTCCACGCCGCCGGACAGCCCGCAGATGGCCCGGCTCCTGCCGACCTGCTCGCGGATCAGCGCGATCTGCTCGTCCACGACGTTGACGGTCGTCCACGTCGGCGCGAGGCCCGCGCCGCGGTAGAGGAAGTGCTCCAGGATCTGCTGGCCGTGCGTGGAGTGCAGCACCTCGGGGTGGTACTGGACGCCGTACAGCCGCTTCTCGTCGTTCTCGAACGCGGCGACCGGCACCACGTCGGTGGACGCCGTCACCGCGAAGCCCTCGGGCGCGGCCGAGCAGGCGTCGCCGTGCGACATCCACACCGACTGCTCGGCGGGGGTGCCCTCGAAGAGGGTGGAGCCGGGCTTGGAGACGGCCAGCGCGGTGCGGCCGTACTCCCGCGCCCCGGTGTTGTCGACGGTCCCGCCGAGCGCCGTCGCCATGAGCTGGAATCCGTAGCACATGCCGAAGACGGGGACGCCCGCCGCGAAGATCGCCGGGTCCAGGGTGGGGGCGCCCGGCTCGTAGACCGAGGACGGGCCGCCGGACAGGATGATCGCGCTCGGCCGCTTCGCCAGCATCTCGCTCACCGGCGTCGTGGAGGGCACGATCTCGCTGTACACCCGGGCCTCACGGACCCGGCGCGCGATCAGTTGCGCGTACTGCGCACCGAAGTCCACGACCAGGACCAGGTCCGGTGTATCCGGTGTGCCCGACGAGGGGGCGGGGGCGACTGGCGTTACCACGGTGTGCCTTCCGGCGGTTCCAACGGGGATAGGACCCGATTCTACCGGGACGGCGGACTCCCTCCTTCCCCCGCTTGCCACCCGGGAGGCGAGGGGGGCACACTGACGCCATGCACACGCGCAGCGTCACGTTTACCTATGGCACCGGCTGGTCCGGCTGCCATGGTCGCGTCGCGTGAGCTGACAAGCGACTTCCCAGGCGCCCCGGGCCAGACGGCCCGGGGCGCCTGTCGTTTCGCTCCCCCGGGACCCGAGGTCCGCGGCGCCGCCCGCCCCTCCCGAGGAGAGCAGACATGACGACCCCGACCCCGACACCTACCTCCGTCCCGGCCCCCATTCCGGCCCCGGCCGCGACCGCGGGCACCGAGAGCGTCCCGGACGCCCCGGACACCCACGGCGTCCCGGAGTCCGCGGACGCGGTCATCGCGCGCAAGCGGCAGCGGATCGACGATCTCGACACCCGGATCATCGGCCTGGTCAGGGAACGGATGACCGAGTCGGCCGACATCCAGCGCGCCCGCATGACGTCCGGCGGTCGCCGGGTGAGCCTGAACCGCGAGATGGAGGTGCTGACGCACTACAGCGCGGAGTTGGGGAGGCCGGGCACGTCACTGGCGATGACGCTGCTGGAACTGTGCCGCGGCAAGGTGTGAGCGGCGCGGCCGGAACGGCCCCGAGGCGTGACGTTTCGCCCTTTCGAGCGGCATCACCCGTACGGCACGTGACCGGCCCGCGATGGCTTCGTTGGAGGTGGTGTCCGTGCCATCCAGGGGCGGTAACCCAACACCACGCGTGGAACTGGACACCGCCTAGACGCAGCTAGGCGGGGTGTAACCGATGCGATGAGGCGACCGCAGGTGTGCGGTCGCCGTGGGACCTCGTGTCGGTGCTATGTGACCGGACGGCAGGGGACAGCAGCCCGGTCACGACTCAAAGAGGCGGTCGGCTCCGGGGACGCTTGGATCCGGCCGCTCTGCGAGAACCCACATTACTCATGTACGGCTCCCGGCACGGACTTGCCGTCCACGATCGGGTGACACAGCGCGTGCCCGTGCGCACGGGTACGCGTCGGCGCGCGCGGACGCGTCAGTGAGCTCACCCAGCTCAGCCAGCTCTGTCAGTTCAGCCGCGTCACTCCGCCGCGGACCTGGGCGGCACCGCGGGGACCGGCAGCATCGGAAGCCGCAGCGCGCCGAAGGCCCCCTCCGGCACCACCGGGGCGGCGGGCCGTACCGCGGCGATCCTGCGGTAGCCCTCGCCCTGGGCCGGACGCGGGTCCGCCTCGCCCTTGTTGGGCCACAACGACATCGCGCGCTCCGCCTGCGCGGTGATCGTCAGCGACGGATTGACACCGAGATTCGCCGAGACGGCCGAACCGTCGACCACATGGATGCCCGGGTGCCCGTAGAGCCGGTGGTACGGGTCGATGACGCCGTGGTCCGCGTCCTCGCCGATCGGGCAGCCGCCCAGGAAGTGCGCGGTCATGGGGCGCTCGGTGGCCTCGCCGACATTGCTGCCCGCGAAGCCGTTGATCTCCTCCGCTATCAACTGCGCGGCCCGCGCGCCCTCCGGGATGTGCGTCGGGTTGGGAGCGCCGTGACCCTGACGGGCCGTCAGCAGCCCTTTGCCCAGGCCCTTGGTCTTGCGGTAAGTCGTCAGCGAATTGTCGCTGGTCTGCATGACCAGGCCGATGATCGTCCGCTCCGACCAGTGGAAGTTGGACAGCGAGCGGAGGCCGACCGCCGGGTGGCGCAGGTAGTTGACGGCGAATTCGGCCCAGCGCGGCAGCTTCCCGCCGTACGGCGCCGCCATGATCGACAGATTCCCCATCGCGTTGGAGCCCTTGCCGTAGCGGACCGGCTCGATGTGGGTGTGGTCGTTGGGGTGCACGGACGAGGTGATCGCGACGCCCTTGGTGAAGTCCAGCGCGCGGTCCGGGTGCCGCTTGCGGTAGCGGCGGGTGGAGGTCTGCGCGCCCACCAGCGCCTCGGAGTTGGTACGGGTCAGCTCGCCGAGCTTCGCCGAGATGCCGGGCAGCCGGCCGCCGTCCCGCATCGCGTGCAGCAGCGTCTGCGTCCCGTACGTGCCCGCCGCGACCACGACCTGACGGGCCCTCAGCACCGCCCGCTCGCCCTTCTTGCGCTGGTCGGTGGGGACGGCGGTGACGCGGTAGCCGCCCTCGGGGTCCTCGGTGAGGTCGGTGACGGTGGTCATCGGGTGGATGACGGCGCCCGCGCGCTCGGCGAGGTGCAGATAGTTCTCCGTGAGGGTGTTCTTCGCGCCGTGCCGGCAGCCGGTCATGCACTCGCCGCACTCGGTGCAGGCCCGCCGCGCGGGGCCGGTTCCGCCGAAGTACGGGTCGGGCACCTCGCCGCCGGGCGCCGCCTTCGACGCGCCGCCCGCGTCCTGTCCGTCGCCGAAGAACACCCCGACCGGCGCGAGGTGGAAGCTGTCGCCGACGCCCATCCGCTCGGCCGCCGCCTTCAGGTGCTCGTCCGAGGGGGTGAGCGTGGGGTTGGTCCGCACCCCGAGCATCCGCTGGGCCTGGTCGTAGTACGGCGCCAACTCCTGCTGCCAGTCGGTGATCGCGCCCCACTGCCGGTCCTCGAAGAACGCCTTCGGGGGCACGTACAGGGTGTTGGCGTAGTTCAGCGAGCCGCCGCCGACGCCCGCGCCCGCCAGCACCAGGACGTTGCCGAGGACGTGGATGCGCTGGATGCCGTAGAGGCCGAGCGCGGGTGCCCACAGGTAGTTGCGGACGTCCCAGGAGTTCTTCGGCAGTTCGTCGCGGGCGAAGCGGCGGCCGGCCTCCAGCACGCCGACCCGGTAGCCCTTCTCGGTCAGCCGCAGCGCGGAGACGGAGCCGCCGAAGCCGGAGCCGATGACGACGACGTCGTAGTCGTAGCCGTCTTCCTGTGACACGTGATCCTCCGTGCGTCGGTGCGGGACTCGTCTGGTCTGGTCTGGTCTGGCCGGGTCAGTGGGCGTGGGCGTGGGCGGGGTGCGGGCAGCGGGCGAGGTGCGGGCAGCGGGCGAGGTGCGGGCAGCGGGCGGGCGGGGGTCAGCGCATCCGCAGGGCCTTCATCGCCTTCAGCGAGACGGTGAGGAACTTCGCGTACGTCTCGTCGGTCATGCCGAGCGAGGGCGCCATCGGCAGGAGGCGCTGGGTGGCGACGGTCTGGGCCTCGGTGTGCTTGAGGATGCCCTCGGAGCCGTGCCTGCGGCCGAGCCCGGAGTCCTTCATGCCGCCCATCGGCGCCCGGACACTGCCGTACGCGGCGGCGTACGCCTCGTTGATGTTGACCGTGCCGGAGCGCAGCCGGGCCGCGATCCGGGCGCCGCGCCGGGTGTCCTTGGTCCACACACTGGCGTTGAGGCCGTAGTCGGTGTCGTTGGCGCGCTCGATCGCCTCCTCCTCGTCGCGGAAGCGGTAGACGGACACGACGGGGCCGAAGGTCTCCTGCGCGCAGACGGCCATCGGGGCCTCGACGCCGTCCAGGATCGTCGGCTCGTAGACGTACGGGCCGATGTCGGGGCGGGCCCGGCCGCCGGCCACCACCGTGGCGCCCTTCTCGCGGGCCTCCTCGACGTGCCGGACGACGGTCTCCAACTGCCGTTCCCCGGCCAGCGATCCCATGCCCGCGCCGTACGCGAGGACCGTGCCGAGCTTGATCGCCTTCGTGCGCGCGGCGAACTTCTCCAGGAACGCGTCGGCGACCGACTCGTCCACCAGCAACCGCTCGACGGAGACGCAGAGTTGACCGGCGGAGGCGAAGCAGGCGCGGACGGCGCCGTCGGCGGCCTTGTCGAGGTCGGCGTCGCGCAGCACCAACAGGGGGTTCTTGCCGCCGAGTTCGAGGGAGGCGCCGATCAGCCGGGCGGCGGCGCGCTGGGCGACGTCGCGGCCGGTGCGCGTCGATCCGGTGAAGGACACGTAGTCGGCGTGCTCGACCAGGGTCGGGCCGACGACCGGGCCCTCGCCGATCACGATCTGCCACACGTCGGCGGGCAGCCCCGCCTCGACCAACTGCTCGCGCGCCCACAGCGCGGTCAGCGCGGTCTCGGTGTCCGGCTTCATCACCAGAGCGTTGCCCGCCACGAGTCCGGGCAGCGCGTCGCCGACGGACAGCTCCAGCGGGTAGTTCCAGGGGGCGATCTGGCCGACGACACCGCGCGGCTGCCTCACCTCCACGGCCTTGGTCAGCGTCGGGATGGCGCCGGTGTGCCGCCTGGGCTTCAGATACGAGGGGGCCTTGCGGCCGTAGTGCCGGGCCGCCATCGCGACCACCTGCACCTCTTCGTGCGCGTGCATGCGCGCCTTGCCGGTCTCCACCTGGATCAGGTCGAGCACCTCGGCCTGCCGGGCGAGCACCAGGTCGTGGAAGCGGAGCAGGACCGCGGCGCGCTGCCGTACGGGGGTGGCGGCCCACGCCTTCTGCGCCGCGCGGGCGCGCGCGAACGCCTCCGCGACCTCCTCGGGCGTGGTCTCCGGCAGGTCGGCGAGCTTGTCGCCGGTCAGTGGGGTGTGGCTGGCGGTACGGCCGCTGCCGATGACGTCGCGGGTGAGGCGGGCGACCAGATCGGGGGTGACGACGTCCTTCGGGCCGCGCGCCGTGGTGGGCGCGACGGGGTTTCCGTCGGTGGGGCCGTCGGTGGGGCGGCCGTCTGCGGGGGGCGTGCTGCGCTCCAGCGAATCCGTCATGCCGGTGAGATTACGACCGTCCGGCACCGATTGGATACCCGTGAGTAAGTATTTTCCTCGTGATCCGTGCAACTAAGCCAGCAATCGGTGGCGTCGTACGGATCTTCGCAGGTCACGAGGGTTGCCCGGAGGGGCAGTGGCGACGGGTGCCGGGTGCCTGCGGGGTGCGTACGTGTCGGTGGAACATCAGTGCGGACGGAAGGCGGCGCGCGCCGCGTCGAAGGTGTCCCGCGCCCGCTCGACCTGCTCGATCGGCGCCGACAGCCACATGTCGTACATCCGGCCGCCCTCCGTCCAGCACAGGTCGAACGTCCGGCGCGCGCCGTTGCCGTCGGCGAAACCGTCGTACGTGAACTGCCACAGCGCGGCGGGCCGCCCGCGCTGCGTGGTCTCGGTGATCACGCCGTCCCGGTACCCCGGATAGACGCTGCCCGCCTTGGGACCAGCCAGATCCTGGTCCCGCAGCACCGCGTACGCGCCGCGCGGGTCGGGCGACTGCTCGCGCTCGCCGAAGCGGAAGGCGCGGTCGGGCGACCAGTAGTACACCCGCAGGACGCCGCTGCTGTCGCGCTGCGCGTCGCGTACGTATCCGGCGGGCAGCGCCAGCGAGAAGCCGGTCGGATCGGTGACGCGCTCGTACCCGGCCGGGAGGGCCGGGGTCGTCGGCGGGGGTGTCGTCGGGCTCGGCGTCGTGGGCGGCGGGGTCGTGCCCGTCACCGGCGCCGTGCTCGGCGGGGGCGACGCGGCGCGGGCGCCGCCGTCGTGCCGGACGACCAGCACCGCGGCCAGCGCGCCGCCCCCGACCGCGAGGGCCGCCACGCTCACGGCGGCGGCGAGGACACGGCGCCTGCGGCCCTTCGGGCGGGGGGTCGCCCGGCGCTCGGGCTCCGCGTCACGCGGGGGTTCGGCCGCCGGGACCACCGGTGCGTGCTGGGCGGGCGGCGGCTCACCGGTCTCCGCGTACGCCGTCAGCAGCGTCTGCGCCTGCGCCGCGCCCATCCGGCGGCCCGGGTCCCGGTCGAGCAGCGCCGTGACCACCGGCAGCAGCGGCTCCGCCGCCTCGGGCGTCCTGATCGTGTCGATCGCGACCGCGTGCACGATCTCGCCTATCGACTCGCGATGGAACGGGGACTCGCCGTCCACCGCCGCGCACAGCAGCGCGCCGAGCGACCACAGGTCGGACTCCGGGCCCGCAGAACGGCCCGACATCCGCTCGGGCGAGGTGTACTCCGGCGACCCCACGAAGGACCCGGTCTCGCTGATCGTCGCGCTGCCCGCGACCCGGGCGATTCCGAAGTCCGTCAGCACGACGCGTCCGGTGCCGCGCTCGATCAGTACGTTCGCCGGTTTCACGTCACGGTGCTGGACCTCGCTCGCGTGCGCCGCCCGCAGCGCGCCCGCCACGGCCGCGCCGATGCGCGCCGCCTCCCGCGGCCCCAGGGGGCCGTCCTGCGCCAGCACGTCCGCCAGCGAACGGCCGACCACCAGCTCCATCACGATCCACGGACGGCCGTCCTGCTCCAGCACGTCGTACACGACGATCACATGCGGGTGCCTGATCCTGGCCACGCTGCGCGCTTCGCGCAGTGCGCGGTCCTGGCCGCCCTCGGGCAGGTGCAGCTCCTTGACGGCCACCGGTCGGTGCAGCAGCTCGTCCTCCGCCCGCCACACCGTCCCCATCCCCCCGCGGCCGAGCCGCCCCGTGATGCGGTACCTCCCCGCCACCACATCCCGAGGCTCCGCCTCCGCCGTCCACCCCCCGTCGCTCCCCATACCCCCCAGGCTATCCACCCTCCCCACCCCGGCCCACCCTCCAGGGCTCCCGCCCCGAACGGCTCCTCCACGCAGGGCGTGTGCTTTCAGGGGCTCCTCCCCAGTGCGCCCCCCTTTGCGCAGGGCCTGTTCTTCAGGGGCGCGGGGAGCTGCGCGGCCCGCCCCCACCGGGCCTGTGGCCCGAAAACAACCGAACTGCCCTACCGGGACCGGCGACGACCCGCGGGAGCGTCGTGGCTTGTCGCGCCCACGCGGCGGCAGCCGCACATCGAATGCAGCCCCGCTCCCCTCACGGGGCCCACCTCTTCCGCCCGAGGACGGTGAGCCGATCCTTTCAGGGGCGCGGGGAACTGCGCGACCAGCCAACTGGCAGTGGCGCGGGCGAAGAACCGGCCCCAGCGGGGCAGACGCTGCTGTTTCGCGGCCACCGGCCGATGGGGGCGGACCCAGCTGCGCAAGGTGAACAGGCAGGGGCGCAGGCCCTTGGTGAAGGGGGCGCAGGGGCGGCGAGCCCCTGGCGTGGGGCGGGCGTCAGCTCGCCGCGTAGGTTTCGACGGCTTTGTCGAAGGCGCGCTGGACGTCGGCGCGGCGAGCGTCGGGCCCGCTGACGACGACGACGTGGTAGGAGCCGTCGATGACGACGGCGAGATTGAGGGCGTAGATCTGCGTGTCGTTGGCGTCGCGATAGCTGTACTCGCCCTCGGCGGCACTGTGCCCGCGCAGGTCGAGCGTGTGGAGACCGGACGCGGCGGACCAGGAGGAGCCGCGGAAGGCGGCCAGTTCGGGCTCTTCGAGCTGGTAGGCGAGCGGATCGCTGCCGTGGTCGGAGACCTTGTCACGGCCGGGCACGACGGTGAGCTGGAGGTCGCTGCCGGAGTAACGGACCTGCCCCTGACCGTTCTTGCCGGAGCGCTGCCACCCGGTGTGGACGGCGACGGTGAACCCGGCGGAGTCGGTCCGCATGACGAAGTCGCTGCCGAGGTCGGGCGGCGGCACCGCCGTACTCGGCGGCGGGGCCGGCTTCGTGGTGGCCGGCTTCGTCGTCGGCGCCGCGGTCGTGCGAGTGGGCGTGGGCGTCGGCTTCTTGCCGCCGCTGTGCCCGCCCGGCACCTCGGCCGGGACCGTACGGTCGCCGCCCTTGGCCCCGTTGTCCGAGGTGTCGCCGTTGCCGGGCATGACGAGCACCGCGTACGCGACGACGGCCGCGAGCACCACCAGGACCGCGATCAGCAGCCGCACGCCCAGCTTGCGCGGCGCCTCGTCGCCGCCGCGCGGGGGCCTGCGGTAGACGACCTCCTGCTCCTGGTGGATCTGCTCCTGCCGCATCTCGCTGCGCCGCGCCTGCTCGCGCTTGGTCTTGGTGACCCGAGCCTGCTTGCCGCGGGCGTGCCTGCGGTGCTGGATCCCGGCGATGTCGGCCTCGGCGGCGGCCTTGCGGCGGCGCCGCCGTACCAACTCGCCCTTGCGGCGCACGATCGGCAATTTGGCCGGATCCGTCGGCACCTGGACCATGTCGAGGCCGAGATCGGGCTCGGGCGCGGAGCGGATCAGCGACCGCAGCCAGCCGCCCAACTCCTCGGCCTCCGGCCGCTCCTCGGGGTCGGGGCGGAGCAGCGACTCGACGATCGGCCGCAGCGCCCCGCACTCCTCGGCGAAGGCGGGCGGCTCGGCGCACACCATCTGCACCAGTTCGGCGGCGCTCTCCTCGGGGAACGGCGGATGGCCCTGCACGGTACGGAAGAGCAGCGAGCCGAGCGCCCACAGGTCGGCGGCCGGGCCGACCGGCGGCGACAGCCGCCAGTTCTCGTGCACCTCGTGCGCCTGCTCCGGCGCCCAGCGCTCGGTGACGGCGCCGATGACGGTGATCCGGTTCTGCCGGGCCCGCTCCTGTTCGAGGGCGGACTCGGGGCCGTGCCACGACTGGTCCTCACCCGCGCCCGACAGGCCGCCGCCCGCGAGGACCTGGATGTGCTGCGGCACGGGGTCGTAGCCGCACAGCGCCTCCTGGGCGGCGCCCGCGGCGAGCCCGGCGAGCATCGCCCGGCCGTCGTCGCAGACCAGCACGGTGCTCGCGGTCACATTGCGGTGCGTCCAGCCGTACGCGTGCACGGCGCGCAGCGCGGTGAGCACGTCGGAGGCGACCTCGGCGGCGCGGTAGGCGTCCAGCGGCCGGTCGGCGAGTAACGCGGCGAGCGGCCGGGCGGACACCAGTTCGCTCGCGATCCAGAGACTGCCGCCCTCGATGAAGATGTCGAAGACCTGGACCAGGCGGGGGTGGTCGGGTATCGCCGCCGCCGCGCGGGCGGCCTCAAGGGCGCGCCGGGCGCTGTCGCTCAGCGCGTCCTGGTCGCCGTATCCCCGGTCGTCGCCCGGGTCCTCGGCCGTGACGACCTCGGGCAGCAACACCTGCCGGACCAGGACCTCCTGGCCGCTGTAGGTGTCAAAGGCGCGCGTCTCGACCAGTTCGAACTCGTCGGCGGGCGGCCGGGGCAGCCGGTACCGGTCGGCGAGCACGCGGCCCGCGTATTCGTCCACGACGCCCCCTCTCCGGCCCTTCCCGACCCGCTGCCATCCGTGCGGGAACCCTCGCCCGCACCCCACCTTGTACCCGAAGCGGTCCGATCCGAACGGAATCCGGCTGCGGACAGTCCACGCCTACTCACAATACGTGCTGCGCAAGGCTCATTTGGCCGGTTTGAAGGTAGCGAAGAAGGTCGTGAGGGCCTTGGTGCTGGCATCGCTGGTCCACGCGTCGGCCGGAGTCGTGAACATGATGGCGTACCCGTGCTTCGGGTCCGTCACCATGCCGCGATTCAGGACGTGTACCTGCTTACCCTTCACGTCCCGCTTGTACTCCCAGTCGGCCGCGTCGTACGAGCGGTACTGCGTCTGGGCCACCTTGAGTTCCTGGTAGCCGGGCATGGCGTTCCGGCCCGACTTGGCGCTCTTCGCCGCGTTCTGCCAGTCCTTGAGCGCGCTCGGCCCCGGCGAATGCGTCCAGTCCACGAGCAACTCGCTGCCGTCCGAGCCCCGGAACTTCGAGCCGCTGCCGTACCCGTTGTCCCCCACGCGCTTCCAGCCGTTGGGCAGGGCTATCGAGAATCCCTCGGAGTCGTCGTAGCGGTGGAAGCCCGCCGGTACGGCGTCCGAGCCGCCGCCGGCCGGCGGGGACGAGGCGGGGGTGGTCGGCGCGGAGGCCGAACTGTCCGGCGACGACGGCGACTTGCTGTCGTCCGTGCCGCCCTTGCTGTCGTCGTCGTTCTTCGCGCCGGTCGACGCGGACGCGGAGGCCCCGCCCTTCGGCTTCGACGCCGATCCGTTCCCGCCGTCGCCGCCACCGGAGTTGGCGAGTGCTATGCCGATCACCGTGCCCAGCAGGACGATCACGATCGCCGCGGCCACGATGACCATCGTGCGGCGCGGTACGACGTCCGTGAGCGACGCGCGCGGCGGGACGGGCGGCGGGACGGGGGCGCCCGGCTCAGGGGCGGCGGCCGATGTCGCGGGCTTCGCGGGCATCTTGGCGGCGGCGGCCTTGCGGACCGAGCGCAGCGCGTCGCGCACCCGGGCCTGGTCGGCGGCGGATTCGCGGGCGGCGATGGGGGTCCCCCCGCCGGAAACAGCGGGAGCGTCGGTCGGGGTGGGCTGGGGGTCCACGTTCAGCACGACGGTACGGGCGTCGGAGGTGGGCGGCGCGACCGGGCGTTCGGGGGCGTGCGCGACGGTGGACAGCAGGGCGTACGCGGCGTCGTGGTCCAGGCGTTGGGCCGGGTCCTTGACCAGCAGGCCCTTGATCGCCTCGGCGAGCGGCCCGGCGTTGGTCATCGGCCCGACCGGCTCGGTCATCACGGCGGTCAGGGTGGCGATGGCCGACCCCTTGTCGTAGGGCGGGCGACCCTCGACCGAGGCGTAGAGCAGCGCGCCGAGCGACCACAGGTCGGCGGGCGGGCCCGGCTTCTGGCCGCGCGCGCGTTCCGGCGAGATGTACGAGGGGGCGCCGACGAGCATGCCGGTGGAGGTGACGGAGGGGTCGCCGTCGATCTGGGCGATGCCGAAGTCGCTGAGGACCACGCGCCCGGCGCCGCGGCCCGCGGGATCCGAACCGCGGTCGGCGAGCAGGACGTTGGAGGGTTTCACGTCGCGGTGCAGGATGCCGGCGTTGTGGGCGGCCTTGAGGACGTCGAGTATGACGAGGCCGACCTCGGCGGCACGCTTGGGCGTGAGCGGGCCGTCCTCACGGATCGCGTCGGACAGCGAGCGGCCCTCGACCAGCTCCATGACGATCCACGGCCGGTCGTCCTCCTTGACCACGTCGAAGACGGTGATCGCGCCGGTGTTGCGGATCCGCGCGGTGGCCTTGGCCTCGCGCAGGGTCCTGGTGACCAGGCGCTGTTTCTCGTCCTCGTCGACGTTGCCGGGGAAACGCAGCTCTTTGACCGCGACGGTACGGCCCAGCGTCTCGTCGACGGCGCGCCACACCGTGCCCATGCCGCCTTTGCCGAGGACTTCGCCGAGGCGGTACCGGTCGGCGAGCACGCGTCCGTCGGTACTTTCGACCTCGCTCATGGCATCCCTCTGGAGTGCTGGACGTGTAAACACCCATCATCCCCGAACGGGGGACGCGGAAGCGAACCCGGCTTATGGGTTCGATAGCCGGAAACCGGCCACAGCGTTCGTGAACACCGGTCGGTAGGTGTCCCATTCGGCGTCCGGAGCCGACAGGTAGACCGCGTACTCACGACCACCCGGCTTGCCGAATCCGAGGTCGATCGCGTGGAACTTGCGGACCGAGCCCTGGAAGGTGAACTCCCACAGCGCGGCGGGCATCCCCAACTGCATGGTGCGGATCATCCGTTCACGGTGGTACTCGTCGACCTGCTCCTGGGTCTGCGGCTCCAGAGTCAGCCAGTGCTCGTACGGGTCGTCGCTGCCGAAGTCCAGCGAGCTGATCTTCAGGCCGATCTTGCCGGTCGGGTCTATGAAGTCGACCTCGTCGCCGTCGTTCTTGACCTGCCGCGTCCAGCCGTCGGGCACCGGCACCGCGTAACCGTGGTCGGCCTCGGTGACCAGGTGGTAGCCGTCGGGGACCGGCGGGGGCGGCGCCGTGGTGCTCGGCGTCGGACCGGCCGAGGACGCGGTGCTGGTGGGCGGTGTGCTGACCGGAGTGGTGGGGCCGGGGCCCGCGTCCGTACCTGAGCCGCCGTGGTGGATGACGGCGAAGGCGGCGCCCGCGGCCACGAGGGCGAGGACGGCGACGCCCGCGATCCACGCTCCGGTACGGCGGCGCGGCCGTTCGGGGCGGTGCGCGCCGGAGTGCGGGCCGGTGTCGGGGCCCGAACCGCCCGCGCCCGTACCGAAACCGGCGGCCGTTCCCGTACCGGTTCCCGTGGAGTAGGGCGGCGGGGGCCCGAAGGAGTCGGCGTAGGGAGGGGGGTGCGCCCCGCCGGGGGGCGGGGCGCCGGGTACCTGGGTCACGGTGGCGGTCCGGCCGTCGCCCGTGGGGTAGGTGAACCGGTCGGTGTCGACCTGCCCGGTGTCGGGTTCGGCCAGCGGAATCCGCAGCAGCCGCTCGGTCTCGGCCGCGGACAGCCGCTCGGCCGGTTCCTTGGCGAGCAGCCCGGAGATCACCTGGGTCAGCGCGCCCGCGTTGGCGGCCGGCAGCACCGGCTCCTCGGCGATGGCGTACGCGGTCTCGATCGCGGTCGGCCGCCGGAAGGGCGACTCGCCCTGGACGGCCTGGTAGAGGGTGGCGCCCAGCGCCCACAGGTCGGCCTCGGGTCCCGGCAGTGCGCCCCTGATCCGCTCGGGCGACAGGAAGTCGATGGAGCCGATGAGTTCGCCGGTCCGGGTGAGGGTGGAGGTGCCGGACGCCTGGGCGATGCCGAAGTCGGTGAGGACCACGCGCCCGCTGCCGTAGCCCTGTTCGGCGGAACCGCCCTCGACGGGCGCGCCGCCCTCGACGCCGAGCAGGACGTTGCCCGGCTTGACGTCGCGGTGCAGCACTCCTGCGCGGTGCGCGGCCCGCAGCGCGGCGACCATGCCGCGGCCGATCCTGGCGACTTCGGCGACCGGCAGCGGTCCGTGCTTCTTGAGCTGTTCGCCGAGCGTGACCGACGGGACGTACTCCATGACGATGGACGGCAGTCCCTCGTCGTCCACGACGTCGTGCACGACCACCACGTTGGGGTGGCTGATCCGGGCGGCGGCGCGCGCCTCGCGGCGGGTGCGTTCGAAGAGGGTGGCCAACTCGTCGTCGTGCATGTGCGGCTGGGGCGGGTGCAGCTTCTTCACCGCGACCTGCCGGCCGAGGAGTTCGTCCTCGGCCCGCCACACGGTGCCCATGCCGCCCCGGCCGATGCGTTCGAGCAGCCGGTACCGGCCCGCGACCAACCGCCCCTCGTCGGCCTGTCCCGTCATCTCGCGCCCTTCCGCCCGCTCCCCCGACGCGCGCCGCGTCTCCCCCGAGACGCACCGTGCCTAGAGGGGAACGATATCGGGCGCGCCGAGCCTGGCCGCATCCGCGGTCAGATCATCGGGCTGGAGCTGCGATTCGCGCTCGGCCTCCACGCGCTTCTCGTAGTACGCCACTTCCTTGTCGATCTGGTCCTTGTCCCAGCCCAGGACGGGTGCCATCAACTCGGCGGCCTCGCGGGCGCTGCGGGTGCCGCGGTCGAAGGTCTCGATCGAGATCCGGGTCCTGCGGGCCAGCACGTCGTCCAGGTGGCGGGCGCTCTCGTACATCGCCGCGTAGACGATCTCGGCCCGCAGATAGTCATCGGCCGAGGTCAGCGGGGCGCCCAGCGACGGGTCCTCGGCGATCAGCGCGAGCACCTCCTCGGCGAGCGAGCCGTACCGGTTGAGCAGGTGCTCCACCCGGGCGACGTGCAGTCCGGTGCGGGCGGCGGTGCGGGCGCGGGCGTTCCACAGCGCGTGGTAGCCCTCGGCGCCGACCAGCGGCACATCCTCCGTGCAGCACTCGGCCACCCGGTGGTCCAGGCCGTGCACGGCCTCGTCGACCGCGTCCTTGGCCATCACGCGGTACGTCGTGTACTTGCCGCCCGCGACCACCACGAGTCCCGGCACCGGGTGCGCCACGGTGTGCTCGCGCGAGAGCTTGCTGGTGGCGTCCGACTCCCCGGCCAGCAGCGGGCGCAGGCCCGCGTAGACGCCCTGGACGTCGTCCCTGGTCAGCGGGGTGGACAGCACCGAGTTGACGTGTTCGAGCAGGTAGTCGATGTCGGCGCTGGACGCCGCCGGGTGGGCCTTGTCCAGGTCCCAGTCGGTGTCGGTGGTGCCGATGATCCAGTGCCTGCCCCAGGGGATGACGAAGAGCACGCTCTTCTCGGTCCGCAGGATGAGCCCGGTGGTGGAGTGGATCCGGTCCTTGGGGACCACCAGGTGGATGCCCTTGGACGCGCGGACGTGGAACTGTCCGCGCTCGCCGATCAGCGCCTGCGTGTCGTCGGTCCACACCCCGGTGGCGTTGACGATCTGCTTGGCGCGGATCTCGTACTCGCCGCCCTGCTCGCCGTCCTGGACCCGCGCGCCGACGACGCGCTCGCCCTCGCGGAGGAAGCCGATCACCCGCGCCTGGTTGGCGACCTGCGCACCGTAGGAGGCGGCGGTACGCACCAGGGTGGTGACGAAGCGCGCGTCGTCGACCTGCGCGTCGTAGTACTGGAGCGCCCCGACCAGCGCGTCCTTGCGCAGCGCGGGCGCGACCTGGAGGGCGTGCTTACGGGTGAGGTGGCGGTGCACCGGCAGGCCGCGGCCGTGCGCGGAGGAGACCGACATGGTGTCGTACAGCGCGACGCCGGAGCCCGCGTAGAGCCGCTCCCACGCCTTGTGCTGCAAGGGGTAGAGGAACGGGACCGGCCGCACCAGGTGCGGGGCGAGGCGTTCCAGCAGCAGGCCGCGCTCCTTGAGGGCCTCGCGGACCAGCGCGAAGTCCAGCATCTCCAGGTAGCGCAGGCCGCCGTGGATCAGCTTGCTCGACCGGCTCGACGTGCCGGACGCCCAGTCGCGGGCCTCGACCAGACCGGTGGACAGGCCACGGGTGACGGCGTCCAGCGCTGTTCCCGCGCCGACCACCCCGCCGCCCACGACCAGCAGGTCCAGCTCGTGCTCGGCCATCCGGGCCAGTGCCCCGGCCCGCTCGGCGGGGCCCAGTGTTGACGTACGCATCCGTGTGCCTCCCATGGTGGCGGCGCTCTCGCGTGCCGCCGCGGTGGATAGCCCTCCACTCGATAGTGACCGCCACCGCCGCGAGCGGCCACCCTTGACCCGCCGTCGAGGGGGTGCCGGGGCGCGCCCGCGGTGCGGCGAGGCGGTGAACGCCCTGCGGGCAGGGCGTCCGGGCCGTCCCTCTCCTACCCAGCGATCCCGTGCCTCTTCTGCCCGTAACCCGGATGACTGCACGGCGCGCCGTGCAGTCATATCAGTCATTTGTCTGGTTAGCCTGATTTAAAGCCATCCGTGGAGCCATCCGTGGAGTCCCCGTGGTGGTCGCAAGGGAGAGGACTGAACCGCATGCCCGCAGACCTCGCAGTGCTCGGACTCGGCCGCACCGGACTTCCCCTCGCCCAGGCGGCGACCGCCGCGGGCGTCGGCGTCATCGGCTACGAACCCGACCCGGCCGCCGCGGCCGACATCAACGCGGGCCGCGTACCGCCGGGCACGCTCGCCGCCGCCGACCTGCGCCGGATGCTCGCGGGCGGCTTCCGCGCGACCGCGGACCCGGCGGTGCTCGGCCGGGTCAGGACCGCCGTGATCTGCGCGCCCACCCCGCTCGGCGAGGACCGCGCCCTGGACCTGACGGCGGTGTCCGCCGCCGCCCGCGCCCTCGCCGGGCACCTGCGCCCGCACACCACCGTCGTCCTGGAGTCGGCGGTCTACCCCGGCACCACCGAGGGGTTCCTGCGCCCGCTGCTGGAGGCCGACGGGCTGCGCGCGGGCCGGGACTTCCACCTCGCCTACTCCCCCAGCCGGCTCGACCCCGGCAACCGCGACTTCCACCTCGCCAACACCCCCAAGGTGATCGGCGGTTGCACCCCGGCCTGCACCGAGGCCGCCGCCGCCTTCTACGGCCGCTTCACCGAACGCATCGTGCGCGCCCGCGGCCCCCGCGAGGCCGAGGCGGTCAATCTGCTGGAGACCAACTACCGGCACGTCAACATCGCCTTCGCCAACGAGATGGCGGTCTTCTGCCACGACCTCGGCGTCGACCTGTGGGACGTGATCCGCTGCGCCGAGACCAAGCCGTTCGGCTTCCAGGCGTTCCGACCGGGACCCGGCGTCGGCGGCCCGGCCGCCGCCCTCGACCCCAACGCCGTCCCGCTCTTCGCCGCCATGCCCGCCCAGGGCCAGGTCCGCATGCTCGGCCACCCGCTGCGGATGGTCGAACTCGCCCAGGAGGTCAACTCCCGCATGCCGCGCTACGTCGTCCAGCGCGCCGCCGCGCTGCTCAACGAGCACGGCAAGTCCCTGCGCGGCGCCCGCGTCCTGCTGCTCGGCGTCACCTACAAGGCCGACCTGGCCTCCCAAGAGGGCGCCCCCGCCCGCGAGATCGGCACCCGGCTCATCGAACTCGGCGCGCAGCTCTGCTACCACGACCCCTACGTACCGCAGTGGCGCGTTCTCGACCGTCCGGTGCCGCGCGCCGACTCCCTGTGGGAGGCCGCCTCCGAGGCCGATCTGACAGTGCTGCTCCAGCACCACCGCACGTACGACCTCCAGGGTCTGGCGGTCAAGGCGCAACTCCTGCTGGACACACGGGGGGCGACGCCCGCGGGCGCGGCGGCGCGGCTGTAGCGGCCCGGCCCGGCGGGGTTCCCGATCCGCGTGTAGTGGTCATGTAACGACCGGAAGAACAACTTGTCCGATTGTCACCCCCTGCTGCTAGATTTCGGCGTCCATCGTCGAACGCCGTATCCCGGGGGACCCCATGAGCGCCAACTACCCGCCGCCGCAGCAGCCGCAGCAGCCCGGTGGCCAGAATCCGTACGGACCGCCGCCGGGCGCCGGATACGGCTACCCGCAGCAACCGCAGGCCCCGTACGGCCAGCAGCCCCAGGCGCCCTACGGTCAGCCGCCCCAGCAGCAGTGGGGCGCGCCGCCCGCGCCCGGCGCCTTCAACCCGGCCGCCTACCCGCCGCCGGCGCCGGTCGCCCGCCGCGACAACCCCGGACTCGGCTTCCTGGTCGGCCTGCTGGCCGCGATCGTCGCCGCGCTCGCGTACGGCGGCATCCTGCGCGCGCTGTCCAGCGACGACGGCAGCACCCACGAATTCCGGCTGATGGCGATCGGCGTCGGCGCGCTCGTCGGCCTCGCCGTGGGCAAGGCCGGCGGACGCAACCCGGCCCTGCCGTTCGTGGCCGTCCTGCTCGCGCTGTTCGCGGTCGTCTTCGGCGAGCTCTTCGGCGGCGCCCTGGTGATCAGCCACTACGTGTCGGGCCAGGGCGGCTCGATGCCGGTCACCGACATCTTCTTCCACCACTTCGGCGACCTGCTCGACTCGTGGAAGCATGACTTCAGCTTCATGCGCTTCCTCTTCCTCGCCTTCGCCGCGTTCATCTCCTTCGGCGTCGCGAAGCACGCGGGCGACAACTGACGACAACCGACCCGGCGCGGTGACGCGTACCGCGCCGTGACGCGATGAGGGGCCGTACCGCCTGCGCGGTACGGCCCCTCATGCGTTCTACGGCGTGTGCCGCCGGACAGGCCCTAGCGGTGGTGGGTCGGGGAGACCGTCACCTCGACGCGCTGGAACTCCTTCAGGTCCGAGTAGCCGGTGGTGGCCATCGAGCGGCGCAGGGCGCCGAAGAAGTTCATCGAGCCGTCGGGCGCGTGGGACGGGCCGAGCAGGATCTGCTCGGTGGTGCCCGCGGTGCCGAGGTTCATCCGCTTGCCGCGCGGCAGTTCGGTGTTGACCGCCTCCATGCCCCAGTGGAAACCGCGGCCCGGCGCGTCGGTGGCGCGGGCCAGCGGGGAGCCCATCATCACCGCGTCCGCGCCGCACGCGACCGCCTTGGGCAGGTCACCGCTGGCGCCGAAGCCGCCGTCCGCGATCACGTGCACGTACCGGCCGCCGGACTCGTCCATGTAGTCCCTGCGAGCGGCGGCGACATCGGCCACCGCGGTCGCCATCGGCACCTGGATGCCCAGCACATTGCGCGTGGTGTGCGCGGCGCCGCCGCCGAAGCCGACGAGGACGCCCGCCGCGCCGGTCCGCATCAGGTGCAGCGCCGCCGTGTACGTGGCGCAGCCGCCGACGATCACCGGCACGTCGAGTTCGTAGATGAACTGCTTGAGGTTCAGCGGCTCGTGCGAGCCGGAGACGTGCTCGGCGGAGACCGTGGTGCCGCGGATCACGAACAGGTCGACGCCCGCGTCCACGACCGCCTTCGAGAACTGCGCGGTGCGCTGCGGCGACAGCGCGGCGGCCGTCACGACGCCCGCGTCCCGGACCTCCTTGATCCGCTGCCCGATCAACTCCTCGCGGATCGGCGCCGCGTAGATCTCCTGGAGGCGGGCCGTCGCCCGGGTGTCGTCCAGCTCCGAGATCTCCGCGAGCAGCGGCTCCGGGTCGTCGTACCGGGTCCACAGCCCTTCGAGGTTCAGCACCCCGAGGCCGCCGAGGTTCCCGATCCTGATCGCCGTCTCCGGCGACACCACCGAGTCCATGGGCGCCGCGAGGAACGGCAGCTCGAAGCGGTACGCGTCGATCTGCCACGCGATCGAGACCTCCTTCGGGTCCCGGGTGCGCCGGCTCGGCACAACGGCGATGTCGTCGAACGAGTACGCCCTGCGGCCTCGCTTGCCCCGACCGATCTCGATCTCTGTCACGTCCTGCGCCTTTCTTTTGACCTGCGGCCCCTCAGTATCCCCGCTCGGCCCGCGGGCGGCCCGTGCCCCGTCGGGGATGCGCCCCGGCGCGCTGCCTCGGCACAGGACCTGTGCCCCGTAGGGGCGCGAGGACTGCGCGGCCCGCCCCCACCGGCCGGTGGTCGGGACACCACCGAACTGCCCCTCCGGGGCCGGTGGTGACCTGCGGGAGCGTCGTGGCCGAGCGCGCAGTTCCCCGCGCCCCTGAAAGGACCGGCGTACCGCACGGGGAGAAGAACCGCCCGGGGCCGCCGCCCCTAGGAACAACGTCCTGCGCGGGGCGGACGCACAGGGGCCGCGGCCCGGAAGAACGGTCCTGCGCAAGTGCGGTGTCAGCCGTGGTAGTTGGGGGCCTCTACGGTCATCTGGATGTCGTGGGGGTGGGACTCCTTGAGCCCGGCGGCGGTGATGCGGACGAACCGCCCCTTGGACTCCATCTCGGAGACGGCGGCGGCGCCGACGTAGCCCATGGTCTGCCGGAGACCGCCGATGAGCTGGTGGAGGACGGCGGACAGCGGTCCGCGGTACGGCACCTGGCCCTCGATCCCCTCGGGCACGAGCTTGTCGTCGGAGGAGACCTCGGCCTGGAAGTAGCGGTCCTTGGAGTAGGAGCGGCCCTGGCCGCGGGACTGCATGGCGCCGAGCGACCCCATGCCCCGGTAGGACTTGAACTGCTTGCCGTTGATGAAGAGCAGCTCCCCGGGGGACTCCTCGCACCCGGCGAGCAGGCTGCCGAGCATGACGCTGCTGGCGCCCGCGGCGAGCGCCTTGCCGATGTCGCCGCTGTACTGGAGGCCGCCGTCGCCGATGACCGGCACCCCGGCCTCGATGCACGCCTGCGCGGCCTCGTAGATCGCGGTGACCTGCGGGACGCCGATGCCCGCGACGACGCGGGTGGTGCAGATGGAGCCGGGTCCGACACCGACCTTGACGCCGTCGACACCGGCGTCGATGAGGGCGCGGGCGCCGTCACGGGTGGCGATGTTGCCGCCGACCACGTCGACCCCGCCGACGCTGGACTTGATCTTCGCCATCCAGTTCAGCGCGTTGCTGTTGTGGCCGTGCGAGGTGTCCACGACGAGGAAGTCGACGCCCGCCCCGACCAGCGCCTGGGCGCGGTCCAGCGCCTCGGGGCTGGCGCCGACGGCGGCGCCGACCAGCAGCCGACCCTCGGAATCCTTCGCCGCGTTCGGGTACTGCTCGGCCTTGACGAAGTCCTTGACGGTGATGAGCCCGCTCAGCTTGCCGTCGGCGTCGACCAGCGGCAGCTTCTCGATCTTGTGGCGGCGCAGCAGCGCCATCGCGTCGACCCCGGAGATCCCGACCTGGCCGGTGACCAGCGGCATCGGGGTCATGACCTCGCGGACCTGGCGGGAGCGGTCGCTCTCGAAGGCCATGTCGCGGTTGGTGACGATGCCGAGCAGCCGCCCGGACGCGTCGGTGACGGGCACGCCGCTGATCCGGAACTTCGCGCAGAGCGTGTCCGCGTCGGCGAGCGTCGCGTCGGGCCTGACCGTGATCGGGTCGGTGACCATGCCGGACTCGGACCGCTTCACCAGGTCCACCTGGTTGACCTGGTCCTCGATCGACAGATTGCGGTGCAGCACGCCGACGCCGCCCTGGCGGGCCATCGCGATGGCCATCCGGGCCTCGGTGACCTTGTCCATGGCGGCGGACAGCAGCGGGATGTTCACCCGGACGTTGCGGGAGATGAGGGAGGAGGTGTCCACCTGGTTGGGCAGCACCTCTGACGCCCCCGGAAGCAGCAGCACATCGTCATAGGTCAGCCCGAGTGTGGCGAACTTCTCAGCTACTCCGTCGGCGTTCAGCGTCATGACACCTTCCCGAATGGTCTTGCCCGGCGAGTTGTTCAATGGTAGTGGCTTCGCCGCTATTCCCATGACGCCCTCGGCCGGGCCCGTACGCCCGTACGGTTACCAGCGGTCAGATCACGCGCGGTCGGGCTCGGTGCCGGGCCCGGTGCGGGACCCGACATCCGTTTCCCGCGCGTCCTACGCCGAGAGACCCGGCGCGTCCCCGGCTGCGGGCGCTCCCGCCGTCTGTTCCGCGATGGCGCGCAGCCGGCTGAGCGCGCGGTGCTGCGCCACCCGTACGGCCCCCGGCGACATGCCGAGCACCTGGCCGGTCTCCTCGGCGCTCAGCCCGACGGCGACCCGCAGCAGTACCAACTCGCGCAGGTGGTCAGGGAGGTTGTCGAGCAGCTTCTTGGCCCAGGCGGCGTCGCTGTTGAGCAGCGCGCGCTCCTCGGGGCCGAGCGAATCGTCCGGTTTCTCCGGCATCTCGTCGGACGGTACGGCGGTGCTGCCGGGCCCGCGCATGGCAGCCCGTTGCAGATCGGCGACCTTGTGGGCGGCGATGGAGACCACGAAGGCCTCGAACGGCCGCCCCAGGTCGCGGTAGCGGGGCAGGGCGCACAGCACCGCGAGACAGACCTCTTGGGCGAGGTCGTCGACGAAGTGCCGGGCGTCGCCCGGAAGACGGGACAATTTGGTGCGGCAGTACCGCTCGGCGAGCGGGTGGACATGCGCGAGCAGGTCGTGTGTCGCCCGCTCGTCGCCGTCGACTGCGCGCCGGACAAGGGCACCGATGGCCGGAGTGTCGTCGTCGCGCATCCACCCATGGTGCCTCGCCGCGGCACGATCCGCGTCATCGCGGCCGTACTTCTGCACCGAAGCGTTATGAGCGGCCGAACCCGACGCTGTCATCTCCGCCATGTGAGGCCCTCGCCGATCCCCGAGGAAGTCCATACGTCAAGCATGCGTCCTCCCCCGGGAAACCGAGGACTTGTGGGCGACTTCGCCGGAACGGCCGCCCTCTCGGGCGTACGACACGACGGCTCAGCGAACCAGGCCCCAGCGGAAGCCGAGCGCCACGGCGTGGGCCCGGTCGGACGCGCCGAGCTTCTTGAACAGCCGCCTGGCGTGCGTCTTCACGGTGTCCTCGGAGAGGAACAGCTCGCGGCCGATCTCGGCGTTGGAGCGTCCGTGGCTCATGCCTTCGAGCACCTGGATCTCGCGGGCGGTGAGGGTGGGCGCGGCGCCCATCTCGGCCGAGCGCAGCCGCCGCGGTGCGAGCCGCCAGGTGGGGTCGGCGAGCGCCTGCGTCACGGTCGCCCGCAGTTCGGCGCGCGAGGCGTCCTTGTGCAGGTAGCCGCGGGCACCGGCGGCGACGGCCAGCGCCACGCCGTCCAGGTCCTCGGCGACCGTGAGCATGATGATCCGGGCGCCGGGGTCGGCCGACAGCAGCCGCCGTACGGTCTCGACGCCGCCGAGGCCGGGCATGCGGACGTCCATCAGGATCAGGTCCGACCGGTCGGCACCCCAGCGGCGGAGGACTTCCTCGCCGTTGGCCGCGGTGGTTACGCGCTCGACACCGGGCACGGTGGCCACCGCGCGGCGCAGGGCCTCTCGGGCGAGCGGGGAGTCGTCGCAGACGAGGACAGAAGTCATGACCGCCCTCCGCAGCTGAACCGCGTCACGTTGTGCCTCCAGGCTGTACGAATGTTCACCGTTGAGGCTGACGGCCTCGGGCACCTGCCCGATTCACTTGTCCGCCAACCGCTTCCGCCAGACTCAACGACCCTCACCCGAAAGAGTTACGGAGTTTGCCGACGGTCATCAGCACTCTACGTGATCATGCGCACACGGATCGCCCAGGCCGCAGGTCAGACGGGTGAGAGAGCCGGTATTTCAGAGGCGGAACGATTCCTCTACGGCCGAGCGGCCCTGCCCGGATGCTGCCGAACGGGTGTTATGCCAGATTTTTCACTGTTTGGACGCTCTTTCGCGCCTTGTGGGCTATTCGCCACTAGATTGGCGATGAGTCATATTTACATCTACTACGACAGTAGATGTACGGTCGAGACGCTGACTCTTCACGGCCTCCCAGACCGACACACACCCTCCGAGGGGATAAGCAATGGCAGACTTCTCCCGCCTTCCCGGCCCCAACGCCGACCTCTGGGACTGGCAGCTCGTGGCCGCCTGCCGAGGCGTCGACAGCTCGCTCTTCTTCCACCCAGAGGGCGAGCGCGGCGCCGCCCGGAGCGCGCGCGAGGCCTCCGCCAAGGAGGTGTGCATGCGCTGTCCCGTACGGGCCGAATGCGCCACCCACGCCCTCGCCGTCCGCGAGCCCTACGGGGTCTGGGGCGGACTCACGGAGGACGAGCGCGAGGCGATGATGGGGCGCTCGCGCTCGCGGATGCCCTCGACGGACGCCGAAGCGGCCCGCTCCGAGCGCGAGCCGTCGGACGTGCGCGACGCGACCGAGCTGCACGACGCCGACCTGCACGACTCTGACCTGCACGACGCCGACCTGCACGACTCTGACCTGCACGACGCCGACCTGCACGACGCGTCCGACATCCGCGACGCGTCCCACGTGTGAGCGCGCTTCCGCGAGACGCCAGCAGAATCGTTCCTGCACTTCCGGCGCCGTCGGCACTCCCGGTTCCGTCGGCCCCGTCCGCACTGACGCGTACGGCACGCGCGGCGCGCCGCCCGCCGGGCCCGGCTGACGGGCGACAGATGCCCTGAGATCAGCGGGCCGCCGCCTGCGCAAGGCGGCCGAGCATCATGTCCACCGCCGGGACGTTCGCCAGATCGGGCAGCGTGAGGGCCACCACCTCGCGCTGCACGGCAGGACGCACCTCCACCACGGCGACGCCCTTGGGGCGTACGGACTCCAGCGCCAGCTCCGGCAGCACCGCGACCCCGAGGCCGGCCGCCACCAGGCCGACCACCGCCGGGTAGTCGTCGGTCGCGAAGTCGATCCGCGGGGTGAACCCGGCCCGCTCGCACACCTCCACGAGGTGGCGGCGGCAGCGCGCGCACCCCGCGATCCACTGCTCCTGCTCCAGCTCCGCGATGTCCACCGGGCGCCCGCCGACGGCGAGCGCGTGCCCCTCCGGCACGACGCCGACCAGCCGGTCGGTGAGCAGCGGGCGCACGACGAGGTCGTCCCACGACTCCTCGGCCGGGGTCGGCAGATCCACGTAACGGAACGCCAGGGTGATGTCGCAGTCGCCCGCGCGCAGCATCTCCACCGAGCGCGGCGGCTCGGCCTCCTCCAGCGACACCTTCGTGCCCGGGTACTGCGCGCGCATCGCCGCGACCGCGCCCGGCACCAGCGTGGAGCTGCCCGAGGGGAACGAGGTGAGGCGTACGCGTCCGGCCCGCAGCCCCGCGATCGCCGCGACCTCCTCCTCGGCCGCCGTCAGCCCGGCCAGGATGCCGACGGCGTGCCTGACCAGCACGTCACCCGCCTCCGTCAGCCGGGTCTCGCGGGCGCCGCGGACCAGCAGCGGGGTGCCCGCGGAGTGCTCCAGCGCCTTCATCTGCTGGCTGACGGCGGGCTGGGTGCAGCCCAGTTCGCGGGCCGCCGCGGAGAACGAACCGGTGCGGGCGACGGCCCGCAGCACCCGGAGATGACGTGCCTCGATCATCCACCCACCATAAGCGGAACTTAGGGATACCCGACAGATATCGGTAATGGACTTTGGGGCGGGGCCGCGCCACGCTGAGGAGCCATGGACGCCATCGCATTCGGCAGCACAGGCAGCGGTACGGGCAGCGGTACGAGCACGGGCAGCGGTACGGGCGCGGGTGCCGGCGGCGCCTCGGGTGACGGCCTCGCCGCGGACCGCCTCATCCGTACCGAGTATCCGGACCTCGACCCCGCCGCGCCCTACCTCAACACCGCCACCGTCGGGCTGCTCCCGGCCCGCACCGCGGCGGCGCTGCGCGGGGCCGTCGACGAGTGGGCGGCGGGCCGCCCCGACACCGACGCCTTCGAGGCGGCCGTCGTCTCGGCGCGCGCCGCCTACGCCCGGATCGTCGGGGTGGCGGTGGAGCGGGTGGCGCTGGCCAGCACGGTCGCCGAGAGCGTCGGGCTGATCGCGACGCGGCTGCCGCCCGGCGCCGAAGTGGTCGTCGCCGACCGGGACTTCAGCTCCCTCGTGCAGCCCTTCGCCGCCCGCGAGGACCTGGACCTGCGGATCGTGCCGCTGGACGCGCTCGCCGACGCGGTGCGGCCGGGCACCGCGCTGGTCGCCGTCAGCGCCGTGCAGTCCGCCGACGGCCGGGTCGCCGACCTGCCCGCGATCCGCGCCGCCGCAGCGGCCCACGGCGCCCGTACGCTCCTGGACGGCACCCAGTCGGTCGGCTGGCTCCCGCTGTGCGCCGACGACTACGACTACGTGGTCTGCCACGCCTACAAGTGGCTGCTCAGCCCGCACGGCGCCTGCTTCCTGACCGTGCGCGCGGGCGCCGAGCCGACCCTCTCCCCCGGCTTCGCGGGCTGGTACGCCGCCGACGACCCCTGGGAGTGGTGCTACGGCCCCGTCACCCGGCTGGCCCCCGGCGCCCGCCGCTTCGACGCCCGCCCCGCCTACCTCCCCTTCGTCGGCGCCGCCGCCTCCCTCTCCCTGATCGAGGAGATCGGCGTCCCCGCGATCCACGCCCACGACACCGCCCTCGCCGCCCGCTTCCGCGACGGCCTCACCGCCCTCGGCCACACCCCCGTCCCCGGCCCCTCCGCCACCGTCACCGTCGCCCTCCCCCCGACCGCCCCCGCCCGCCTCACCACCGCCGCCGTCCGCTTCTCCACCCCCACCACCTCCCTCCGCTTCGCCTTCCACCTCTACAACACCCCCTCCGACATCGACCGCACCCTCGAATCCCTCGCCTGACGCCTCTCCCGGCGGGGCGCATCGCGGGGGGAAATCGGTTGGGGGCCGGGGCGTGGGCGTGTTGGGATGGGGGGATGGATCGCGCTTATGTACTCGGGTTGTTCGATGCTCAGATGCGGCGGGACGCTCCGCCGGAGGGGGCGGGGACGCGGGTGGAGCGGGGCGGCGGGGTGGTGCGGCAGGTGGGGGCCGCCGTGCACGACTGGAGCGGGGTGCTCTGGTCGGAGCTGGACGAGGACAGCGCGGGCCCCGCGGTCCAGGCGCAGCTCGCGTGGCTGAAGTCGCCCGAGGGGGCGGGCCGGGAGTTCGAGTGGAAGCTGTACGCGCACGACCGGCCGGCCGATCTGGGCGAGCGGCTGCGCGCGGCGGGGTTCGTGCCGGAGGAGCCGGAGACGCTGATGGTCGCGGAGGTCGCGGCGCTGCCCGGCGAGCCCGTCCTGCCGGACGGCGTACGGCTGGTGGAGGTGACCGACGCCGCCGGGGTGGACCTGCTGGCCGCCGTGCACGAGGAGGCGTTCGGTACGGGCGCGCAGCGGCTGCGCGAGCGGCTGCTGGACGCGCTCGCGCAGGCGCCGGACGAGATCGCGCTGGTGCTGGCGATGGCGGGCGACCGGCCGGTCTGCGGGGCCCGCATGGAGATGCCGCCGGGCAAGGACTTCGCGAGCCTGTGGGGCGGCGGCACCGTCGCCGAGTGGCGCGGGCGCGGCGTCTACCGCGCGCTGATCGCCCACCGGGCCCGTATCGCCGCCGCCCGCGGCTACCGCTACCTCCAGGTCGACGCGATGGACGCCAGCCGCCCCATCCTCCAGCGCCTCGGCTTCAGCGCCCTGAGCGTCACCACCCCGTACCTCTACCAGGCCTGAGAGCGGAGGCGCGCCCCGCATGGCACTGCTGCTGAGCGTCAACATCGGCCGCCCGCGCCCCAACCCGTGGAAGCGGCTGCCGGCGACCGGCATCGACAAACGGCCGGTCACCGGCCCGGTACGGGTCACCGCGCCGGGTCCGAAGGGGGACGGCGCGGTCGGTCTGGCCGGTGACCGCGCGCACGACGTCAAGCACCACGGTGGCGCCGACCAGGCCGTCTACGCGTACGCCCGCGAGGACCTCGACCACTGGGGCCGCGAGCTGGGCCGTACCTTCGCCAACGGCTTCTTCGGCGAGAATCTGACCACCTCCGGCATCGACGTCAACGCCTCGCTGATCGGCGAGCGCTGGCGGATCGGCGCGCGCGGACCCCTCCTGGAGGTGTCCTGCCCGCGCATCCCGTGCGCGACCTTCGCGGGCTGGCTCGGCGAGAACCGGTGGCTGCGGCGCTTCACCGACGCGGCGCTGCCTGGCCCGTATCTGCGGGTGATCGCGCCGGGCGAGGTCCGCGCAGGGGACCCGGTCGAGGTCGTGCACCGCCCGGACCACGAGGTCACCGTCGCGCTGTCCTTCCGGGCCTTCACCACCGAGCCCGAGCTGCTGCCGCTGCTGACCGGCCTCGACGCCCTCCCCCGCGAGGACCGCGACGCGATCCGGCGCCGCCTCGCCCGCGAAGCGAAATAGGCTGCGTCCCATGTCCCGAGTGCGCTCCGTGAACGTCGCCCGCCCCCTCGTCGTGCCCTACACCGACAGCGAAGGCGGCCTCACCGGCATCGGGAAGCTCCCGGTGACCGGACCCGTCGCCGTCACGGCGCCCGGACCGCGCGGCGTCGCGGGCGGCGGCCTCGCCGGGGACACCGTCTGCGACCTGCGCTTCCACGGCGGCGACGAACAGGCGGTGTACGCGTACGCCCGCGAGGATCTCGACCGCTGGGAGCGGCGGCTGGGGCGCGAGCTGCCCGACGGCCGCTTCGGCGAGAATCTGACCACCACCGGCATCGACGTCAACGCCGCGCTGATCGGCGAGCGCTGGCGGATCGGCGCCGCGGGGCTCGTCCTCGAAGTGACCTCGCCCCGCATCCCGTGCCGCACCTTCGCCGGGTGGCTGGACGAACGCGGATGGGTCAAGCGGTTCACTCAAGAGGGGCTGCCTGGCCCGTATTTGCGGGTGATCGCGCCGGGCGAGGTCCGCGCAGGGGACCCGGTCGAGGTCGTGCACCGGCCGGACCACGAGGTCACCGTCGCCTTCCTCTTCCGGGCGATGACCCTGGAGTCCGAGCTGCTTCCGCGGGTCATGGCCGCGGCCGACACCATGAACCGTACGTATCTGGAGGCGGTCAACAGCCGCTTGAGTCCGGCGCGTTGACGAAGGGCCCGGCGGCGGCCCGTACGCTGCCGGGATGACGACTTCACTGGTCACCGGCGCGACCTCCGGCATCGGAGCGGCCTTCGTACGACGGCTCGCCGCCGACGGACACGCCCTCGTCCTCGTCGCCCGCGACGAACAGCGGCTCGCCGACAGCGCGGCCGGGCTGCGCGAGCGGTACGGGGCCGACGTCGAGGTGCTGCCCGCCGACCTCACCACCGACGACGGGATCGCCGCCGTCGAAGCGCGGCTGCGCGACCGGGAACGGCCCGTCGACGTCCTCGTCAACAACGCCGGCTTCGGCAACCACGGCACCTTCCTCGACGCCCCCATGTCCGACGAGCTGCGCATGCTCAAGCTGCACTGCGAGGCCGTGCTGCGCCTCACCGGCGCGGCCGTCGAGACCATGCGGCCGCGGGGGCGCGGGTACGTGATCAACGTCTCGTCCGTCGCGGCCTACATGCCGCGCGGCACGTACGGGGCCAGCAAGGCGTGGATCGTCCACTTCACCGAGGGCGTGGCCGCCGAGACGGCCGGGTCCGGCGTGCGGCTCCTCGCCCTGTGCCCCGGCTTCGTCCGCACCGAATTCCACGCCCGGGCCGGGATGGACGCCTCCCGGCTGCCCTCCTTCGCCTGGCTCGACGCCGATGCCGTCGTCGCGGCGGCCCTGCGTGACCTCGCCCGCCGACGCACCCTCAGCGTGCCCTCCGCCCGCTACAAACTCGCCGTCTCCCTTGCCCGGCACCTTCCTCCCGGCCTCTACGCAGCCGCCTCCACCCGCGCCGGCCGCCGCTTCGACCCTCGCCGGTAGGCCATCCGGCCACGGTTCGCCCTCCAAGGGCCCGCCCCCTACGCGCCCGCCCTCCGCCCGAGGGCGCCCCCAGGGGCCCGGGTACGCGCGCCGCGCCGACGCAGGACCTGCTTTTAGGGGCCCGGGTACGCGCGCCGCGCCGACGCAGGGCCTGCTTTGAGGGGCGCGGGGAACTGCGCGACCAGCCCCCACCGGGCTTTCAGCCCGAAAACAACAGCGACTGCCCCGCTGGGGCCGGTTTTCACGGCGCACCAGCGCCGTGGCTGAGCGCGCAGTTCCCCGCGCCCCTAAAAGATCGGCCAGCCGCCCCGGCAGAAGAACCGCCCCGGGGCCGCGCCCCTAAAAGCCGTGCCTGCCGCCCAGCGCAAGGAAACCGTCCGGGGCCGCGCCCGTAAAAACCCGTGCCTGACCCCCAGCGCAAGAGAACCGTCCGGGGACGCGCCCCGAAAAACACGGCCAGCCGCCCCGGCAGAAGAACCGCCCCGGGGCCGCGCCCCTAAAAACCCGTGCCTGACCCCCAGCGCAAGAGAACCGCCCCGGGGCCGCGCCCCGAAAAACACGGCGTGCCGCCTCTCGCAGAGGGGACGTGGCGCGGGGGTGGGGAAAGGGGGCGGCCCCGGCACCCTCGTGAGGGTGCCGGGGCCGCCCCGGTGGAACCGACGGACGTCACTCAGTGGGAGTGACCGTGCCCACCGTGCCCCGCGTCAGCGGGCTCCTCTTCCTTCTTCTCCACAACCAGCGTCTCCGTCGTCAGCAGCAGCGACGCGATCGAGGCCGCGTTCTCCAGCGCGGAGCGCGTGACCTTGACGGGGTCGATGACGCCGGCCTTGACGAGGTCGCCGTACTCGCCGGAGGCGGCGTTGAAGCCGTGGTTCTTCTCCAGCTCGGCCACCTTGGCGGTGATGACGTAGCCCTCGAGACCGGCGTTCTCGGCGATCCAGCGCAGCGGCTCGACGGCGGCGCGGCGGACGACGGCGACACCGGTCGCCTCGTCACCGGTCTTGCCGAGGTTGCCCTCCAGGACCTTGACGGCGTGGACGAGCGCGGAGCCGCCGCCGGAGACGATGCCTTCCTCGACCGCGGCGCGGGTCGCGGAGATGGCGTCCTCCAGACGGTGCTTCTTCTCCTTGAGCTCGACCTCGGTGGCCGCGCCGACCTTGATGACGCAGACGCCGCCGGCGAGCTTGGCCAGGCGCTCCTGGAGCTTCTCGCGGTCCCAGTCCGAGTCGGTGGTGCCGATCTCGGCCTTGATCTGGTTGACGCGGCCCTCGATCTCGGCCTTGTCACCGGCGCCGTCGACGATCGTGGTGTCGTCCTTGGTGACGGTGATGCGGCGGGCGGTGCCGAGCAGGTCGAGACCGGCCTGGTCGAGCTTGAGGCCGACCTCCTCGGCGATGACCGTGGCGCCGGTCAGCGTCGCGATGTCGCCGAGCATCGCCTTGCGGCGGTCACCGAAGCCGGGCGCCTTGACGGCCACGGCGTTGAACGTGCCGCGGATCTTGTTGACCACCAGGGTCGACAGGGCCTCGCCCTCGACGTCCTCGGCGATGATCAGCAGCGGCTTGGACGCGCCGGACTGGATGACCTTCTCCAGCAGCGGCAGCAGGTCCTGGATCGAGGAGATCTTGCCCTGGTGGATGAGGACGTAGGGGTCGTCGAGGACCGCTTCCATCCGCTCCTGGTCGGTGACGAAGTACGGCGACAGGTAGCCCTTGTCGAACGCCATGCCCTCGGTGAAGTCCAGCTCCAGGCCGAAGGTGTTGGACTCCTCGACGGTGATGACACCGTCCTTGCCGACCTTGTCCATCGCCTCGGCGATCAGGTCGCCGACCTGCTTGTCCTGGGCGGACAGCGCGGCGACGGCGGCGATGTCCTCCTTGCCCTCGATCGCGCGGGCGGTGGCGAGCAGCTCCTCGGACACGGCCTTGACGGCGGCGTCGATGCCCTTCTTCAGGGCGGCCGGGGAGGCGCCGGCGGCCACGTTGCGCAGGCCCTCGCGGACCAGGGCCTGGGCCAGCACGGTCGCGGTGGTGGTGCCGTCACCCGCGATGTCGTTGGTCTTGGTCGCCACCTCCTTGACGAGCTGGGCGCCCAGGTTCTCGTAGGGGTCCTCCAGCTCCACCTCACGGGCGATGGTCACGCCGTCGTTGGTGATGGTGGGGGCACCGAACTTCTTGTCGATGACGACGTTGCGGCCCTTGGGACCGATCGTCACCTTCACGGTGTCGGCGAGCTTGTTGACGCCGCGCTCGAGGGCGCGACGGGCGTCCTCGTCGAACTTCAGGGTCTTGGCCATGCCTGTGAACTACCTCGTCTACTCGTCAAATCACGTCGTCAAGGACGGCAGGAGCAGGCAACGAAACCACCCCGGGCGCCCGGTCCGTAGGACGCGGAAACCCGGGGCGGGATCACTGCTGCGGTAAAAGCGGTGCTTACTTCTCGACGATCGCGAGGACGTCGCGAGCCGAGAGGACGAGGTACTCCTCGCCGTTGTACTTCACCTCGGTGCCGCCGTACTTGCTGTAGAGCACGACGTCGCCCACGGAGACGTCGAGCGGCAGGCGGTTGCCGTCCTCGAAGCGGCCCGGACCGACGGCCAGGACGACGCCCTCCTGGGGCTTCTCCTTGGCGGTGTCCGGGATGACCAGGCCGGAGGCCGTGGTCTGCTCGGCATCCAGCGGCTGGACCACGATGCGGTCCTCGAGCGGCTTGATGGCAACCTTGGTGCTGGCGGTCGTCACGATCCGACCTCCCCCTTCAAAGGGCTCACGGAAGAGTGTCTGTCTGGGTCGGCGACCTGGTAGGCCCGTCGTCGCGGGTGCCGGACCTGCCCGTCGCTGAGTGCTGGCACTCAGCGGTGCCGAGTGCCAGAACCGAGACTAGGACGCGCTTAGCACTCGGTCAAGCGGAGTGCCAGGCGGCGCCTCCCAAAGGGGTACCCGGCGCCCCTTGGGGCGCGGGGAACTGCGCGACCAGCCCCCACCGGGCCGGTGATCGGGAGATAACCGAATTGCCCCTCCGGGGCCGGTGGTGACGTGCAGCCGTCGTCGTGGCCGGTCGCAGTTCCCCGCGCCCCAGAAGATCGGCGTGCCGTCCGGCGCAGGGTGGCGGGGACAATGGCCGGGTGGACCTCCAAGGATTTGCCGGGCTGCTGTCCGGCGACGGACAGGCGCTGCTGGCGGAGTTGCGGGAGCACAGCCCCGCCGACGAACTGGCGGCGGCCACCCGGCTGCGGCGCACGTACGACGCCGGGCTGGTGTCGGCGGCGCTGGGGCAGGCGCGGCTGCGGCAGCGGGCCGTGGCGAAATTCGGCGAGGAGGACGCGTACCGGATGTACTTCACGCCGAACGGCGTGGAGCAGTCCACTCGGAAGAGTGTCGCGACGCACCGCGCGGAGCGCTTCAAGGCGCTCGGCGTGCGGCGGCTGGCGGACCTGTGCGGGGGCATCGGCGGGGACGCCCTCGCGCTGGCGCGGGCCGGGATCGAGGTGCTGGCCGTGGACCGGGACCCGCTGGCGTGCGCGGCGGCGCGGGCGAACGCGGCGGCGCTGGGCCTGGCCGACCTGATCGAGGTGCGCTGCGCGGACGTGACGGAGGTGGACACCGCCGGGTTCGACGCGGTGTTCGTGGACCCGGCGCGCCGGACCGGCGGACCGGGCGGGGCCGCGCGCGGCACGTCGATGAGGGGTGGCGGCCGGGCGGCGGGCGGGCGGACCTTCGACCCCGAGGCGTACGCGCCGCCGCTGTCCTGGGCGTTGGCGGCGGCCCGTACGGTGCCGTTCGCCGCGGTGAAGGTCGCGCCCGGCATTCCGCACGAGGCGGTGCCGCCGGAGGCCGAGGCGGAGTGGGTCTCGGACCGCGGTGACGTGAAGGAGGCGGCGCTGTGGTTCGGCACCGAGCCCGGCGCCGTACGCGCCACGCTGCTGCCCGGCGGTGCCAGCCTGCGCACGGCGGCGCCGCTGCCCGACCCGGAGGTCCGCCCGGTCGGCCGGTATCTGTACGAGCCGGACGGCGCGGTGATCCGCGCGCACCTGGTGGCGGAGGCGGCGGCCCCGCTGGACGGCGGCCTGATCGACGAGACCATCGCGTACGTGACGGCGGACGAGCTGCGGCCGACGCCGTACGCGACGGCGTACGAGATCGGCGATGTGCTGCCGTTCGGGCTGAAGCGGCTCAAGGCGCTGCTGCGAGAGCGCGAGGTCGGCGTGCTGACGGTGAAGAAGCGCGGGTCGGCGGTGGAGCCGGAGGAGGTGCGGCGCCGGGTCAAGCCGCAGGGGCCGCACGCGGCGACCGTGTTCCTGACCCGGGTGGCGGGCGCGCCCTCGATGCTGATCGGGCGGCCGGTGACCGGGACCTCTCAGACGTAGTCCTCCAACCGGGCCACGGTGAAGCCCTGTTGGGCGATCTGCCGGAGCATGTTCGCGGTCATCTTCGTCATCGACTCGCCCTTGAGCTCACTGGGCCCGCGGAAGTGCGCCAGGATGATGTCGCCGGGGTGGAATGTGTGGTCGGGCCGCTGGAACTGCACCTTCTTGATCTGCATCGACTCGCGCCACAGGATGATCGCGCGCAGGCCCCCGCAGGACCGCACGGCCTCCTTGGTAGCGGCGTTGTGGTTGCCGTAGGGCGGGCGGAAGAGGCCGGGCGCGGTGCCGTACTCGTGGGTGAGCTTCGTCTGCTGGCCGCAGATCTCGTGCTTCTGCGCGGCGAGCGACTCGGTGTTCAGGTTGGGGTGGGTCAGGGTGTGGTTCTCGATCGAATTGCCCAGCGCCTGGAGCGGTTTGAAGAAGCCGTAGTCGTTCTGGATGATCGCGTTCGTCAGGAACATGGTGAAGGGGATCTTCAGGTCCTGCATCATCCGCACGAACTTCGGGTCCTTCTCCGCGCCGTCGTCGAAGGTGACGAAGACGATCTTCCGCGTCGTCGGGACGTCGCTGACCACCGGCAGCAGCCCCTTGCCGGTCTTGACCGGCTTCACCGCGGGCGGCGGGGGCGGGTCCGCGAGCACGGGTATGCCCCACTTGCGGAAGGCGGCGGCGCGCTCGGCCCGCGCGGAGCCGCCCGGCGTGGTGGGCTTCCCGGTGCCGCCCGCGCTCGTGGCCGTGCCCGTCGGCGCGGACGGGCCGGGCGTCGAGGCGGACGTCGAAGTGCTGCCCGAGCAGCCCGCGACGAGCAGCAGGCAGGCCGCCGCCAGCAGCGGGAGAGCGGCCCTGCTGCCGGTACGGCCCGGACGACCGCCGGGGCGGCGACGGGCGCGGGTGGGGACGGGGGTCAGGGGATCGTGGTGCACACCCTGGCTGATGCGACTTTCAGGCGCCGGGTTCCACCGACACCGAGGTGAAGCGCCAGCGGTGCACCTGGCGGCGCACCAACGTCCCGTCCGGGTCGGGCAGTTCCGGCAGTACGGCGTCGTAGGGCGCGTCCCACCAGGTGAGGACGAGCACCCGGTCGTCGGGCGCGGTGAGGAATTCGCGGCGGGTCGGCGTGCCGGGGAGCGTACGGGCCTGTTTCCTGGCCCAGTCGAGGAGGTCGGGGCCGCGGCCTTCTGCGGCGGCGGCCTCCCACATCAGCGTGACGGTCATCCGTACAGGTTGTCCTTGCTCAGCTCGTGCACATGGTCGTGGTCGTGCGCGTGGCCCGGCCCGTGCTCGTGCGGGCCGGGGTGGGTGTGGCCGGGCACCGACACCTCCGTGACCGGCAGCGAGGAGTCGGCGGGCAGGTCGAGCGTGGAGGAGGCCCGGCCGCGCGCGACCATCTCGGCGCCGAGGGCCGCGACCATCGCGCCGTTGTCGGTGCACAGGCCGGGGCGCGGCACCCGCAGCCGGATGCCCGCGTCCTCGCAGCGCTCCAACGCCAGTGACCGCAGGCGGGAGTTGGCGGCGACACCGCCGCCGATCATCAGGTGGTCGACGCCGTTGTCCCGGCAGGCGCGGATCGCCTTGCGGGTCAGCACGTCCACCACGGCCTCCTGGAAGGACGCGGCCACATCGGCGATCGGCACGTCCTGGCCGTCCCTGCGCCGGGCCTCGACCCAGCGCGCCACGGCGGTCTTCAGGCCGGAGAAGGAGAAGTCGTAGACCGGGTCGCGCCCGCCGGTCAGACCGCGCGGGAAGGCGATGGCCCTGGGGTCGCCCTCGCGGGCGTGCCGGTCGATCGCCGGGCCGCCGGGGAAGCCGAGCCCCAGCACCCTGGCGACCTTGTCGAACGCCTCGCCCGCCGCGTCGTCGATGGTCGCGCCCAACGGCCGTACGTCGCTGGTGATGTCGGGCGCGAGCAGCAGCGACGAGTGCCCGCCGGACACCAGCAGCGCCATCGTCGGCTCGGGCAGCGCGCCGTGTTCGAGCTGGTCGACGCAGATGTGCGAGGCCAGGTGGTTGACGCCGTACAGCGGCTTGCCGAGCGCGTACGCGTACGCCTTCGCCGCCGACACCCCGACCAGCAGCGCGCCCGCGAGTCCGGGGCCCGCCGTGACCGCGATGCCGTCCAGGTCGCTCGCGGCGACCCCGGCGTCCTTCAGCGCGCGCTGGATGGTGGGGACCATCGCCTCCAGGTGCGCGCGGCTGGCCACTTCGGGGACCACACCGCCGTACCGGGCGTGCTCGTCGACGCTGGAGGCGACCGCGTCGGCCAGCAGCGTGTGGCCGCGCACGATGCCGACGCCGGTCTCGTCGCACGAGGTCTCGATGCCGAGGACAAGGGGTTCGTCAGCCATGGATCTCAGTTTCCTGTACGGGTGGGAGGCGGGGCGGCCGGGTCGGTTTCGTCGGTCTGCGCGAAGGCGGCGGGGGCGACGGGGGTGGCGGCCGGGTCGGCGAGCCGCATGACGAGGGCGTCCACGTTGCCCGGCTGGTAGTAGCCCTTGCGGAAGCCGATCGGCTCGAAGCCGAAGCGCTGGTAGAGCCGCTGGGCGCGGGTGTTGTCGACGCGTACCTCCAGCAGCACCTCGTGGCACTCGGCGTCGGTGGCGGCGCGCAGCAGCGTGCTGAGCAGCCGGGCGCCGAGCCCGGTGCCCCAGTGGTCGCGGGCGGCGGCGATGGTCTGCACATCACCCGTTCCGGCGACGGCGGCGAGCCCCGCGTAGCCGACGAGCCGTCCCGCGGCGTCCTGCGCGACCACGTAGAAGCGGGTCGCGGCCGGGTGCCGGGCGTCGGCCAGCTCCGACCAGAACATCGCGCGCGACCAGGCGTCCTCGGGGAACAGGTCGTGTTCCAGGGCCAGTACGGCGTCCAGGTCCCACCAGCGCATCTCGCGCAGCGTCACGGCGGTGGCGCTCCCGTGAGGGGCCCCGGTCACTTCGGCAGTACCGCCTTGTACCCGGCGGGCACCTGCGCGTCCGGCCGCCGCAGGTACAGCGGCAGCGGCGGGTCGAAGGGCTCGTCGGCGGCCAGCCGGTACGCGGCCAGCGCCGCGAGCGCGCCCGCCGACTGGTCCTCGGTGCCCTCACGGCGGTCGGTGAAGACCTCCGGGTACAGCGCGGCGCCCGCGCCGACCGACGGCAGGCCGCGTACCGCGTCCGCGATGTCGGCCGGGCGGTCCACGGCGGGCTCGGTGGCGCGGTGCCGCGGGTCGTCGTAGCGCGCCCAGTACACCTCTTTGCGGCGGGCGTCGGTGGCCACGGTGAACGGCCCGTCGAGCCCGGCCGCGCCCGCGGCCCAGGCCAGCCCGTCCAGGGTGCACACGCCGTGCACGGGGACGCCCAGCACGTCCCCGAAGGACGCGGCCGTCACCAGGCCGACGCGCAGCCCGGTGTACGGTCCCGGCCCGACGCCGACCACGACGCCGGTGACGTGGGCGAGCGTACGGTCGGCGGCGATCAGGACCCGGTCGATCGCGGGCATCAGCAATTCGCCGTGCCGTCGCGCGTCGACGACGGTCGACTCGGCGAGGACCCGCTCCCCGTCGTGCAGGGCGGCGGTGACGGCGGGTGTGGCGGTATCGAAGGCAAGCAGCAGCACGTCCCCAAGGGTACGGCGCGCGCCCGTACGGTCGTGGCCGCGGGCGGCGCGGCTGCTACCGTCAACCGGGAGCATGTGCGAACCCCATCCGGAGGACAACCGTGGCGCGGATCAAGTCGAGCACCCTGGTCTCGGGGCTCACTGCGGCTGCCCTGGTCGTCATCGCCGTGCTCGCCGCGCAGGCGGCGGGCTCCGCGCCCGACCAGCCGCCGCAGGCCAGGCCCTCCACCTCGGCCGTGAAGTCGCCCAGCACGAAGCCGACGCCGAAGACGTATCCGCTGCCCGCCGCCTCGGGCACCGGCAGGCGCGTGGTCTACAGCCTCTCCGCCAAGCGGGTGTGGCTGGTCGGTGACGCGGAGAAGGTCGACCGCACCTACGCGGTGGTCGCGGGCAATGTGGCGCCGAGCGTGGGGATACACCGCGTCTTCTCGCGGCGCGCCTCCGGCATAGGAGGCGACGGCGCCCAGGTCGAGCACGTGGTGCTCTTCGCGACGACCGACGGGATAAACGTCGGCTTCAGTGCGGCCGCGGACGGGTCGCTGGCGAAGCCTGATCCTGCGAAGCAGACGGCGGCGATCCGCGAGACGCGGCTCGACGGCACGGCGCTGTGGCAGATCGCGACGATCGGCAGCACCGTCTTCGTCGTGAAGTAGCCGCGCTGTGGAGTAGCCGCGCTTGTCACGCGCCGGACGGGCTCGTTCCCGCTTCCGGCGCGTCCGCCTGCGCGGGCTCCTCGCCGTCCTCCGGCGGGGTCGACAGTGTGCGGGCCGCGGCTCCGGCGGCCAGCAGGGCGCCGACATTGGGCGGCGGGGTGTCCCGTCGCGGGTCCCGCGTGTCCTCGGTCCGGATCTGGGCCGACATGTGCGCCTCCCCGAAGAGACGTAGTTAGGGCGCCCTAACCAGGTACCCGCAACCAGCAGACCACGCCCGGCCGCCCTCGCGCAACATCTTGCCGACAGCCTGTCGGAACGGAGGGCGGAGCGGGGGCCGAACGGGGGATCGGAGCGAGGGTCAGGCGCGCAGCGCGGTGAGGTCCTGGCCGGTCCAGCGCGGTCCGACGCCGGTGACGGTCACCTCGCGTACGTCGTCGCCCTCGCCGTCCCCGTCCGCCGGGCCGCCGACCGTACGGGCGATGACGACCTGGAGCCGCGCCTCCGACAGCTCCTCGACCTTGCCGTCGCCCCACTCCACGACGACCACGGACTCGGGGAGCGACACGTCGAGGTCCAGATCCTCCATCTCGTCCAGGCCGCCGCCCAGGCGGTACGCGTCCACGTGCACCAGCGCGGGACCCGCGGTCAGGGAGGGGTGGACGCGGGCGATCACGAAGGTCGGGGAGGTGACGGCGCCGCGTACGCCCAGACCCTCGCCGAGGCCGCGGGCCAGCGTGGTCTTGCCCGCGCCCAGCTCGCCGCTGAGCAGCACCAGGTCGCCGGGGGCGAGCAGCGCGGCAAGGCGGCGGCCCAGGTCGCGCATCAGGTCGGGGGTGGGGACGGTGACCCCCACGGAGCCCGGTTCGTGCGGTGTCGCGCCGCGCCCCGCCGCCTCGCGCTCGGCGGCGTGCGCGGCGGTCTCGTGCGGCGTCGTGGCATCGTGCGGTGTGGCCATGAACGCGAATGTTACGCGTCGGCGGCCGTCGTACGGGTCGACGCCCGCGCCGCCGCCAGGTCGCGCAGCACCTGCGGGACCGGTGCGCGCACCGAGTCCGCGGCCTGCGCGATCAGCAGCGCGAGCGCCGCGTTCACCACCTCGGGGCGCTCCATGATGACCAGGTGCCCCGCGCCCTCCACGATCACCAGTCCGGCGTCCGGCAGCTTCTCGGCGATCTCCGTACTGTGCGCGCTCGGCGTCAACAGGTCCTTGTCCCCCGCCAGTACGAGACCCGGCAGCCCGTCGAGCACCGACAGCGCGTCGCCCTTGTCGTGGTCGGTGAACGCCGGATAGAACTCGGCGACCACGTCGATCGGCGTCGACTCGATCAGCCGCTCGGCGAACCGGCCGACCGCCGGGTCCACGTCGGAGCCGAACGAGTACCGCTTGATGATCCCCGCGAACAGGTCGGCGGTGGCCTGCCGCCCCCGCTCCACCAGATCCGCCTGGCTGCCCAGCGCCCGCAGCACCGCGGGCGCCAGCGCCCGGAACGCCCGCGCGCCCGCGGCGGGCAGCCCCAGCGTCACCGCGGCCAGCTTCCCCGCCGACGTCGAGACGAACGCGACGCCGACGACCCGCTCCTCGACGTACTCGGGGAACTGGTCGGCGAACGCCATCACCGTCATCCCGCCCATCGAGTGCCCGACCAGCACCACCGGGCCCTCGGGCACCGCCGCGTCCAGCACCGCCTTCAGGTCGCGGCCCAACTGGTCGATGGTGGCGGGCCCGCCCGCCACCTGGTCCCGGCCACGCTCGCTGCGGCCGTGACTGCGCTGGTCCCAGTACACCGCCCGTACGGTGCCGCGCAGCGCCGCCCGCTGGAAGTGCCAGGAGTCCTGGTTCAGGCAGTACCCGTGCGAGAACACCACCGTCACCGGCAGCGGCGCCTCGGCGCGGCGGCGCAGCCAGCCGCGGCTGCGGCGCGAGGGCGGTGTCTGCGGCTCGGGCTCGGGCGGCGCGACGTCCTCGGTCTCGTAGTACAGCTCCGTGCCGTCCTCCGCCGCGACCGTGCCGGGCTGTCCGCGCAGCGTCCCGTACGGGCCCGCCGAGTCCAGCGCCAGCCGGGCGCGGCGGCGCATCCCGCGGCCGACGGTCACCCGCTCGATCGCCACGCCCGCGGCGGCGCCCGCCGCGACCACCCCGATCGCCGCGCCGACCAGCCCTGCCTTCTCCCACTTCACGCCTTCTGGCACGGTGCTCCATCGCTGTCGCCTGCGCCGGGACCGGCGCCTTCCCCCACGTATACCCGCGCGACCCGCGCGCTGATCACGCCGTGGGACACGGGGCGTCGTCGCTGCCGCCTGTGGTCTCGCCCACCGAGACCAGGGGGCCGGTCACGCCTACGGGCACGGCGCCGCTCGGGCCCGCGCCCGCTTGCATCCGCGCTCCGATGACGTCGGGCACGGCGCGCCTGACGCTTGTGCTCTCGTCCGCCGAGACCCACGGCCCGGTCACCACTACGGGCACGGCGCGCCGTCGCTGGCGCCCACGCCGGGACCAGTGCCCTGCGCCGCGTACGCACGGCCCGGTCACCACTAGGGGCACGGCGCGCCGTCGCTGGCGCCCACGTATACCCGCGGGACCCGCGCTCCGATGCGGGTGACGATCTCGTACGCGATCGTGCCGCACGCCCGTGCCCAGTCCTCGGCGGTCGGCTCGCCCTGGTCGCCGGGGCCGAACAGCACCGCCTCGTCGCCGGGCTCGGCCGCGTCACCGCCGAGGTCCACCACGAACTGGTCCATCGCGACCCGGCCCGCGACCGTCCGCCACTTGCCCGCGACCAGCACCGGGCCCGTGCCCGAGGCGTGCCGCGGTACGCCGTCCGCGTAGCCCAGCGGCACCAGCGCCAACGTCGTCCCGCCCGGCGTCACGTACTTGTGCCCGTAGCTCACCCCGTGCCCGCCCGGCACCCGCTTCACCGACGCCAGGCGGCCGACGACCGTCATCACCGGCCGCAGCCCGAAGTCCGCGGAACCGCCGATCTCGGGCACCGGCGAGATGCCGTACATCGCCACGCCCGGCCGCACCAGGTCGAAGTGCGCCTCGGGAAGCGTCAGGGTGCCCGGCGAATTCGCGAGGTGCCGCACCTCGGGGGTGAGGCCCGCCGCCTCAGCCTGCGCCAGGGCCTCCTTGAAGACGTTCAGCTCCCGCTCGATGGAGGGGTGGCCCGGTTCGTCGGCGCAGCTGAAGTGCGCCCACACTCCTGTCACCCGGATGAGGCCGTCGCGCTCGGCCGCGCGGGCCCGTGCGACCAGTTCGGGCCACTGGGCGGGCTGGGCGCCGTTGCGGCCCAGGCCCGCGTCGATCTTGAGCTGCACCCTGGCCGGGCGCCCGGCCGCCTCGGCCGCCGCCGTGGCTTCGCGGAGCGCCCACATCGCGCTCACCGTCACGTCGATGTCGGCTTCGACGCACTCCCGCCAGGGCCCTCCGGGGGTCCACAGCCAGCACAGGGTGCGGGCCTTCAGGCCCGCTGCCCGCAGGGTCAGGGCTTCCTCGGGGGTGGCCACGCCGAGCCAGGTCGCTCCGGCCTCGACGGCCGCCTTGGCGCACGGGACCATTCCGTGGCCGTAGGCGTCGGCCTTCACGACGGCCATGAACGCGGCCGTGGGTGCCTTTGCGCGCAGCGCTCTCACGTTTGCTCGCAGCGCGGTCAGGTCCACTTGTGCCCAGCCGCGCATCCGCTTCTCGTCCATTACGGTCAGTGTCTCAGGTCGGGTCCTGGGCGCTGTCTTTCCCGCCCGCCCACCCGTGCGGGTGCTTTTCCGTCTGCGGGTGCCGCCTGTGCCCGGTCGGTCCCGGCCCGGGGCACCTCCTCGGGCGACGAACGTGCCCGCACTCCGATGACGTCCAGGCCCTTTCCGTTCGTCCCCCTGCGGGGGCACCCCGGCCCGTCCCCTCCTCGCCCGTCGGCGTCCGCCTGTCCGCTGTGGCTGAGGGGGGAGGGGGGAGGGCTCGGGTACGTCGGCGTCCGACGGTCCGCTGTTGTGGCGGAGGCGGTACGTCGGCGCCCGAGGGTCCGTGGGGGTGGCGGAGGCGGTACGTCGGCGTCCGACGGTCCGTGGGGGTGGCGGAGGCGGTACGTCGGCGCCCGACGGTCCGTGGGGGTGGCGGAAGGGGGTGGGACCTGCGCTGTCGTCGGCTGTCCAGCCGGGTGGACGAAAGGGGGTGCGCGGCGACGGCTTCCCCGTGCTCGTGGTTCAGCGGATTCCGGGGCATGTCATGCCGCGGTGGCCTGACGGGACCTCCCAGCAGATGCACTTCGACCTCGCGACGGACGACATGGAGAGCGCCGACACGCGGGTGCTCGCGGCCGGCGGCCGACGACTGCGGCCGACCGGCGACGTCGGCTCCGCCGACCGCAAGGGCACCCGGGTCTACGCCAGTCCGGCCGGGCACCCCTTCTGCGTTCGCCCGGCCTGACCCCCGTGACGGCTACGGGACGACCTCCCGGTCGGCGGCGGTGAGGAGCGTGCGGAGGGGGGCCGTGTCGGGGGTGTCGGCGATGGCCGCGTCGATGGCGTCGTCCATGCCGTTCTCCCAGGCCGGGGGGAGGACGAGGCCGGGGCGGCCCGTCCAGGCGATGTCGGGGGCGGCGAGGCCGGACTCGATGAGACGGAGCTGGATGAGACCGGCCAGCCCGTCGAAGACCACGGGCCGGATGAAGTTGCGCGCCGACGCGCCGGTCAGGCGGGCCGCCTGCGGCGGCTTGGGGACACGGTCGGCGACCGCCATCCACAGCAGGCCGTGGTCGAAGGCGTCGAGCACGTCCTCCAGGGTGGGCAGATCGGTGTCCGTCACCGTCTCGGAGGACGCGCGGCGGGACGTACGGGCCGCGCCGTCCTGGTCCGGCGACTCCGCGCGCAGCGCCCTGGCGACCGCGAGCAGCAGCGGTCGGGACCAGCCCTCGGCATCCGCCGCGGCGCGGGCCATGACCAGGTCGTCCCAGGCCAGACGCGGGCGCTCGGCCGCCTCCGGGGGCAGGGTGCGCGCCTCCAGAGCGGCGAACACCTGGTCCTGGTCCCGCAGCAGGGACAGCGCGTTCGCCTCCCCCTCAGCCCCGTCCGTGGCGTCGTCGGCGGGCAGCCGCTCGATCCGGGCTATCCGATCCTGGAGCGGCGGGTGGGAGTCGTACGGGTGCGGCTTCGGCGGACGCCGACCGTCCGCGAGCGCGGCGAGCTTCTCCCCCGGCCGGGCGGCGAGCAGCCGCGAGAAACCGCCGAGGACCTCGCCGACCGGAGGCAGCGCCCCCACGGGACCGCCCATCCCGGCGTACGTGTCCACGTAGTGGTCGTAAGCGGCGTCGATGACCGGCAGGGCGCGCAGTGCGGCGACCGTCGCGTCACGGCCCGCGTACCGGGCGGCCGACTCATCGGCGGCGAACTCCTGCTGGCGGGCGACGGACTGCGAGGTCCGCAGGAACATCCGGGCGTAGCCGACGTAGACGGCGCCGACCACGTAATGCATCCGCGTGGTGCCCACACTGAACACCTCCACCGTGTGCAGTACGGCCGCCCGGCCGCGCAGGGTGAGGCCGCCGAGCCGGGTGTCGCGGTTGCCGTAGTGGCCGAACTCATGCGCCAGAACGGCCCGCAGCCGCGGCACGGTCAGCCCCGCGAGCAGCGGCAGGCCCAGCAGCATACGGCGCCGCCCCGGCAACAGGCCCAGCAGACGGCTCTGTTCCGCCACCCCCGCGTTGGCCTCGGAAACCAGGTACAGCTCGTCCGGCGCCCGCTCCCCCGACACCTCCGCCGCCGCCCGCACCTGCTCCCACAGCTCGGGCTGCTCCTGCGCCGTGACCGCCACCCCATCCGGCACCGACCCCAGCCGCCCGGCCCGCAGAAACGCCAGCATCCCCCGCACGATCGCCACCGCCACCAACGCCGTGACCATCAAAATCGTGCCCTCGAACCACGCCGCCCCCGCCGCGAACCACCGCGTCACCAGCAGCCAGTCCAGCGCCGCCATCGCCGCCAACAGCACAAACCCCAACAACACGAACCCGACCAGCAACACCAACGCGCGCACAGCACGCAGCCGGAACGTCATCGACAATCCCCCCACAGGACCGACCCACCCCAAAGCCACCACCCCCGCCGGCACACCCCGACAAGGCCCGCAGATCCTACCCCCCACCCCAAGCCCCCCAGATCCCCCGCCTCACCTACCTCCCCGCCCCCGGACGAGCACCCCGCCCCGGCAACCCCCACGGACAGGCGGACGTCGGCGCACCGGAAGCGGCCGAGCCCCCACCCACCCCCTCCCCCACCACAGCGCACCGTCGGACACCGACGCACCCGAGCCCACCCACCCCCCTCCCCGGCAACCCCCACGGACCGCCGGACGCCGACGTTCCGGGAGGGGACGGGCCGGGGTGCCCCCGCAGGGGGACGAACGGAAAGGGCCTGGACGTTTTCGAAGTGGGTGCACGTTCGTCGCCCGAGGAGGTGCCCCGGACCGGCACCGACCCAGGCACAAGCGGCACCCGCAGACGAACAACCACCCGCACAGGTGGGAGCGCGGGAAAGAAAAGCTAAAGGCTGCGCCACGCAGTGGGAACGGCGGCGGCCACATCCAGCGCCGCAAGCGGCGCCCCCCCCGACCCCAGCCGCGCAGCGAGCCCGTGCAAGTACGCCCCACAAGAGGCCGCGTCCAGCGGCGCAAGCCCCGCCGCGAGCAACGACCCCGCAAGCCCGGACAGCACGTCCCCACTCCCCGCCGTCGCCAGCCACGCGACCCCGGTCGGATTGACGCGAACGGCCGCCCGGGGCGAAGGCGAAGCCACCAACGTGGTGACCCCCTTGAGCAGAACGGTGGCACCGAACCGCCCGGCCAGACCCCGCACGGCGTCGAGGCGCCGCGCCTCGACCTCCTCCCGCGCCCAGCCGAGCAGCGCGGCGGCCTCCCCGGCGTGCGGGGTGAGGACGGTGGGGGCGCTCCGCTCCCGTACGGCGGCGGGCGAGAGGAAGCGCAAGGCGTCGGCGTCGACGAGGACCGGCACCGAGGTGGCGAGCACGTCGGTGACGGCCTGCCGCGCCTCCGGGGAGTCGCCGATGCCGGGCCCGACCACCCAGGACTGAACGCGCCCGGCGCTGTGCGGGGACCCGGTGGACACCAGCACCTCGGGGTGCCGGGCGAGCACGGCGTCGCCGCCGGGCCCGACGTAGCGCACCGCCCCGGCGCCGCCCCGCAGCGCTCCGGAGACGGCGAGGACGGCGGCCCCCGGATACCGCCCGGACCCGGCGACGACGCCGACGACCCCGCGCCGGTACTTGTCGCTGGACTCCCCCGGCCGCGGCAGCGCGGCGGCGACGTCCGCGTGCTGGAGCGCCTCCAGTTCGGGTGCGCCGAGGTACGGCCCGAGGCCGATGTCGACGAGCCGGGGCGCCCCGGCGAAGGTCGCGGCCGGGTCGATGAGCAGCCCCGGCTTGTACGTACCGAAGGTGACGGTCGCGTCGGCGTGCACGGCGTCCCCGAGGACTTCTCCGGTGTCGGCGTCGACGCCGCTGGGCAGGTCGACGGCGACGACGAGGGCGCGGGAGGCCCCGGCGGCCTCGGCGAGCGGTACGGCGCCGGGCCGCAGCCCGCCCTTGCCGCCGATGCCGACAATCCCGTCGAGCACGAGGTCGGCCCGCCCGATCAGCGCCTCGGCGTCCTCCGTGGCGGCGGCGCGGCCCCCGGCGGCCAGCAGGGCGGCGAGGCCGCCGCGGTGGGCGCGTTCGGGGGCCAGCAGCACCGCGTGCACCGCGGCGCCGCGCCGGGCCAGCCGGGCACCGGCGTACAGCGCGTCACCGCCGTTGTCGCCGCTCCCGGCGAGGACGACGACGCGCGCGCCGTACGTACGCCCGAGCAGGTCCCGGCACGCCGCCGCGAGCCCGGCCGCCGCGCGCTGCATGAGCGCGCCCTCGGGCAGCCGGGCCATCAACTCGCCCTCGGCGGCCCGTACGGTCTCCACCGCGTGCGCGTACCTCATGGAAAGTCCTCCGGCAGGGCTCGACGGAAACAGCCTCAACGGACATTACGCGCCCGGCGCGCACCCAGCCCCCCGACCAGGCGCACCGGACGCGCCCGGCGCACCCGCCCGCCCCGCCCCCGCGAGCCGACCGCGGGGTCAGCCCTCCGCGATGACCACCGCGGACGCGATCCCGGCGTCATGGCTGAGGGAGACGTGCCAGCCGCGTACCCCCAGCTCCGCGGCCCGCGCGGCCACGGTCCCGGTCACGGTCAGCCGGGGCCGACCGGACGGCTCCGTGGTGATCTCGGCGTCGAGCCAGTGCAGCCCGGCGGGGGCGCCCAGGGCCTTGGCGAGCGCTTCCTTGGCCGCGAACCGGGCGGCCAGCGAGGCGATACCGCGCCGCTCACCGGTCGGCAGCAGCAGTTCGCCGGGGAGGAAGAGCCGGTCGGCCATGCCGGGCGTGCGCTCCAGCGCGGCGGCGAAGCGGCCGATCTCGGCGACGTCGATCCCGACCCCGACGATCACTGGCCATCCCCTTCACCCGACGTGCCGTTCATGCCGGCCAGCTTAGGCCGTGCCCCCACCAGCCGTGCCCCCACCCGGCCGTACCCCCACCCGGCCGTACCCCCGGCCGCGCGCCGCACCCCCGGCCGCGCCCCGTACGCGTACGTCTGGACAATGGGGCCCGTGCCGACGACCCCAGCCGCGACCAGCCCCTATGTCGACCTGACCCGCGAGGAGTGGAGTGCGCTGCGCGAGCGCACGCCGCTGCCGCTGACCGCCGAGGAGGTGGAGCGGCTGCGCGGCCTGGGCGACGTGATCGACCTGGACGAGGTGGTGGACGTCTATCTGCCGCTGTCCCGGCTGCTGAATCTGTACGTGGGCGCGCACAGCGGGCTGCGCGGCGCGCTGAACACGTTCCTGGGGGACGCGGGCGGCGGGCACGGCGCGCAGCCGGGGACGCCGTTCGTGATCGGGGTGGCGGGCAGTGTGGCGGTGGGCAAGTCGACCACGGCCCGGCTGCTCCAGGCGCTGCTGGCCCGCTGGCCCGAGCACCCGCGGGTCGAACTGGTCACCACCGACGGCTTCCTGCTGCCCAACGCGGAGCTGCACCGGCGCGGCCTGATGTCCCGCAAGGGCTTCCCCGAGTCGTACGACCGCCGCGCGCTGACCCGCTTCGTGGCGGACGTGAAGGCGGGCCGCGACGAGGTCACGGCGCCGGTCTACTCGCACCTGATCTACGACATCGTGCCCGGCGAGACGCTGACGGTGCGCCGCCCGGACATCCTCATCGTGGAGGGCCTGAACGTCCTCCAGCCGGCGCTGCCCGGCAAGGACGGCAGGACGAGGATCGGTCTGGCCGACCACTTCGACTTCAGCGTGTACGTGGACGCGCGCACCGAGGACATCGAGCAGTGGTACCTGGGGCGGTTCAGGAAACTGCGCGAGACGGCCTTCCAGGACCCGCACTCGTACTTCCGCAAGTACACCCAGGTCTCGGAGGACGAGGCACTGGAGTACGCCCGGCTGATGTGGCGCACCGTCAATCAGCCCAACTTGCAGCAGAATGTGCTGCCCACCCGCAGCCGGGCGACGCTGGTGCTCCGCAAGGGACCGGGGCACAAGGTGCAGCGCCTGTCGCTGCGCAAGCTCTGACGCCGGCCGGCCCGGCGCCGGTCACCTGACGCGGCTCGCCCGACGCGGTCGCCTGATGTCGAAGAAACGGGAGCCCCGCCGTGCTGCACCTGCGGATGATCGTGCCCGCCGACCGCACCGAGGAGGTCGCGCGACTGGTCGGCGCGACCCTCGGCGCCACCCATCTGACGGTGATGCGCGGCGCCGCCTACGACCCGCTCGGTGACGTGCTGACCTGCGACGTGGCGCGGGAGGCGGCCGACGGCCTGCTGGTCGGGCTGCGCGAGCTGGGCGTGGCGGAGACCGGCTCGATCGCGGTCGACAACATCGACCTGACGCTGTCGACGAGCGCGGAGAAGGCCGAGCAGGACGCGCCGGGCGAGGGCGCGGACGCGGTGCTGTGGGAGTCGCTGGTCGAGGAGACGCACGAGGAGTCGACGCTGACCGTCACGTACATCGCGTTCCTGACGGTGGCGACGATGCTGGCCGCGTACGGCGTGATGCTGGACAGCTCGATCCTGATCGTCGGCGCGATGGTGGTCGGGCCGGAGTTCGGGCCGCTGGCCGGGATCTGTACGGGGGTGGTGCGGCGTCAGCGACGCCTGGTGGGGCGCTCGGTGGCGGCGCTGCTGATCGGCTTCCCGGTGGCGATGCTGATCACCGGCGGGTTCAGCGACCTGATGAGCCTGTTCGGGCTGTTCACGCAGGCGCGGTTCGACGCGCCGCACCCGGCGACGGAGTTCATCTGGCAGCCGACGTGGGACTCGTTCGTCGTCGCGTTCCTCGCCGGGATCGCCGGAATCCTCTCCCTGACCTCGTCCAAGTCGGGAGCGCTGGTGGGCGTGGCGATCTCGGTGACGACCGTGCCGGCCGCCGCGAACGCCGCCCTGGGGATCAGCTACGCGGCCTGGAGCGAGGCGTGGGGCTCCACCTTGCAGCTCGTGATCAACCTGGCGGGCATCGCGGTGGCGGGCACGTTGACGCTGCTCGCCCAGAAGTGGCTCTGGGCGAAGCGGCACGTACCCGCCGCCTGACCACGTACGGTCGGCCCCCCCTGCGGGGCGGCTCAGCCCAGGGTGGACTTGACGACGTCGGCCAGCCGCCCGGCGACGGACTGGGCGTGGTCGATGTCGGCGGCCTCGACCATCACGCGCACCAGCGGCTCGGTGCCGGAGGGCCGCAGCAGGACCCGGCCGGTGGTGCCCAGCTCGGCCTCGGCCTCGGCGACGGCGGTCAGCAGCTCGGGCGTGGAGTCGACCCGGCTCTTGTCGACGTCCGGCACATTGACCAGCACCTGCGGCAGCCGCACCATGACCCCGGCCAGGTCGGCCAGGGTGCGCTTGGTGGCGGCGACGCGGGCGGCCAGCAGCAGACCGGTCAGGGTGCCGTCGCCGGTGGTGGCGTGGTCGAGCACGATGACGTGCCCGGACTGCTCGCCGCCGAGCGCGTACCCGTGCTCCTTCATCGATTCCAGGACGTAGCGGTCGCCGACGGCGGTCTGCACCATCTCGATGCCTTCGCGTTCCATCGCCAGCTTGAAGCCGAGGTTGGACATCACGGTGCCGACGACGGTGTTCTCGCGCAGGGCGCCGCGCTCGCGCAGCGACAGGGCGAGGATCGCGAGGATCTGGTCGCCGTCGACCTCGGCACCGGTGGCGTCGACGGCCAGGCAGCGGTCGGCGTCGCCGTCGTGCGCGATGCCGAAGTCGGCGCCGTGCTCGACCACGGCGGCCTTCAGCAGCTCCAGGTGGGTGGAGCCGCAGCCGTCGTTGATGTTGAGCCCGTCGGGCTGGGCGCCGATGGTGATGATCTCGGCACCGGCCCGCGAGAACGCCTCGGGCGAGACGCGGGAGGCCGCGCCGTGCGCCTCGTCCAGGACGACCTTCAGGCCGTCGAGGCGGTTGGGCAGCACCGCGATGAGGTGGGCCACGTACTGGTCGAAGCCCTCGTCGTAGTCGCGGACCCGGCCGACGCCGCCGCCGGTCGGGCGGTTCCAGGGGGCGCCGGTGCGGTGCTCCTCGTAGATCGCCTCGATCCGCTCCTCCAGCTCGTCGTCGAGCTTGTGCCCGCCGCGGGCCAGGAACTTCACGCCGTTGTCCGGCATCGCGTTGTGGCTCGCGGAGAGCATCACGCCGAGGTCGGCGCCCAGCGCGCCGGTGAGATACGCCACCGCCGGGGTGGGCAGCACACCGACCCGCAGGACGTCCACGCCCGCGCTCGCGAGGCCCGCCACGACGGCCGCCTCCAGGAATTCGCCCGAGGCGCGCGGGTCGCGCCCCACGACCGCCACCGGCCGGTGGCCCGCGAAGCTGCCCGCTTCGCCGAGCACGTGTGCCGCCGCGACCGACAGGCCGAGAGCGAGCTCGGCGGTGAGGTCGGCGTTGGCCATGCCCCGCACGCCGTCGGTGCCGAAGAGTCGTCCCACAGTGTTTCCTCCGATGATCCGTGCGGTCGTGCGGCCGTCCCGAGACGCGGCGATCCCTGTGCCGCCGGGCCTCCCGTGCCCCGCGGTCCGCGCCCCCGGTGCGGGGACGTGGCTCCACCATCCAGGGCTCAGAGCCATATCAACAGACAAATGTGCCGATTCCCAGGAATGCGAACGCCTCGGAGGCACAAAGTGTCTCCGAGGCGTTCGATGCGCCCGGCGCGGGTTTGGTTCCCGCGCCGAAGGCGACTTAGCGCTTGCTGAACTGCGGGGCCTTGCGGGCCTTCTTCAGACCGGCCTTCTTCCGCTCGACCGCGCGGTCGTCACGGGTCAGGAAGCCGGCCTTCTTCAGCGGGCCGCGGTTGTTGTCCACGTCCGCCTCGTTGAGCGCGCGGGCGACGCCCAGGCGCAGGGCACCGGCCTGGCCGGAGATGCCGCCGCCGCTGATGCGGGCCACGACGTCGTACCGGTTGTCCAGCTCGAGCACCTTGAAGGGCTCGTTGACTTCCTGCTGGTGCACCTTGTTGGGGAAGTAGCCCTCAAGGGTGCGGCCGTTGATCTTCCACTTGCCGCTGCCCGGAACGATCCGGACACGGGCGATGGACTGCTTGCGGCGGCCGGTGCCGGCGGCCGGCTGCGGGTCGCCGAAGCGCGAGGCGAGCGACTCGGAGGTGTACTCCGACTCGGGGGTCTCGGACTCGAAGGTCGTGATCTCCTCGAAGGTCTCTTCACCCTCGACGACGGTCTCGGCAGTGGTCTCAGCCACGATTCTCCTCAGATTCTTTCTGGTAGCTGGTGGCCGGTACTACTGCGCGACCTGGGTGATCTCGAACGGCACCGGCTGCTGGGCAGCGTGCGGGTGCTGGTCGCCCGAGTAGACCTTCAGCTTCGAGAGCATCTGACGGCCCAGGGTGTTCTTCGGGAGCATGCCCTTGATGGCCTTCTCTACGGCCTTCTCCGGGTTCTTGTCGAGCAGCTCGTCGTAGCGCACGGAGCGCAGGCCGCCCGGGTACCCGGAGTGGCGGTACGCCATCTTCTGGGTCTTCTTGTTGCCCGACAGGTGCACCTTGTCGGCGTTGATGATGATGACGAAGTCACCGGTGTCGACGTGCGGGGCGTAGATGGGCTTGTGCTTGCCCCGCAGGAGGGTCGCGGCCTGGGTGGCCAGACGGCCCAGGACAACGTCCTGCGCGTCGATTACGTGCCACTGGCGGGTGACATCGCCGGGCTTGGGGCTGAACGTACGCACGGTCGCCTTCGCTTCTTCAGTGATGGTGTCTCCACGAGCCCGTGAGGAGGGCCGGGGAAACGGGTCCTTGTACAAGGCCACCCGGACGATCAGGCCAGCCCTGGCGGCATTCGGGGACGCAACCCGTCTGCCTGCCGCTGGTCATCGGCCCGGTGGACCGGCGTAAGGGCCCCTCACGTGAGATAGAGCAAGCCAATACGCATAACGACATCGAAGAATACCCGCGCGCCCCCGTACGGGTCAAAACGCGTCGGATTCCCGGGCCGGGAGGGGCCGTTCGGGACCCGTGGGGACCGGGCGTCCGCCGGGCCCTACCGCTTGCGCTCGACCCGTCGCTCGTCCCAGACCGGCTCGGTGGACTCCCTGACCAGACCGTCGGACCCGAAGACCAGATAGCGGTCGAAACTGCGCGCGAACCACCGGTCGTGCGTCACCGCCAGCACCGTGCCGTCGTACGACTCCAGGCCCTCCTGAAGGGCCTCGGCGCTCTCCAGGTCGAGGTTGTCCGTGGGTTCGTCCAGCAGCAGCGCGGTGGTCCCGGCCAGCTCCATGAGCAGGATCTGGAAGCGGGCCTGCTGCCCGCCGGAGAGCTTGTCGAAGGGCTGGTCGCCCTGCCGTTCCAGCTCGTACCGCCGCAGGACGCCCATGGCGCGGCCCCGGTCGTGCGCGTGGTCGCCCCACAGGATGTCGACCAGGGTGCGGCCGAGCAGTTCCGGGTGGGCGTGGGTCTGCGCGAAGTGGCCGGGCACCACCCGCGCGCCGAGCTTGAACGTCCCGGTGTGCGCGATGCTCCCGTCCCCGGCGAGCAGCCGCAGGAAGTGCGACTTGCCCGAGCCGTTGGAGCCGAGCACCGCGACCCGCTCGCCGTAGTAGACCTCCAGGTCGAACGGCTTCATCAGACCGGTCAGCTCCAGCTTCTCGCAGGTCACCGCCCGTACGCCGGTACGTCCGCCGCGCAGCCGCATCCTGATGTCCTGCTCGCGCGGCGGCTCCTGCGGGGCGCCCGCGTCCTCGAAGCGCTTCAGCCGGGTCTGCGCCGCGTGGTACCGGGACGCCATGTCGGGGCTGTTCGCCGCCTGCTGGCGCAGCCGCAGCACCATCGCCTTGAGCTTGGCGTGCTCCTCCTCCCAGCGCCGCCGCAGTTCCTCGAAGCGCGCGAAGCGCTCCTTGCGGGCCTCGTGGAAGGTGTCGAAACCGCCGCCGTGCACCCACACCGTGGACCCGGCGGGGCCGGTCTCGACGGCGACGATCTTCTCCGCGCTGCGGGCCAGCAGCTCCCGGTCGTGGCTGACGAACAGCACGGTCTTCTTGGTGAGGGCGAGCTGCTCCTCCAGCCAGCGCTTGCCCGGTACGTCCAGGTAGTTGTCCGGCTCGTCGAGCAGCAGCGTCTCGTCGGGGCCGCGCAGCAGGGCCTCCAGAACCAGCCGTTTCTGCTCACCGCCCGAGAGCGTCTTCACCTCGCGCCATTGCGCCCGCTCGTACGGCACGCCGAGCGCGGCCATCGTGCACATGTCCCACAGGGTCTCGGCCTCGTAGCCGCGCGCCTCGGCCCATTCGGCCAGGGCGTGCGCGTACGCCATCTGCGCCGGTTCGTCGTCCTGCGCCATGATCGCCAGCTCGGCCGCGTCGACCGCCTTGGCAGCGGTCCGGATCCGCGGGTGCGCGACGGAGACCAGCAGGTCACGTACGGTGCGGTCGTCGCGGACGCTGCCGACGAACTGCCGCATCACGCCGAGGCCGCCGCTGACCGTGACCGTGCCGCCGTGCGGCTTGATCTCGCCGGAGATCAGCCGCAGCAGCGTGGTCTTGCCCGCGCCGTTGGCGCCGACCAGCGCGACCACGGCGCCGTCGCCCACACGGAACGAGACGTCGCCGAGCAGCGCCCGCCCATCCGGCAGGTAGTACTCCAAGTGCGCTGCTTCCACATGTCCCATGTCCTGGATTCTCCCTGTGGGGCGCGATCCGCCCCAACTCGTTTTCGTCACGTCTCCACCGGCGCGTTCACCGGCGTGTCCACCTGTGCGTTCTCCGGTGTGTTCTCCGGAATATGTGCGCGGCCTGGCCGGCAATATGATGCGCGGCATGACTGATGGGCCCGGACAGCAGCCGCAGCCTCCGCAGGAACCCCCCACGAGCGCCCCCGAGGGCGAGCGCGAGGTCCTTGAGGGACGCGTCATCCCCTCTCGGCCTCAGCCGCGCCACGCCGCCGCCCAGGCACCCCCGCAGCAGGCGTCGCCGTACGACGCGCAGGCGCCGCAGGGCCCGCAGCCGCCGTCAGGACCCGCCGCCGACCAGCAGGCGGGTCCGCCGGGAGGCTACGCGGACGACCCGCGGCGCGGGTTCCGCCACGAGCCCGGACAGTCGCAGCCGCAGGCGCCGTCGTCCGGTCCCGCGTGGTCGCCGCAGGCCGAGCAGCCGGGCGCGTACCAGGTACGTCCCGGCGTCCCCGGCCAGGGCGCGGCCCGGCCGCACGCGTCGCTCCCGCCCGCCGCCGCGCCGCCGCAAGCCGCCGGGACCCCTGCGACCCCTGCGGCTCCCGCGCCGACGCCCGCCCCCGCGCGCCCCACCGGCCCGACAGGCCCGCAGGCGCCCGGCCCCGCCCCCGCGCGCCCCACCGGCCCGACAGGCCCGCAGGCGCCCGCCCAGGCCGCGCCCCGGAGCACGCCCCGGGCCCCGGCCCAGAGCGCGCCCCGAAGCCCGTCCCCAAGCCCCCAGGGCGCCCCGCAGGGCGCGCCCGGCATGGGCACCCACCGTCAGCCCTTCCCGCGCCAGCAGCACGGCGCGGGACAGCGTCGGCAAGGGGCGCACACGCCCGCCTCAGGGCCGGGCGGCCCGCCCTCGGGCGGGACACCCGACTGGGGCGCGCTCGCCGAGCAGCAGGCCGCCAGCGCCGCCAAGCGGCGCAAGCTGATGATGCTCGGCGGCGGGATCGTCGCCGTCGCGGTGATAGCGGGCGGCGTCGCCACCGCCGTCGTCATGTCGGGCGGCTCGGACAACGAGCCGGTGGCCGGGCCGTCCTCGGCCACCAGCGGCGCCACGTCGCAGTCGCCGCTGCCGCCCGCGCCCTCGTTCTCCTCGGTCGCTCCCCCGCCGCCGCCCAACCCGCTGGACTTCATCTCCAGCGCCGCCAAGGACACCGCCCCGATCACCGTGGGCGGCCTCTTCCCCGGCAAGCAGTTCCGGATCGGCGGCAACGTCTACTCCCAGACCGCCGCCACCACCACCGCCAAGTGCGCCGACGGCGCCCGCAGCGAGCTGGCGGCCGCCCTCACCGCCAACGGCTGCCGCAAGCTGATCCGCGCCACCTACGTACGCGGCGGCGTGGCCGTCACCGTCGGCGTCGCCGTCTTCGACGACACCGCCCACGCGGCGAAGGTGCAGAAGACCGCCCACTACCTCGGCCCGCTCAACGGCGGCGGCATCAAGGACTTCTGCCACGCCGTCGCCTGCCAGATGACGTCCAACGCCGTCGGCCGCTACGCCTACTTCACCATCTCCGGCTTCAAGACCGGCAAGACCCTCACCAAGGCCGACACCACCGCCAAGCAGGCCGCCAACGACGCCTCCGACTTCGCCTTCCAGCGCGTCATCCAGCGCGGCCGCGACGCCGCGAGCGCCGCTACCCCGTAGCGGCGGCAGCGGGCGCGGCGGGGGCGCACGGCAGGGTCCGTCGGTTGCGGGCCTCCACCGAGCGGGCGGCCAGCTGGTCGTCCGCGGGGTAGCCGACCTCTTCCAGGGTGAGGCCGTGCGGGCGCAGGACCTTGACGGCGGAGTGGCGCTCGCGCCCGGCCAGGACCTCGCCGGGGAAGCCGACCGGGCGGTGGCCGTCGCCGACCAGGATCATCGCGCCGATCAGCGCGCGCACCATGTTGTGGCAGAAGGCGTCGGCGCGGACCGTGGCGACCGCGAGACCGTCGGCCGTACGCTCCCAGCGCAGGTCGAGCAGGGTGCGGATGGTCGTGGCGCCCTCGCGTTTCTTGCAGTACGCGGCGAAGTCGTGCTCGCCGAGCAGGAGTTCGGCCGCCGCGTTCATCCGGTCGACGTCCACCGGACGGTCGTGCCACAGCACATGGCCGCGCAGCAGCGGGTCCACACCGCCGGGGTGGTCGCCGACGCGGTAGGCGTACCGCCGCCAGACCGCCGAGAACCGCGCGTTGAACCCGGCGGGTGCCGCCGAGACGTCCCAGACGCGTACGTCCCACGGCAGCCGTCCGGCCAGCCGCCGGCGCAGATTGCCGCCCTCGGCCGCCCACACGTCCGCGGGCAGGTCCACGTGCGCCACCTGCCCGCGCGCGTGCACCCCGGCGTCGGTGCGCCCCGCGACGGTCAGCTCCACCGGCTCCGCCATCCGCAGCACCGTCGGGATCGCCGCCTCCAGCTCCCCCTGCACGGTCCGCCGGGTGCGCTGCTTGGCCCACCCGGAGAAGTCCGTACCGTCGTAGGCCAGATCCAGCCGCACCCGTACGGCGCCGGGCGCCACCTCGTCGCTCACGCGCGCATTCCTCTCAGCGGGATCAGGGGACTCAGGGGGACTCAGGAAGTCGGGAATTGCGGGGACCAGCGGAACGGGCCCGTACCCCTCCGGCAGAGGGGTACGGGCCCGCGGGGTCGCTCCCGGGGTCTCAGAACGCTCAGGCGTCCTTGGACTCCTTGGGCTCCTCGTCGGCCGGAACGGCGTCCTCGACCGCGTCGTCCGCGGTCTCGGGCGTGGCGTCCGCCGGCTCGGAGTCCTTCTTGAGGTCGGCCAGAGCCTCGTCACCGGCGCGGTCCTTGGCGGAACGCTTGGTGGCGGCCTCGGCCTCGCCCGTGGCGGCCTGCGCCACGGTCAGCGCCTCGACCAGCTCGATGACGGCCATCGGCGCATTGTCGCCGCGGCGGTTACCGACCTTGGTGATCCGGGTGTAGCCACCCGGGCGGTTCTCGTACCGCGGCGCGATCTCGGTGAAGAGCGTGTGGACGACGCTCTTGTCCGTGATCGTCTGCAGCACCTGGCGACGGTTGTGCATGTCGCCCTTCTTCGCCTTGGTGATCAGCCGCTCCGCGACCGGACGCAGACGGCGCGCCTTGGCCTCGGTGGTCTTGATCCTGCCGTGCTCGAACAGCGACTTCGCGAGGTTCGCGAGCAGCAGCTTCTCGTGCGCGGCGCCGCCGCCGAGGCGGGCACCCTTCGCGGGCTGAGGCATGGTCTTTCTCCTTCTCCGCTGCACCGGCCGTACCAGGTACCGATGTCAGTGCGAACTGGCGGCTGCCAGCTCGATGGGGGTCCGGGGCCGGGCCCCGGTACCTTCCCCGTTCGGTGCGAACCGGGAAGGCGCCCGGCGACGGCCGGGACCAGGGGTCCCGGCCGCACCGGAGGCGATCAGTACTGCTCGGTCTCCACGAAACCGGCGTCCACGTCGTCGTCGGCGCCGAAGGCGTCGGCGGCGGCGGTGGGGTCGAATCCGGGCGGGCTGTCCTTGAGGGCCAGGCCCATGCCGGCCAGCTTCGCCTTGACCTCGTCGATCGACTTCGCGCCGAAGTTGCGGATGTCGAGCAGGTCGGCCTCGGAGCGTGCCACGAGCTCACCCACGGAGTGGATGCCCTCGCGCTTGAGGCAGTTGTAGGAGCGGACGGTGAGTTCCAGCTCCTCGATCGGCAGCGCCAGGTCAGCGGCCAGGGCGGCGTCCGTGGGGGACGGGCCCATGTCGATGCCCTCGGCGTCGACGTTCAGCTCGCGGGCCAGGCCGAACAGCTCGACCAGGGTCTTGCCCGCGGACGCCATGGCGTCACGGGGGCGCATGGCCTGCTTGGTCTCGACGTCGACGATCAGCTTGTCGAAGTCGGTGCGCTGCTCGACACGGGTCGCCTCGACCTTGTAGGTGACCTTGAGCACCGGGCTGTAGATGGAGTCGACCGGGATGCGGCCGATCTCCTGGCCCTGCTGCTTGTTCTGCACCGCGGAGACGTAGCCGCGACCGCGCTCGACGGTCAGCTCCATCTCCAGCTTGCCCTTGGCGTTCAGCGTCGCCAGGACCAGGTCGGGGTTGTGCACCTCGACACCGGCCGGGGGCGCGATGTCGGCGGCGGTGACGACACCCGGGCCCTGCTTGCGCAGGTACATCACGACCGGCTCGTCGTGCTCCGAGGAGACGACGAGTTGCTTGATGTTGAGGATGACGTCGGTCACGTCCTCCTTGACGCCCGGCACGGTGGTGAACTCGTGCAGGACACCGTCGACCCGGATGCTGGTGACAGCGGCACCGGGGATCGAGGAGAGGAGCGTACGGCGGAGCGAGTTGCCGAGGGTGTAGCCGAAGCCCGGCTCCAGCGGCTCGATCACGAACCGGGAGCGGAATTCGTCGACGACCTCTTCGGTCAACGAGGGACGCTGAGCGATCAGCATGAGTGTCGGTCCTTCATTCGTGGGCGCCCGCTATTTGACGCCCCCTGTACTACGAGGATACGGGCGGTACGACGGTTGCCCGTCGTACCGCCCGGCATCGCCTCGGTCCGTACGCCGAAGTAATTGCTTACTTCGAGTACAGCTCGACGATGAGCTGCTCCTGCACCTGGGTGTCGATCACCTGGCGCTCGGGCAGGCTGTGCACGAGGATCCGCAGCTTGCCGGCGTTGGCTTCGAGCCACGCGGGCACGGTCTTGTCGCCGGCCTCGCCCTGGGCCACCGCGAACGGGGTCAGGTTGCGGGACGACTCGCGGACCTCGACGATGTCGCTCACGGACACACGGGCCGACGGGATGTCGGTCTTGCGGCCGTTGACGGTGATGTGTCCGTGACGGACGAGCTGCCGCGCGTGGTCGCGGGACTTGGCGAAGCCGGCCCGGTACACCACGTTGTCGAGGCGGGTCTCAAGGATGCGCAGAAGGTTCTCACCGGTCTTGCCGGACTTCTGGTTCGCTTCCTTGTAGTAGTTCACGAACTGCTTCTCGAGGACACCGTAGATGCGCGCGCACTTCTGCTTCTCACGAAGCTGGAGAAGGTACTCGCTGTCCTTGGTGCGCCCGCGTCCGTGCTCACCCGGGGGGTAAGGACGGATCTCGATCGGGCACTTCGCGCTCTCGCACTTGCTCCCCTTGAGGAAGAGCTTCTGCTTCTCCCGACGGCAACGCTTGCAGTCGGCCCCGGTGTAACGCGCCATTGTCTCGTGTCTCCTGTATCAGCTTGTCAGACGCGGCGGCGCTTGGGCGGGCGGCAGCCGTTGTGCGGGGTCGGGGTGACGTCCTGGATCGAACCGACCTCAAGGCCCGTGGCCTGGAGGGAGCGGATCGCGGTCTCGCGGCCGGAGCCGGGACCCTTCACGAAGACGTCGACCTTGCGCATGCCGTGCTCCTGCGCCCGGCGGGCGGCCGACTCGGCGGCCATCTGCGCGGCGAAGGGGGTGGACTTGCGCGAGCCCTTGAAGCCGACGTGGCCGGCGGAGGCCCAGGAGATCACGTTGCCCGCGGGGTCGGTGATCGAGACGATCGTGTTGTTGAACGTGCTCTTGATGTGGGCGTGCCCATGAGCGACGTTCTTCTTTTCCTTGCGGCGCACCTTCTTGGCTGCGCCCTGACGGCCCTTAGGAGGCATGTGTCAACTTCTCCCGGTGGAGGTGGTCGGTCCTACAGCGAAGACCGCTGATGAGCGTCCGCTGAGGACTACTTCTTGCCCGGCTTCTTCTTACCGGCGATGGCGCGACGCGGACCCTTGCGGGTACGGGCGTTGGTGTGAGTGCGCTGACCGTGGACCGGCAGGCCACGACGGTGGCGCAGACCCTGGTAGCAGCCGATTTCCACCTTGCGGCGGATGTCGGCCTGCACCTCGCGACGGAGGTCACCCTCGGTCTTGAAGTTGGCATCGACGTACTCGCGCAGCTTGACGAGGTCTTCCTCGGCCAGGTCGCGGACGCGGATGTCGGGGTTCACACCGGTCTCCTTCAGCACCTGCTGGGAGCGGGAGCGCCCGATGCCGAAGACGTAGGTGAGGGCGATCTCCACGCGCTTCTCACGCGGGAGGTCAACGCCTGAAAGGCGTGCCATTTTCTTGGCTCCTGATGGTTTCGGAGGTCTTCCGCAGTACCGGCTCCTGACCGCCGACCGCTCGTGTGCTGAGCGGTGGTACGACCAGGTCCCCGGCCTCCGCCGGAGGTGTCATCCCCTTGTGGCAGGAGATGGGCACTGCGTATGTACGTGTGTGCGTCGCGCGAAGTTCTGCGGATGCAGGTAGGTCGGCGTGCGTCAGCCCTGGCGCTGCTTGTGGCGCAGGTTGTCGCAGATGACCATGACCCGGCCGTGACGGCGGATCACCTTGCACTTGTCGCAGATCTTCTTGACGCTCGGCTTGACCTTCATGAGGTGAGGTTCTCCGGGTCTTGAGATCTACTCGTTGCTACTTGTATCGGTAGACGATCCGTCCGCGCGTCAGATCGTACGGAGAGAGCTCCACAACGACCCGGTCATCCGGGAGGATACGGATGTAGTGCATCCGCATCTTGCCGCTGATGTGCGCGAGGACCTTGTGACCGTTCTGCAGCTCCACCTTGAACATCGCGTTCGGCAGAGACTCGATCACGGTGCCCTCGATTTCGATGGCGCCTTGCTTTTTGGCCATGTCCTGCTTTCGGGATCGGCTACCTTGGTCGGCCCCAGACATGCCAAAAGACACGCGAGAGCCGACGTGTCAGTCTACGTCACGCCACCCGGAAAGACGAATCAGGGATGTATGCCCTGTCTCGAAGATCCTTAAGCCAGCGGGTCCGGGGCGGTCGTGATGCCGTACTCGGCCAGTTTGGCCTTACCGCAGGCGAATCCTCTTCACGCCGCTCTCGCGGGCTCGGCGCCTGGGGCGCCTCACAAGCTTCGAGCGGCTGCACCGGACTCCGTCCGCCGACGGCTCCCCGTCCGACGTCACGCCAGCGGGTCCGGGGCGGTCGTGATGCCGTACTCGGCCAGTTTGGCCTTACCGCAGTCCTCGGCGGTCAGGACGAGGGGGCCGTCCTCGGTGAGGGCGATGGAGTGCTCCCAGTGGGAGGACCAGGAGCCGTCGTCGGACTTGACCGTCCACTCGTCGGCGAGGACGTGGGTGCGGGGGGTTCCGAGGGTGACCATCGGCTCGATGGCGAGGCAGACACCGGGGATCAGCTTGATGCCGCGCCCGCGCTTCTTGGTGACGTAGTTCAGCAGGTGCGGGTCCATGTGCATCTGGGTGCCGATGCCGTGGCCCCCGTAGTCCTCGACGATGCCGTACTTGCCGGAGGCGGGCCGCGGCTGGCGGCGGATGTAGCCCTCGATCGCCTTGGAGATGTCCTCAAGGCGGTTGCCCTTGCGGAAGGCGGCGATGCCCGCCCACATGGACTCCTCGGTGACCCGGCTCAGCTCGATCAGCTCCGGCGCGTGCCCGCTGCCCACGAAGCACGTGAAGGCCGCGTCGCCGTGCCAGCCGTCCACGATGGCACCGGCGTCGATGGCGATCATGTCGCCGTCCTTGAGCACCGTCTCGCGGTCCGGGATGCCGTGCACCACCACGTCGTTGACCGACGTGCAGATGTTGCCGGGGAAGCCGCCGTACCCCAGGAAGTTCGGCTTGGCGCCGTGGTCGGCGATCACCTTGGCGGCGACCTCGTCCAGGTCCTTGGTGGTGGCGCCGGGCACCGCCGCGGCGCGCGTCGCCCGGTGGATCGCCGCCACGACCAACCCGGCCTCGCGCATCTTGGCGATCTGCTCGGGGGTCTTGATCTCCACCATGACGGCTGGCGCCTTCCTTGTGTACGTCAGTGCTCGGGCACCGCCCGCCCCCTCGGGGACGGCAGGTGCCCACTCAACGATACGGCCGTGGCGCCCGTCAGGGCACCACGGCCGATGCCGTGCTCGGTGGCGGCTACCGCCGCTCGCCCGCGCGCAGCGCGTCCATCGCGCGCTGCGTGACCTCGGCCACCGGGCCGAGCGCCGAGATCGTCACCACAAGGTCCTGCTGCTTGTAGTAGTCGATGATCGGCTCGGTCTCGCGGTGGTAGACCTCGATCCGGTTGCGGACCTTGTCCTCCGCGTCGTCGCTGCGCTGGTACAGCTCGCCGCCGCAGACGTCGCAGACGCCCTCGGTGGCGGGCTTGCTGTACTCGACGTGGAAGACGTGCGCGCTGTTGTTGCGGCACACCCGACGGCCGGCGATCCGCTTGACGACCTCGTCCTCGGGGACCTCCAGGTCGAGCACACCGTCGAGCGCGATCCCGTGCCCGGCCATGTACGCGTCCAGCGCGCGGGCCTGGAACTCGTTGCGCGGAAAGCCGTCGAGCAGGAAGCCCTCCGCCGCGTCCGCCTGCTCCAGGCGGTCCTCAGCCATGCCGATGGTGATCTCGTCAGGTACCAGGTCACCGGCGTCCATGAACGCCTTCGCCTGCTTGCCCAGGTCGGTCCCTTGACTGATGTTGGCGCGGAACAGGTCTCCCGTGGAGATGTGCGGGATCGACAGGTTCTTGGCGAGGAACGCGGCCTGCGTCCCCTTGCCCGCGCCGGGGGGACCGACCAGGACGATTCGCATCAGCGGAGGAACCCTTCGTAGTTACGCTGCTGGAGCTGGCTCTCGATCTGCTTCACCGTCTCCAGGCCGACACCCACGATGATCAGGATGCTGGTGCCGCCCAGCGGGAAGCTGCCGTTGCTCCCGTTGAAGACCGCGATGGCGACCGTTGGCACGAGAGCGATGAGACCCAGATACAGCGATCCCGGCCACGTGATGCGATTCAGCACGTAACTCAGGTACTCCGCGGTGGGGCGGCCGGCCCGGATGCCAGGGATGAAGCCACCGTACTTCTTCATATTATCCGCCACTTCCTCGGGGTTAAACGAGATAGCGACGTAGAAGAAGGCGAAGAACACGATCAGCAGGAAGTAGGCGGCCATGTAGATCGGGTGGTCGCCCTTGGTCATGTTGCGGCTGATCCACTGCGCCCAGCCCGCGGTCGACCCGGAGAACTGCACGATCAGCGCCGGGATGTAGAGCAGCGACGACGCGAAGATGACGGGGATCACACCCGCCTGATTGACCTTCAGGGGGATGTACGTGGAGGTGCCGCCGTACGAGCGGCGGCCGATCATGCGCTTCGCGTACTGCACCGGAATTCGGCGCTGGGCCTGTTCGACGAAGACCACCAGGCCGACCATCGCGAGGCCGACGGCGATCACCGCGAGGAACTCGACCCAGCCGCCGGCGATCTTGCCGGAGACCTTGATCGCCCACAGCGAGCCGGGGAATCCGGCGGCGATGGCGACGAACATCAGGATCGACATGCCGTTGCCGATGCCCTTGTCGGTGATCAGCTCGCCGAGCCACATGATCATCACGGTGCCCGCGGTCATGGTGGTCACCATGGTCACGGTGGTGAAGATCGACTGGTTCGGCACGATGTCGAACTTGTTCTGGCAACTGGAGAACAGGCTGCCGGAGCGGGCGGTGGCGACGAGGCCGGTGCCCTGGAGGACCGCGAGCGCGACGGTCAGGTACCGGGTGTACTGCGTGATCTTGGTGGTGCCCGCCTGGCCCTCCTTCTTGAGGGCCTCCAGGCGTGGGATCACCACCGTGAGGAGCTGCAGGATGATGCTCGCCGTGATGTACGGCATGATCCCGAGCGCGAAGATCGTGAGCTGGAGAAGAGCGCCGCCGCTGAACATGTTCACCAGGCCGAAGAGGCTGTTGCTGCTCTTCGTGTCCTTAATGCACTGGTTGACCACCGAGTAGTCGATCCCCGGCACCGGAACATGCGCACCGAGGCGATAGATCACCACGATGCCCAACGTGAACAGCAGCTTCTTCCGCAGGTCGGGCGTCCTGAACGCCCGTGCGAACGCGGTGAGCACGGTGCCTCCTGCACCCCCCGCGCACGGCGGAAGGACGGTCTGATGAGGTACTGACTGATACGGGCAGATACGGCGCTGGCCATACGGCTGTACCACCCGCGAAAGCACACAGGCTCTGCGAACAGTAACAACCGACGTCACCCTACCCGCGAGGCGGGCTCCCTAGGAATGACCAATCGGCCAAGGAAATACAAGGAAACAACGACCGGGGATGCCCCTAGGTGCTGGGCATCCCCGGTCGTCGTGTGACATCTGACTCAGATGAGTTCGGTCACGGTACCGCCGGCGGCGGTGATCTTCTGCTGGGCGGACCCGGAAACCGCGTCCACGGTCACCTGGAGCGCCACGGTCACCTCGCCGGTGCCGAGCACCTTGACGAGCTGGTTCTTGCGTACCGCGCCCTTGGCGACCAGATCGGCCACCGTGACCTCGCCACCCTCGGGGTAGAGGGTCGCGAGCTTGTCCAGGTTGACGACCTGGTACTCGGTGCGGAACGGGTTCTTGAAGCCCTTGAGCTTCGGGAGACGCATGTGGAGGGGCATCTGCCCGCCCTCGAAGCGCTCCGGAACCTGGTAGCGGGCCTTGGTGCCCTTGGTGCCACGACCGGCCGTCTTGCCCTTGGACGCCTCGCCACGACCCACACGGGTCTTGGCGGTCTTGGCGCCGGGGGCCGGACGGAGGTTGTGGATCTTGATCGGGCTTTCGTTACCCATGATCAGTCGACCTCCTCGACCGTGACGAGGTGGCGGACGGTCTGGACCATGCCGCGGATCTCCGGCCGGTCCTCCTTGACCACCACGTCGTTCAGCCGCTTCAGGCCGAGCGACCGCAGGGTGTCACGGTGGTTCTGCTTGCTGCCGATGTAGGACTTGGTCTGGGTGACCTTGAGGCGAGCCATTACGCACCCACCCCGGCACGCGCACGCAGCAGGGCGGCGGGCGCGACGTCCTCGATCGGCAGACCGCGGCGGGCGGCGATCTCCTCGGGGCGCTGAAGCCCCTGGAGCGCGGCCACCGTGGCGTGCACGATGTTGATCGCGTTGTCCGAGCCGAGGCTCTTGGACAGCACGTCGTGGATACCGGCGCACTCCAGGACGGCGCGCACCGGGCCACCGGCGATCACACCGGTACCGGGGGAAGCGGGCTTGAGCAGGACGACGCCCGCGGCCTTCTCGCCCTGGATCGGGTGCGGGATGGTGCCCTGGATACGGGGGACCTTGAAGAAGTGCTTCTTGGCCTCCTCAACACCCTTGGCGATGGCGGCCGGCACCTCCTTGGCCTTGCCGTAACCGACACCCACGGTGCCGTCACCGTCGCCCACCACGACCAGCGCGGTGAAGCTGAAGCGACGACCACCCTTCACAACCTTGGCGACGCGATTGATCGCGACGACACGCTCGACATAGGCGGTCTTCTCGGCCTGCTGGCCGCCGTCCCGCCGGTCCTTACGGTCCCGTCGCTCGCCGCCACCGGCACCGCTTCCGCGGCGCTGGGGTCCAGCCATTGGAATTACCTCTCTTCGTTTTCCGCTAGCTACGGAACCGGATCAGAACTTCAGTCCGGCTTCGCGGGCGGCGTCCGCCAGGGCGGCGATGCGCCCCGCGTACTGGTTGCCGCCACGGTCGAACACGACAGCCTCGACGCCCTTGGCCTTCGCACGCTCGGCCACGAGCTGGCCGACCTGCTTGGCCTTGGCGCTCTTGTCGCCTTCGCCGCCGCGGATGGACGCGTCGAGGGTCGACGCGGACGCGAGCGTGTGGCCCGCGAGATCGTCGATGACCTGCGCCACGATGCCACGGTTGGAACGGGTCACGACCAGACGCGGACGCGCCTCCGTGCCCGAGACCCGCTTGCGGACGCGGATGTGGCGACGCTTGAGTGCCGCACCCTTGTACGCCTTGCCCTTGGCGATCTTCACACCGTATGCCATGGCTACTTACCAGCCTTTCCGACCTTGCGGCGGATGACCTCGCCGGCGTACTTGACGCCCTTGGCCTTGTACGGGTCGGGCTTCCGCAGCTTGCGGATGTTGGCGGCCACCTCGCCGACCTTCTGCTTGTCGATGCCCTCGACGGAGAACTTCGTCGGGTTCTCGACCTTGAAGGAGATCCCCTCGGGGGCCTCGACGAGAATCGGGTGGCTGTAGCCCAGGGCGAACTCCAGGTTGGAGCCCTTCGCCTGGACGCGGTAGCCGACACCGCTGATTTCGAGCTGCTTGCTGTAGCCCGCGGTCACGCCGGTGATCATGTTCGCCACCAGCGTGCGGGACAGGCCGTGCAGGGCCTTCGAGACACGCTCGTCGTTGGGGCGGGTGACCAGCAGAGTGCCGTCCTCGCCCTTGGCGATCTCGATCGGCGCGGCAACGGTGTGCGAGAGGGAACCCTTGGGGCCCTTCACAGCGACCGTGCGGCCGTCGATGGTGACGTCCACTCCGGCGGGAACCGAGATGGGCAGCTTGCCGATGCGCGACATTGCTATACCTCGCTTTCCCGGTTACCAGACGTAGGCGAGGACTTCCCCACCCACGCCCTTCTTCTGCGCCTGCTGGCCGGTGAGCAGCCCGTGGGACGTGGAGATGATCGCCACGCCCAGGCCGCCGAGCACCTTCGGCAGGTTGGTGGACTTCGCGTAGACCCGCAGACCAGGCTTGCTGATCCGCTTGATCCCGGCGATGGAGCGCTGCCGCTCCGGACCGAACTTCAGCTCGAGGATGAGGTTCTTGCCGACCTCGGCGTCCTCGACCTTCCAGCCGGTGATGTAACCCTCCTGCTGGAGGATCTCCGCGATGTGCGACTTGATCTTGCTGAACGGCATCTCGACGTCGTCGTGGTACGCCGAGTTGGCGTTACGCAGACGGGTCAGCATGTCCGCGATGGGGTCGGTCATGGTCATGAGTTGGCCCTGGGCCTCTCTCGCCGGGGTTTCCTATCTGTGCCATCCCTCTCCCCGAGAGGTGCGCCGCGCGGTGGCGGACACGTCGGGACGGGTGCGGTACGGGGACCTACGGCGTAGTAAGTCGAATCGGGCGGCGGACGCCCAACCCTTCTACCTTACGGGAAAAAGGTTGGGCCCCCGACCGTCCAGATGCTTACCGAGAGTTCCTGGAGTTCGGATTACCCGAACTACCAGGAGCTCTTGGTCACGCCCGGCAGCTCGCCACGGTGGGCCATCTCACGAAGGCACACGCGGCACAGGCCGAACTTGCGGTAGACGGAGTGCGGCCGGCCGCAGCGCTGGCAGCGGTTGTACGCGCGCACAGCGAACTTCGGCTTACGAGCGGCCTTGGCAATGAGAGCCTTCTTCGCCACGGCTCACGCCTCCTTGAACGGGAAGCCGAGGTGACGAAGGAGGGCGCGGCCCTCATCGTCGTTGGTCGCCGTGGTGACCACGGTGATGTCCATACCCCGGACGCGGTCGATCTTGTCCTGGTCGATCTCGTGGAACATGACCTGCTCCGTGAGACCGAAGGTGTAGTTGCCCCGGCCGTCGAACTGCTTCGGCGACAGACCGCGGAAGTCGCGGATACGCGGGAGCGCGAGCGACAGCAGGCGGTCCAGGAACTCCCACATGCGGTCACCGCGGAGGGTGACGTGGGCGCCGATCGGCTGACCCTCACGCAGCTTGAACTGCGCGATGGACTTCCGGGCCTTGGTGACCTGCGGCTTCTGGCCGGTGATCGTGGCGAGGTCGCGGATGGCGCCCTCGATCAGCTTGGAGTCGCGGGCGGCGTCGCCCACACCCATGTTGACCACGATCTTGGTGAGACCGGGAATCTGCATGACGTTCTCGTACGAGAACTCGTCGCGCAGCTTGCCCGCGATCTCCTCGCGGTAGCGCGTCTTGAGACGCGGCTGTGCGTGCGTCGTAGCGGTGTCAGTCATCAGATGTCCTCACCGGTCCGCTTGGCAACGCGGATCTTGTTGCCCTCGTCGTCGAACCGGTAGCCGACGCGGGTCACGACCTTGTTGCCGTCCTTCTCAACAACGAGCTGCACGTTGCTGACGTGGATGGGCGCCTCGGTGGTGATGATGCCGCCGGTCTTCGAACCGCGGTCGGTCTGGCCGGCCTTGGTGTGCTTCTTGACCCGGTTGACACCCTCGACGAGGACACGGTCGAGCGCGGGGTAGGCAACGATGACCTTGCCCTGCTTGCCCTTGTCCTTACCGGTGATGACCTGGACCAGGTCGCCCTTCTTGATCTTCATCGGTTACAGCACCTCCGGCGCGAGCGAGACGATCTTCATGAACTTCTTCTCGCGCAGCTCACGGCCCACCGGGCCGAAGATACGGGTGCCGCGGGGGTCGCCGTCGTTCTTGAGGATGACGGCGGCGTTCTCGTCGAACCGGATGTACGAGCCGTCGGCGCGACGGCGCTCCTTGACGGTCCGGACGATGACCGCCTTGACGACCTCGCCCTTCTTCACGTTGCCACCGGGGATCGCGTCCTTGACGGTGGCGACGATGACGTCACCGATTCCCGCGTAGCGGCGACCCGAGCCACCGAGAACACGGATGCAAAGGATCTCCTTGGCACCAGTGTTGTCGGCGACACGAAGTCGCGACTCCTGCTGGATCACGTCTATCTCCTGTTTGTCGCGTCGGTTCCCGGCGGGGCCCACTCACGGGGAGCGGGCCACCGCCGAGCCTGACGGAACGGTCCTGAGGGAGTGCCCTCAGGGATTACTTGGCCTTCTCGAGGATCTCGACGACGCGCCACCGCTTGGTCGCGGAGGTCGGCCGGGTCTCCATGAGGAGGACCCGGTCGCCGATGCCCGCGGCGTTCTGCTCGTCGTGCGCCTTGAGCTTGTTGGTGCGGCGGATGACCTTGCCGTACAGGGCGTGCTTCACACGGTCCTCGACGGCGACCACTACGGTCTTGTCCATCTTGTCGCTGACCACAAGGCCCTCGCGGGTCTTGCGGAAGCCGCGCTGCTCGTCGGTCGTCTCAGTCACATTCTTCTCGCTCATCAGGCGCTCTCCACCGTCTCCACAGTCTCGATGCCCAGCTCACGCTCGTGCATCAACGTGTAGATCCGGGCGATGTCCTTGCGGACCACCTTGAGCCGACTGTTGTTCTCGAGCTGCCCGGTGGCCCCTTGGAAGCGGAGGTTGAACAGCTCCTCCTTCGCCTCGCGCAGCTTGTTGACGAGTTCCTCGTCACCAAGCTGGCGCAGCTCGGAAGCCTTGGTACCGGCCGCCATCACGACTCACCTGCCTCGCGCCGCACGATGCGGCACTTCATCGGAAGCTTGTGCGCGGCGCGGGTCAGCGCCTCACGAGCAACCTTCTCGTTCGGGAATGACAGCTCGAACATCACCCGACCGGGCTTGACGTTCGCGATCCACCACTCGGGAGAACCCTTACCGGAACCCATGCGGGTCTCGGCGGGCTTCTTGGTCAGCGGGCGGTCCGGGTAGATGTTGATCCAGACCTTGCCGCCGCGCTTGATGTGACGGGTGATGGAGATACGAGCGGACTCGATCTGCCGGTTGGTCACGTAGGCGGGCGTGACGGCCTGCAGGCCGTACTCGCCGAACGCCAGCTCCGTGCCGCCCTTGGCCATTCCGTCGCGCCCGGGGTGGTGCTGCTTGCGGTGCTTGACCCTACGGGGGATCAGCATGGTACTTAGCCTTCCGTTCCGGGGGTCTCCGCGGCTGCTGCCGGGGCCTCGACGGCAGGAACATCCGTCTTGGAGGCCGGGGAGCCGGACGCGCCATCGGTCTGAGGACGACGGCCGCCACCGCCACCGCGGCCACCGCGCTCGCCACCGCGGCGCTGCGGACGCTCGTTGCCGCCACCACGCGCCGGGCGGTTGCCCGCACGGGCCGCGGCGTTGTCGGCGCGGACCTCGGCGATGTTCTTGACGTCGCCCTTGTAGATCCACACCTTGACACCGATACGGCCGAAGGTGGTCTTGGCCTCGAAGAAGCCGTAGTCCACGTTGGCGCGCAGGGTGTGCAGCGGGACACGGCCCTCGCGGTAGAACTCGGAGCGGGACATCTCGGCGCCGCCGAGGCGGCCACCGCACTGGATCTTGATGCCCTTGGCGCCGGCCTTCATGGTGCCCTGCATGCTCTTGCGCATGGCACGGCGGAAGGAGACGCGCGAGGAGAGCTGCTCGGCGACGGCCTGGGCCACCAGCTGAGCGTCCATCTCCGGGTTCTTGACCTCAAGGATGTTGAGCTGGACCTGCTTGCCGGTCAGCTTCTCCAGGTCACCGCGGATGCGGTCGGCCTCCGCGCCGCGACGGCCGATGACGATGCCCGGCCGGGCGGTGTGGATGTCGACGCGGACGCGGTCACGGGTGCGCTCGATCTCCACCTTGGAGATACCGGCGCGCTCCATGCCCTGCGTCATCATCTTGCGGATGGCCACGTCTTCCTTGACGTAGTCCTTGTACAGCTTGTCGGCGTACCAGCGGGACTTGAAGTCCGTGGTGATGCCGAGGCGGAACCCGTACGGGTTTACCTTCTGGCCCATTACCGGGTCTCTCCCTTGCTGGCGACGACCACGGTGATGTGGCTGGTCCGCTTGCGGATGCGGTAGGCGCGGCCCTGGGCGCGCGGCCGGAACCGCTTGAGGGTCGGACCCTCGTCCACATACGCCTCGCTGATGAACAGCGACTCGGCGTCGGTGTGGTCGTAGTTGTGCGCGGCGTTGGCAATGGCGCTGTCCAGCACCTTGCCGACCGGCACGCTCGCGGCCTGCGGGGTGAAACGCAGGACCGCCTGAGCCTCCGTGGCGTCCATGCCACGGATGAGGTCCACCACGCGGCGGGCCTTCATGGGCGTGACGCGGATGTACCGCGCCTGGGCCCTGGCTTCCATGGTTGTCCCTTCAGTGTCTGTCTTCGTCGTCACGGTTCAGCCCGCTCAGCGACGCCGCGACTTGCGGTCGTCCTTCTCGTGCCCGCGGAAGGTGCGGGTCGGTGCGAACTCGCCGAGCTTGTGGCCGACCATCGACTCAGTGACGAACACCGGGACGTGCTTACGGCCGTCGTGCACCGCGATCGTGTGACCCAGCATCGCCGGGATGATCATCGAGCGGCGGGACCAGGTCTTGATGACGTTCTTGGTGCCTGCTTCGTTCTGTACGTCCACCTTCTTGATCAGGTGGTCGTCGACGAAGGGCCCCTTCTTGAGACTGCGCGGCATCTAAACCCGCTCCTAGCGCTTCTTGTTCGTCTTGCGGCGGCGGACGATGTACTTGCTCGATGCCTTCTTCGGCGAGCGAGTACGACCTTCCTTCTGACCCCACGGGGAGACCGGGTGGCGACCACCGGAGGTCTTGCCCTCACCACCACCGTGCGGGTGGTCCACCGGGTTCATGGCGACACCGCGGACGGTCGGGCGGACGCCCTTCCAGCGCATGCGGCCGGCCTTGCCCCAGTTGATGTTCGACTGCTCGGCGTTGCCGACCTCGCCGATCGTGGCGCGGCAGCGGACGTCGACCATGCGGACTTCACCGGACGGCATGCGAAGGGTGGCCATGGTGCCTTCCTTCGCCAGTAGCTGGACGGAAGCGCCCGCGGAGCGGGAGATCTTCGCGCCGCCACCGGGCCGCAGCTCGATCGCGTGGATCGTCGTACCCACCGGGATGTTGCGCAGCGGCAGGTTGTTGCCCGGCTTGATGTCGGCGTTGGGGCCGTTCTCGATCCGGTCACCCTGCTGGAGCTTCGCGGGGGCGAGGATGTAGCGCTTCTCGCCGTCCGCGTAGTGCAGCAGCGCGATGCGCGCGGTGCGGTTGGGGTCGTACTCGATGTGCGCGACCTTGGCGGGCACGCCGTCCTTGTCATGGCGACGGAAGTCGATGACACGGTAGGCGCGCTTGTGGCCACCGCCTTGGTGGCGGACGGTCACACGACCGGCGTTGTTACGGCCGCCCTTGCTGTGCAGCGGGCGGACCAGCGACTTCTCCGGCGTGGACCGCGTGATCTCGACAAAGTCGGCGACGCTGGAGCCACGACGGCCCGGAGTCGTCGGCTTGTACTTGCGGATACCCATTTCTCAGTCCTCGGATGAATTCAGGACTTCGACACGATCCGGCCTCCGTTAGGAGACCGGGCCGCCGAAGATGTCGATTCGGTCGCCCTCGGCAAGGGTCACGATGGCGCGCTTGGTGTTGGCGCGCTTGCCGAAACCGGTGCGGGTGCGCTTGCGCTTGCCCTGCCGGTTGATCGTGTTGACCCCGGTGACCTTGACCGAGAAGACCGCCTCGACGGCCTGCTTGATCTGGGTCTTGTTCGCGCGCGGGTCGACGACGAACGTGTACTTGTTCTCGTCCAGCAGCGCGTAGCTCTTCTCCGAGACCACCGGCTTGATCAAGAGGTCACGGGGGTCCGTGTACGTCTTGCTGGTGATCACGGGTCCGGTGGTGGTCGTGTCGTCGCTCATCAGGCTTCGCTCCCTTCGAGCTCATCCTCGGAGGCAACGGCCTTGCCGGAAGCAACGGGTCCGGCCACGAAACGCTCGAAGGCGTCCTTGGTGAAGACCACGTCGTCGGAGACGAGCACGTCGTACGTGTTGAGCTGGCCTGCGTCCAGGATGTGCACCTGGGGCAGGTTGCGGGCGGAAAGCCACGCGGCCTCGTCGGCGCGCTCGATGACCAGGAGCACGTTCTTGCGCTCGCTGATCTTGCCGAGCAGGCTCTTGGCGGCCTTCGTCGACGGGGCGGAGCCCTCGACGACGCCGGAGACGACGTGGATGCGGTTGTGCCGCGCACGGTCGGTCAGGGCGCCGCGGAGGGCGGCCTTGACCATCTTCTTGGGGGTGCGCTGCGAGTAGTCACGCGGTACGGGACCGTGGACGACGCCACCGCCGGCGAACTGCGGGGCGCGGGTCGAGCCCTGACGGGCGCGGCCGGTGCCCTTCTGGCGGTACGGCTTGCGGCCACCACCGCGGACCTCGCCACGCGTCTTCACCTTGTGCGTGCCCTGGCGGGCGGCGGCGAGCTGCGCGACGACGACCTGGTGGATCAGCGGGATGCTGACCTTGGCGTCGAAGATCTCGGCCGGGAGTTCTACGGTCCCGGCGGTGTCGCCCGACGGCGACAGGACGTTGATGGTGCTCATAGCCTTCAGGCCCCCTTGGCCGCGGTGCGGACCAGGACGAGGCCGCCGTTCGGACCGGGGATAGCGCCCTTGATGAGCAGCAGTCCCTTCTCCGCGTCAACGGCGTGGACGGTCAGGTTCTGGGTGGTGACCCGCTCGTTGCCCATGCGGCCCGCCATGCGCATGCCCTTGAAGACACGGCCGGGGGTGGCGCAGCCACCGATGGAGCCCGGCGAGCGGTGCTTGCGCTGCACGCCGTGCCCGGCGCCGAGGCCCTTGAAGTTGTGACGCTTCATGACACCGGCGAAGCCCTTGCCCTTGCTCTTGCCGGTCACGTCGACCTTGACGCCTGCCTCGAACACCTCGGCGGTGATCTCCTGGCCGAGCGTGTACTCCGCGGCGTCCGCGGTGCGCAGCTCCACCAGGTGGCGGCGGGGGGTGACGTCGGCCTTCGCGAAGTGGCCCTTGAGGGGCTTGTTCACCTTGCGCGGGTCGATCTCGCCGAAGGCGAGCTGAACCGACTCGTAACCGTCGGCGTCGTTCGTACGGACCTGGGTCACAACGTTCGGACCGGCCTTGACGACAGTCACTGGGACGACACGGTTGTTCTCGTCCCAGACCTGGGTCATGCCGAGCTTCTCGCCCAGGATGCCCTTGATCTGCTTGGTCATCTTCTCCGCGCCTCTCAGAGCTTGATCTCGATGTCGACGCCGGCCGGAAGGTCCAGGCGCATCAACGAGTCAACGGTCTTGGGCGTCGGGTCGAGGATGTCGATCAGGCGCTTGTGCGTGCGCATCTCGAAGTGCTCGCGCGAGTCCTTGTACTTGTGCGGCGACTTGATGACGCAGTACACGTTCTTCTCAGTGGGCAGCGGCACCGGGCCCGCGACCTGCGCACCAGTACGCGTCACCGTCTCGACGATCTTCTTCGCCGAGGAGTCGATGACCTCGTGGTCGTAGGCCTTGAGCCGGATGCGGATCTTCTGTCCCGCCATGGCTACTCCGTAGTCCTTGTCTCTGTTTACGCTCTGACATCCGCTTCGCCGACCCACGCGGTCGGGCGTGTCGCGCCCCTTCCGCGAATTTCCGCATGCGGAAATCCCTCTTCAGGGGGTTGCGTGGGAGATAACACCCACCGGATGCCTGGTCGGAACCGCGCTCACACTTCCCGGAAGATTCCCGTACGTCCGCCCCAGCGCTGCCCCGAGGGGCAGTTAAGGCGACGAGTACTGTGGGACTCGCTTCCGGTCCTCCCGACGGGAGGCGCGCAGCATCGGCGCTCGACCGAGCAACTTGGACAGTGTGCCATATGGGGCATGGCCGTGGCCAATCGGGCCGGAAAGCTTACCCCTCCGCGTTCGGCCGCCAAACCTGGGCTCGTTGAGGCGTGCGGCGGCGGCCCTCAGCGCGGGTGGGTCGCGGTGATACGTCCCGTTCCGTCCGCTTGCAAGTCGGCCTTGCCGTTGCCACCGGTGACGGTCACCCGGATCACCACGGCCCTGGTCTTCGCGTCGCGGGCGATGTCGATCCGCCAGGAGCCGGCGCCCGCGCCCGTGACCCCGAGGTTGGTCCTGGCCTCCCTGACGAGCTCCGGCATCCGCTCGTACGGCAGGTCGGTCAGCACCACGGGCAGTTGACCCGGGGCCCACTCGTCCGGCTTCGTACCGCGGGCCGTCATACGGCGGTCGGTGACGCTGACGCTGACGGCGGTGGACACACCGGCCTTGAGCAGCGCGTCGGACGTGGCGCGCAACTGCCCTCCGATGAGGATCGAGGTGCTGACGTCGGCCGTGGTCACGCTCTGCGAGACGGTCGTGCTCGTGGCGTTGGAACCGCCGGAACCGCCGGAGGCACCGGGGCCCGTCGCGGACGAGGAGGGCTTCGCCGGGTCGTCCGTGAAGAGGTCGCCGCGGAAGACCAGGACGACGACCGCGGCGCCGGCCAGCATGCCGAGGACGGCGATCGCGCACCAGGGGCCGGCCTTCTCCGGATTGCGGACCCGCGTGGACTCGGGCGCCGAGTCCAGCGACGCCCGCGCCGCCCGGCTCGCCCACTCCGCGTCCGGCTCGCTGACGATCTTGACGTCCCACGGCTCGTCGGGCCGGTACTCGACCACCACGATGCCGCGCACCGGGAAGTCGGGGAGGTCGACCAGATTCACCGACCGGTAGACGTTGGCCCGGAACGCGGGCCGGTCGTCCGGCGCCACGGTCAGGTCGAAGGCCACCAGCACGTCCGCGTACTCCCCGCTGGTGGCGCGCCTGCTCTCGATCATGGCGACGGCCTTGACCCGCTCCACGACCGGCCGCCGCAGCCGGCGCCGCGCGCTGAACGCGGCCGTGGTCAGGAACAGCAGCGCCAGGGCGCCGATGCCGCCGCCCCACACCGCGACCTTCCCGATGGTGCCGCCGACCACGATCGCCGCCACCCCGGCGCCGAACGCCCCGCCGACCAGCAGCCCGCGCAGCAGCGCCAGAGGGCCGTTCCCGCTGCGGTGGGCGGTCTCCGTGGCATCCGTCATCGTCACGAGGGGTGATTCTGTCCTGAACGAACCACCACAGGAAGACGTTCGGGTGTCGTCACGGTGACGACCGGGGGCGGGCCCGCGCCGCGCCCCCGGTCCCGTGCCGCCGGTGATCCCGGTGGGATCAGCGGGTCCGCGGGGTCACGGGGTCAGTGCGTGTAGAGGTACACGAAGCCGTTGGCCGGGGAGCAGAAGTAGTTGGGACCCCAGAGCGCGACGCCCGCGGCGCCCGCCGCCTGGCACTGTTCCTGCGTGTAGTAGACGCCCGAGACGTGGAATTCGCCCGCGGCACTGGCGGACGTGGCGGCGCCGAGCGGGGCCAGGATCGCCACCGCGGCGGCGGCGAGCAGTCCGATGCGTTGTCTCACGTTCCAACTCCTTGAACAGGGTGATTCCCTGACAGACAGTCAGGGACCGTGCGGAGGTGGTGCGATTGCGCTCGCATGCTATCCGGACGACCCGCTATAGGTCTATACCAATGCGGCGGCGCTGTGCCGACCGGCGGCCGGGCCGCCGTACCCGTCGTACTAAGGTCACGACGTATCCACCCACCTCGGCACGGAGGCCCCGCATGAAGGCGACCAAGGGTGCGGGCGCGCTCCTGCGACTGCGGAAGGTGAGCAGGACCTACGGGGAACGCAAGGCGCTGCTGCCGCTCGACCTGAGCCTGGCGCCCGGCCGCTGCACGGCCCTGTTCGGCCACAACGGCTCCGGCAAGTCCACCCTGCTGCGGATCGCCAGCGGCCGGGACGCGCCCACCTCGGGAGAGGCGCTGTTCGCGGGCCGCGCCATGAGCGAGGACGACCCCGAGGTACGCGCCAGGGTCGCGGTCGTCGGCGACACCGTCGCCTGCTACCCGGACCTGACCGTCCGCGAGCACCTGGAGCTGGTCACCGTCGCGCACGCCGTGGACGACGCCGCCGCCTGGATCGACCAGGTGCTGGCCGACCGGCGGCTGTCCGACCACGCCAACGCCCTGCCGGGCTCGCTCTCCTCCGGCCAGATGCAGTCCCTGCTCTTGGCCGCCGCCCTCGTCCGCCCCCGCGACCTGCTCGTCCTCGACGAGCCCGAGCAGCGCCTCGACCCCGACGCCCGGCGCCGCCTGGCCGAACTCCTCGTCGCGGAGAAGGCCGACGGCGTCGCCGTACTGCTCGCCACCCACCAGCCCGACCTCGCCGAGGCCGTCGCCGACCGCATGATCGCCCTGGAGGACGGCCGCGTGATCGCCTCCGGCGCGCCCGCCACGGTCCTGCGCGAGCTGGGGCTGCGCCCGTGACGGCCGCGTCGATCCCGCCGCAGGCGGACGGCCGGGACCCGGCGGACGACGGCGAGGACTCCGGTTTCGCGACCGCCGTCGCATCCGACGTCGCATCCGACGTCGGGGACCCGGACGCCGACGAGGTCTGGAGCGAGGAGGACGATGACCGGACGGCCGAGACGCTGGCCTGGCTGAAGCGCAAGCGCCGGGCACACCGCAGGGAACAGGGCCGGGACCTGGCCGTCCTGCTGTACTCCGTGCTGCTCGGCGGCATCGGGTACGGCAGCGGGGTGGCCGTGCACTTCCTGCGGGAGCTGGAGAACGGCGCGGACTACAGCGGGGTCGGCCGGGACCTCCAGCGCGGGCTGCCCGCGCTGTTCACGACCCTGACCGTCGCCCTCGCGCTCTTCGCGGCGCGCGACGCGCTGTGGCGCGGCCCGGTCGTCGTGCCGGGCCCGACCGTGGGCTGGCTGCTGGCCCAGCCGGTACGGCGGGCGGCGGTGCTGCGCCCGTGGTTCCGGCTCTCCGCCGGGATCGCGCTGATCCCCGGCCTGCTGGTGGGGGTCGCGGGCGGCGTCGTGCTGCGCGTCACCGGGCGCGCGGCGATCGGACCCGCCCTGCTCGGCGTGCTCCCGGCCGCGCTGTGCCTGCCGCTGCTCGCGGTCGCGCTCGGCATGGCCGTCGAGCGGCGGCCCCGGCTGATCCGGGCCGTCCAGCGGTGGACCGCGCCCGCCGTCCTGCTGCTGGGCGCGCTGACCGCCCAGACCGTCCTGGCCGCCACCGGCCACCGCTCGTCGGTCCTGGAGTGGATCGAGCTGTGGTCGGGGCCGTGGGGCTGGGCCGCGCAGCCGGTCGTACGGGCCACCGGCGGCTCCGTGCCCGGCTGGCCCGCCGCGGTCGTCCTGCTGGTGGCGCTCACCTCCGTCGCCACCGTCCGCGCGCACGGGGACGCGGCCCGCGTGCCGACCACGCAGCTCAGGGAGCGGGCGGCGACGGCCACCACCGTGTCCTCCGTGATGTGGTCGATGGAGCTGCGCGCCGCCAAGCTGGCGATCATGGAGGCGGGCGGCGCGTCCACCGCCCGCGGGCTGCGGCTGCGTCCGCCGCGCGGGCGGCTCGGCCGGCACTTCGTCGTCGAGTGGCGCGACCTGCTGGCGCTGCTGCGGGCCCCCGGGCGGCTCGGCAAGGCCGCCGTCTGGACCGCGTGCGGCGCCGCCACCGCGGGGCTCGGCGTGGACCTCGGCGGGGAGCGGCGGGTCGTCGGCCTCGTCCTCGGCCTGCTCTTCGGCTACATGGCGGTCGGCGCGCTCGCCGAGGCCGCGCGGCTGGAGACCGACGACGTACGGCGGGCCGCCTGGGCGCCGTTCCGCTTCCGCACGCTGATGCTGCACCACGCCGTCGTGCCCGCCGTCCTCGGCGCGCTCCTCGGCCTGCTCGCCGCGGTCCCCTTCGCCGTGACCGGCACCCCCTCGGCGCTGCTGCTCATGCCCCTGTGTGCCCCGCCCTTCACCGCCGCCGCCCTCTTCTCCGCCTGCCGCGGCCCCGCCCGCACCCAGCTCCTCTTCCTCGGCGGCGGCTCCCCCGTCGGCGGCCCCGGCCCGCTGATCTTCCTCGCCTGGTACGCCGCCGGGCCCCTCGTCTCCGTCACCGCCCTCTCCCTCCTCCTCGACCCGCCCCTCGTCCACGGCCTCCACGGGGGCGCCGCCGCTCAGCTCCTCCTCCCCACCGCCCTCCTCACCGCCCTCCTTCTCCTCCTCACCACCCGCGCCGCCGACCGCCTGATCCGCCACTGACCCTTACGGCGCCTATGCGAAGGCGGGTTCGCCCCAAAGGGGCGCGGGGAACTGCGCCACCAGCCACGACGCACCCGCACGTCACCACCCGCCCGGGCGGGGCAGATCGGCTGTCCCCGGACCACCGCCCCGGTGGGGCCGGGCCGCGCAGGTCCTCCCCCAGCCTTCGGCCGGGAGGTGCCCCCCGCGCCCCTGACGGGGCGCACCGTCTTTCGTCCGGACAGCAAGCCGATCATTTAAGGGGCGCGGGGAACTGCGCGCTCAGCCACGACGCCCCCGCACGTCACCACCCGCCCCAGCGGGGCATTCCGGTTGTCCCCGGACCACCGGCCCGGTGGGGCCGGGCCGCGCAGGTCCTCCCCCAGCCTTCGGCCGGGAGGTGCCCCCGCGCCCCTGACGGGGCAGCGTCGTGCGCCAAGGTGTCGGCGGCGGCGGACGAGGCAACCTGATCGCCGCGAAGCGGCTCTTAGCGGGCGTGAAGGACCACGACAGCCCAGACCACCCCTCCCGCCGCTCCCTGCTGACGGCAGCGGTGGCAACGGCGGGAGCGACGGCCGCGGCAGCGGCCCTGAGCGGCTGCACGTCCCAGGCCCAGGACACCGCCCCGCGCCGACTCCCGGCCCCGGCGGACCCGCTGGCGACGCAGCCGTACCGCCCGCAGGGCGACCCGCTGGTGCTCCAGGTGATGGCACACCCGGACGACGACCTGTTCTTCATGAACCCCGACACGCTGCACTCGCTCCAGGCGGGCACGCCCGTGGTGTCGGTGTACGTGACGGCGGGCGAGTCGACAGGCGTCAACCACGAACCGTTCGGCCCGCGCAAGCGCCACCGCAGGGACCAGGCCGCGTACTCCTCCTCCCGCCACCAGGGCCTGCGGCAGGCGTACGCGACGATGCTGGGGCTGCCGCACTTCACCCCGTGGACCACCGACGTGATCGACGTCGGCGGCGGTCTGCACGCGGAGGTGGACGAGCTGCGGCACGGCGCGATGCACGCGCGCCTGGTGTTCCTCCAGGTGTCGATGCACGAGCTGAGTTCCAGCGCGAGCCTGCCGATGATGTGGGAGGTGCCGGGCACCGTACTGCCGTACGTGGTGGCCCAGAACGCGCCCGCGCCGGCCGACGGCCGCGGCACGTACACCCACCAGAAGCTGGTGGACGTCCTGGCCGGGCTGATGGAACGTTTCCGCCCGACGGAGATCAGGACGCTCGACCCGGACCCCGACATCCAGGTGCACGACAAGCGGCATCCGGCGGCCAGTGAGCAGCCCGGCTTCTCCGACCACCGGGACCACACCGCGACGGCGCTGTTCACCTGGAAGGCGATGGCCCAGTGGGTGTCGGAGTCGGCGAACGGCCCCGGCCGGTCGGTGCCCGCCTTCAGCACCACCGCGTACCGCGGCTACTACAACCACCACTGGCCGTACAACCTGGCGCCCGCGACCGTGGCGCTCAAGGCGCGCTTCCTCTTCCAGTACGGCGGCAACCAGGCGTGGCGCTGCGGGAATCCGGCCGGCTGCGGTGACTACGGCCAGGGCGAGAACGAGCCGCTGGCCAACCCCAAGGGCTGGATCCGCTCGACGCACCGCCGCTATCCGGGGGCGCACCGGATCGTGGTCGGCGGGGCCGCGTACGAAGTGCTCGGTACGCGGGCGGTGCGGCGCGAGGAGACCCGGCCGGGCAGCGGGGTCTGGGGGCCGCCCCAGGATCTCGGCGGCGGGACGCTGGCGCCGGCGCTGTCCTGCGTACGGACCCGCGACGGCGGCACCCTCCTGTTCGCGCTGCGCTTCGCCGTCCTGGAGGGGCACGGCGGGCCGAACACCCGCGACATCGTGATGTGGCGCGACGGGGGCTGGTCCTCGCTCGGCAGTCCCGAGACGCACCCGGACCGTACGCGCAGGACCGGTGCGCCGGCCGCCGTGGCGGCCCCTGACGGCAGCGTGCACCTCTTCGCGCGCAACGCGGCCAAGGGGGTCAGCACCCGGGTGCTGACCGCCGGCGTCTGGAGCCCCTGGCGCGATCTCGGCGGCGCCGAGGTCCAGGACGGGCTGGCCGTCGTCACCGACCGCCGTGGCCGTATCCACGTCTTCGCCTCCGGCCACACCACCGTCCACCACTGGGCCCAGCCCAAGCCGGGCGGCGCCGTCGCCTACGCCCCCCTCCCGGCCCTCCCCGCCCCCGGCGGCCTCCCCTCCGCCACCCTCACTCCCTCCGGCCCCCTGTCACTCCACTACACCCTCCCCGCCACCCCCCGCGTCTTCCACCAATCCCTCGCCCTCTAGCCCCGCGCCTGACGGGGCGCAACGCAAAGGTGCCCCGGATCGCGGGAAGCGATTCGGGGCACCTTCGTTGGCTCAGAGCGAGCCGCAGGCCACTACTTGTTGATCTTCGTGACCTGACCGGCACCCACCGTGCGCCCACCCTCACGGATGGCGAACTTCAGGCCCTCTTCCATGGCGATCGGCTGGATGAGCTGGACGCTCATGGCCGTGTTGTCGCCCGGCATGACCATCTCGGTGCCCTCGGGGAGGGTCACGACGCCGGTCACGTCCGTGGTGCGGAAGTAGAACTGCGGACGGTAGTTGTTGAAGAAGGGGGTGTGACGGCCACCCTCGTCCTTCGACAGGATGTAGGCCTGGGCCTCGAACTCGGTGTGCGGGGTGACCGAACCGGGCTTGATGATGACCTGGCCGCGCTCGACATCCTCGCGCTTGATGCCACGGAGGAGCAGACCGACGTTCTCACCGGCCTGGCCCTCGTCGAGCAGCTTGCGGAACATCTCGATGCCGGTGACCGTGGTGGTGGTCTTGTCCTGCTTGATGCCGATGATGTCAACGGTCTCGTTGACCTTCAGCACACCACGCTCGATGCGGCCGGTGACGACGGTGCCACGACCGGTGATCGTGAAGACGTCCTCGATCGGCATCAGGAACGGCTTGTCGACGTCACGCTCGGGGGTCGGGATCGCGGTGTCCACGGCCTCCATGAGGCCGAGGAGCTTCTCGCCCCACTCCTTGTCGCCCTCAAGCGCCTTGAGCGCGGAGACGCGCACGACCGGCAGGTCGTCGCCCGGGAACTCGTACTCGGAGAGCAGCTCACGGACCTCGAGCTCGACGAGCTCCAGGATCTCCTCGTCGTCCACCATGTCGGCCTTGTTCAGGGCGACGACGATGTACGGCACGCCGACCTGGCGGGCCAGGAGCACGTGCTCCTTGGTCTGCGGCATCGGGCCGTCGGTCGCGGCGACCACCAGGATGGCGCCGTCCATCTGCGCCGCACCGGTGATCATGTTCTTGATGTAGTCCGCGTGACCGGGGCAGTCGACGTGCGCGTAGTGACGCGACTCGGTCTGGTACTCGACGTGCGCGATCGAGATGGTGATACCGCGCTGGCGCTCCTCAGGAGCCTTGTCGATCTGGTCGAAGGCCGAGGCCTCGTTCAGGTTCGGGTACGCGTCGTGCAGCACCTTGGTGATCGCCGCGGTAAGGGTCGTCTTACCGTGGTCGATGTGACCGATGGTGCCGATGTTGACGTGCGGCTTAGTCCGCTCGAACTTCGCCTTCGCCACTGGGGTCCTCCTGGGGAGTGGATCTGTACGCCTTGCTTCATCGGCGCCAGGTGATCTTTGCTGGAATGCGGACTGCCGGGGCACCCGCCGCGCACCGTCCGGTACACACCTTCCGGTTTGCGGCGGATTGCCCCCGAAGCCTGCTGTCAAGCCTAAAGGGTGAAACGCGCTGAGGATTTCAGGCGTTACTCGCCCTTGGCCTTCGCGATGATCTCCTCGGCGACGTTCCGCGGAACCTCGGCGTAGGAGTCGAACTGCATGGAGTAGCTGGCCCGGCCCGAGGTCTTGGACCGCAGGTCACCGACGTAGCCGAACATCTCCGACAGCGGAACCAGGCCCTTGACGACCCGGGCACCGCTGCGCTCCTCCATGGCCTGGATCTGGCCACGGCGGGAGTTGAGGTCGCCGATGACATCGCCCATGTAGTCCTCGGGCGTGGTGACCTCGACGGCCATCATCGGTTCGAGGAGCACGGGGCTCGCCTTGCGGGCACCCTCCTTGAACGCCTGCGAACCGGCGATCTTGAATGCCAGTTCGGAGGAGTCGACCTCGTGGTAGCCACCGTCGATCAGGGTGACGCGGACGCCCACCATCTCGTAGCCGGCGAGGATGCCGAACTTCATGGCCTCCTGCGCACCGGCGTCCACCGACGGGATGTACTCGCGGGGGATGCGGCCACCGGTGACCTTGTTGACGAACTCGTAGGTCGCGTCGCCGCCTTCCAGCGGCTCCAGCATGATCTGCACCTTCGCGAACTGACCGGTACCACCGGTCTGCTTCTTGTGGGTGTAGTCAATGCGCTCGACCGTCTTGCGGATGGTCTCGCGGTACGCGACCTGCGGCTTGCCGACGTTGGCCTCGACCTTGAACTCGCGCCGCATACGGTCGACCAGCACCTCGAGGTGCAGTTCGCCCATACCGCCGATGATGGTCTGGCCGGTCTCCTCGTCCGAGTGGACCTGGAAGGAGGGGTCCTCCTCCGAGAGCCGCTGGATGGCGACACCCAGCTTCTCCTGGTCACCCTTGGACTTGGGCTCGATCGCGACCTGGATCACCGGCGCCGGGAAGTCCATGGACTCCAGGATCACCGGGCTCTTGTCGTCGCACAGCGTCTCACCGGTGGTGGTCTGCTTCAGGCCCATGACGGCGATGATGTCGCCCGCGCCCACCGACTCGATCTCCTCACGCTTGTTCGCGTGCATGCGGTAGATCTTGCCGATGCGCTCCTTCTTGCCCTTGACGGAGTTCAGCACAGCCGAACCCGCGTTCAGGCGGCCCGAGTAGACCCGGACGAAGGTGAGCTTGCCCAGGTGCGGGTCGCTCATGATCTTGAACGCGAGGCCGGAGAACGGCTCCTCGTCCGACGGCCTGCGCTTGATGATCTCGTCGGCGTTGCCGACGGCGTGGCCCTCGATGGCCTCGACGTCCAGCGGCGACGGGAGGTAGCGCACGACCGCGTCGAGCAGGGGCTGGACGCCCTTGTTCTTGAACGCGGTGCCGCAGAACACGGGGGTGACGGTGACGGAGTCCTTGGTCCCCTTGGAGGCCAGGGTGATCCGGCGGATGGCCGCGATCAACTGGTCCTGGTCGGGCTCCTGGCCCTCCAGGTACAGCTCCATCATGGCGTCGTCGTGCTCGGCGACGGCCTCGAGCAACTTGCCGCGCCACTCGTCGGCCGCTTCGACGTGGGTGTCCGGGATGTCGACGGTGTCGTACATCTCGCCCTTGGTCGCTTCCGCGGACCAGACCAGCGCCTTCATCTGGACGAGGTCGACCACGCCCTTGAAGTCGGCTTCCGCGCCGATCGGGAGCTGCATGACCAGCGGCACCGCACCGAGGCGGTCCACGATCATGTCGACGCAGCGGTGGAACTCCGCGCCGGTGCGGTCGAGCTTGTTGACGAAGCAGATGCGGGGCACGCCGTAACGGTCGGCCTGACGCCACACCGTCTCGGACTGCGGCTCCACACCGGCGACACCGTCGAACACCGTGACGGCGCCGTCGAGGACGCGGAGCGAACGCTCCACCTCGACGGTGAAGTCGACGTGACCGGGGGTGTCGATGATGTTGATGGTGTGGTCGACATCATCGAGCGGCCAGTGACAGGTCGTCGCGGCCGACGTGATCGTGATGCCGCGCTCCTGCTCCTGCTCCATCCAGTCCATGGTGGCTGCGCCGTCGTGGACTTCACCGATCTTGTAGGAAACACCGGTGTAGAACAGGATCCGCTCGGTGGTCGTCGTCTTGCCCGCGTCGATGTGGGCCATGATCCCGATGTTGCGGACCCTGGCCAGGTCAAGCGAAGTGGTGGCCATGTGGCTCAGTCTTCTCTCGGTTTCGATGTGGGTGGTGACTACCAGCGGTAGTGCGCGAAGGCCTTGTTCGACTCGGCCATCTTGTGCGTGTCCTCACGGCGCTTCACGGAAGCACCCAGGCCATTGCTGGCGTCGAGGATCTCGTTCATCAGACGCTCGGTCATCGTCTTCTCGCGACGGGCGCGGGAGTAACCGACGAGCCAGCGGAGCGCCAGCGTGTTCTGACGGCCCGGACGGACCTCGACCGGCACCTGGTAGGTCGCACCGCCGACGCGGCGGGACTTGACCTCAAGGGTCGGCTTGATGTTCTCCAGCGCGCGCTTCAGCGTGATGACCGGGTCGTTGCCCGACTTCTCACGAAGGCCCTCAAGGGCGCCGTACACGATGCGCTCAGCGGTGGAGCGCTTGCCGTGCAGGAGGATCTTGTTGACGAGCGACGTCACCAGCGGGGAGCCGTAAACCGGGTCGATGATGACCGGGCGCTTCGGGGCGGGGCCCTTACGAGGCATGCTTACTTCTCCTTCTTGGCGCCGTAGCGGCTACGAGCCTGCTTACGGTTCTTGACGCCCTGCGTGTCGAGGGAACCGCGGATGATCTTGTAACGAACACCCGGAAGGTCCTTCACACGACCGCCACGCACGAGCACGATCGAGTGCTCCTGGAGGTTGTGGCCCTCACCCGGGATGTAAGCCGTGACCTCGATGCCGCTGGTCAGCCGCACGCGCGCGACCTTGCGCAGCGCCGAGTTCGGCTTCTTCGGGGTGGTCGTGTACACACGCGTGCAAACGCCACGGCGCTGCGGGGAACCCTTCAGCGCGGGCGTCTTGTTCTTCTCGACCTTGTCCTGCCGGCCCTTTCGGACCAACTGCTGGATCGTAGGCACCGTTTCTCCGGTTTCTGTGTGCCGATCTCGATAAATCTAACCTGGGGACCGACCCACGCGGTCGGGTGTGTCGCGGACCCCACACGAATCCGAACCAACGGAGAAGTGCGTATGTCGGGTGACGCGGCCTCGGTGCCCTCTCGCGGTCGCATGGCACGCGCGAGGACCCGGGCACACCCCAGGCACAAGGTCAGAGCGTACCTACCGCATCGGCTGCGGTCAAAACAAATGCAAACGCGCAGGCCGGTGACTACTCGAAGATTGCCACCACCCAGATCAGCGCCCAGAAAGCCAGCCCAAGATAACCGATCACCAACCCGGCCGTCGCCATCCCGTCACCCTGCTCACCGCGCTCGCGGATCTGCCGCTTCGCGGTGTGCCCGAGCACGACCGCGCCGATCGACGCCATCCCGAAGATCGGCGAACCGACCAATGAGCACACCAGTGCCCCGATCGCCGCCCCGTTCGTCTTCGGCACGGGCGCCAAGACCGGCGGCGCGTACCGGAACGGCTGCGGCCCCGCGAACGTCGGAGGCACCGGATACGGCGAGGACGGCCGCGGAATGTCCGCTGTCAGCCGGTCCAAGTCCCCGTACGTACGCGCCGCGTAGGCACGCCCCAACCGGTCCTCGTACTCTTCCTGCTTCAACCGCCCCTCGGTGAACGCCTCGTTCAGCACGTTCACCGCGCGCTCTCTGTCCGCATCCCCGGCAAGCATGTATCCATAATGCCGCAGAGCGGCCATCCCCGAGAGGGATGGCCGCCCTGTGTGACAGCAACGGGACGAAACTCAGCCGTTGTACGGGCCGTAGTCGTAGTCCTCCAGCGGAACGGCCTGGCCGGAGCCGGTGCCGAACGGGCTGTAGTCGATGTCGTCGTAGCCGACGGCCGAGTACATCGCGGCCTTGGCCTCCTCGGTCGGCTCCACCCGGATGTTGCGGTAGCGGGCGAGGCCCGTACCGGCCGGGATCAGCTTGCCGATGATGACGTTCTCCTTCAGGCCCAGCAGCGAGTCCGACTTGGCGTGGATCGCCGCGTCGGTCAGCACCCGGGTCGTCTCCTGGAAGGAGGCGGCCGACAGCCAGGACTCCGTGGCCAGCGAGGCCTTGGTGATACCCATGAGCTGCGGACGACCCGAGGCCGGGTGACCGCCCTCGGAGACCACACGCCGGTTCTCGGTCTCGAACCGGCCGCGCTCGACCAGCTCGCCGGGCAGCAGCTCCGCGTCGCCGGACTCGATGATCGTCACCCGGCGCAGCATCTGCCGGATGATGATCTCGATGTGCTTGTCGTGGATCGACACGCCCTGCGAGTTGTAGACCTTCTGGACTTCCTGCACCAGGTGGATCTGCACCTGGCGCTGGCCCAGAATGCGCAGCACGTCGTGCGGGTTGGTGGCACCGAAGGTCAGCTTCTGGCCGACCTCGACGTGGTCGCCCTCGCCCACCAGGAGCTTGGCGCGCTTGGAGATCGGGTAGGCGATCTCCTCGGCACCGTCGTCCGGGGTGACGACGAGCTTCTTCGTCTTCTCGGTCTCCTCGATCCGCACCCGGCCGGACGCCTCGGAGATCGGGGCGACACCCTTCGGGACACGGGCCTCGAACAGCTCGACGACACGCGGCAGACCCTGCGTGATGTCGTCACCGGCCACACCACCGGTGTGGAAGGTACGCATCGTGAGCTGGGTGCCGGGCTCACCGATCGACTGGGCCGCGATGATACCGACGGCCTCGCCGATGTCGACGAGCTTGCCGGTGGCCAGCGAACGGCCGTAGCAGTAGGCGCAGGTGCCGACGGTCGACTCGCAGGTGAGGATCGAGCGGGTCTTGACCTCCTCGACACCGTGCCGCACGAGCTGGTCGATCAGCACGTCCCCGAGGTCGACGTTGGCGGGCGCGATGACCTTGCCGTCCACCACGACGTCCTCGGCGAGCATGCGGGCGTACACGCTGGTCTCGACGTCGTCCGTCTTGCGCAGCGAACCGTCCGCGCCGCGCTCGGCGATCCGCAGCTTCAGACCGCGCTCGGTGCCGCAGTCCTCCTCGCGGATGATCACGTCCTGCGAGACGTCCACCAGACGGCGGGTCAGGTAACCCGAGTCGGCGGTACGCAGCGCGGTGTCGGCCAGACCCTTACGGGCACCGTGGGTGGAGATGAAGTACTCCAGCACGGACAGGCCCTCACGGAAGGACGCCTTGATCGGACGGGCGATCGTCTCGTTCTTGGCGTTCGACACCAGGCCACGCATACCCGCGATCTGACGCATCTGCATCATGTTTCCGCGGGCCCCGGAGTCCACCATCATGAAGATGGGGTTGGTCTTCGGGAAGTTCGCGTTCATCGCCACGGCAACCTCGTTGGTCGCCTTGGTCCAGATCGCGATGAGCTCCTGGGTGCGCTCGTCCTTGGTGATCAGACCGCGCTCGTACTGCTTCTGGACCTTCTCGTCCTGGGCCTCGTAGGAGGCGATGATCGCCTTCTTGGCCTCGGGCACCACGATGTCCGTGACGGACACGGTGACACCGGAACGGGTCGCCCAGTGGAAGCCCGCCGCCTTCAGGTTGTCGAGCGTCGCCGCCACGATGACCTTCGGGTAGCGCTCGGCGAGGTCGTTGACGATCTCGGAGAGCTGCTTCTTGCCGACCGCGTAGTCCACGAACGGGTAGTCCTCGGGCAGCAGCTCGTTGAAGAGCGCGCGGCCCAGGGTCGTCCGCAGCCGGAACGTGTCGCCGAGCTGGTACGGCTCCTCGCCCTCGGTGGGCTCCGGCGGCACCCAGCCACGCGGCGGGACGGTGCCCACCGGGAAGCGGATGTCGACCGGCGCCTGCATCGACAGCGCACGGCCGTCGAACGCCATGATCGCCTCGGCGGTCGAACCGAACGCCCGGTTCTCCCCGATGACCTCGCGCTCCTCGGAGTCCGTGGTCAGGAAGAACAGACCGAGCACCATGTCCTGGGTCGGCATGGTGACCGGACGGCCGTCGGCCGGCTTGAGGATGTTGTTCGAGGACAGCATCAGGATGCGGGCCTCGGCCTGCGCCTCCGCGGACAACGGGAGGTGCACGGCCATCTGGTCGCCGTCGAAGTCCGCGTTGAACGCGGTGCAGACCAGCGGGTGGATCTGGATGGCCTTGCCCTCGACGAGCTGCGGCTCGAAGGCCTGGATGCCCAGGCGGTGCAGGGTCGGTGCGCGGTTGAGCAGCACCGGGTGCTCGGCGATGACCTCTTCGAGCACGTCGTACACGACCGTACGGCCGCGCTCGACCATGCGCTTGGCCGACTTGATGTTCTGCGCGTGGTTCAGGTCCACCAGGCGCTTCATCACGAACGGCTTGAAGAGCTCCAGCGCCATGGCCTTGGGCAGGCCGCACTGGTGCAGCTTGAGCTGCGGGCCGACGACGATCACCGAACGGGCGGAGTAGTCGACGCGCTTGCCGAGCAGGTTCTGCCGGAAGCGGCCCTGCTTGCCCTTGAGCATGTCGGACAGCGACTTCAGCGGACGGTTGCCGGGGCCCGTGACCGGGCGGCCGCGACGGCCGTTGTCGAAGAGCGCGTCGACGGCCTCCTGGAGCATGCGCTTCTCGTTGTTCACGATGATCTCGGGGGCGCCGAGGTCGAGAAGCCGCTTCAGGCGGTTGTTGCGGTTGATGACGCGGCGGTACAGGTCGTTGAGGTCGGAGGTCGCGAAGCGGCCACCGTCGAGCTGCACCATCGGACGCAGGTCCGGCGGGATCACCGGGACGCAGTCCAGCACCATGCCGTTGGGCTTGTTGGTGGTCTGGAGGAAGGCGGAGACGACCTTGAGGCGCTTGAGCGCCCGGGTCTTCTTCTGGCCCTTGCCGGTCCGGATGATCTCGCGGAGGCGCTCGGCCTCCTCCTCCAGGTCGAAGGACTCCAGGCGCTTTTGCAGCGCCGCGGCACCCATCGAACCCTGGAAGTACGTACCGAAGCGGTCGCGCAGCTCGCGGTAGAGCAGCTCGTCGCCCTCCAGGTCCTGGACCTTGAGGTTCTTGAAGCGGGCCCACACCTCGTCGAGCCGGTCGATCTCGCGCTGCGCACGGTCGCGGAGCTGCTTCATCTCGCGCTCGGCGCCTTCGCGGACCTTGCGGCGGACGTCGGCCTTGGCGCCTTCGTTCTCCAGCTCGGCCAGGTCGGCTTCCAGCTTCTTCTGCCGGCCCTCGACGTCGGAGTCACGGCGCTGCTCGACCTGCTGGCGCTCGACGGAGACCTGGGCCTCCAGCGACGGCAGGTCGCGCGTGCGGCGCTCGTCGTCCACCCACGTGATCATGTACGCCGCGAAGTAGATGACCTTCTCCAGGTCCTTCGGGGCGAGGTCGAGCAGGTAGCCGAGGCGCGACGGAACGCCCTTGAAGTACCAGATGTGCGTGACGGGCGCGGCCAGCTCGATGTGGCCCATCCGCTCACGACGCACCTTGGCGCGAGTGACCTCGACGCCGCAGCGCTCACAGATGATGCCCTTGAAGCGGACCCGCTTGTACTTCCCGCAGTAGCACTCCCAGTCCCGGGTCGGGCCGAAGATCTTCTCGCAGAAGAGCCCGTCCTTTTCCGGCTTGAGCGTGCGGTAGTTGATGGTCTCCGGCTTCTTCACTTCGCCGTGCGACCAGGTACGAATGTCGTCCGCGGTGGCAAGGCCGATCCGCAGCTCGTCGAAGAAGTTGACGTCGAGCACTTGTCGTCAATCCCGCCTTCGGGTTCCACCCGACCAAAAAACGCGGTCGGGGTCGATTGTCAAACATGGTCTGAACGGTCCTGGGAGAGGCCGCCCGGTCCTGGAGGGACCGGGCGACCGGCCCGTCAGACCTCTTCGACGCTGCTCGGCTCCCGCCGGGACAGGTCGATACCGAGTTCTTCCGCGGCGCGGAAGACGTCCTCGTCGGTGTCACGCATCTCGATGGACATGCCGTCCGAGGACAGCACCTCCACGTTGAGGCAGAGCGACTGCATTTCCTTGATGAGCACCTTGAAGGACTCGGGGATGCCCGGCTCGGGGATGTTCTCGCCCTTGACGATGGCCTCGTAGACCTTCACGCGGCCGAGCACGTCGTCGGACTTGATGGTCAGCAGCTCCTGGAGGGCGTAAGCGGCGCCGTACGCCTCCAGCGCCCACACCTCCATCTCACCGAATCGCTGGCCACCGAACTGCGCCTTACCACCCAGCGGCTGCTGGGTGATCATCGAGTACGGACCGGTGGAGCGGGCGTGCAGCTTGTCGTCCACCAGGTGGTGCAGCTTGAGGATGTACATGTAGCCGATCGAGATCGGCTCAGGGAACGGCTCGCCGGAGCGGCCGTCGAACATCCGCGCCTTGCCGGACGGCAGGACCATGCGGTCGCCGTCGCGGTTCGGGATGGTGGACTCGAACAGACCGCGGATCTCGTCCTCGCGGGCACCGTCGAAGACCGGGGTCGCGACGTTGGTGCCGGCGGCGACGACGTCCGCGTCGATCGCCTGGAGGCGGCGCGCCCACTCCTCGCCGATACCGGAGACGTCCCAGCCCTGCTTGGCGAGCCAGCCGAGGTGGATCTCCAGGACCTGTCCCGGGTTCATGCGGGACGGGACGCCGAGCGGGTTGAGGATGATGTCGACCGGGGTGCCGTCCTCGGTGAACGGCATGTCCTCGACCGGCAGGATCTTCGAGATGACGCCCTTGTTGCCGTGACGGCCGGCGAGCTTGTCGCCGTCGGTGATCTTCCGCTTCTGCGCCACGTACACGCGCACGAGCTGGTTGACACCGGGCGGCAGTTCGTCGCCCTCCTCGCGGTCGAAGACCCGGACGCCGATGACCTTGCCGGTCTCGCCGTGCGGCACCTTCAGCGAGGTGTCACGGACCTCACGGGCCTTCTCGCCGAAGATCGCGCGCAGCAGGCGCTCCTCCGGGGTCAGCTCGGTCTCACCCTTGGGCGTGACCTTGCCGACCAGGATGTCGCCGGCGACGACGTCGGCGCCGATCCGGATGATCCCGCGCTCGTCGAGGTCCGCGAGGACCTCCTCGGAGACGTTGGGGATGTCCCGGGTGATCTCCTCCGGGCCGAGCTTGGTGTCACGGGCGTCGACCTCGTGCTCCTCGATGTGGATCGAGGAGAGGACGTCGTCCTGGACCAGCCGCTGGCTGAGGATGATCGCGTCTTCGTAGTTGTGGCCCTCCCAGGGCATGAACGCCACCAGGAGGTTCTTGCCGAGGGCCATCTCGCCCTCGTCGGTCGAGGGACCGTCGGCGAGCACCTGGCCGACGACGACCCGGTCGCCCTCGTTGACGACGACCTTCTGGTTGAAGGACGTGCCCTGGTTGGAGCGGGAGAACTTCGCGACGCGGTACGTGGTGTACGTGCCGTCGTCGTTGGTGATGGTGACGTAGTCGGCGGAGACCTCCTGGACCACACCGTCCTTGTCCGCCTTGATGACGTCACCGGCGTCGACCGCGCAGCGGTACTCCATGCCGGTGCCGACCAGCGGCGCCTCCGCCTTGATCAGCGGCACGGCCTGGCGCATCATGTTCGATCCCATGAGCGCGCGGTTGGCGTCGTCGTGCTCCAGGAACGGGATCATCGCGGTCGCGACCGACACCATCTGGCGCGGCGAGACGTCCATGTAGTCGACGTCGTCGCCGGGGATGTAGTCGATCTCGCCGCCGCGGCGGCGGACCAGCACGCGGGACTCGGCGAACCGCAGGTCCTCGGTGAGCGGCGCGTTGGCCTGCGCGATGACGAAGCGGTCTTCCTCGTCCGCGGTCAGGTAGTCGACGTCGTCGGTGACGACGCCCTCGACGACCTTGCGGTACGGGGTCTCGACGAAGCCGAACGCGTTGACCCGGCCGTAGGAGGCGAGCGAGCCGATCAGGCCGATGTTCGGGCCTTCGGGGGTCTCGATCGGGCACATGCGGCCGTAGTGCGACGGGTGCACGTCGCGGACCTCGAAGCCGGCCCGCTCACGGGACAGACCGCCGGGGCCCAGCGCCGACAGGCGGCGCTTGTGGGTCAGGCCGGACAGCGGGTTCGTCTGGTCCATGAACTGGGAGAGCTGGCTGGTGCCGAAGAACTCCTTGATGGAGGCGACGACCGGCCGGATGTTGATCAGGGTCTGCGGCGTGATCGCCTCGACGTCCTGGGTCGTCATCCGCTCGCGGACCACGCGCTCCATACGGGCCAGGCCGGTACGGACCTGGTTCTGGATCAGCTCGCCCACGTTGCGCAGGCGGCGGTTGCCGAAGTGGTCGATGTCGTCGACCTCGACCACCATCGAGGAGCCGTTCTCCCCGGTGGTCTCGGTCTCACCGGCGTGCAGCTTCACCAGGTACTTGATGGTGGCGATGATGTCGTCGGTGGTGAGCACACCGGCGTCCAGGGGCGCGTCGCTGCCGAGCTTCTTGTTCACCTTGTAGCGGCCGACCTTCGCGAGGTCGTAGCGCTTGGGGTTGAAGTAGAGGTTCTCCAGCAGGGTCTGCGCGGCCTCCTTGGTCGGCGGCTCGCCCGGACGCAGCTTGCGGTAGATGTCGAGCAGCGCGTCGTCCTGGCCCTGGGTGTGGTCCTTCTCCAGGGTGGCGCGCATCGACTCGTAGTCGCCGAACTCGTCCAGGATCTGCTCGGTGCTCCAGCCGAGCGCCTTGAGCAGGACGGTGACCGACTGCTTGCGCTTGCGGTCGATGCGGACACCGACCATGTCGCGCTTGTCGATCTCCATCTCCAGCCAGGCACCCCGGGACGGGATGATCTTGGCGGAGAAGATGTCCTTGTCGGACGTCTTGTCGATCTGGCTGTCGAAGTAGACACCCGGCGAGCGCACGAGCTGCGAGACGACGACACGCTCGGTGCCGTTGATGCAGAAGGTGCCCTTGTTGGTCATCAGTGGGAAGTCACCCATGAAGACCGTCTGGGACTTGATCTCGCCGGTCTCGTTGTTGGTGAACTCGGCGGTGACGAAGAGCGGGGCGCCGTACGTGAAGTCGCGCTCCTTGCACTCGTCCAGCGAGTTCTTCGGAGGCTCGAATCGGTGGTCACGGAAAGTGAGCGACATCGACCCGGAGAAGTCCTCGATCGGCGAGATCTCCTCGAAGATCTCCTCCAGACCGGACTTCCTGGGGACGTCCTGCCCACTGTCCAGGGCCGCCTCGACACGGGCCTTCCACGCGGCGTTGCCGAGCAGCCAGTCAAAGCTCTCGGTCTGGAGCGCGAGGAGGTTCGGAACTTCGAGCGGTTCACGGATCTTCGCGAAAGAGATGCGCAGCGGGGCGGTGCTTGCGCCGTTGTTCGAATTGGTGGTCGAGGCGTTGCGCGAGGCGGCCAAGAGGGGGTCCTTCCGAGGGCTCGGACTCACTACGCGCATACCGGTCCGCCCCTGAGCGTAAGAAGAAAGCCCTGATGGAGGACTTCTTCAGCAGTGCTCAGACGTGGGCATGCTCCTGGTGACGGGCCAGGCAGCAGCTAACAGGCAGCGCAAAGGGTCAGTGTAGCCACTCGGCACACTGATGTCCAGAGCAGAGATTCGGAGTACCGAATCATCGCCCCCTCGTCCGTCCTGCGGATCCCGCCTCGGAACCGGATCCGCGCCTGCGCCATGCATTCCCGCATCTCCCCCGATCCATGCATCCAACCCGGATCGAAGTGTCGACGCGTCCTGAGAATTGCGCGCCGCGTGCGGTTCGTCAAGGCCCTGGCCTGGCAGAGATGCTCACAGCCCCGCGCCCAGCCCCCCTGCCGGATGGCTCCCGGAGCAGGTCCCGTGCGGGAACGATCACCTTATCCGGACGGTGGCACCGCCCCGCCACAAGGACGCGGGAACGCCGCAGGGCGGCCACCCGAATGGGTGACCGCCCTACGGCTGTCCGGCCCTGTGCGGGCCGTACGGGGACTGCTGGGTGCCGCTCGGTGTTACTTGACCTCGACCGAGGCGCCGGCGGCCTTGAGGGACTCGGCGGCCTTGTCGGCGGCAGCCTTGTCGACCTTCTCCAGGACGGGCTTCGGGGCGCCGTCCACGAGGTCCTTGGCCTCCTTCAGGCCGAGCGAGGTCAGCTCACGCACGACCTTGATGACCTGGATCTTCTTGTCACCGGCGGCGGTGAGGACGACGTCGAACTCGTCCTGCTCCGGGGCGGCGTCCGCGACAGCGGCCGGACCGGCGACACCGGCGGCGGCGACGGGGGCGGCGGCCGTGACGTCGAACTTCTCCTCGAAGGCCTTCACGAACTCGGAGAGCTCGATGAGGGTGAGGGTCTCGAACTGCTCGAGCAGCTCGGTCTGGCTGAGCTTCGCCATGATGGCGGTCCTTCCACTAAATCGGCTGGTGCCGGTTGTCGATGTCGGCGGGCGTACTCGGAGCCCGCTGGACTGCGGGAGTGGTTACTCCGCAGCCTCGGCGGGAGCCGGCGTACCGGCACCGCCCTGCTCTGCCTGCTCGGCCTGCTTGGCACGAAGCGCCTCCGCGGTGCGGACGAACTTCGAGGGCAGCGCCTGGAAGAGCGCGGCAGTCTGCGACTGCTTGGCCTTCATGGCGCCCGCCAGCTTGGCGAGCAGAACCTCGCGGGACTCGAGGTCCGCGAGCTTCTTGATCTCGTCGGCGGACAGCGCCTTGCCGTCAAGGACACCGCCCTTGATGACGAGAGCGGGGTTGTCCTTGGCGAAGTCGCGCAGACCCTTCGCCGCCTCGACCGGGTCACCGGCGACGAAGGCGACGGCCGACGGACCCGCGAACAGGTCGTCGAGCGTGCTGATCCCGGCCTCGTTGGCCGCGATCTTGGTCAGCGTGTTCTTCACCACGGCGTACGTGACGTTCTCACCGAGCGAACGGCGCAGCGTCTTGAGCTGCGCCACGGTGAGACCGCGGTACTCGGTCAGCACAGCGGCGTTCGAGGAGCGGAACTGATCCGTCAACTCGGCAACCGCGGCAGCCTTATCGGGCCTCGCCATGAGTCTCGGCCTCCTTCCGGGTGATTGCGGACCGCACGGAATTGAAGGAGGGGACTTGGCAAAAACGAACGCCCCGGCGCAGGCGCACGGGGCGTGACTCGACGGAATCGACTTCCGCTCTGCGGAAATCTCTTCCGGAGTTCATCCACGATCACCTACGCGGGCCATCCGCAGCTAGCGGATCCTTCGGCCGCCACGCCCTTTTCGGGGCACGGCAACGACCAGCGGTCTTTGGCTTCTCGGGAAGCGTACGGGACGGGTCCTTACAACACCAAATCCGGCCCCCGTGCGGTGTGCACGGAGGCCGGACTTCGGATGGTGCTTCACGCCTTACGCGTGGCCCCGCGTCGTCATCAGACGGACGCCGGGTCCTCCTCGACGAGGAGGTTGCGGGTGCGGTTGGGGTCGACCTGGATGCCGGGGCCCATGGTGGTGCTCACGGCGGCCTTCTTGATGTAACGACCCTTGGCGGCGGACGGCTTGAGACGCAGGATCTCGTCCAGGGCCGCCGCGTAGTTCTCCACCAGTTTGGTCTCGTCGAAGGAGACCTTGCCGATGATGAAGTGCAGGTTCGAGTGCTTGTCGACGCGGAACTCGATCTTGCCGCCCTTGATGTCCGTGACAGCCTTCGCCACGTCCGGGGTGACCGTACCGGTCTTCGGGTTCGGCATCAGGCCACGGGGACCGAGCACGCGGCCCAGACGGCCGACCTTGCCCATGAGGTCCGGGGTGGCGACGACGGCGTCGAAGTCCAGACGGCCCTTCGACACCTCGTCGATCAGTTCGTCGGAGCCGACGATGTCGGCTCCCGCGGCTTCCGCGGCCGCAGCACGGTCACCGGTCGCGAAGACCAGGACCCGGGCGGTCTTGCCGGTGCCGTGCGGAAGGTTCACGGTGCCACGGACCATCTGGTCGGCCTTGCGCGGGTCGACACCCAGGCGGAAGGCGACCTCGACGGTCGAGTCGAACTTGGTGGTCGCGGTGTCCTTGGCGATCCGGACGGCCTCGAGCGGGGCGTACAGGCGCTCCGCGTCGATCTTGCCGTCGGCAGCGCGAAGGGACTTGCTGCGCTTGCTCACTTACTGCTCCTGTTGGTGAAGGGGAGTCGTGGTACGGGCCGAGCAGGCCCTGCCACAGGTGAACCGGCGGGGCGTCAGCCCCAGCCGCTGTCGCTCGGGCGTCAGCCCTCGACCGTGATGCCCATGGAGCGGGCGGTGCCGGCGATGATCTTCTCGGCGGCGTCCAGGTCGTTCGCGTTCAGGTCGGGGAGCTTCGTCGTGGCGATGTCCCGAACCTGGTCGCGGGTGAGCTTGGCGACCTTCTTGACGTGCGGCTCGCCGGAGCCCTTCTCGACACCCGCGGCCTTGAGGATCAGCTTGGCCGCCGGCGGCGTCTTGGTGATGAAGGTGAAGGAACGGTCGTCGTAGACCGTGATCTCCACCGGGATCACCATGCCGCGCTGCGACTCGGTCGCCGCGTTGTAGGCCTTGCAGAACTCCATGATGTTCACGCCGTGCTGGCCCAGCGCGGGGCCGACCGGCGGCGCCGGGTTGGCCGCGCCGGCGTTGATCTGGAGCTTGATCAGCCCCGTGATCTTCTTCTTCTTGGGAGGCATTGCTCTCTCCGGGTCCTGTTGAGAGTGTTCGTGCCTGCGTACAGGCATACCGCACCACTTTAGCGGGTATTGGCCCGCATCCTGAAACCGGCCGGTGGCCGGGGGACACAGCAGCCCCCGGCCGACGGAGAACCGTCGGACGGGGGCTGCTGGAAAAGTCTCAGTTCTTCTGGATCTGGTCGAAGCTCAGCTCGACCGGGGTCTCGCGGCCGAAGATCTCGACCAGGCCCTTGACCTTCTTCGAGTCGGCGTTGATCTCGTTGATCGTCGCCTGGAGAGTCGCGAAGGGGCCGTCGGTGACGGTGACCGAGTCGCCGACCTCGAAGTCCAGCACCTGGACCTCGACCTTGCGCGGCTGGGCGGTGCCCTCGGCGATGGCGGCGGCCTCGGCCGCGGCCTCCACCTCCGGGGCGAGCATCTTCACGATCTCGTCGAGGGTCAGCGGGTACGGGTCGTACGCGTTGCCGACGAAGCCGGTGACACCGGGGGTGTTGCGGACGACGCCCCACGACTCGTTCGTCAGGTCCATGCGCACCAGCACGTAGCCGGGGAGCTTGTTCTGCCGAATGGTCTTGCGGTCGCCGTTCTTGATCTGGACGACTTCTTCCTGGGGCACTTCGGCCTGGTAGATGTAGTCCTCGACGTTGAGCGAGACGGCGCGCTGCTCCAGGTTGGACTTCACGCGGTTCTCGTAACCGGCGTAGGTGTGGATCACGTACCACTCGCCGGGCAGGGTGCGAAGCTCCTCGCGGAAGGCGGCGACCGCGTCCACGACCGGCTCGGACACGGCGGCCTCGCCGTCGTCCTCAGCCGCTTCGTCCTCAGCCGCTTCGTCCTCGTCGGCGACCGCCACGTCCTCGTCGGACTCGTCGTCCGCCTCGTCGTCGTCCGCGCCGTCCGTGGCGGCCTCGGCGGCTTCCTCGTCCTCGTCCTCGTGGACGGCGGCCTGCTCGGCGGCTTCGCCGGCGTTCAGGTCGGCAGCCTCGGCCTGGTCGATCTCGCCGTCGGCGGCCTCGACGATGTCGAGCGCGGTGTCGTCGCCCTCAACGGTTTCGTCGGCGTCGTACACGTTCGGGTCAGACACGGTGACTGCTTCTTCCTGACTTCAAGGGGTGGAACATGCGGACAGGCGCCCGTGGACCGGCGCCCACCGCGGGATCAGCCGAAGACGTACGAGACGAGCTTCGAGAATCCCCAGTCAACCACGCTGACGAGACCGATGACGACGACAACGAAGACAATCACCACTGTGGTGTAGGTGATCAGGTCGTTGCGGCTCGGCCAGACGACCTTGCGGAGTTCCGCGACGATCTGGCGGTAGAAGAGCGCCAGCCGACCGAGGGGGCCCTTCTTGCCGCGCTTGCCGCCGCGGCGGGGCTTCCGAGTCTCGTCGTCCTCGGACGTGTCAGGCTCAGGGGCCTCGATGGAGTCCGTGATCTCAGTCACTACGTCCTCACCTGACTCCGGGTCGTGGCCGTGTCGCGCCCGTCGCGCGGTACGGCGAGTGCTTTACCTGCCCACGTCCGTCGGGTGACGTGTGGAGCAGGGTCGGAGGGACTCGAACCCACAACCGCTGGTTTTGGAGACCAGTGCTCTACCAATTGAGCTACGACCCTTTGCGACTCCCCCAACGTACCGCAGCATTGCGAAACCGCGGTGCCGGTGGGAAGGCCATCGACGGATGAGTGTACGTGTTTCGCGGCCCTCCGTCGAACGCCTTGCGTCCGATCAGGTTCCGGCCGCGTTCCGTTGACGTTTTGTCGAGGTGCCGAGGAGGTGCCGGTGGGGTGCCGAGGAGGTTCCGGTGGGGTGCCGGCGAGGCGCTGGTCAGGTGCCGACGGGGCCGCGCGCCCCCGGCGCGCACCGGGTGTGTTCACAGTCCGGACAGGTCCGCAAACCTGGGTGCCGGGCCTCCCCCGCGTCTGGGACCATGCAGTCATGAGCGCAGCTACTCCCCCCGTACAGTCTCCCACCGACCGTCGGGTGTCGGCCCGCGTCGGGTCGATCTCCGAGTCCGCGACGCTGGCCGTCGACGCCAAGGCCAAGGCCCTCAAGGCCGCCGGGCGCCCGGTCATCGGATTCGGCGCGGGAGAGCCCGATTTCCCGACACCCGGCTACATCGTCGAAGCCGCGGTGGAGGCGTGCCGCAACCCGAAGTACCACCGCTACACCCCGGCCGGCGGTCTGCCCGAGCTGAAGACGGCCATCGCCGCCAAGACGCTCCGCGACTCCGGCTACGAGGTCGAGCCGTCGCAGGTGCTGGTCACCAACGGCGGCAAGCAGGCCATCTACGAGGCGTTCGCCGCGATCCTCGACCCGGGTGACGAGGTCATCGTGCCCGCCCCGTACTGGACCACCTACCCCGAGTCGATCCGGCTCGCGGGCGGCGTGCCGGTCGAGGTCGTCGCGGACGAGACCACCGGTTACCGGGTCTCGGTCGAGCAGCTCGAAGCGGCCCGCACCGAGCGCACCAAGGTCGTGCTGTTCGTCTCGCCCTCCAACCCCACCGGCGCCGTGTACAGCGCCGCCGACACCGAGGCGATCGGCCGCTGGGCCGTCGAGCACGGCCTGTGGGTGCTGACCGACGAGATCTACGAGCACCTGGTGTACGGCGACGCGACGTTCACCTCGCTGCCGACGGCCGTGCCCGAGCTGCGCGACAAGTGCATCGTGGTCAACGGCGTGGCGAAGACGTACGCCATGACCGGCTGGCGGGTCGGGTGGATCATCGGCCCGAAGGACGTGGTCAAGGCCGCGACGAACCTCCAGTCGCACGCCACCTCGAACGTCTCCAACGTCGCGCAGGTCGCCGCGCTGGCCGCCGTCTCGGGCAACCTGGACGCGGTCGCCGAGATGCGGACCGCCTTCGACCGCCGCCGCCGCACCATCGTGCGGATGCTCAACGAGATCGACGGCGTCGTCTGCCCGACGCCCGAGGGCGCGTTCTACGTCTACCCGTCGGTGAAGGCGCTGCTCGGCAAGGAGATCCGCGGCAAGCGCCCGGCCGACTCCGTCGAGCTGGCCGCGCTGATCCTGGACGAGGCCGAGGTCGCGGTCGTGCCTGGTGAGGCCTTCGGCACCCCCGGCTACCTGCGGCTTTCGTACGCGCTCGGCGACGAGGACCTGGAAGAGGGCGTCTCGCGGCTCCAGAAGCTGCTGGGCGAGGCGAAGGACTGAGCCCCTTCGGGCGCTACGGCGATCCGTTTTTGCATTCGGGCAAGCCCCCGTTCGGAGAAAGTGGTACCGGACGGGGGCTGTCGTATAGCAGGATCTTGGAATGGCACGCGAGGTCCGTCAGCTCCCCAAGGCACATCTGCATCTGCACTTCACCGGCTCCATGCGCCCCGGCACGCTCCTGGAACTGGCCGACCGGCACGGCGTGCACCTCCCCGAGGCGCTGACCTCGGGCGAACCCCCCAAACTCCGGGCCACCGACGAGCGCGGCTGGTTCCGCTTCCAGCGGCTGTACGACATCGCCCGCTCCTGCCTGCGCACTCCGGAGGACATCCAGCGGCTGGTCCGCGAGGCCGCCGAGGAGGACGCGGCGGACGGCTCCGGCTGGCTGGAGATCCAGGTCGACCCGACCTCGTACGCGCCGCGGCTCGGCGGGCTGATCCCCACGATGGAGATCGTCCTGGACGCCGTGCACACCGCCTCGCGGGACACCGGGGTCGGCATGGCCGTGGTCGTCGCCGCCAACCGCATGAAGCACCCGCTGGACGCCCGTACGCTGGCCCGGCTCGCCGTCCGGTACGCCGACCGCGGCGTGGTCGGCTTCGGGCTCTCCAACGACGAACGGCGCGGTCTGGCACGGGACTTCGACCGCGCCTTCGCCATCGCCCGGGACGGCGGCCTGCTCGCGGCCCCGCACGGCGGGGAGCTGGCGGGGCCCTCCAGCGTCCGCGACTGCGTCGACGACCTGTACGCGGGCCGTATCGGGCACGGGGTCCGCGCCGCCGAGGACCCGCGGCTGCTGCGCCGCCTCGCCGAGAAGGGCATCACCTGCGAGGTCTGCCCGGCCTCCAACGTCGCGCTCGGCGTGTACGAGAAGGCCGAGGACGTACCGCTGCGCACCCTGTACGAGGCGGGCGTGCCGATGGCGCTCGGCGCCGACGACCCGCTGCTCTTCGGCTCCCGGCTCGCCGCCCAGTACGAGATCGCCCGCGCCTCGCACGACTTCACCGACGCCGAACTGGCCGAGCTGGCCCGGCAGTCCGTACGGGGCTCCCGCGCGCCGGAGGACGTACGCCGACGGCTGCTGGCGGGGATCGCGGAGTGGGAGGCGACGCCCGAGGGGGCCAAGAGCTCTCGTGAGGGTGCGGTGGGCTCTCCCGAGAGGGCTGACGGCTCCGCCGAGAGGGTCGCGGGCGCTACAGGCTGACGCCGGGCTCTGCCGGGAAGGTCATCTGATCTACAGACTGACGCCGGGCTCCGCCGAGAGAGCCGTCGGATCTACAGACTGACGCCGGGCTCCGCCGAGAGAGCCGTCGGATCTACA
>NZ_JBIBHM010000008.1:240942-440579 GCF_042957025.1 Streptomyces sp. NPDC008139
CTACAGACTGACGCCGGGCTCCGCCGAGAGGGCCGTCGGATCTACAGGCTGACGCCGGGCTCCGCCGGGAAGGTCATCTGATCTACAGACTGACGCCGGGCTCCGCCGAGAGGGCCGTCGGATCTACAGGCTGACGCCGGGCTCCGCCGGGAAGGTCATCTGATCTACAGACTGACGCCCACCAGGACCGGCTCGTTGACCAGCGTCACGCCGAACGCCGCGTGGACGCCGTCGCGTACCTCGCGGGCCAGCGCCAGCAGGTCCTCGGCGGTCGCGCCGCCGCGGTTGGTCAGCGCCAGCGTGTGCTTGGTGGAGATCCGCGCCGGGCCGCTGCCGTACCCCTTGGTGAACCCCGCCTTGTCGATCAGCCAGGCCGCCGAGAGCTTCGTGAGGCCCTGACCGGCCTCGCCCGCCGGGTACGACGGCGGCGCCGTGTCCTGGCCGAGCCGCTCCTTCGCCCGCTCCAGGAACGCGGCGTGCTCCGGGGCGGTCAGGATCGGGTTGGTGAAGAAGGAGCCCGCCGACCAGGTGTCGTGGTCGGCCTCGTCCAGCACCATGCCCTTGCCCGCGCGCAGCGCCAGCACCGTCTCCCGCGCCTTCTCCAAGGGCACCCGGTCGCCGGGTTCCACGCCCAGGGCGCGGGCCGTCTCCGCGTACTTCACCGGGGCGGAGAGCCCGCCCGCGTCCTCCAGTCCGAAACGGACGCGCAGCACGACGTAGCGGTGCGGCTCCGCCTTGAAGCGGCTGTGGCGGTACGAGAAGGCGCACGCGTCGTTCGCCAGCGTCACCGTTTCGCGGGTCCGGCGGTCGTACGCGACGACCTCGGTGATCGTCGTCGACACCTCTTGGCCGTAGGCGCCGACGTTCTGGATCGGCGTCGCCCCCGCCGAGCCGGGGATGCCCGCCAGGCACTCGATTCCGGCCAGGCCGGCGGCGACGGTCCTCGCCACGACGTCGCTCCAGGTCTCGCCCGCGGCGACCTCCAGCGAGGTGCCGTCGAGGGTCACGCCGCGGGTGGCGATCCGTAGCGCCGTTCCCTCGAAGCCGCGGTCGCCGACGACGAGGTTGCTGCCGCCGCCGACGATCAGCAGGGGGTCGCCGGTGGTGTCTGCCGCGGCGACGGCGGCGATCACTTCGGCGTCCGAGGCCGCCGTGATCAGGCGGTGCGCGGGGCCGCCTACGCGGAAGGTTGTCAACGGGGCCAGCGGCGCCTTCTCCATTACGTCCACCCCCTCACCCTAGGGGGCCCGCCCTCTCCCTTCTTTTCCCGGCCCGCTTGCGTGGGCGGGCCGTCTCTGCCCACCCGCCCACCCGTGCGGGTGCTTTTCCGTCTGCGGGTGCCGCTTGTGCCCGGTCGGTCCCGGTCCGGGGCACCTCCTCGGGCGACGAACCTGCGGCCACCTGCGCCTGCTTCTGCCCTTGCCCGTTCGTCCCCCTGCGGGGGCACCCCGCACCGTCCCCTCCCCGCCCGTCGGCGCCCGCCTGTCCGCTGTGGTGACCGAGGAGGGAGCCTTCGCGGCGTACCGCCCCGCGCAACTCCCCCCCGGCCAATCCGAAAGGACCGCCCTCACCATGAGTGAAGGACCCGAGCCTCCCGCCAACCAACCAAAGGCCCCACGCACCCACCCACGACGACCCGCCACCCTCACCCGTACCGGACGGGCGGGAACCCCCCCACCCCGAACCGCCACCCGCACCCGTACCGAAATGCCCGGACCCCACCCCCGCGAACCGCCACCCGCAGCCGTACCGGAGGGCCCGGAACCCACCCACCCACCTCAGCCCGCCCCACGGGCGAACCGTCACCCGCAGCCGTACCGGAGGGCCCGGAACCCACCCACCCACCTCCGCCCACCCGACGGCGAACCGCCAGGCGGCGACGTACCGGAGGGGACGGGCCGGGGTGCCCCCGCAGATTTGCGTGCCGACAGGGCGTGGACGAATGGGCAAGGAGCAGGCAGCACGCAGCTCGAGGAGGTGCCCCGGCCCGGGACCGACACCAGAGACAGGGCGGTGGAAGAAAGGGCTGACCCCCGCACCCAAGCCGGGCACGGGGGTCAAGAGGGCCAAGAGGGTCAAGAGGGCCAGGAAGGCCAGGAAGGCCAGGAAAAGGCTAGGCGGCGGGCTGGAGGTCGCGGGGGGAGGAGGACGGGGTGGAGTCGAGGGAGGTGGGAGAGGGGCGGCGGGGAAGGAGGAGGGCCGCGACCGTGGCGACACCGAGCACGCCGGCGCCAACCCACAGCGCAGGCGTCAACCCGTCGACAAAGGCGTCAGCCGACCCGTACCCGCCCTGCGCGGAAAAGATCGAGCCCAGCACCGCGATCCCCAGCGCTCCCCCCACCTCACGCAGCGCGTTGTTGGCCCCCGAGGCGATCCCCTGCTCCGCCCCCCGCACACTCCCCATCACCAACGCCGTGGCCGGCGCCACGAACAGCGCCATCCCGGCCCCACTGATGATCAGCGCGGGAAGCTGCGCCAGATAGGAGACGTCCGGCGAGATGATCGTCGCGAACCACCCGAGCCCGATCGCCTGAAGGGCGAGCCCGGCCGCGACCACCGGCCGCCCCCCGATCCGGTCGGAGAGAATCCCGGCGATCGGCGCGACGATCATCGGCATACCGGTCCACGGCAGCATGCGCAGCCCGGCCTCGGTCGGCGAATAGCCGACGACGTTCTGCAGGAACTGGCTGAGCAGGAAGATCGACCCGAACATCCCGGTGAACATCAGCATGCTGGCCGCGTTGATGGCCGAGAACCCGCGGCTGCGGAACAGCCGCATCGGCAGCATGGCGTTCGGCGAGGTCGCCCCGTGCCGGATGAAGGCCGCGACGAGCGCCGCGCCGCCGATGAGCCCGCCGAGCACCGGCCCGCTGGTCCACCCCTTGGTCGTGGCGTTGACCAGCGCGTAGACGATGCCGAACAGCCCGAGGCTGATGAGCGCGGTGCCGCGCGGGTCGAGCCGGGCGCCGGGCGCGGTGGACTCGTTGAGGCGCAGCCGGGCCAGCGGGATGAGGGCGATGCCGAGCGGAACGTTCAGCCAGAAGATCCACTGCCAGGAGATGTGTTCGGTCAGGCTGCCGCCGATGAGCGGCCCGCTGGCGACGGCGAGGCCGTTGACGGCGCCCCAGATGCCGAACGCGGCGCCTCGCCGCTCGGCCGGCACCGCCGCGGTGAGCAGCGTCAGCGTGAGCGGCATCATGATCGCGGCGCCGACACCCTGGAGCGCGCGGAAGGCGATGAGCATGGAGATGGTGGGCGCGAGCGCCGCCGCGGCGGAGGCGCCGGTGAAGATCGTGAGGCCGGTGAGGAAGAGCTTGCGGCGGCCGAAGCGGTCGCCGAGCGCCGCGCCGAACATCAGCAGGACGGCGAAGGTGAGCGTGTAGGCGTTGACCGTCCATTCGAGGTCGGACAGCGCCCCGCCGAGGTCCTTCCGGATGGACGGCAGCGCGGTGGTGACCACGAGATTGTCGAGGGCCGCCATGAATCCGGCGACGCTGGTGATGATCAGAGCCCAGGCGGCGGTGCGCGGCCTGCGGCCTTCTGCTGCTTGCTGGGTCATGACTCCCCCTGTGGAGTGCGTACTGCGACGGCTTCGAGCCGTACAGTTAGTTATGGATGACTAACTTCAGCGGACAGAAAAAACCGACGACTCCGCGCCCCGAAAGGCGCGGCGCCTCACTCGGGATGGGCCGTCTCGTACAGCCCTTCCCAGATGCGGTGGTCGGCCGGGAAGCCCAGCGACACCAGGGTGTTGATCAACATTCCATAGGCGAGGAACTGTGTGGTCTGCTCGACATCCGCGCCCAGCTCCAGATGCAGGGTCTCCCACAGCACCTCCCACCCCTCACGGATGGAACGGCCGAATTCGTGGTCCCCGGACGCCTCGGCGGCGGCGACCGCGACATACATCTGCATCTGCATCAGCAGCCGCTCGGGGTCGTCGGAGATCAGCGTCCGATACGCGTTCCCCATCGCCTTGAGCTTGCCCTCGTAGTCCGTCTCGTGCTCGGCCACATCGGCGAAGACCTGGCGCGTCGATTCCAGGCAGTAGGTGGCCGCCGCCAGGAACATGGCCTCCTTGTTCGGGAAGAGGCGGAAGAGATACGGCTGCGAGACGCCCACCCGGCGGGCGATCGTCTCGGTGGACGTGCCGTTGTAGCCGCCGCGGGCGAATTCGCTCATCGCCGCGCGGATGACGCTCTCGCGCCTCTCCTCTGCGCTCATCCTGACCATACGAGTAAGTTAGTGGTCCATAACTAACCCGTCAACCGCGATACGGGGAGACACGGGCAAACGTAAGGGGCACCCACCTGGGTGGGCACCCCTTACCTGCACTTCTACGTCTCAGGCGAGCTGAACCACGGCGCGGGACATGCCCAGCACCTTCTGGCCCGCGGACGTCGCGGTGAGGTCGACCCGCACCCGCTGGTCGTCCAGCTTGGCGGCGACCTTCGCGGTCACCTCGATGAGCGCGCCCTGCTCGTCATTGGGCACGACGACGGGCTTGGTGAACCGTACGCCGTACTCGACGACCGCCCCGGGGTCGCCGGCCCAGTCCGTGACGACCCGGATCGCCGAGGCCATGGTGAACATGCCGTGCGCGATGACGTCGGGCAGGCCGACCTCGCGGGCGAACTTCTCGTTCCAGTGGATCGGGTTGAAGTCACCGGAGGCGCCCGCGTACTGCACGAGCGTGGCGCGGCTCACAGGGAAGGTCCGCGCGGGCAGTTCGGTGCCGACCTCGACGTCCGCGTAACCGATCGTCGCCGTCATGCCGCGCCCTCCGCGTTCGCCGAAGAGTTCGCCGAAGCGTTCCCCGAGCCGTTCCCGTCGCCGCTGCGCGGGTCGTCCTCCGCCGCGCGGGCGACCAGCTTCGTCCAGGCGGTCACCACGTGCTCACCGGACTCGTCGTGGACCTCGCCGCGGATGTCGATGATGTCGTTGCCCGCCAGGGACTTGATCGCCTCGATGGTGGAGGTCACCGAGAGCCGGTCACCGGCCATGACCGGGCGCGTGTACGCGAACTTCTGGTCGCCGTGCACGACCCGGCTGTAGTCGAGGCCCAGCTCCGGGTCCTGGACGACCTGGCCCGCGGCCTTGAAGGTGATCGAGAAGGCGAAGGTCGGCGGGGCGATCACATCGCGGTGCCCGAGCGCCTTGGCAGCGTCCGCGTCCACGTACGCCGGATTGGTGTCCCCGACCGCCTCGGCGAATTCGCGGATCTTCTCGCGGCCCACCTCATAGGCGGCGGTGGGCGGATAGCTCCGCCCCACGAAGGACTGGTCCAGAGCCATCGGCACCTCCGGTGCGGGAAGCGGGCGGGATCGGGGGCAGCGTACGACATACGTACGGAAGTCGTACGGGCGCGGGGGGTCGCGGGGAGTGGCGTAACGGTTCAGCTGATCCGTACGGCCCCCACCGGGCAATACGTCGAGGCCGCCCCCGGTGACGGGGACGGCCTCGCGGTACTGCTACGGCCTGGAGTCAGCGCGTTTCGCGGTGCGCGGTGTGCGCGTTGCAGCGCGGGCAGTGCTTCTTCATCTCAAGACGGTCCGGGTCGTTGCGCCGGTTCTTCTTGGTGATGTAGTTCCGCTCCTTGCACTCCACGCAGGCCAGCGTGATCTTCGGGCGGACGTCTGTGGCGGCCACGTGAGTGCTCCTTGACGAACGGGGGTGATTTGAACATGAGAATAGTAGCCGACTGAGGGACCGATCCCACAATCGGCTACGGTGAGTAGCGGCGACCGGACTTGAACCGGTGACACAGCGATTATGAGCCGCTTGCTCTACCGACTGAGCTACGCCGCTTTGACGAACTGGTCCCCGCCTGGCGGCGGGGAACCGATCCATCAGAGCCCCAATACGGAATCGAACCGTAGACCTTCTCCTTACCATGGAGACGCTCTACCGACTGAGCTATTGGGGCGAGCGAGGAAGACATTACACGGTCCGCCGCGATACGTGAAATCCGTATCGGGCAGGGCACATCGGGCGTCGCGGGGCGTCACGCCCACCCCCTGATCAGGACTTGATCACCTCCCGGCCGCCGCGCGCCGGGCGGCCGACGGGCCCCGTACCAGGGCCTGTTCGCACCACCACGACCGCCGGACACGAGGGCCCGTTCGCACCACCACGACCGCCGGACACGAGGGCCCGTTCGCGCCACCGCGACGAGGGTCCGCTCGCGCCGCCGCGACCGCCCGAGCCGCGCCTGTCAGGAGCCGTACCCGCCCTCACTCTCCGCGCGGAACCGCGGCCGCCCGCACCCGGAACCGCACCCCGGCGCGTACGAGTTCCGGGCGCCCCGGAACGCGAGCGCGTCCGCTCCCCCGCGCGGCGCCGGCCGTACCGTGTGCCCCCTCTCACGACCCCCACCGGTACGACTAATGCCCTCCTGTCAGGTGTGTGCCGTGCTGCCCCCTAAGCTCGGCTTTGCGTGATCTTGCCTCCCGCCGCCCGCCCTGCACGCACCGGAGGAGCGCGATGACCGACAGCCCTCGCGACAGTGCCCGCACCGCCGCAGAAACCGCCACCCTGCTGCTGTGCGGCGCCCGGCTGACCGACGGCCGGACCGTGGACGTACGGCTCAGCGGCCCCCGGATCGAGGCCGTGGGTACCGCCGGCAGCCTCGCGCCCGCCGCGAGCCGTACCGTCGACGCGTCGCGCCGTCCGGCCGACGGCACCCGTATCGACCTGCGCGGATACCTGCTGCTGCCCGCGCCCGCCGAGCCGCACGCGCACCTCGACCTGGCGCTGACCGCGGGCGCCGCGGGGCCGCCGTCCGACGACCCCGCCGATGTACAGCGGCGCGCCACCGAGGCCGCGCTGCTCCAACTCGGCCACGGCGCCACCGCTTTGCGCAGCCATGTGCGGATCGGCGACGTCCAGGGGGTGCAGGCGCTCGAAGCCGTGCTCCAGGCGCGGCGGGCGCTGCGCGGCCTCGTCGACCTGCACACCGTCGCCGTACCGCGGCTGCTGACCGGCGCGGCGGGCGCGGACGGGCTCGCGATGCTGCGCGACGCGCTGAAGATGGGCGCCGGGGTGGTCGGCGGCTGCCCCGATCTGGACCCGGACCCGAGCGGGTACGCAGAGGCCGTCTTCTCGCTCGCCGCCGAGTTCGGGCTCCCGGTCGACCTGCACACCGCCGCCGACGACCCGGCGCGGCTGGCCCGGCTCGCCGCGATGGCGGGCGGTCTGCGGCCGGGTGTCACCCTCGGCCCGTGCCACGGTCTCGGCGCGCTGCCGCCCGAGGCGATCGACTCCGCCGCGCAGCGGCTGGCCGCCGCCGGGATCTCGGTCACCGCGCTCCCCCAGGGGGGCTGCGGCGCGCTGGACTCCGTGCGCCGCGGCGGCGGCCCGCACACCCCGGTCCGCCGGCTGCGCGCGGCGGGCGTCCGGGTCACGGCGGGCAGCGGCGCGCTGGGCGACCTGGCCAATCCGGTCGGCCGCGGCGATCCCCTGGAAGCCGCCTTCCTGCTCGCCTCCTACGGCGAGTGCGGCGCGGCGCAGGCGTACGCGGCGGTCAGCGGCCGGGCGCGGGCCGTGCTCGGGCTGCCGGAGGTACGGGTCGAGGCCGGTTTCCCCGCCGAACTGCTGGCGGTGCGCGGGGAGGGTGTCGAGGCGGTGCTCTCCCTGGCGTACAGCCGGATCGTCATCCACCGGGGCCGGGTGGTCTCGCGGACGAGCGCGGTGCGCGAATACTGCGACTCGGCGAGCGAGGCCGCGCTCGACCTCCCGCGTCAGTCGCACCGCGAGGCGTAGCGTCACGTCCATGCGCATGGTGATCGCTGGTGGACATGGACAGATCGCGTTGCGGCTTGAGCGGTTGCTCGCCGAGCGCGGTGACAGTGTGGTCGGGCTGATCCGTAACCCGGCCCAGGCCGACGACTTGCGGGCGGCGGGCGCCGAGCCGGTCGTCCTGGACCTCGAATCGGCGACGGTCGCGGAGGTGGCCGCCGTCCTGGAGGGCGCCGAGGCGGCCGTCTTCGCGGCGGGCGCGGGTGCGGGCAGTGGTGCCGCCCGCAAGCACACCGTCGACCACGCGGCGGCCGTGCTCTTCGCCGACGCGGCCGAACAGGCGGGCGTACGGCGCTATCTGGTGGTCTCCTCGATGGGCGCCGACGCCCGGGCGAGCGGCGGCGACCCGGTCTTCACCGAGTACCTGCGCGCCAAGGGCGCGGCCGACGACGACATCCGCGCGCGTACGGCCCTGGACTGGACGATCGTGCGCCCCGGCGCCCTCACCAACGACCCCGGCACCGGCCGCGTCCGTCTCGCCCCCTCCACCGGCCGCGGCTCCATCCCCCGCGACGACGTCGCCGCCGTCCTGGCCGGTCTCCTGCTGACCCCCTCGACCGCCGGCCTCACCCTCGAACTCGTCTCCGGCACCGACACCATCCCCGAAGCCCTCCGCACCGCCGCCCTCCCCTAGCCTCTCCCCCTCCCCCGCACACACACCAAAACGGCCCCCCGCCCTGCTCTTCAGCAGGCCGGGGGGCCGTTCTCATATCGATGAAGACGCGTACCAACCGTGAGATGAACCCCGGCTGCCGGTCGCGTAGCCGAGGTCACGCAGGCCAGGTGCCGCTGCTCTCGAGGCGTGACATGCCGCCGGTGCCGTGGAGGATCAGCTCCCGGCCCGGTGGGCACCAGCACGTCTTCCAGGGACGCGACGAACCGCTACTGGCCTCGTAGTCGTGGCGCTCGATGATGTATACGAACTAGCCGGCTGTGGTCTGGGGGGCCGGCCTGGTGCGGTGCATATCCCAGTGCCGGGCGATCCACGTCTGGTGGCCGGCCCTGACCGCGACTGACAACGGCCGCCCGTGAAGTCGGGCATAGTCCGGGTATGCACGGGTGCGCTCCGTGATGTCCAGCGTCAGCGTCTGGGGGTTGATCGCGATCTCCCCCAGGTCGAACAGGCGGTGGGTGTCGCGGCGCAGCAGCAGTCCGCCGTTGGCGTAGTGCTCCCCGTTGGCGGCGTAGCTGTACAGGTGCGCGGCTTCCAACACGTACGCCGGGCAAGGCCCGGTGAAGGCGCATACCTCACCGAACGTCTTGAGCAGTGCTGCCCGGAAGGCGGGCTGCCCCCTGCGTACCCGGACGATGGCCTCGCTGTGACCGCCGGCGATGGTGCGCCGGGTCTGGTCGATGATGGTCAGTGGGCTCGCGCTCTGGCGGGCCCTGAAACTCGCCCGGAAATCCTGCCAGAGCAGTTTACGCAGGGCGTTCTGGGACTTCTGCTGCTCGCACAACTCCCGCAGTACCTTGCCGGGGATCGTGCCGGGCAGTTCGACCCAGCCGGCCTCGTGGTGGCTGCGGTAGGTGGTCACTCGGACTGTCCGCACCCGAGGTTCATCGAACTCGGCCTTGCACGTCTTGGTCCAGCACCGGTACTTCGGCGACATCGTCTTGCGGAGCGCGATGTCCGCCTTCCCGCACACCGGGCAGGAACTGACGTCCTTCATCGCCTCGCCGGTCTCGATGTCCTCTATCACCGACATGCCTAGCGAGTTGTCGCCGTCCCACAGCACGATCACGTCCCCGACCGCTATCCGTGACGCGTTTGGGACCCGGCTGTCCCAGCTGTAGTGAGTGGCGCTGGCGTCGTCGTATCCGGCTCCCACACGCTTGGGATCGCTCCCCAAGTACATCAACCACGCAGCCACCAAAACCCCCTAGCCGTCGCGCTGTCGCACGCGGCCCGTCGCCACGCGCCGCGTGTGAAGTTCGCTGATCAGCCTAGTCGGCGGCACCGACAACCACCCCGGTGAACCTCCGCCTGCATCGCCGGCAGCGTCAAGGCGGCCGCCCTCGCCAAAGATCCCGACGACCCCGCGTCTCCGCTCCCGGAACCAGTGGTCTCCAGCACGACCGAACCCTCCCTCCCGATCCGGCCGGGCGCCCGCCGGCCACTCGGCCTGGACGCCTTCCGCCGCACCGGCGGCATAGCCATGCGCTACCGCGTGGCCGGCTTCGACATCGTCGGCGTCGAACCCCAACCCCACTGCCCGTTCAAGTTCGTCCAGGCGGCGCCTTCACTGTCGTAGACCCACGAGCCTGCGTCTCCTCAAGGCGCGGGCCCACGTGGCATTCACGGCCAGTGCCCACCTCACCGAAGTTCGTGGCTCTGCTCCGGCATCACATCGAGACGTACGGCGCTTCCTCCGATGGCCGGGGGTTCCGCACAGCCCGCAGTAGGGCTACGGCGAGGTGCGGGGAGGCGGCGCTCGGGTCGGAGGCCGGAACCTCGCGGCTGGCTCGACGGCCGTACGACCTGGGTAGTGCTGGGATTTCGCTGTGGCCAACTCCGGGGTGGCGCAGTAGAGCGACTCCGTGAGGTGCTCGCTCAGTCGCCGGGTCCGGCCGGCCAGAAGATCGATGCCGTTCCATGTGCTTGGGACGGGTTCCAGCCGCCCCCTGGGAGACACACGCCGATCAGGGCGACACGAAGCGCTAGTTTTCGCTCATCGTTCGAACATGCGATCGGGCCACGAAAAAACCCTCTCCGATCCAGCGTTTTCGCTGGTCAGAGAGGGTTTTCCCTAAGTGTGGCGGCACGTGGATTCGAACCACGGTAGGCATAGCCGACGGATTTACAGACTGCGGGGGCGACGGTCCCTGACCTGGGCACAGATACCCGATTAGGTCGCTGGCCCCATGGGTGCCCCACTGAGTACGCGGCATGGAACCCCTCAGTGACGGCATCTGATCCGTAGGCGGTGACTTCGCCCTGCCGGTGACAAACCCCGGCATTCCTAGGAATCCACTCCCACACTACGTGTGGCTAGACGCACGCCAGCGCTCGTTGATGTTGATGTCACTTCTATCAGCGCAGTCGGGCCAAGCGGGGCCGCCTGTTGCTCCCGGCACGGGCACTCCCGGCCCATGGCAGGGCCTTCTCAGCCGGATTGTCCTCAATCCCTATCGCCACAGGAGCCACGGGAGGGTGATGTCGAACTATGAGACCCACCCTCGAAACCCCGGGAAGCACTATCGGCCTCCCACCGTAGGCATTAATCAGACTTGCGTTCGAGAACCGTCTCAGAAATACGACAAAATATCGAAATCTGTACACTGGCCAGAAGATTACGCAAGTGAGCCACGACCGAGCAAACCGTCTGTATCTTGGCAGGAAGCCTATGTACTCGGAAGGATCGGGGTTTCCTCCATGACCGACGCGTCACCTCAGCCAAAGTTCGCAGCCACAGACGTATCGGCTGCACTTGGTCGAGATGTGACGTTCCTGGGGGCCGGCGCCTTCGGAGAAACTTGGCGCGTCGACGACGAGGCTTACAAGATCATTTCGAAGGACGACTACCCGCTTGCTCGGCTTCAGCGCGAAGTCGAAGGGCTATCCCGAGTTTCCTCACCCTTTGTCGTAGACTTTCGAGGAAGTCTGAACATTGCACTGCTCGGGAAGCAGCGGCCTTGCCTTCGATTTGAATACATTGAGGGTGGAGACGTCGAGGCGAAGCTGAAAAAGAGCGACTTGCTCCCGCTCGAACTCGTGCCGCAATTTCTCACCGGCCTCCTAGAGGGCATCGCGGAGCTGCACAAAACATCGACGATTCATCGGGACATCAAACCCGCCAATATCGCTCTCCGCGATGGCGACTGGGCTCGGCCGATTATTCTCGACCTCGGCCTTGCTAAACAACTGGACTCCAGCACGATCACAATTTATCCAGGGCACGTGGGTACCTATCCCTACATGTCGCCGGAGCAACTGCAAGGTCGGCGCGCCAGAAAGGCGGCAGATCTTTGGGCGATTGGCGTAACCGTGCGCCAGGCTATCTCCGGCACACATCCCTTCTACCATGAGCGAGACAGTTACACCCTGGATGAAGCACTCGACGTCCTCTCGAATGGCCCCAGCGGCCTACCTTCAGGCTTGGCAAATGCTGCCGCCGACGTGCTAAATCGCCTCACTTCCGTCCGGGAATACGAACGCGGCAGTGCAGTCAGTAACCTCCGCCGTCTCTCCCGCTAGTTTAATAGGAGTCTCAGCGTTGACAGATTCCGATTCTTACGAATCAGAGGAATTCGAGCCTGAAGACGCGGACAGCTCCGAGCGTCCGATCGAATCGGTGCCCGAGTTTGCCCGCTTCCCTTCCGGGAGTGGGTTTCTTATCCTGGGGGGGCCCGACACGGGCAGCGTAGTGACCGAAGTCCCCGAGGTGAATCAAAGCACTCCCATGCGCGAAGCAGGCACACCCAGGGATCGTGACGACGCACTATCGGGGGAAGTCCCCATCTTCTTCGCCCAGAGAAGCGCACAACGATATAAGTCCATCCCGCACGTGCTAGTGCAGCTCCATGTCAATCACAGCGAAGTGCTTTCCACCGGCGTCATCTCCAAGCTCACGGGGGCTACCCGGACATCACATCGAGCATTCTTCGATCTGACCCCTCTAGCCTCAGTTAAGATCGTCGACCCAATGTGTTTCTTGCTCGACGGCGGGGTCCTTCGGCTGCCACCCGATCCCATCAAAGACAGGGCAGTCAAGAACGCGCCGTATCTGGCAGAGGATCCGGCGAGTAACAATTGGGTCGAGTCTGTAATCGCCGGCCAACGGGGCGCTGGCGCCAACCTCCTGCTCAGCCCCGGACGAGCGCTCGATCCCGACACGCCAGAAGAGAGCCTGGACGTAGCGTGTACGCAGGGAGATGAGACGGCGTCTCACCTCCTGACGGGAGAACGCTGCGCGCTGAACCTGACGATTCCGGCGCGGTGGCTCGTCAGCGATGCCCTCCGTGACCGGCTACTCACTCAAATCGTCGAGCAGGATCAATTCGATGTAATCTACGTGCGGATTCAGTGGGCGTCCCCTGGTGCCGCGTCCGCACAAGTCGTAGACGCTGCGCTCATTGATGGCATAAAGGAGCTCGCAAACCTCTGCCAGGACGAAGAGCGCAAACTTATCCTTCCGCAAACCGGGATGACTGGCTGGCTATCCTTGGCTTTCGGTGCTACAGGCTTTGGCACTGGTACCAGCAGTGGTGAGCAGGGGTTCGCTGAGTTCGCCTTCAGGCGGCGGGCCCCGGGCGCCACAGAGGTCGAAAGGTACTTCGAGAGGCAGATCCTGCACACGGTAGACCGTGCGGTCCACGAAAGCATCGCGACTGGTCCAGAATATGTAGCCTGCACCTGCACCTACTGTGCACAGCTAGTTCCTGGACGGGTCTGGAACCACGAGTTGGCTGCGTACCACCAGCTACACGCCATTGGGGAACTGACAGCTAGGGTTCAGTCAGATTCTGCCCGAGGAGGGCGCCACGGAGCGGTCCGTCGCATTGTGAGGGATGCGCGGCAATACGCTAACGGGCAGCCACTGGTCGATACGAATTTCCCTCGGCATCTCGAAACCTGGGGTCAGGCCCTGTAGTGGTGGTTAGTCGAACTCCGAAAACCGGCCTGACCGGGCCGCTTACATCGCCCTGGAGGTACAGGCCAGCAGCTCGCTCAACCAGAAGTTCTCGATAAGGCGTCATTTTACGACGACTTCTCGCTTTAACCTGCGCATCCAAGCCTGAATCTCCATCAAGAAAGGCGAGTCCAATCCCCGCCTTCTTAAACCACTTACTGTTATCCGAAGGAGCCTTTGCATGACAAGCGTCAAGCACTAGCCAAGCTTCATCGGCGGTGACGGAATGCCTTAGGGCTTGGTTATACCCCGACCGCCAGTCCCGCATCTTTACTTCAATCGTGCACACGAACTTGGCCAAGCTCCGGAACTCATGCGTGGCCTTCCATTTTCCCCGCCCAATCTTCTCCACGTGACCAGCAGATTGCAAGCCGGGCAGGACGCTTGCAGCAATAGAACTAGCAGAAATGCCAGTGCACTTCGAGATCTCGGAAGCGGTGATGTAATCATCGCCTCGGATCAATGAAGACTGCGTCTCGTGCATTACCGCTATGGCATGAAGGCTGTCAATCGGCGCAAGTCCACGCTTGGACCGGAGCGTCAGTTGTTCGTGATCGAAAATAACTAGCACGAGATCAGGAATACCAGCCGCCGACTGCACCTCGTAAAAAACCTCAATATCTTCAGCATCTCCCACAAGAGAGCTTTTCAGGCATGCGAGAGGTCTAAGCATGTCTGCTTCTGTCTTGAAAGCTGCCCGCATGGCTCTCCCCTGATTCCCCGTTGCGTGGATCTACAAGAACGCCAATTACTAATTAGTACCCCATCGACGCTACTTCAGTCCGATTTTTCAACGAACAGAGCATCATCGGGACACGGGGCTAGTCCAAGAGATACACCTCCGGCCATCTCGCTGAAACGATCTCTAGCAAGGGATCAACGCCGCAGACCCGTATGGCGCTGAAACAGTGCTCCCGAGCCCCTATGTGGCAGGTCGATCACCCGCACCCGAGCGAAGCCCTGGCCCTCGTAGTAACGGTGCAAGGCACAGTTGTTCTTCCACGCGTCCAGTCGGAGCCAATGCTTACCGGCTACGGCTGCCCGCTGGGACGACCAGTCCAGGAGGGTGCTGCCGATGCCTGCGCCGGCGAGGTCCCGGGTCACGGCCATGCGGTGCACGTAGAGGGCGTCTCCGGGGTCGTCCTTCGCTGTCCAGAACTCAGGGTCAGCGTGCTCGTCCACCTGCAAGGTGGCGACGGGGCGCCCCTCCACCTCAGCGATGAAGACGTCGCCGTGCTGAAGGGCGCTTATGATCCGGTCGCGGTGCGGTGGGAACTGCCACTGATCGATGCCCCGAGACGCTAGCCACTCGCTCACTTCAATGAGCAGGGCCTCCACGGTCGAGAGTTCGTCCAGACGAGCGGGCCGGATATGCAGATCGGTCATGCTTCCTCACCGGAAGGCACCCAGCGGCGTTCGTACGACACAACGTGCCGGTCTCCCGGCAGCGTCGTGATCGCTACGCGCACCGGCAGACCCTCGGTCGTAAATCCCGTCGTCAGGTGGATTCCCACAGGCGTGCCGGGCCCCAGGTCTAGGCGGTGCGCCTCGTCCGGGACAGGCATCCGGACGTACAGCTCATCCAGGGCCCGCACCTGGCGGTAGCCGAGTTCGGCGAGCACTTCGTTGGCGCCTCGGGTGATGTTCTCCGGGCGCATGATCTCCGAGTCCCGCACTATGTCCAGCGGGAAATAGCTGTCGTTCGTGTTGAACGGCTCACCGTCCAGGTACCGAACGCGCTTCCGTACGGCGACCAGCTTCCCCGGCTCAAGCCTGAGTCGTTTCGCCACGTCGGCCGGCGGCTCCACGATCGCCACCTCGATCTCCTGCCGAGGCTCGCGCCCTTCTGCGCTGTACTCGGTCACGAAGGCGTCCATCTCTGGCGTGTAGGGCCGCTCTCGGAACTCCGCCTGCGGTCGGAACACCATCGGCTGACGCTGGCGGACGAAGTGCCCCTGCGGGCGGGCGGACACGACCAACCCTTCGTTGACGAGCAGGCCAAGCGCCTTGCGCACCGTCTCCCGGGAGACGCCGTACTCGTCTCGTAGCTCCGCCTCGGTGGGCAGCTTGGCCTCCGGAGCGAGTTGTCCGGTGTCGATCTGCGCCCGGATCGCGTCCGCAATCTGCTGGTACATCGGGTTTCGCCCGAGTCGGTTCACCGTCACGCCTCCATCAAAGCCGCAGGTTGTAGGCATTGTCCAGTCAATGCAAGCAATGCGCTTGACGCCGCACGCCTCGGCATGCCAGCATCTCGGTTGTAGCCATTGTACGGACAATAGCTACAACGCAGGAGCCCCGCACCGGTCGGGGGGAGGTTCCCGGCGCCTTGTCAGCCGGAGGGCACGAGACCGAAAGGTCACGTCTCTGCCTGAAACAGGCCATGGCGGCTCTACCTCGTACGGGAGTCGCAGTCCTGAAGGAGACATGCACGTCAGCCCCGGTATCCACGCCGTGAGGGCGCCGGATCAGATCCGGCCCGGGGCACTCGCACCACCTGTTGCCCGGTTCGGCGGCTCCCGACCAAGGACATTCCGCCGTTCCGGGCCTCCTCCATCCATCGTCAGGAGACGACCCGTGTACGACTTCGTTGGGCCCCATCGGGCCGTGAGTACGACCGAGTTCATTGAACTCGCGCTGGGCACCCCGCTGGACTTGTGGCTTGGTGTCGAGGGCGAGAGCGAGCAGGAGCGGGCCGCGCGTGAGGCGGCGGCGCGGGACATCCTCGCCGACGACCCGGGCATGGTCGACCGGACCACCGCGCTCGCCGTGGAGACGATCGGCCGCACGATGCCGGAGCTGCGGCACCTCGCCCCGGCGCCCCGTCCCGCCTCGGTGGTTCGCCGCCGGTCGGGCAGGAAGGGGCTGGCGGCATGACCACCACCGACACGACGCCCGGCGCGGGCACCGCCCGCACGGATGCGAATCTGGATGCCGCTCGCGCGGACGTGAAAGCCGAGATCGCCCGCACCGATACGAAGGCGTCGCTGTTACTGGCGTTCGTCGGCGCGCTGCTGGCCGGGGTGTGGACCGTGGCGTCCGGCCGGCGCCTTCCGCTGGCTGCGCTGCTGATCGGCGGTGTCGCGGTGCTGGTGCTGGCCGTTGTCGCTGGCGTGCTGCTGTGGGCGGTGCGCCCGAACCTGGGCGGCGCCCGCCCGGTCGGCTTCCCCCGCTGGGCCACCCTCGCGCCCGACCAGGTGACCGCCGACCTGTCCGGCGACGACAGGGCCGAGCACATCGCCGCGTTGTCGCGGATCGCGGTCGCCAAGTTCGTTCACCTGCGGCGCGCGGTCGACCTCACCTGCGCCGCTGGCGTGCTGCTGCTGATCGCCGCCGCGATCGTGATCGGGGGTGCGGCATGAACCGGAAGGCCAAGGCCCTTCTCATCGCGGCGCTGGTGGTTGTGGTCACGATGGCGTTCCGGGTGTCGTGGAACGCGTTGCGGGACATCGCCAGCACGGTCGGCGCGGATCACACCGCCGCACTGCTGTACCCGTTCGTGGTCGATGGTCTGATGGCGCTCGCGCTGGTGGCCACGCTGGTTCTGACCGGTCCTGACCGGAAGTTCGCGCTGCGGGTGCTGGCCGGTTACACGGTCGCCTCGCTGGTCCTGAACTACGTTCACGGTCTGGTGCCCGCGCTGCACGCACACGCCGGCGGCCGGATGCACCTGGTCGACTACGGGCCCGCCAACTGCGTGCTGGTGCTGCTGGCGACCTCGCTGCCGGTCGGGTCGATTTTCTTCGGCTCCGACCTGGTCGCCAAGGTTCTGCACCACCGACCCACTCCGGTCGCAAATCAGGATCAGGCCACCCCGGTTACCGTAAATCGGTTGGGGTCTGACCTGCGGGAGTCGACTCCTGATACCCCGCCCGCACCGGTCGCCCCGTCCGCGTCGGAGTCGACCAGCGCGGCGCCGCTTCCCGCGCCGGTCGAGCCTGCCCCGTCCGGTCCGCGTCGCCCGACCGGACCGGTTCCGAAGGCGGCCCGCACGCCCCGGCCGATCCGCACCCCGGATCAACTGCTGAGCGAGGCACGGCAGACAACGGCCGGCTGGTCGGAGGCCGAGTTGACCGGTGAGGCGATCCGCAAGGCCGTGCACACCTCGTCCGCCAATGGCCGTGTCCTGCGTGACGCCCTGCGCGCCGAGCGCACCGCCCCCGCACCGCTGCACCTGGTCGACACCGACCAGCGCGCGGACACCGCAGCGGCCCTGTGACAACGGGAGACCGATCCATGTCCGAGATCAGCAAAGCCTCTGCCGACGCGCTCGAAGCCGCCCGCCAGGGCGAACAGTTCGCCATCATCCTCGCCGCGGTCCAGGCCGCGCAGACCGTCCAGCCCTCCCAGGCGACCGCCCCGCCCGCCCCGCAGCGACAGGCTGTGGAGCAGGCAGGGAAGTGGCTGGCCATCGCGGTCGGCGGTTCCATGCTCATGGTCACTGTGGCGTTCGCCGCCGTTGCCCTGGCGATTGCCGCCGTGTCCATCGCTCTGGTGGCCGTGGTCGTCTACGGCATCTACCGCGACATCCGGAAGCGGTGACGCCGTGATCCGCACCCATCCCGACGATCCGCCGCTCACCGCTGGTGAAGCCGCCGAGATCGTCCGCATCACCGCCATGGCCATGATTCGCGGCGGCGTACTGACGACTCGTCAGGAGAAGCGCATCGGCCGCATTCTCGACACCGCCCGCACGCGCGCCGAGAAGGCCGATGCGGCGCAGAAGTGAGTTCACCCCGGAACGGCCGCACCTGCCGGCAAGCTGTCCGGCCGTTCCGGGCCCCGCACCTCCTGAGAGAGCAGGAGCTCCCAGCATGACCGAGATCATCGACCTGGACGCGTACCGGCCCCGGTCCGCGCCCGATCTGACCAAGCACGCCGACCCGTCAGACACCGCGCCGCCGCGCGAGGTGCTGGAAGGCATCGTCATCCCCGCCGACGCGACGACCGCCCCGGCGGCGGCGCTGTGGCGGCGCACCGCTCGCACTGTGCGGGTGGTCGCCACCGACCAGCGCACCCGTACCGCCGCACGTGTCGCGGTACGGCACGGCGCCTACGTGGCGGGCGGCATGGGCATCCTCGCCAAGCGCGCGTGGGATGGCCGGTCCGCCGCCCGCTACGAGCGGATGATCCGTATCGCCGAAGCCGCGGGGCAGCACGAGACCGCGATGGAGTGGGAGGAGCGGGGCCGACAGTTCCGCGCCGCCCGCCACCAGCGGCGCATGGACCTGCTCACCGCGCCGCAGCGCATCGCCAAGGGCGCCGTGGTCGGCACCGCGACCAGCGCCGGGGGCCTGCTCGCACTGGGCACGGTCCTGGCGATAGCCGAGCACGACGCCGGGCAGGTCATCGCGCCGATCGCGTTCACCATCGACGTGATCCGCACGCTGGTGTGGCTCGCGTCGATCGTGTGGGGACCTGCGGTGTTCCTGACCCCGTGGGCGGCGCTGTTCGGTTTGTGGAACGTCGGTCGGCGCGGGCAGGCCGCCCCCAACTGGGCGCTTCCGCCTGTGCAGCGTTCCAACGACGGCGTCCCGATCACCCCGTCGATCGTGGTCACCGCCCTGCGTGACCTCGGTATCGCCGCGCTGCGCGGTGCGATCAAGGCGATGGAGGACAACGGCGCCGCGATGCTCGGGCCGATCCGGATCGCCGGATGCGGTGTCGAGGTCGACGTGACCTTGCCGTCCGGGGTGTCGACGGAGGAAGTCCAGGGGCGCCGCCGGAAGCTCGCGGAGAACCTGGGACGGCACGAGCACGAGGTGTTCATCAGCATTCCGCAGGCCGCGCGTACGGTGCGGCTGTGGATCGCCGACTCGGGCGCGCTGGACGAGCCGATCGGCCCGTCTCCGCTGTCCATCGACGGCGACCTGACGAGCAACTACGCCACGGGTCGGGCGCCTTGGGGGCAGGATCTGCGCGGGGATGCTGCGCTGATCAGCCTGTTCCAACGCCACCTGCTCATCACGGGCCTGTCCAACCAGGGCAAGACCGCGAGCTTGCGGGCGTTGCTGCTGTGGCTAGTGCTGGACCCGACCGTGCAAGTCCGGATCGCCGACCTCAAGGGGGTCGGGGACTGGCGGATGTTCGACGGCTTGGCCACGGTCCTGATCGAGGGCCCGACCGATGACCACGTCATCGACGCGACCGAGATGCTTGAGCAGGGCGTTGCCGAGATGGAGCGGCGCCTGATGGCTCCGGTCGGCACCACCTGGGACCCGCTGATCCTGCTGGTGGACGAAGCACAGGTCGCGTTCATGTGCCCGGCTGTCGGACCCGACAAGCGGCCCTACGGGGGAGTTAAGGCCACTTCCCGGTACTTCCAGGCCGCGCGGAAGATCCACAACCAGGGCCGCGCGGTTGACGTGCTGCTGTGGCAGGGCACGCAGGACCCGACCGACCAGAACCTTCCCAAGCTGGTCCGAGAGGGTGCGCACATCCGCGCCTCGCTGGTGCTGGGCACGGAGTCGCAGGCCAGGATGGCCCTGGGAGACAAGGCCATCGACGGCGGCGCCGCCCCGCACAAGCTCCGCCAGGGCCTCGACAAGGGAACCGTGGTCGTGGCCGGCGACGGCGTGAAGCTCGCCCCGGGCCAGTCCTCCATCACCATCCGGACCCACTTCATCGACGGCGACACCGCCGCCGAGATCGCCGACCGTGCCAAGGCACGCCGCAGCGGCGTGACCACGCGCAACGCGGTCGACACGGGCGAGCGGGTGGACGCGCTCGCCGACATCGCCACCGTGCTCGCCGACACCGACCGGATGCGCACACAGGAGGTGTTGCAGCGCCTCGCCGAACTGCGCCCGACCGAGTACCGGGAGTGGAAGTTCGGGAACCTGCGCGAGGTGCTGGAACCGTTCGGCGCGGCCCCGCACAAGTCGGACGGCGTGATGGTCGTCGACCGCGCCAAGGTCCGCGCCGCCCTGGTCCAGCGCGCCGCCGACACCGCCGAGAGTGACGCTGAGTAAAGGGAGGTGTCCAGGGAGGCAGGGAGAACTCCCTGACCGCCTCCCTGACCTCGCCTCCCTGATCTGATCAGCGACAACCCTCTCTCAGGGAGGCAGGGAGCCATCCCTCCGCGACCTGCGGAAACCCCCGGAAACAGGGGTTCGCGGGTGGCCCCTGCCTCCCTCCCTGCACACACAGTCACCGCTCCGGCCCCATGGAAGGGGGACCTGGTGACCCTGCCCGTCTACCGCTACCGCCTCGCCCCGCACGGCCTGATGACCCGCTGCCAGCTCCGTGCGGAAGGTCTGCGGCCCGGCGGCAACGACCCCGTCGCGGAACTGCGCTGGCGCTCGCGCAAGGCCCGTCACGCCGGCGGCTTCCGCACTGCCTACCTCTACGACCCGTCCACCGCCCGGAAGGTGCGTCCCATGACGCCCGGGATGTGGCGCGCGCATCACGCGATGATGCGCGCGCGCCGCACCTGCCCCGCCTGCCGGACCGTGCGCCCGTATGTGATCTCCACTCGGCACCGCCTGTGCGTTCCGTGCATGCGGGAGGCCGACGATGGGGCCTGATCCCCGCTTACGCCCCACCCCGGCCCTGCCGGGTATCCGCATCAGCGCGCCGGTCCACGCGGAGCGGCCGTTCGGGAGCGTCCAGCCGGCGGCGCCGTTCGCGGAGTACGTCTGCCGCTGCGGCGCCACCGACACCGCGCATGGCGCCGAAGCCGTCGCCGCACTGGTCGCGTGGTGGGACGACCACCAGCCGCAATGCCCCGGCCGTACCGAACGGCCGTGCCAGCACTGCGGCAAGCCGACCCGGGCCCGTTCCTCGGGCATGTCGGGGTGGCCGGCGCACCCCGAGTGCTACGCAGCATGGGCCGAACGCCCCGTCGAGCAGCGCCGGCGCGCCCACCAGGCAGACCGGATCAAGGCCCGTGAGACGCAGCGCTGGAAGACCGCGCGGCTCCGGGACCGGCTCGCCAAGGACGGCTACGCCCCCGACGTGATCGACCTGATCATCTCCGGCAGCTGGTCCAACGACCAGGAATCCGCTACCTGATCCGCCCACGCATACCCGTGGCGGCGGCTCCCGACCAAAGGACAATCCGCCGCCACGGTCCTCCTCCATCCCGAAGGACAGGAGAACCACCAGCATGACCCATCCGCACCCCCCTGCGCTGCTGTCCGCAGCACTGGCCGCCGCCGAACGCGGCTGGCCCGTGATCCCGCTGCACCCGGGCGCCAAGCGTCCGGCCGGCCACCCCGAACGGTCCTGCCCCCGCACCGGGCGGTGCGCGGCCGGGCATCTCAAGCCCGAGCAGCGCGCCACCCTCGACCCCGACCTGATCCGCGCCGCGTGGAACGCGCGGCCCTACAACGTCGGCATCGCCACCGGCCCGGCCGGTCTGGTCGTGCTGGATCTGGACGTCACCAAGCCCAACGAGCCGATCGGAGCGCCTGACGGCGCCACTTCCCTCAAGGCGCTCTGCGAGCGCGCCGGGGAGGTCATCCCCGCCACCTACCGGGTGCGGACCGCGCGCGGCGGGGAGCATCTGTACTTCACCGCCCCGTCCGGGGTGCGGCTCGGCTGCACGGTCAACCGGCTCGGTCCGCACATCGACACCCGGGCATGGGGCGGGTACGTCGTCGCGGCCGGAAGCGCAATCCCTCAGGGCCCGTACGCGGCCCTGTGCGACGATTCCGTTGCAAAGCTACCTGAATGGCTTCAAAACGCTCTGACGGCCCCTCAGGGCCCTGTGGCGGCGCCGATCCGGCCCATGCCCACCGTCAACGCGCCCCGGTACGCCACGGTCGCGCTCGAACGCGAGACGGCCTCGGTCGCCACGACCGGTGAAGGAAGCCGCCACAGCACGCTGCTCAGGGCCGTGATCCGAACGGGCCGGTTCGTGGCGTGGGGCGACCTGGACCGCACGGCCGTAGAAGCGGCTTTTGAGGCGGCGGGAATCGCGGCGGGACTACCGGAATCCGACTGCCGCACCACTATCCGCGACGCCCTGGACTACTCCCTGCGCACCGTCCGACCCCGGGAGAAGGCATGACCAGCCCCGAACCCCGCCCCGCCCTCAAAAGCACCACCGAACCCACCGATCAGCGCAACTCCGCCGAACCGGCCGCCGGTTCCACCGGCCGTAGCGCGCCGAAGGTCGCCGCCCGCAAGGGCGTCCCTTCTGCTCTCCGCAATGACGCGCAGGGCATCGACGGCGCCGCGCTGCTGAACGAGGTCGAAGCCTTTCACCGCCGGTTCAACGCCTTCCCCACCGAAGCGGCGTACGTCGCCGTGGTGTTGTGGGACGCGCATGCGCACCTGCTGGACTGTTTCGACTCCACTCCCCGCCTCGCGTTCCTTTCTCCGGAACCGGGATCGGGCAAGACGCGGGGACTGGAGATCTGCGGGACGCTGGTCCCCAATCCCATGGCGGCGGTGAACGCGTCCGCCGCCGCCCTGTTCCGCGCGGTGTCGATGGACTCCGGACGCCCGACGATCCTCTTTGACGAGATCGACACGGTATTCGGCCCCAAAGCGGGCGACAACGAGGAACTACGCGGCCTGATCAACGCCGGTCACCGTCGTATCGGAGTCTCCTACCGGTGCGTGGCTGTAGGCGATCAGCAAACCGTCCAGCCGTTCCCCGTCTACGCCGCCGTGGCCGTTGCGGGACTCGGCTGGTTGCCGGACACGATCCTGCACCGCTCGGTCGTCATCCGGATGCGGCGCCGGGCGCCGAATGAGCACGTGGAATCCTTCCGGTCCCGCATTCACGAACCGGAAGGACACGCCTTGCGGGACCGCCTCGCCGCATGGGCGGATTCGGTCCGCGACCGCGTCAACGGTGCATTCCCCGCGATGCCCGACGGCGTCAACGACCGCCCGGCGGATGTATGGGAGCCCCTGCTCGCCGTTGCCGACGCTGCCGGCGGCGACTGGTCCACCCGGGCCCGGAAGGCGTGCGTGGAACTCGTCACCGCAGCAGCAGCCGGAGACAAAGCCTCACTCGGCATCCGGCTTTTGACCGACATGCGCGACAACGCGTTCTGCGGTGCCGACCGCATGCCCACCAGCCAGATTCTCGCCGCGCTCACGTCCATGGACGAAGCCCCGTGGGCCGACATGAACGGCAAGCCCCTGGACTCCCGCCAGTTGTCCAAGCGACTTGGGGAGTACGTCACCGCCGACAACCAGCCGATCAAAGCCCGCAACATGCGCATCGGTGAATCGGTCGCCAAGGGCTACTACGCCGAGGATCTGCACGACGCGTGGGCCCGGTACTGCCCCCCTCCCCCCGGAAAGTCCGCTACAGCCGCTACGGACGCCCCGTCCGGTCCGAAGACCAGCGGAAACGACGTAGCGGGAACCGGGCCCGAAAGCCGCTACGAGTCCGCTACGGACCCCGAAGCCGCTACGCCGACGCTCCCTCTGTAGCGGAGCCATCCGCTACACGCCACCCAAGCGCTACGCCGAACCCCGCTCTGACCTGCGGCGTAGCAGACGTAGCCGATGTAGCGGACTTCCAGGGGGAGGGGGGTCCCCCTCCCCCATCGGTAAGCGCACGTTTCGCCCCTTCCGCCGGAGGAGTCACCGTGTCACCGCGTCAACCCAAGATGCTCAAGCTTCCGGAAGTCCTCGAAGAAATCGACATGTCACGCGCCGCCTTCTACCGCATGCGAGCGAAGGGGAAAGCACCCCGGCTCGTGAAGCTCCCGAATGGTCATCTCCGGGTGAGCCGCTCGGACCTGGATGCGTGGTGGGACGGCCTCGACACCCCCGCGTACTGATCTCCCCCTGAGGGGCCCGCCGCGACACGCGGCGGGCCCCTCTCACGCCCTGGAAAGGCAAGCCGTGGCTTACACCTTTGACGTTCGTATCTGGTCCGTCCGCCAGCGCAAGGACCGTGGGCTGTCTACGGCCGAACTCCGCTGGAAAGTCGGCGGCACTCCGCATTCGCAGAGCTTCCGCACCAAGACGCTCGCCGACGGCCGGCGCGCGGAACTGCTCACCGCGGTAAGGAACGGCGAGCAGTTTGACGAGGCCAGCGGCGTGCCGGTCTCGGAGTTGCGGCGGCGCAACGACGTGAGTTGGTACCAGCACGCCCGCGACTACATCGAGATGAAGTGGCCCGCCGCGCCGGCCAAGACCCGCACCACTCTGGCCGAGGCCATGGCCAGTGCCACCCCGGCACTGGTCACCACGCATCGCGGCATGCCGGACGCGCGGGAGCTGCGCAGGGCCCTGTATTCCTGGGCCTTCAACATGAACCGCTGGCGAGAGGAGACACCGCAGGACGCTCAGCGCGTCCTCACCTGGGTCGCCGCCCACACCGTCCCTGTCAGCGCGCTGGATGACCCGCTGTTGCTGCGGAAGGTGCTGACTGGCTTCACGCTCCGACTCGACGGCAAGCAGGCGGCGGCATCGGTGGTTCGCCGCAAGCGCGCCATCTTCCACAACTCGCTTGGGTTCGCCGTGGAGGCGCGGAGACTGACCGTGAATCCACTCCCTCAAGTGCAATGGGCACTGCCCGCACCGGTTGAGGAGATCGACCCAGGGTGTGTGGTCAATCCTCGGCAAGCTCGCCTGCTGCTCAAGGCCGTGAGCGAGCAGGGCAATCACGGAAAGCACCTGGAAGCGTTCTTCGCGGTGCTCTACCACGCGGCGTTGCGGCCCGGCGAGGCCGTGTGGCTGCGCCGGACCAACTGCGAACTCCCGTTGGAGGGTTGGGGCACGCTCCACCTGGACGGCTCCCGACCGCGCGTCGGAAGCTCATGGACCGATTCGGGCACCGCTCACGACGAACGCGGCCTGAAATGGCGACCGCAGAAGGACGTGCGCCACGTTCCGATCCCGCCGGTTCTGGTTGACGCTCTCAGGACCCACCTGGACACCTACGGCACCACCGCTGACGGCCGGCTGTTCCAGACCGCGCGCGGCGGCATCGTCCAGGAGAGCGGGTACGGCGAGGTGTGGGCGCGGGCCAGGAAGCAGGCGTTCACGGCGGATCAACTGGCGTCGCCGCTGGGCGCCCGCCCGTATGACCTGCGTCACGCCTGTGTCTCGCTCTGGCTGAACTCCGGCGTCGACCCTGTCGAGGTCGCACGCCGCGCCGGCCACTCGGTCGCGGTACTGCTCAAGGTCTACGCCAAGTGCCTGGACGGAGCCACCAGCATGGCGAACGACCGGATCGACGCCGCCCTGAAGCGCTGGCGGTAGCTGATCAGGTGGGACGGCTACCGCTTCAGCGCCCGGTAGCGCTTCATGAGTGCGGTGATCTTGCCAGGGTCGGCCTCGCTGTTGAGTTCTGCCGTGAGGTCGTCCGGGCACAACTCGTAGAGGTCGCCCCACCAGCGGCGCGCCTTGTTGTCCCAGATGCGGTATCCGCCCGGGACTCCCCGCGCCACGTACCGCCTCTTACTCATGCTGTGCCCCCCATCAGCTCTCACCGTTCCGGCACCGCAGTGCGCGGTCCGTCCACCCCACGCATGCCCCACACGCGCCGGTCAGGACGCGATCCAGGGTGAGACAGAGTGGCACTAAAGCCACTTTTCGATCATTCGAACGCCCAGAACGACTGAAGGGCCTGCGACCAGCATAAACGCTGGTCACAGGCCCCTCAGAGCGTGTGGCGGCACGTGGATTCGAACCACGGTAGGCATAGCCGACGGATTTACAGTCCGTTCCCATTGGCCACTCGGGCATACCGCCATGGGATGAAGCCGCGGATCCGCTGGGTGCGGGGTGCCGTGGCGACGACGTAAACGATACCCGATCCGCGGGGGTGGTTCGCCACCGGATTGATCACCGCTTGCGGGCGGTGTCGCCGGGTCAGGTAGCCAGGGCCTGTCGTGTGGATCTCCGCGGCGTCCCCGGGGCCCGGCGCGCACGTCTGCCGCGTTGTCGTCGGTCGACGACGCTCCGCGTCGCCTCCTCCTCCGGCTTGCATCCGCACGCACCGGACACCGCTCCTTCCCCACGGAGATCCACACGACAGGCCCTAGTCTTTGGGGATGGTGGTCCGGGGATCGGGCCGCGGATGTGATGGAAGACAGACAAGCGATACCCAAGGAGCCCACTGAAGATGGCCGACTCCAGTTTCGACATCGTCTCGAAGGTCGAGCGGCAGGAGGTCGACAACGCCCTCAACCAGGCCGCCAAGGAGATCTCGCAGCGGTACGACTTCAAGAACGTCGGGGCCTCGATCGCCTGGTCGGGCGAGAAGATCCTGATGGAGGCGAACTCCGAGGAGCGCGTGAAGGCGATCCTGGACGTCTTCGAGACCAAGCTGGTCAAGCGGGGAATCTCGCTGAAGGCGCTGGACGCGGGCGAGCCGCAGCTCTCCGGCAAGGAGTACAAGATCTTCGCCTCGATCGAGGAAGGCATCTCCCAGGAGAACGCCAAGAAGGTCGCGAAGATCATCAGGGACGAGGGTCCCAAGGGCGTCAAGGCCCAGGTCCAGGGCGAGGAGCTGCGCGTCAGCTCCAAGAGCCGCGACGACCTCCAGTCCGTCCAGGCCCTGCTCAAGGGCAAGGACCTCGACTTCGCCCTCCAGTTCGTCAACTACCGCTGATTCCCCGCCGGGAGGCCGCGGCCCGCGTCGCGGCCCTCCCGCCGGTTCCCCTGCGGACGCCGCATCCCTGTGGCCGCCCAATCCCCGTGGACGCCGCATCCCTGTGGCCGCCCAATCCCCGTGGACGCCGCATCCCTGTGGCCGCCCAATCCCCGTGGACGCCGAATCCCCGTGGACGCCCAATCCCCGTGGACGCCGAATCCCTGTGGCTCCCGCGCCCCCGGCGATAGGCTGCCTGGCCAAGACAGGCAACGGGGAACGGGGAAGTACCAGGCATGTCCGCCAAAGGAGATCTGACGATAAGTCTGATCGGGCTCAGCGACCTGGCGACGGGGCTGAGATCGGTCAAGACGCGGATGGACGACACCGGGCAGGTCGATCGCGCCCTCGGCAACGGGGAGTTGGGCTCGTCCAGGGCGCACGACGCGCTCGACGGTTTCATGCACGGCTGGAAGGACGGCCGTAAGGAGATCGACAGCGGCCTGGAGAGCGTCGCGAAGATGGCGCAGGCCGTCGTGGACGAGATCACCAAGACCGACCAGGAGTTGAAGGACGCGCTGGCCAAGCACGAGGGCGGCGGTCAGCCGTGACCGTGTCCTCTTCCGCCCCCTCCGGCACGTCGCCGGTGCGCGGGGTGAACATCCTGGTGCCCAGCTCCTGGTACGAGTTCGACATCCATCCGGCCACGCGCGACGCGTCGATACGTGAGGTCGTACGCGAACGGGTCCAGGAACGGCCGGAGTTGGCCGACTCCAGGACGGCGCTCATCCGCACGCTGACCCGTACGGCCGACGAGGCGTGGCAGACCGGGGTGCTGTACTTCGGCGCGCTGGCCGACCTGAGCGACGAGGCACCGCTCACGGCGAGCGTCACGATCGCGGTCCTGGAAGCCGACGACCGGGCGGACGACACGGCGGACGGCGAGCAGGCAGGCGGCCGGGCCGGCGGCAATCTGGCGGCGCTGGTGGCGGCGCTCAAGCCGGTCCCCGCGGGCCGCAGGCCGACCGACCCGTGGCGCCGGATCAAGCTGGTGGAGCTGCCGGACGCGGGTTCCGCGGCGCGCAGCGAGGGGATCGACGACATCGAACTGCCGGACGACGACCGTACGGTCCGGATGGTGCTGATGCAGACCTTCGTACCGTTCCCCGGCGGCGACCCTCGGGTCGCGGTGATCAGCGGGGCGACCTCGCAACTCGCCCTCGCCGAACCGATGCTGGAGCTGTTCGACGGCATCACCGAGACCTTCCGCTTCGTCTACGCCGACGACGACCCCTCCGCCGGGTCCGCCGAGAAGGTGAGCTGAGCCGTGACCCGACCCACCGACTGGCACAATCTCGACCTCGACAGCGACCCGACTCCCGGTGACGTCTACGAGATCAGGGCCGAGGGCAGGCGCTTCCAGACCTTCGCCGAGGACGTGGCGACCGTGCACTCGCTGCTCAACAGCGCGGCCAAGGACCAGGCGCTCGCCGAGTGGAACGGCAAGGCCGCCGAGGCCTTCCGCGGTCAAATAGGCAAGCTGCCCGGACAGTTGGGCAAGCTCCACGACTCCTACGGCGCGGCCGGCGACGCCCTGGTGACCTTCGCCGACTCGGTGGAGACCGAACAGTCCGCCGCTGACGGCGCGTTGTCCCAGGCGCGTCTGCTGCGCAACGATCTGGCCGCGAAGCAGACCGAGTTGGCCCGCGCGCAGGTCGACGCGACCACGGCGGGCGACGCCAAGGCGAAGCTCGACGGCTCCAAGGGATCAGCCGGAGGCGCCGGCGGGAACGTACCGCCGCCCGACCCGGACAAGGTCCGCCAAGCGGTCCGCAACGCCCAGCAGGCCGACGCCCACAAGGACCAGGTCGCGGGCCAGGTCTCCGGTATTCAGCAGCAGTTGGCCGAGCTGCGGAAGAAGGCGCAGGACGCCGGGACCAATCACGGCACGGCGGTGGACGTCCTCAAGAAGGACCTCGACCACGCCTCCGACGTCGGCATCCACAACAAGAAGTGGTACCAGAAGCTCGGGGACTTCCTGGTCAAGGCGTGGAGCGTCATCCTCCCGATCCTCAAGGTGATCGTCGCCATCGGCGGCATCCTGCTGCTGTTCATCGGCGGCCCGCTGGCCTGGATCGTGCTGGCCGCGGCCTTGCTGGTCTTCGCCGACACCTTGGTGAAATTCATTCAGGGCAAGGCGGGTTGGGGCGATCTGCTGTTCGCCGCACTGGACTGCATCCCGGTGATGGGCAAGGTCAGCATGCTGGTCAAGGCGGGTGAGATCGGCAAGCTGAAGTGGGCGGTGAAGATCCTCCAGGCCGAGCGGAAGTACCAGAACGTCATCAAGGTGTGGAAGTACGGGGAAGACCTCAGCGGATTCCGCAAGGTCGCCTTCGGCTTCGCCAAGGGCCTGGGCAAGGACACCCTCAAGGACGCCATGAACGGCGGCTGGACGAACGTCAAGAAGAACTTCCTGGCCAACGTCGCGGGCAACACCATCGGCGCCGGGCTCTCCCCGCTGGTCGACAAGGGCTTCGCCAAGATCCCCCGGCTCTACTACAACGGCCCGATCTCCGCGATGTCGGGCGCCGAACGCCGTGCGCTGGGCCACCTGTCGATGGACATGAACGGCCTGACGCAGCGCGGAAAGACGCTCATCGGCGCCACGAAGGGGCTGGTGACGTCGGTGACGAAGGAGACCGTCAAGAGCACGGTCTTCGGCAAGGACTTCACCATCGAGAACATCGGCTTCGGGACGCTCACCGGCTTCGGCAACTCGGGCGGCGGCTACCACACCGGCCGGCACTGAGCGGGAGGTGCACGCGAGCGGGCCCGGTTCACCAGCGGGTGGCGACTGCCGCCAGACCGACAAACCAGCAACCGGCAGACTGCGACCCGCGACCGCTACGAGCCGCGCCGTACGGCCACGTCGTACCGCGGGTCGCCGAAACCGGCGGCCCGCGCCCGGCGCAGCGCCTCATCGCTGATGTCCCGGATCGCCGGGCCGCCGCCGCGGGCCTCATCGGTCCGCTCGGCGGCTCCGGCGGCCCCGCCCTGCCTGACCAGGCTCACCCCGCGCGGCCCCGGCAGCGCGAGCACTCCCCCGATCCTGGGGTCGCCCGCGAACCAGACCTCGCGTTTGGCGTTCTCGCCGAGCAACCGCCGCCAGCGGCGGACGTCGGGGAAGCGGACCCGGATGCTCACGTCCTTGTCCGGGTTGTCGGGCACGGGCAGCCGGAAGAACGGCACGCCGTTGCCGGCCACTTGGGCGACGCCGTCCAGGCGCTGCCAGGGGTAGACCTGAAGGACCCGCCAGTACCGCTTGTAGCGCGGCTGTATCAGGGCCCACCAGCCGAGGCCGAGCATCGAGGCCGTCATGAGGACGTACGCGAGCCAGGTGACGTCGATGTCGAGGAAGACGTCGAGGAAGGCGAAGACCAGGGCCCAGCCGGGGATGCCCGCGGCGCTGACGATCAGCAGCGCCCGCAGCCGCCCGCGGGAGCGCGCGCACCACTCGCGCGTCGCCGGTTCCGCGACCGCGCCCTCGTACGTCACGCCGTCGTACGTCGCGCCGTCGCGCGGCGCACCCTCGTAGGCCCCAGCAGGCACGGGAATTCCCCCTCGGGTGTGGGTGCGGCCATCGGGTCCGGCCGTCGGCGTTCGACCCTAGCAGTGCGGGTCTCCGGCGGCGCGGGCTCAAGCGAGGGCTCAAGCAAGGGCTGAACCGAAGGCTGAACCGAGGGGCTCAGGCGACGGGCCCCGCCGAGGGGCTGAACCGACGGCGCGGTACGTCACGGCTTGCCGTAGTCGGCCGCCCACGGGTTGAGTTCGGCGTACTGCTGCTTCCAGGCCGTGCGGTACTGGGCGGCCAGCGGCGGGGGGAAGATCGCCAGGACTTCGGCAACGCGCTCGGGGGTGGCGCCGTCGAGCAGCCACGGGATGTAGCGCGGGGCGAGGCCGAGGCCGATCTGATTGCGCTGGCTGTCGGCGAACAAGGCCCAGTCGGCCGGGGACAGTTCGCGCTCGATGAGCGGGAGCGCGTCGCTCTCCTCGTGGCTGAGGTGGGCGTTGAGTTCGGTGGCGAAGGCGTCGGCGGCGTCGCCGAGGGCGGTGTGGCCGCCCTGTTCGTCGGCGAGCGCCGCGTCGATCGCGGCGATCAGCGGGTCGATCCGGTCGTGTTCCGCCTCCATCGCCTCAAGGAGTTCGAGGTCGTCGGGGCGGTCGGCGAACTGGCCGCGCAGCTTCGGCCACAGGACGTCGTCCTCGGCCGTGTGATGGATGGTCAGGAACCGCTTGAACAGATCCCACCCGAAGTGGGTGGCGGTGAGCCGGGACGGGTCGTCGCCCGTGACGGCGGCGGACTTGGCGATGATCGCCACGTCGCGCCGCAGTCCGTCGTGGAAGGCGTACATCATCGTCAGATCGACGGTCTCGCCCGGCTGGTGCGGAGTGGTCATCAACGTGTCTCCCTGGAACTAGGTGAACCAGTGGATCAGGAGGAATCGCCACACCGAGGCTATAGTCAGCCTGCCAAATCGTCAATCTGCATATCTATCTGGGAGTTGAACCATTTTCGAGCCGAACCGAGGGGCTACTGAAGCTCCTTGACCACCTTCAGCGCGTCCCCGATGTGCCCGCCGATGTTCATCATCGAGGAGAACGCGTGCCGGACGACGCCCTCGCGGTCGATGACGAAGGTGACGCGGCCGGGCACGACGCCCAGGCTCGTGGCGCCGTACTGCTTGCGCACGGCCTTGTCGGTGTCGGCGAGCAGGATGAAGGGCAGCTCGTGGCGGCCGGCGAACTTCTCGTGCGTCTCGACCGAGTCGGAGCTGACGCCGATCACCTCGGCGCCCGCGTCGGTGAAGCTCTCGTAGCTGTCACGGAAGCTGCACGCCTCGGTGGTGCAGCCGCTGGTGTTGTCCTTCGGGTAGAAGTACAGCACCACGACCTTCTCGCCCAGCACACCGCTGAGCGTGACGGGCTTGCCCGTCTGGTCGGGAAGGGTGAAGTCCGGTGCCTTGGCACCGACTTGAAGAATGGCCATGACGTCTCCTCGGTGGGATGCGGTCGGGGATGCGGTGGGGGATGCGGGTCGGGGAACACGGTCTGCGAGGGGGATGGGAGGCGGAAAACGGTACGGGCGCCCAGCGCGCGACAGCCGGTGGTCAGACGTCCGCGCGCAGCATCTTCGTGAGCAGCGCCTTCAGCTCCGCCCGGCCGTCGGTGCCGAGCCTCGTGCCCATGTCGGTCTCGGCGGCCTCGACGGCCCGCCGGGCGGTGGCCAGCGCGTCGCGCCCCGCGTCGGTCAGCCGCAGCGCGTACCGCCGCCGGTCCCGCGGGTCGCGCTCGCGCACCACCCGGCCCGCGCTCTCCAGGTCGTCGACGATCTGGAGGATCGCCTGCTCGCTGATGCCGAGCCGCCGGGCGAGGCGCTGCTGCGAACTCGCCTCGTCGGCCAGGACGGTGAGCGCGCCGAAGTGCCGCGCCTGGAGGCCGACGTCGGTCAGCGCGTCCTCGATCCGGCGCCGTACGAAATGGTGCGCCTGGGCGATCAGCGGGCTCGTACGCCGTACTCCGCGCTCCGGCGGGGTACGGGCCAGCAGGGTGCTCAGCAGGGCGTCGAGGCGGACGCGTTCCGCGGCGGTCAGGGCCGCGGTGAGGTGGTCGTCGCCCGCGGCCATCGCGGGTTCCATGGCCTTGACGGCGCTGCGGCCGTCGTCGGTGAGGGCGAGGACGTACGAGCGGCGGTCGCCGGGGTTGCGGGCGCGGGTGACCTGGCCCGCCTGCTCCAGCCGGTCGATCAGCTTGACCATGGTGGTGCGGTTGATGCCGAGCCGCTCGCCGAGATCCTGCTGGGAGTACGTGACGGGGGCGTCGAGCGCGTCGAGTATCTGGAAGTCGCGCGCGCCTGAGGCGCCTTGGCCCGCCGCGACGCCGAATTCCGGGGCGAGGTGATCGGCGACCCGGTTGGCGCGGATGTGTGCGCGGCGCAGAAGATGCGCCGCGTAGACGGCGAGGGCGGGCGGCAGTTCGGCGTCCGCCGTCTCGACACTGAGCGCGTAGTCGTCCACCCGGCACCTCCGCAGGTGAGGGTAGCAGGGACCGCCTCCTGACCGGCCGTCAGGTACGGCGGACGGCCGGAAGGCACTCGGCGCGACGGACGGACCGAAGGCGCTCAGCGCGAGGCGAACGGCCGGTCGGTCGGCACGATCTCCTTGCCCAGGGGCATGAGCGACAGCGGGATCAGCTTGAAGTTGGCGATGCCGAACGGGATGCCGATGATCGTGACGCAGAGCAGCACGCCGGTGACGATGTGGCCGAGGGCCAGCCACCAGCCCGCGAGGATCACCCACAGCACATTGCCGACGAAGGAGCCCGTGCCCGCGTCCCGGCGCTCGACCGCGGTGTAGCCGAACGGCCAGAGCGCGTAGATGCCGATGCGGAAGGCGGCGATGCCGAACGGGATGCCGATGATCGTGACGCAGAGGAGTGCCCCTGCCAGGACGTAGCCGAGGAACATCCACACACCGCAGAGGATGAGCCAGATGACGTTCAGGATGGTCTTCACCGGTGGCCTGCCATGTCTTCGAGGCGGGAGATGCGTTCTGCCATCGGGGGATGGGTCGAGAAGAGCTTGGAGACGTCGCCCGCGCGGAATGGACTGGCGATCATCATATGGCTGGCGGTCTCCAGGCGCGGTTCAGGCGCGAGGGGCCGCTGCTGTGTGCCCGTTTCGAGCTTGCGCAGCGCGGAGGCCAGGGCCAGCGGGTCGCCGGTCAGGCGCGCGCCCGAGGCGTCGGCCTCGTACTCCCGCGAGCGGGAGACGGCCAACTGGATGACCGAGGCGGCCAGCGGGCCCAGGATCATCAGCAGCAGCATGCCCAGGATGCCGGGGCCCTCGTCGTCGTCGGAGCGGCCGATCGGGATCAGCCACGCGAAGTTGACCAGGAACATCACCACGGAGGCGAGCGCGCCCGCGATCGAGGAGATGAGGATGTCGCGGTTGTAGACGTGGCTCAGCTCGTGGCCGAGGACGCCGCGCAGCTCGCGCTCGTCGAGAAGGGCCAGGATGCCCTGGGTGCAGCAGACCGCCGCGTTGCGCGGATTGCGGCCGGTCGCGAAGGCGTTCGGCGCCTCGGTGGGCGAGATGTACAGCCGGGGCATGGGCTCGCGGGCGGTGGTCGAGAGCTCGCGCACGATCCGGTACAGCTCGGGCGCCTCGAATTCGCTGACGGGGCGGGCGCGCATCGCGCGTAGAGCCAGCTTGTCGCTGTTCCAGTACGCGTACGCGTTCGTCCCCACCGCGATGACCAGGGCCACGATAAGTCCGGTCCGGCCGAAGAAGCTGCCGATGACCAGGATGAGGGCCGACAGACCGCCGAGGAGTACGGCGGTCTTCAACCCGTTGTGCCGGCGGTGCACGGTGCGCCCTCCAAAGTGTGCGTCGGGGGGAACCTCTCCCCTAGGAGAACCTCCTGACCACAACAACGCCACCTGAGCGCCGCTAGTTCCCTTATGCGCACGCAGCGCTACCGGCGCGGGGCGTACGGATACGGCCCGCGGCCGGTCGGGCCCGGGGGCGGACGTGCTGGTCAGAGAGGCGGAGGGAGGCCCCGGTCAGAACAGCGAGCCCTGCGCGTACCGCAGGACGAGCTGCGGCGCGCCGGACAGTGCCACCCCGGCCAGTGCGGTCAGCGTGATGGCGGCGACGAGGCCGACGGGCGTACGGGTGACGGGTACGGCCGCGAGCGCGCCGCCGGTCGTGACGCCGGTCGTGACGCCGCTCGTGCCGCCGGTCGTGACAGCGCTCGGGGGCTGCTCGGGGGCGCCCTCGGGGCGGGTGAAGAGCAGCGCCGTCCAGCGCAGGTAGTACACGAGCGCGATGACGACGTTGACGGCCATGATCACCGCGAGCCAGCCGTGCTGGGTGCCGACTGCGGAGGAGAAGACGGCGACCTTGGCGAACAGGCCGATGACGCCGGGCGGCAGTCCGGCCAGGCACAGCAGGAAGAAGCCGAGCGCGAGGGCGGCCAGCGGGCGGGTCGCGTACAGGCCCCGGTAGTCGCTGAGCCGGCCCTGCGGGGCGGTGCGCGAGACGAGGGCGGCCACGGCGAAGGCGCCGAGGTTCACCACCGCGTACATCAGGGCGTACGCGACGGTGGTGCCGATCTCGTGCGCCGGGTCGGCGGCGGAGGACGCGGCGGCCAGCGGCACCAGCAGATAACCCGCCTGGCCGATGGACGACCAGGCCAGCAGGCGTACGGCGCCGCGCGGCACGCCGGGGCGCTGCCGGAGCGCGCCGACGTTGCCGACGGTCATGGTGAGCGCGGCCAGTACGCCGAAGGCCGGGCCCCACACGTCGTGGTAGGGCTTGAAGGCGATCACCGACACCAGGATCAGGCCGGAGAAACCGGCGGCCTTGCCGACCACCGACAGATACGCGGCGACCGGCAGCGGCGCGCCCGCGTAGGTGTCGGGCACCCAGAAGTGAAAGGGGGCCGCGGCGAGTTTGAACGCGAACCCCACCAGAGTGAGGGCCGCGCCGACCTTCGCCACGGTGACGAGTTGCGCGGGGGCGTGCGTGAGGCCGTCGGCGACGGCGGCCAGGTGCATGGTGCCGGTGGCCGCGTAGACGAAGCTGATGCCGAGCAGTGAGACGGCGGTCGCGGTCACCGAGGACAGGAAGAACTTGAGCGCGGCCTCGCTGGACAGCTTGTCGCCGCGCCGCAGGCCGACCAGCGCGAAGGCGGGCAGGGTGGCGACCTCAAGGGCGACGATCAGGGTCGCCAGGTCGCGGGAGGCGGGCAGCAGCGCGGCGCCGGAGGCGGAGGCGAGCAGCAGGAACCAGTACTCGCCCGCCGGGAGGTCGTCCTGGGTGTTGACCGACAGCAGGGCCGTGAGCAGCGCGCCGCCGAGCACCAGGGCCTGGATGACCAGGGCGAAGTGGTCGGCCGCGTAAGAGCACCCGCCGCCGCCCGCGGGGAGGTCGCCCGCGGTGCCGGGGTGCACGACCGTCACGCAGAAGGTGGCGTGGCGGCCCGCCCGCAGCGGGATCAGGGCCAGTGCGGCCAGGACGAGTCCCGCGACGGTGATCCAGGCCAGCAGCTCCTTGCGGGCCTTGGGCAGGAAGAGGTCGGCGACCAGGACGACGAGGGCGAGGACCGCCGGGATGGCGGCGGGGGCGAGCGCCGTCCAGTCGACGGACTGCACGAGGGACGGCATCAGTTGCCTCCGAGGAGGGTGTGCACGGCCGGATCGGTGAGGCCGAGCAGGACGGCGGGCCACAGTCCGGCCAGGACGGTGAGCGCGGCGAGCGGCGTCCATGCGGCGAATTCGTACGCCTGGACGTCGGCGAGCGCGGGCTGCGCGTCGACGGTCTCGCGGTCGCCCATGCAGACCCGGCGGACCACGACCAGCAGGTAGGCGGCGGTGAGCAGGGTGCCGAAGGCGGCGACGGCGGTGAAGGTCAGATACGCGGGGCGACTGAGGCCCGCGGCGGGTTTGAAGGCGCCGAACATCGACAGCATCTCGCCCCAGAATCCGGCCAGGCCCGGCAGTCCGAGGGAGGCGACGGCGGCGAAGGCGACCAGTCCGCCCAGGCGCGGCGCCTTGCCGTAGAGCGCGGCTCCCGTGGCGCCGGCGAGGGTGTCGAGGTCGCTGGAGCCGTATCGGTCCTTCAGGGCGCCGACCAGGAAGAACAGCAGGCCGGTGATGAGGCCGTGGGCGATGTTGGCGAAGAGCGCGCCGTTGACGCCGGTGGGGGTCAGGGAGGCGATGCCGAGCAGGACGAAGCCCATGTGGCCGACGGAGGAGTACGCGATCAGCCGTTTGAGGTCGCCGCCGTTGCCCCGGCGGGCCAGCGCGAGGCAGGCGAGCGAGCCGTAGACGATGCCGACGACGGCGAAGGCGGCCAGGTAGGGCGCGAAGGTGTGGATGCCGTCGGGGGCCATCGGCAGGACGATCCGGACCAGGCCGTAGGTGCCCATCTTCAGCAGCACGCCCGCGAGCAGCACCGATCCGACGGTGGGGGCGGCGGTGTGGGCGTCGGGCAGCCAGCTGTGCAGCGGCCACATCGGGGCCTTCACGGCCAGGCCGAGGCCGATCGCGAGGACCGCGATCAGTTGCGTGGAGTGACTGAGCGATGACCCGTTGTCAGTGGCGAGTGCCACCATGTCGAATGTGCCCGCCTTCACGCCGATGAGGAGCAGGCCGAGCAGCATGATCACGGAGCCGAGGAGGGTGTAGACGATGAAGCGCAGTGCGGATCGCTCGCGGTCCCCGCCGCCCCAGCGGGCGATGAGGAAGTACATCGGGATGAGGACCGTCTCGAAGGCGAGGAAGAACAGCATCAGGTCGAGCACGGCGAAGGTCGCCAGCGTGCCCGCTTCCAGGAGCAGCAGCAGGGCGACGAACGCCTTGGGGCCGGGGCCCGCGGGCATTTTGAAGTAGCTGTAGAGCGCGCAGAGGAAGGTCAGCAGCGCGGTCAGGACGAGGAGGGGGAGCGAGATGCCGTCGACGCCGAGGTGGAGATGGATCTTGAGCGCGGGGATCCAGTTGAGGTCGGTGGTGGCCTGGGTCCTGGCGGGGTGGTCGTGGTCGAAGCCGGCCGCGAGGACGATCGCCAGGACGAGTACGGCGCCGGTGACGGTGACGCCGTGCCGCAGGACGGCCTGGCCGGGGTCACGGCCCTTCAGGCCGGGCGGCGGCGGGAGCAGGGCGCCGACCGCGCCGAGCAGCGGCAGCACGAGGAGTGCCGCGAGGACGTACTGGAGGGCGGTGTCGTTCACTTCGGGCTCAGCCTCCGACGGCGACGAGGACGGCGAGGACGACCGCACCGGCCAGCAGCGCGCTGAGGTAGGTCTGGACGTTTCCGGTCTGGGCCTTGCGGACGGCCGCGCCGAGCAGCCGGGGGGTGCCGCCCGCGCCGCGGACGTAGGTCTCGATGACCTCGCGGTCCAGGAAGCGGACGAGTTGCGCGGCGGCCAGCACCGGGCGGACGAACAGCGCGGTGTAGAGGGCGTCGAGGTGGAAGCCGTGGGCCGCGTGGCGGTGCAGCCTGCCCAGCAGCAGACGGCCGGGGTCGCCCGGGTCGTCGGCGGACGCGATGTCGCCGTAGATCGCCTCGTGGGTGGCGGTGGCCTCGGCCTCGACGAGGGCGGGTTCCGCGCCGGGGTCGCCGTCTGCGGTGACGACGGCTCCGACGGGGACGGCGAGCCGGGTGGCGGTGGCCGCCTTCCAGGCGCCGTAGGTGATCAGGACGCCGACCAGGGCCAGGCCGGTGCCGAGGACGGAGGTGATCAGGGTGGGGCCGAGCGGGGCGCCGCCGAACCAGTCGGGCAGCTCGCGGTAGGCGAGGCCGCCGAAGGCGATGGTGGGGACGGCCAGCACCCACAGCACGGAGGTCATCACGACCGGCTGCCTGCCGTGGTCGGGGGCCTCGGGGCCGCTGCCGCGGAAAGCCAGCAGGAACAGCCGGGTGGCGTATCCGGCGGTCAGGACGGCGGCGGTCAGGCCCGCGACGAAGACGGTCCAGCCGACGGCCGAGGGGACGTGCGCGGTGTGCCCGGCCGAGGCGTGCTCGGCGGCGCGCAGCACGGACTCCTTGGAGAAGAAGCCGGACAGCGGAGGGAGGGCCGCGAGGGCGGCGAGCGCGATGCCCATCGTCCACATGGCGTCGGGGACGCGCTTGGCGAGCGAGCCCATGCGGGACATCGCGGTGAGCGAGTTGGTGCCCGCCGCGTGGATGACGACGCCCGCGCCGAGGAAGAGCAGCGCCTTGAAGGCGCCGTGCGACAGGAGGTGGAAGACGGCGGCGTCGCGGTCGGCGACGGCCAGGGCGCCCGCCATGTAGCCCAGTTGGCCGATGGTGGAGTACGCCAGCACGCGTTTGATGTCGTCCTGGGCGAGGGCGGCCAGGCCCGAGCCGATCATGGTGACGGCGGCCATCACGGCGAGAACGGCCAGCGCGGCGGCGGACGCGGTGAACACCGGCAGCAGCCTGGCCACCAGATAGATGCCGGCGGCGACCATGGTGGCGGCGTGGATCAGCGCGGAGACCGGGGTGGGACCGGCCATCGCGTCGGGCAGCCAGGTGTGCAGGGGGAACTGCGCGGACTTGCCCGCGACCCCGGCGAGCAGCAGCAGCGCGATCACCGTGGGGTGGTGGAGCCGGCCGTGCGCCGCGGCGGAGAGGATGCCGCTGATCCGGAAGGTCCCGGCGTCGGCGGCGAGCGCGAACACCCCGATGAGGAAGGGGACGTCGCCGAGCTTGGTGACCAGGAACGCCTTGATCGACGCCGTCCTGGCGGCCTCGGTCTCCCAGTAGTGCCCGACCAGGAAGTACGAGCAGATGCCCATGATCTCCCAGCCGACCAGCAGCACCATCAGGTCGCCCGAGTAGACGACGAGGAACATGGCGGCGGTGAACAGCGAGACCAGGGCGGCGTACGAGGGATAGCGCGGGTCGTCGCGCAGATAGGCGGTGGAGTAGAGCTGGACGCAGGTGGCGACGAGGCCGACGAGGACGGCGATCAGGACCGCGAAGCCGTCCAGGTGCAGGGCGAGGTAGATGGGCGCGGAGCCGGTGTCGGTGAGCTTGTGGACGGCGTCGGTCGGCGCGCCGGTGCCCTGGCGGGCGGCGACGACCGCGGCCAGGACGAAGGCGGTGGCGGTGGGCAGTACGGCCAGCGGGCGTACGAAGCCGGGTGCGCGCCGGCCGAGCAGGAGTCCGGCGACCGCGCCGAGGAAGGGCAGGAGGGGGACGAGCGCGGCAAGGGCGGTCAGGGTCACGCGGCGGCCTCGGCCTTCTTGTCGGCGGCCGTGCCGTCCGGGTCGGACGCGGTGTGCTCGGACGACGCGTGCTCGGCTGACGCGTGCTCGGGCGGCTCGGCGAGGTCGGTGAGCCGGTCGATGTCGGAGCTGCCGCGGTTGCGGTACACGAGCAGCACGATCGCCAGGCCGAGACCGATCTCGGCGGCGGCGATCGTGATGGTGAACAGGGTGAGGGCCTGTCCGGAGTGGAGGGTGTCGCGCAGCCACACGTCGAAGGCGACAAGGTTGAGGTTGACGGCGTTGAGCATCAGCTCGACGGACATCAGGACGAGGATCGCGTTGCGGCGGGCGAGGACGCCGTAGACACCGACGCAGAAGAGGAGGGCGGCGAGGACGGCCGGGTAGACGAGGTGCATCAGTTCTCCTTGCCCTGGCCGGTGGGGGTGCCGCTGGGGCTGCCGGTGGGAGTGCCGCCGCCCGTGCCGGTCCCGGTGCCCGTGCCGGTCCCGGTGCCCGTAGCGGTCCCGGTGCCCGCGCGGTCCTCGGCGGTCTCGCGGCGGGAGAGGACGATCGCGCCGACGAGGGCGGCGAGCAGCAGCACCGACAGCGCCTCGAAGGGCAGCACCCAGAAGCGGAACAGGGTCTGCCCGGTGGCGTGCGAGGAGCCCTGGACCACGCCGTGCAGGTCGATCCAGGTGGAGCGGAAGGCGTCCACGACCACCCACACCAGGGTGACCGCGGCGGCGACGGCGACGCCGAGGGCGACCCAGCGGTTCTCGGAGTCGGCGTCCGGCGAGCGGCCGATGGGCGCTCTGGTCAGCATCAGTCCGAACAGCAGGAGGACGACGACGGAGCCGACGTAGATCAGCACCTGCACCCAGGCGATGAACTCGGCTGTGAGCAGCAGGTATTCGACGGCGAGGCCGCCGAGGGCGACGACCAGCCACAGGGCCGCGTGCACGAGCTGCCGGGTGGTGACGGTCAGGACGGCCGCGCCGAGGGTGACGAGGCCGATGAGGAGGAAGGCGATCTCGACGCCGGTGGGCGAGAGGAAGCCGCCCTGGCTGTGGATGGTTTCGTGGACGATCACGAGTCGCCCTCCCCCGGCGCGGAGGGTCCTTCGGTCGCCGGGTCGGTCGCCGTCGGGGCCTGCGGCTGGGCCTCTGTTCGGGCCTGCGCCTCCGCCTGGGCCTGGGCTTGTGCCTGGGCCTGGGCTTCTGCCTGGGCCTGGGCCGCGAGGACCTTGTCGGCGGCCTTGCGGGCGGCGGCGATCTCCTTGGGTTCCTCGGCGGCCGGGTCCAGCGCGGGAGGCGCGGGCACCGTCCACATCCAGTCGCGCAGCTTGTCGCGCTCGTGGGTGAGTTCGAGGATGTCGGTCTCGGCGTACTCGAACTCCGGCGACCAGAACAGCGCGTCGAAGGGGCACACCTCGATGCAGATGCCGCAGTACATGCACAGCGAGAAGTCGATGGCGAAGCGGTCCAGCACATTGCGGCTGCGCTCGCGCCCGCCGGGGGCGGCGGCCGGTGTCGTCTCCTTGTGGGAGTCGATGTAGATGCACCAGTCGGGGCACTCGCGGGCGCACAGCATGCAGACCGTGCAGTTCTCCTCGAACAGCGCGATCACACCGCGCGAGCGCGGCGGGAGTGCGGGCAGCGCGTCCGGGTACTGGTCGGTGACGGAGCGCTTCGTCATCGTCCGCAGGGTGACGGCCAGGCCCTTGGCGAGGCCGGTTCCGGGGATGGCCATGCTAGGAGATCACCACCTTGACGACGCCGGTCAGGGCGATCTGGGCGAGGGCGAGCGGGATGAGTACGGTCCAGGCGAGCTTCTGGAGCTGGTCCTCGCGAAGGCGCGGGTAGCTGACCCGCAGCCAGATCACGACGAAGGCCAGCAGGCCGGTCTTGACCAGCGTCCACAGCCAGCCGACGCTGCCGGACCAGGGGCCGTGCCAGCCGCCGAGGAACAGCACGGTGGTGAGGGCACACAGCACGACGATGCCCGCGTACTCGGCGAGCAGGAACAGGGCGAAGCGCAGGCCGGTGTATTCGGTGTACGCGCCGAAGATGATCTCGGAGTCGGCCACCGGCATGTCGAACGGGGGCCGTTGCAGCTCGGCGAGGCCCGCCGTGAAGAAGACGAGGCCGCCGATGAGCTGCCAGGGGGTCCACCACCAGTGGTACTCCCCCACGATGCCCGGCAGTGACAGCGTGCCCGCCGCCATCGCGACCGACGCGGCGGTGAGCAGCATCGGCAGCTCGTACGCCATCAGTTGCGCCGCCGTGCGCAGGCCGCCGAGCAGGGAGAACTTGTTCGCCGACGCCCAGCCCGCCATCAGCGAGCCGAGCACGCCGATGCCCATCATGGCCAGGACGAAGATCAGGCCCGCGTCCAGCGCCTGGCCGACGAAGCCGTGCGGTCCCACCGGGATCGCGATCAGCACGACCAGGTAGGGCAGCAGCGCGACGGCGGGGGCGAGTTGGAAGATCCGCCGGTCCGCGTCGGCCGGAACCACGTCTTCCTTCTGCGCGAACTTCACTCCGTCCGCCACCAGTTGGGCCCACCCGTGGAACCCGCCCGCATACATCGGCCCCAACCGGCCCTGCATATGCGCCATCACCTTGTGCTCCGCCTGCCCCACCACCAGCGGAAACACCAGGAACACAACGAGTACGCCGACAAGGCGGAGGGCTACGTCCAGGACGTCGTTCACGCCTGCTCGCCCCCGTCCGGTTCATCCGCCCCCGCGTCGGGCGGCTGGCTTGCGTCGGGCTCGTCCTTGGGCTCGTCCTTGGGCTCGTCCTTGGGCTTGCCCTTGGGCTCGTCCTTGGGCTTGCCCTCGGACGGCGTGGTGGGCGGCGTGGGCTGTTCCCACGGGGCGTCCGGAACACGCTTGCGCGGAGGCGCGGGAGTCTCGGCCGGGGTGGGAGTCTCGGGAGGCGCGGGAGTCTCGGCCGGGGTGGACGCGGGGGCGGCCTGGCTCGCGGAGCCCTCGGTCACGCTGCGGGTGCGGCGGGCCGGGCGGTCGCCCGAGGGGGTTGTACGCGCCGGGCGGTCGCCGGGTGCCGCCGCCGTACGGGCCGCGCGGGCCGGGCGGGTCGGAGCCGGGGGGAGTTGGCCTTTTTGGGGGCCCCAGTCGTTGGGGTCGGGGACGCCGGGGGGCTGCATCTGGCGGCGCTTGGGGCCGCCGTCGTGGGACTCGCCGGGCTCCTTGGCGCCGGGCCATGCCTTGGCGACGCGGGCGGCGAGGACGAAGTCCTTGCGGAGGGGGTGCCCCTCGAACTCGTCGGGGAGCAGCAGCGGCGCGAGGCCCGGGTGCCCGGTGAAGTCGACGCCGAACATCTCGTGGGTCTCGCGCTCGTGCCACGCCGCGCCCGCGTAGACGCCGGTGGCGGTGGCGAGGACGGGCGCGGCGTGCGGCACGGTCGTCCGCAGCAGCAGCCGCCGGACGCCGCCGTCCAGCGCGACGACGTGCGCGCAGACGCGGAAGCCGGTGCCGGGCTCGTCGACGGCGCTCAGCCAGTCGAAGTACGTGCAGCCGAGCGTGTCCCGCGCGACCGTGAGCGAGGCGACCCACTCACCGGTCGGCACATCGACGGTCAGGAGGTCGTACGCCTCCTGCGCGACGGCGCCCTCGCCGAAGATCTCCGCGGCCTCCCGCGGCAGCCAACCGGTCACCTCGGCCCCTCCGGCGGAGTGACGAGGCCGCTCGTCAAGGCGGCGACGGACGGGCGCGGGCCCGCGGCGGAGCCGTACCGCTCCGCCAGCGACTCGCGCGCGATCTTCTCCTGGAGCTTGAGGATGCCCTGGAGGAGCGCTTCGGGGCGCGGCGGGCAGCCGGGCACGTAGACGTCGACGGGGATGATCTGGTCGACGCCCTTGGTGACGGAGTACGAGTCCCAGTAGGGACCGCCGCAGTTGGAGCACGCGCCGAAGGAGATGACGTACTTCGGCTCGGGCATCTGCTCGTACAGGCGCTTGACGGCGGGCGCCATCTTGTCGGTGACGGTGCCGGAGACGACCATGAGGTCGGCCTGGCGCGGTCCCGGCGCGAAGGGGATGACGCCCAGCCGGATGAAGTCGTGCCGGGACATCGACGCGGCGATGAACTCGATGGCGCAGCAGGCGAGGCCGAAGTTGAAGACCCACAGGCTGTAGCGGCGGCCCCAGTTGAGCACCACCTTCATCGGCTCCGGCGCCAGCCGGGACAGCACGCCGAGACGGCGCGGCTCGGGAAGGTCCTGCGGAGGGGCCTCGGGAAGCGCCTGCGGGTTCACGTCCATTCGAGGACGCCCTTCTTCCATGCGTAGAGCAGCCCGATCGCGAGGAAGCCGATGAAGACGAACATCTCCACCAGCGTCGTCGCGCCGAAGCCGGGCGCGGCGAAGACCGTGGCCCACGGGAACAGGAAGATCGCGTCGACCGCGAAGATGACGTAGAGGAAGGAGTACACGTAGTACTTGACCTGGGTGTGCGCCCAGCCCTCGCCGACCGGGTCGACCCCGCACTCGTACGTGAGCATCTTCTCGCGCGTCGGCACGACGGGCCGCAGCAGGCGGCCGGACGCGAAGGCGACGGTCACGAAGAGCACACCGACGACCGCGACCAGGCCGACGACCGAGTAGCCGTGGAAGTAGTCCACGTCCGTCCGCCCCTCGTTCACTCGTTGACCGGTGGTGTCCAGCGATCCTTGTGGATCTCTTTAGACGATCTATACGGGAGGGAGTCTAGGCCCTGGCCTCACAGGCGCACGCCCCCCGTGCGGGCACCGGTGCGCGCATCGGCGGCGGCCTCGTCGGACACCCTCGCCCGTACCGGGGGATAACCCCACCGCCGCCTGACCTACGCACCCCATGGCGCGCCCCGCCGCTTCCCCGGCAGGCTGGACTCATGAACACCTCGCCCGCGTCCCGTCAGCCCGCCGCCCCCGCCCCGCTGCCACCCGTGCGCTTCGCGTACGACCGCGTGACGTGGCGGGAGATCGGGTATCTGCTGCTGAATCTGCCGGTGTCGATCATCGGCTTCGTCTACGTCGTGACGGTCGTGACGGTGGGCCTCGGCCTGTCGGTGACGGTGATCGGGTTGCCCCTGCTGGCGTACGGACTCGCCGGGTGCCGGCTGCTGGGGCGGGTGGAGCGGAGCCGGGCGCGCGACCTGCTGGGCGTGCACATCGACGAGCCGCGCCCGCTGAAGCGGGGCACCTTCGGTTTCCTGCCGTGGCTGTGGGCGTCGCTGAAGGACCCGGTGGCGTGGCGGCACGCCCTCTATTACGCGATCCGGCTGCCGTGGGGCATCCTCACCTTCACCTTGACGCTGGTCTCGCTGTTCGTGCTGTGGCCGGTGCTGCCGTTCCTGGCGCGCGGGCTGACGACGGTCGACCGGGCGATGGTCCGCGGGCTGCTCCAGCCGTCGGACGAGCTGGAGCGGCGGATCGAGGAGCTGGAGTCGGACCGCGGGGTCGTGGTCGACACGGCGGCGGCGGACCTGCGGCGGATCGAGCGCGACCTGCACGACGGCGCGCAGGCGCGGCTGGTGGCGCTGGCGATGGACCTCGGCCTGGCCAAGGAGAAGCTGCTGGAGGACCCGGAGGCGGCGGCCAAGATGGTGGGCGAGGCGCACGGCGAGGTGAAGGTGGCCCTTCAGGAGCTGCGTGATCTGGCGCGCGGCATCCATCCGGCGATCCTCACCGACCGCGGGCTGGACGCGGCCCTGTCGTCGGTCGCGTCGCGCTGCACGGTGCCGGTCGCCGTGACCGTGGAACTGCCCGCGCGGCCCGCGGAGGCGATCGAGGGGATCGCGTACTTCACGGTCTCGGAGCTGCTGCAGAACGTCAGCAAGCACAGCAGGGCACGGCACGCCTCGGTGGACGTGTGGCGCGCCGACGACCGGCTGATGGTGCAGGTCCGGGACGACGGGCGCGGCGGCGCGGACGTGTCGGGCGGTACGGGTCTGGCCGGGCTCGGCGAACGGCTGCGGTCGGTGGACGGGCTCTTCGTGGTCAGCTCACCGGAGGCGGGGCCGACCGTGGTCACGGCCGAACTGCCGTGGCGCGACCGGGAGTTCCGCAAGGCCGGGGCCAAGCGATGAGCGCGGCCAAGCGCTGAGCGGGGCGCTGAGCGGAGCCAAGCGCTGAGCGCGGAAGCCGGGGCGGTAGGGCTAGCCCCACCCCCAAGACGCCGATCCGCACCATGGGGATGGGTGCACGCACCAGCCAGCATGGAGTCACAGAGAAAAGCAGAGAGGACGGACCGACCATGGCTTACGGCTTCCCGCCCGCCGAGCGTGCGCACGAGCGCGAGCGCGAGCACCGCCTGCCGACGGCGCTGCGCGCGCCGATCGAGGCACGCGCCTGGCGCGAGTTCGCCTACCTGCTGATCAATCTGCCGATGTGCATCGTCGGCTTCGTCTGGACCGTGACGATGTTCTCGCTCGGCGCCGGGCTGCTGGTCACCTTCATCGGGCTGCCGGTGCTCGTGCTCGCGCTCGGCGGCTGCCGCGCGATCGGCGCCGTGGAGCGGGCCCGCGCGCGGTCGCTGCTCTGGCTGGACGTGGAGGACCCGCGGCCGGTGCGCGGCAGGAACGGCGGTTTCCTGTCCCGGCTCGGTGCCCAGCTCGGCAGCGGCGTCAACTGGCGGCACGCCGTCTACACCCTGATCCACTTCCCGTGGGGGATCTTCACCTTCTCCGTCGCCATCAGCTTCTTCACGTACGGCTGGGGCCTGTTGACGTATCCGCTGTGGCGCTGGGTCTTCCCGGTCTACTTCGGGCAGGACGGCCTCCAGATGTACGGCGACGGGCACGGGCACGGCTGGTGGCTGCACACCCCGGCCGACATGCTGCTGTGCGTCGTGGTCGGTGGCGCGCTCGTGCTGAGCAGCCCGTGGGTCTACCGGGGCATGGCGCACGTCGACCGGATTCTGGTGAGCGGTCTGCTCGGGCCTTCGCGGCTGGCGGAGCGGGTCACCGAGCTGGAGTCGGACCGCGGGGTCGTGGTCGACACGGCGGCGGCGGACCTGCGACGCATCGAGCGCGACCTGCACGACGGGGCGCAGGCGCGGCTGGTGGCGCTGGCGATGGACCTGGGCCTGGCCAAGGAGAAGCTTCTCGAAGACCCTTCGGCCGGGGCCGTGATGGTCGAGGAGGCGCACGGCGAGGTGAAGATCGCGCTTCAGGAGCTGCGGGATCTCGCCCGGGGCATCCACCCGGCGATCCTCACCGACCGCGGCCTGGACGCGGCCCTGTCGTCGGTCGCGTCGCGCTGCACGGTGCCGGTCGCCGTGACCGTCGATTTGCCCGCGCGGCCGGTGCCGGCCATTGAGGGCATCGCCTACTTCACGGTGTCCGAGCTGCTGCAGAACGTCAGCAAGCACAGTGGCGCTTCGCGCGCGACCGTGGATGTGTGGCGGGTCGGTGACCGGCTCATGATGCAGGTGTCCGACAACGGGCGCGGGGGCGCCGCCGTGTCCGGTGGGTCCGGGCTCGCCGGGCTCGCCGAGCGGCTCGACTCCGTCGACGGTGTCCTCGCCGTGGCCTCGCCGCCCGGTGGCCCCACCCGCATCACCACCGAACTCCCCTGGCGCGTCTAGCCCCTCCGGGACGGTTCCCTTGCCCCTCCCCGGGGCACACCCCCAGCACCCGCGCCCACGCAGGACCCGATCTTCAGGTGCGCGACCCCTGATACGTCGCCTCTACGCAAGCCGGTGCGCCGATCCTTTCAGGGGCGCGACCCCTGATACGCCGCCTCCACGCCAGGCGATGCGCCGATCTCTTCAGGGGCGCGGGGAACTGCGCGGCCCGCCCCCACCGGGCTTTCAGCCCGAAAACACACAGCATCTGCCCCACTGGGGCCGGCTCTCAAAGGCGCACCACCGCGCGGCCTGAGCGCGCAGTTCCCCGCGCCCCTGACTACCCGTGGCCGGCGCCCCCGGCAAAGGAACCGCCCCTCCAGGCCTCCGGGCCCTGCCTCCACGCAAGCCGGTGCGCCGATCCTTTCAGGGGCGCGACCCCTGATACGTCGCCTCCACGCAAGCCGGTGCGCCGATCCATTCAGGGGCGCGGGGAACTGCGCGGCCCGCCCCCACCGGGCTTTCAGCCCGAAAACACACAGCATCTGCCCCACCGGGGCCGGCTCTCAAAGGCGCACCACCGCCCGGCCTGAGCGCGCAGTTCCCCGCGCCCCTGACTACCCGTGGCCGGCGCCCCCGGCAAAGGAACCGCGCCGGGGCCGCGCCCCTAAAAACACGTGGCCGGCGACCCAGCAAGAGAACCGCCCCGGGGCCGCGGCCCTGGAAGACGGGTCCTGCGCAAGGCGGGCGGACAGGGGCCGCGCCCCTGAAAGATCGGCCTCCCCGGCAGGGGGCGGCTAGGTCAGGGTGAGGAGGACTTTGCCGCGGTTGGTGCCGGCCTGGAGGGCCTGATGGGCTTGGAAGGCCGCGGCAAGCGACAGCTCGGCGGTGATGTCGAGCCGAATGGCTCCGGAGGCGAGGAGGGAGAGGGCGGCGAGGGCGTGGCCGCGCAGAACGGCCGGGGCGCGGAGCGCGAGGTCGCGGATGGAGTAGCCGGTGAGAGCGCGGTTGCGCTCGGAGAAGGGGAGCACGGGCAGGGTGAGGTCGGGCCGGCGGGCGGCCTCGCCGTAGGCGACCAGACGGCCGAAGGGGGCCAGAAGGGAGAGCCCGGCCAGCCGGGTCCCCCCGCCGATGGGGTCGAGCAGCACGTCGATCTCGGTGCGAGCGGCGGCCAGCTCTTCGGCGAAGGTCTCGCGCAGCAGCACCGCGTCGTAGCCGAAACGTTTCGCGTACTCCGCCTTCTCAGCCGTACGGACCGTCCCGTACACGGCGGCGGCCCCCAGCGCGCGGGCGATCTGCGCGGCGACCGAGCCGACCCCGCCCGCGGCGGCGTGGATGAGGACGGTGTCCCCCGCGGTGAGCCGCGCGGCCCCGGCGAGCACCCCGTACGCGGTGGTGAGGACGAGCGCCGCCCCGCCCCCGTCCCGGAGGGAGATCCCGTCGAGCGGGAAGGCGAAGTCGGCGGGCGCGACCGCGTATTCGGCGTATCCGCCGCCGTCGGGCAGATAGGCGGCGACGGGGTCGCCGACGGCGAGCCCGGTGACGCCCGCGCCGAGCGCGGCGATCTCGCCGGAGACCTCCAGGCCGGGCACGGCGATCCCGTCCGGCGGACCGTAGTCGCCGAGCCGGTGCAGCACCTCGCCGTGGTTGACGCCCGCGTACGCGACCTGGATCAGCACCTGCCCGGGGCCCGGTTCCGGGACGGGGATTTCCACCGGCCGGAGCACTTCCGGGCCACCGTTGACGTCGAATCCGACCGCGCGCACACGCTCTCCTCTTGCCTGTGAGCCGCTGACGCGCGACCCCCGCCGACCTTCCGGGCGCAACCTTGCCCACCGGAACCGTATTCCCCATCAGCGCGTCGTTGCTGGGATGCTGGGGAAGACAGGGTCGGATGTGGGGGGCTGGAACGGGTGGAGGACAGGGTGCGGGTGGTCATCGCCGAGGATTCGGTGCTGCTTCGGGAGGGACTGACCCGATTGCTGACCGATCGCGGTCACGATGTGGTGGCCGGCGTCGGTGACGCCGAGGCGCTGATCAAGGTCGTACGGGAGCTGGCGGACGAGGGCGCGGCCCCCGACGTGGTGGTGGCGGACGTACGGATGCCGCCGACGCACACCGACGAGGGGGTGCGGGCGGCGGTGCAGCTGCGCCGGGACCACCCCGGCGTGGGCGTGCTGGTGCTGTCGCAGTACGTGGAGGAGCAGTACGCGACCGAGCTGCTGGCGGGCAGCAGCCGCGGGGTGGGGTATCTGCTCAAGGACCGGGTGGCCGAGGTCCGCGAGTTCGTGGACGCGGTGGTGCGGGTCGCCGAGGGCGGCACGGCACTGGACCCCGAGGTGGTCGCGCAGCTCCTGGGCCGCAGCCGCAAGCAGGACGTGCTGGCGGGGCTGACGCCGCGCGAGCGCGAGGTGCTCGGGCTGATGGCGGAGGGCCGGACGAATTCGGCGGTGGCCAAGCAGCTCGTGGTGAGCGACGGCGCGGTGGAGAAGCACGTCAGCAACATCTTCCTGAAGCTGGGCCTGGCGCCGAGTGACGGGGATCACCGTCGTGTCCTGGCGGTGCTCACCTACCTGAACTCCTGATCTGTTGACACTCTGTCTTACAGCAGACGCCTGACGGCGCAGGGCTCCACGGGCCCGCGCCGTCACATGCACATGCCACACACATGTCCGGCAGTCCGCAGGTCGGGGCCGCGCTCCCGCATCCACATTCCGGGACGTACGGGGAAGGCGACCCTTACCGACGTACGATGACCGGTGAGCCGCCGCCTCTAGGGAGGTCCGTTTCAGTGACCAGCCAGGTCAGCAGCAGCAGCCCCGTACCCACGGAGCAGCCCGCGCATCCGCCGGTGATCGGCGATGTCCTGGGCGAACAGCGCAAACCGGCGAAAGAGACGAAACGCCTCGACCGGGTGATCATCCGGTTCGCCGGTGACTCCGGGGACGGAATGCAGCTCACCGGGGACCGTTTCACCTCGGAGACCGCGTCCTTCGGGAACGATCTCTCGACGCTGCCGAACTTCCCGGCCGAGATCCGGGCCCCCGCAGGCACCCTGCCGGGCGTGTCGTCGTTCCAGCTCCACTTCGCGGACCACGACATCCTCACGCCGGGCGACGCGCCCGACGTGCTGGTCGCGATGAACCCGGCCGCGCTGAAGGCGAACGTCGCCGACCTGCCGCGCGGCGCCGAGATCATCGTCAACACCGACGAGTTCACCAAGCGCGCGATGGCGAAGGTCGGATACGCCGCCAACCCGTTGGACGACGGGTCCCTGGAGGCGTACGCGATCCACCCGGTGCCGCTGACGACGCTCACCGTCGAGGCGCTCAAGGACAGCGGCCTGGCGCGCAAGGACGCCGAACGGGCGAAGAACATGTTCGCGCTCGGCCTGCTGTCGTGGATGTACCACCGGCCGACCGAGGGCACCGAGTCCTTCCTCCGCAGGAAGTTCGCCAAGAAGCCGGACATCGCGGAGGCCAATGTCACGGCCTTCCGCGCGGGCTGGAACTTCGGCGAGACCACCGAGGACTTCGCGGTCAACTACGAGGTGCAGCCCGCCTCCAGCGCCTTCCCCGCGGGCACCTACCGCAACATCTCCGGGAATCTGGCGCTGTCGTACGGCCTGATCGCCGCGAGCAAGCAGAGCGAACTGCCGCTCTTCCTCGGCTCGTACCCGATCACCCCGGCCTCCGACATCCTGCACGAGCTGTCGAAGCACAAGAATTTCGGCGTGCGCACCTTCCAGGCCGAGGACGAGATCGCCGCGATCGGCGCGGCGCTCGGCGCGTCCTTCGGCGGGTCGCTGGCCCTCACCACCACCTCGGGTCCCGGGGTGGCGCTGAAGTCGGAGACCATCGGGCTCGCCGTCAGCCTGGAGTTGCCGCTGCTGATCATCGACATCCAGCGCGGCGGCCCCTCGACCGGACTGCCGACCAAGACCGAGCAGTCCGACCTGCTCCAGGCGATGTACGGGCGCAACGGCGAGGCGCCGGTGCCGATCGTGGCGCCCAGCACCCCGGCGGACTGCTTCGACGCGGCGCTGGAGGCGGCCAGGATCGCGGTCACGTACCGCACCCCGGTCTTCCTGCTCTCCGACGGCTATCTCGCCAACGGCTCGGAGCCGTGGCGGGTCCCCGATGTCCAGGACCTGCCCGACCTGCGGGTGCGGTTCGCGACCGGGCCCAACCACACGGCCGAGGACGGCACCGAGGACTTCTGGCCGTATCTGCGCGACCCGGAGACGCTGGCCCGCCCGTGGGCGGTGCCCGGCACGCCCGGCCTCGAACACCGCATCGGCGGCATCGAGAAGCAGGACGGCACCGGCAACATCTCGTACGACCCGGCCAACCACGACTTCATGACCCGCACCCGGCAGGCCAAGGTCGACGGCATCAAGGTGCCCGACCTGATCGTGGACGACCCGGAAGGCGCCGCGCGGACCCTGGTCATCGGCTGGGGTTCGACGTACGGGCCGATCACCGCGGCCGTGCGCCGCATCCGGCGCGAGGGCGGCACGATCGCGCAGGCCCATCTGCGCAATCTCAACCCCTTCCCGGCCAACCTCGGTGAGGTCCTGCGGGCGTACGACAAGGTCGTGGTGCCCGAGATGAACCTCGGCCAGCTCGCCCACCTGCTGCGCGCCAAGTATCTGGTCGACGCCCGTTCGTACACGCAGGTCACCGGGTTGCCGTTCAAGTCGGAACAGCTCGCGAAGGCCCTCGTGGAGGAGAGTGCGAATGATTGAGGCGCTGTCGCTGGTGCCCAAGGCCGAGGCGAAGCAGTCCATGAAGGACTTCAAGTCGGACCAGGAGGTGCGCTGGTGCCCAGGATGCGGGGACTACGCGATCCTGGCCGCCGTCCAGTCCTTCATGCCGGAGCTGGGCCTGGCCCGCGAGAACGTGGTGTTCGTGTCCGGGATCGGGTGCTCGTCCCGCTTCCCGTACTACATGAACACCTACGGCATGCACTCCATCCACGGCCGCGCCCCGGCCATCGCGACGGGGCTCGCCGCCTCGCGCCGCGACCTGAGCGTGTGGGTCGTCACCGGTGACGGCGACGCGCTCTCCATCGGCGGCAATCACCTGATCCACGCGCTGCGGCGCAATGTGAACCTGAAGATCCTGCTGTTCAACAACCGGATCTACGGGCTCACCAAGGGTCAGTACAGCCCCACCTCCGAGGTCGGCAAGATCACCAAGTCGACGCCGATGGGTTCGCTGGACGCGCCCTTCAACCCGGTGTCGCTGGCGATCGGCGCCGAGGCGTCCTTCGTGGCCCGCACGATCGACTCCGACCGCAAGCACCTCCAGTCGGTGCTGCGGGCGGCGGCCGAGCACGAGGGCACGGCGCTGGTGGAGATCTACCAGAACTGCAACATCTTCAACGACGGCGCCTTCGACGTCCTCAAGGAGCGCGAGACCGCGCAGGACGCCGTGATCCGGCTGGAGCAGGGGCAGCCGATCCGCTTCGGCGCGCCCGCCGAGGACGGTCTCGGTTCGAAGGGCGTCGTACGGGACCCGGCGACCGGCGACCTGAAGGTGATCGACGTGACCGTGGAGGGCAGCGCGGGGGTGCTCGTCCACGACGCGCACACTCAGTCCCCGACGACCGCTTTCGCGCTGTCGCGGCTGGCGGACGCCGACACGCTCCACCACACGCCGATCGGTGTGCTGCGGGACGTGACGCGCCCGGTGTACGACACGGAGATGTCGGACCAGCTCGAAAAGGCCGTGGTGCAGCAGGGCAAGGGCGACCTCGCCGGGCTGCTGACCGGGCGGGACACCTGGACCGTCGTCGGCTGAGGCACGGGACCGCACAAGGGCGGGGCGCGCACCTTCATCGGTGCGCGCCCCGCCCTCGTCCGTCTCCCCCCCGTGCTCACCGCGTGGTCCCGCTGTTGAACAGCGAGCGCGACCAGAGGTACCCGGCCAGGCCGATACCGGCGCACCAGGCGAGCGAGATCCAGGCGTCGTGGCCGATCGCCGAGCCGGTCAGCAGCCCGCGCAGGGTCTCGGTCATGGGCGTGAACGGCTGGTACTCGGCGAACCAGCGCAGGCCAGGGGACATCGAGTCGGCCGGTACGAAGGCCGAGCCCAGGAACGGCAGGAACTGGACGAGCAGCGGCTTGTTGCTCGCCGACTCGACCGTCTTGGAGATCAGGCCGAGCGCCGCCGACAGCCAGGTCACCGCGAGGGCGACGGCGGCGAGCAGCCCGGCCGCCGCCAGCCACTCCAGCGGGCTCGCGTCGGGCCGGAAGCCGACCGCGACCGCCACGCCCATGACCAGCACGAGGCTGGTCATGGTCTGGATGACGCTGCCGACGACATGGCCGGTCATGAACGAGGCCCGCGAGATGTTCATCGTGCGGAAGCGGTTGATGATGCCCTCGGTCATGTCGGTGCAGACCGCGATCGACGTGGACATGGCCCCGGCGGCCACCGCCATGATCAGGATGCCGGGCGTCAGATACTCCAGATACACACTCCGGCCGCCGCCCGCCCCGAGTCCGGCGCCGATCGACCCGCCGAAGGCGTACACGAACAGCAGCAGCATGAGGATGGGCATCGCGGCCGTGCCGAAGCCGACCGCCGGGTAGCGGATCGCGTGCTTCAGATTGCGCCGCAGCATCGTCGTCGAGTCGCGCACGGCGTAGGTGAGGGTGCTGCTCATCGCGAGGTCTCCTTGGGGTGAGGGGTGGAACCGTCGCCGGTCAGGGCGAGGAAGACGTCGTCCAGGTCGGGGGTGTGCACGGAGAAGTCGGCGGTACGCACGCCGCCGGCGTCGAGCCGGTCGAGCAGCGAGCGCAGCGCGTCGAGTCCGGCGTCGCCCGCCACGCGCAGGGCCAGCTCCCCGTCGTCGCGGACGGCGCCGGGGACGGCGGCGGCGGCCCGCTCGTACTCCTCGGGGTCGGTGAACCGCAGGCGTACGTGGCTGCCGGGGATACGCGCCTTCAGCTCGTCGGCGGTGCCCTCGGCGACGATCCGGCCGCCGTCGAGCACGGCGACACGGTCGGCCAACTGGTCGGCCTCCTCCAGGTACTGCGTGGTGAGGAAGACGGTGACGCCGCTCGCGACCAGTGACCGCACGGTGTCCCACATCGTGCGGCGGCTGCGCGGGTCGAGGCCGGTCGTCGGCTCGTCGAGGAAGATCACCTTCGGGTCGCCGACCAGCGTCATGGCCAGGTCCAGGCGGCGCCGCATGCCGCCGGAGAAGAGCGCGGCGCGCTGCTTCGCGACGTCGGCGATGTCGAAGCGGGCCAGCAACTCCTGGGCCCGCGCCCGCCCTTCGGCCTTGCCGAGGTGCAGCAGGTCGGCCATGAGGAGCAGGTTCTCCTCGGCGGTGAGCAGGTTGTCGAGCGCGGCGAACTGTCCGGTGACGCCGATCGCGGCGCGGACGCCGTCCGGTGAGCCGGCCACGTCGTGGCCCGCGACCTGGGCGTGGCCGCCGTCGGCGGAGATGAGGGTGGACAGGATCTGCACGGTGGTGGTCTTGCCCGCGCCGTTGGGGCCGAGCAGCGCGAAGACGGTGCCCGCCGGGATGCGCAGGTCGATGCCGTCGAGGACGGTCTTGTCGCCGTAGGACTTGCGCAGGTCGGCGGTGGAGACGGCGGGCGGGCGCGGGTCGGCACCCTGGGCATTTCTGGGCATGGGCATGACAGAAGAAGGCATGGAGCTCTCCCGTTTCGGGGCGTGGTGAGAGGAGCGGGGTGAGGGGTGCGCGGTGCGCGGTGCGCTGTGCGCGGTGAAGGGTTCGCGATCGGCTGCGGGCGATCGGCGGTGCGCGGTCGGCGGTGCGCGGTGAAGGGTTCGCGATCGGCTGCGGGCGATCGGCGGTGCGCGGTCGGCGGTGCGCGGTGAAGTGGCCCGGTGCGTCGGGCCGTTACGTGGCGGGAGGCGGGCGGGTCAGCCGCGCGCGCGGAGGATCTCGATGTTGCCCCAGTTGGTCCTGGCGCGGACCGAGACGGTGTCCTCGCTCTGGCCGGGGGCCTCGGAGGCGGGGAGCCTGTTGCGCACCTGGCCGTGGCTGGAGCTGACGTCGAGCCAGGCGGCGGTGCCCTCGCGGACGCCGACCTCGATGGGGCCGTTGGAGGTCTCCAACTGGACCTCGCCGCGTACGACTTCGGCGACGCGCAGGTGGCCGTTGGACGTGGTGCCGGTGACCGACGCCTCGGCGCGCGCGATGTCGATGCCGCCGTTGGTGCCGCTGACCCGCAGTTCGCCGGTGACGGCGGCGAGGGTCGTGGTGCCGTTGGAGTTCTTCAGCACGGCGGTCCCGTCGACCGTGCCGATCCGCAGGCTCCCGGAGCTGGTGGCGATCTCGGCCGGGCCATCGACCCGGTCCACGGTGACGCTGCCGTGCGACACGGCCAGATTGAGCGGCCCGGTCGTGTCGAACCGGACGTCGCCCACCGAGACCTTCACCCGCACCTCGCCGAGCCTGCCCTCCCCGTGCACCTGCGTCCACGCGCCGGTCACCTCGACCGCCGAGCCCGTGGGCAGTTCGACCGCCACGTCCACGGCGCCCGAAGGCCCGATGAGGCGGCGGCCCTTGGGGGTCCTGATGGTCAACAGGCCGCCGGAGTACCGCACTTCGGTCTGCTCGGCTGCTTTGACGTCCTGGTCGCGCTTCGGGTCGCGGGGCCGGACCTCCACGAGGGTGTCGAGGCGGTCCTCGGCCGTGAACTGGATCGATCCGGCTTCCACGTTGCTCGTCACCGAGATGGGTTCCGGGGTGTCGAAAGGGGTGGTGAAAGAAGGCATGGTTGTCCCGTCATCTTGGGTCGTCGTGACGTCTCCGCAGGTGGGAGACGGTGTGCTTCTCGTGCTTTTCGCGCTTCGCGTGCTCTCGCGCTTCTCGGCTAGCGGACCCAGCCCTTGAAGCTCTGTCCGACGGTTCTGGTGGTACGGGTCTTCTCCGTCGTACGCGGCTGGCCGCCGCCGTCGCCGACCGCCGCCGAGACGGCTCGCACCAGCCAGGCGTTGACCGACAAACCCTCTCTGGTCGCGGCCTCCTCGGCCCGCGTCTTGAGGTGGCCCGGCAGTCGCAGATTCACCCTGGCGGTGCTGCCGTCGTCCCCCTCGACCGGTGCGGGCGGCGCCGGGGCCTGCGCCTGTGCCGACGCCTCCTCCTGCGCGTACGGCCGTGTCACCACGAAGTCCGGGTCCAGGCCCCGGAGCCGCACGTCCACCGAGCCCGGTGCCAGCTCCCGCGTGATCTCGTCCATCGCCGCCGACAGCACATTCAGCATCGTCAACCGCGTCGCCGACTCCAGCGGTGCCGTCAGGCGCTCCGCCAGCTCCCTCGCTTCTTCGCCTCCGGCTTCGGCGGCCACCGCCAGCTCGCGGCGCAGATTCTCGACATACGGCGTCAGGTCCATGACGCCATAGTGGCACCACCTTGGCACCACCCGCAAGCCCCTTCCTGACACCACCTTGGCGCCACGTGGCACCACCCCCCCGGCGCGTTCACCCCCCCCCGCAAGGGCTTGCTTTCAGGGGCGCGGGGAACTGCGCGCTCAGCCACGGCGGTGGCGCGGCCAAAAAACCGGCCCCAGCGGGGCAGACGCGGCCGTTCTCGGGCTGAAAGCCCGCCGGGGGCCGGCCACGCAGGGCCCCGCGAGCCTTAGACGTCGTTTCTTATGGCTGTGTGGGCCGATTGGCGGCAGGCGCCTTGGGAGGTGGGGTCACTCTGCGACTGGAAACGCTGCCTCGGCCAGGGTCTGTGCTGCACGGCATACGGCGTTCTCCCAGGCTCGGAGGTCTTCAGGAGACAGGTAGTCGAGGTAGTACTCCTCGCCCACGGCCTGGACGAATTCGCGCTCAGCTTCCGTCAGCGACGCGATCCCCTGCCAGATCCGAGCCGCTGCGTCCCTCGGCGATACGGCACCGGCGCGCAGCCGTGTCGCCATGTGGTGCAGGAGGCAGCGCTCAGCGGTCTCGTCGTCGGGGATCCGGACTCCGAGCTCGTCCATCGCCTCGTCGAAGAGTTCGTCGATCTCTGCTGTCTCCGCATGTCGGGAAAGGCCGGCCAGGTCACACAGTGAGGGAGAGTCGTATCCGGCAGCCAGTAGGTGGGCCGCCGCCATCGGCAGGTCCTCCGGGAAGATCAAACGCACGACGTACTGCCAGGCGACTATGGCGGGCTGGTCCATGAGGGCATCCTGCCTGTCCTGGAATATGTCTGACCAGCGAGTTTATGTGTGTCGTGCGAGTCGGCGGTGGCAGATCAGGGCGGCCGCTATGGCGGTGAAGGCGAGGAAGTGCTCGGCCTTGCGTTCGTAACGGCGGTGGAGCCGGCGGCAGCCGGCCAGCCAGGAAACGGTCCGCTCCACCACCCAGCGGTGGCGCCCGAGGCGCTGTGAGGACTCGATGCCCCGGCGGGCGATGCGGTGGCGGATGCCGCGCTGGGCGAGCCATCGGCGCAGATGGTCGTAGTCGTAGCCCTTGTCGCCATGCAGCTTCCCGGGCCGCCGGCGGCGTGGGCCGCGCCGGGAGCGGATCGGCGGGATGCCGCGCACGAGCGGTATCAGACCCTGGCTGTCGTGGAGGTTGGCAGCGGAGATCCCGAGTGAGAGCGGCAGTCCGTTGCGATCGGTGACAAGGTGGATTTTCGATCCGCTCTTGCCCCGGTCGGTCGGATTCGGTCCCGTCAAAGGCCCCCTTTTGCAGCTCGGACGCTGACGGAGTCGATCGCGCACCTCGACCAGTCCAGCTCACCGCAAGCGCCCAGTTCGTCAAGGATGACGCGGTGGAGTCTGGCCCAGACCCTGGCCTTGCTCCACTGAGCGAAGCGCCGATAGACCGTGGGCCAGGCCGGGCCGAAGACCGACGGAAGCTGCCGCCAGGTGCAGCCCGACGTTGCCACGAAGATGATCGCCGCCAGCGCCTCGCGGTCACCTGTCCGCCGTCGGCCTCCGCCCTGAGGACGTATGACCTCGGTTGGAGGCACCACCCGCCGAAACAGCACCCACAGATCCTCCGGCACCAACCGTTCCACCAGATCCGTCATGTACTGCTCAACGACTCCCAGCGCCAAAGGAAACGACGTCTTAGAGGGTCGGCGAGCCGACCGGGGGGTGGGCGGTGTCGTAGGCGGTGCGGGCGGAGAGGACGGCGGGGACGGCGGCAGCCGTCCAGACGGAGAGGGCCTGGACCTGGCCGGCGGCCTCACGGCCGAGAGGGGTGAGGGAGTAGGTGACGTGCGGCGGGATGACGGGCAGAGCCCGGCGAAGGACGAAGCCGTCCCGCTCCAGCGTGCGCAGCGTCTGGGTGAGCATCTTCTCGCTGACCCCGCCGACGGCCCGCCGCAGCTCACTGAAGCGCAGCACCGCCCCGTCGAGCAGCTCGCACAGAACAAGAACCCCCCACCGGGAGGTGACGTGTTCGAGAATGAGCCGCTCGGGGCAACTTACGTCCATGTCGGTACCTTACTTCAAGGTGGGTACTTTCCAAGAGTTAGTGCCCGGCGTACGGTGGAGCCGAAGACACCGGACCACCGCAAACAGGGAGCAAAAAGACATGAGCATCGTCGTCACAGGAGCCACCGGGCACCTCGGCCACCTCGTCATCGACGAGCTGCTCAAGCAGGTCCCGGCCACCGACGTGGCCGCCGTCGTGCGGGACGAGGCCAAGGCCGCCGACCTGGCGGAGCGCGGCGTGGAGCTGCGGATCGCGGACTACAACCACCCCGAGACGCTGAAGGACGCCTTCCACGCGGGCGACAAGGTGCTGCTGATCTCGGGCAGCGAGGTCGGCCGCCGCATCGCGCAGCACAGCGCCGTCGTGGACGCGGCGGCGGCCTCGGGCGTGGCGCTGCTGGCGTACACCGGCATCCTCGGCGGCCCGGACGCCGACCTGAAGCTGGCGGACGAGCACAAGGCGACCGAGACGTACATCCTGGCCTCGGGCCTGCCCTACGTGTTCCTGCGCAACGGCTGGTACAGCGAGGTCCAGACCGAGAATCTGGCTCCGGTCCTGGAGCACGGCGCCGTCATCGGCAACGCGGGCGACGGCCGGGTCGCGAGCGCGGCCCGCGCCGACTACGCCGCCGCGGCCGCCGCCGTCCTGACCGGTGAGGGCCACGAGAACACGGCGTACGAGCTGAGCGGCGACACGGCGTGGAGCTTCGCCGAGTACGCGGCGCTGATCGCCGAGCTGACCGGCAGGGAGATCACGTACAAGAACGTCCCGGCCGAGACGCGCCAGTCGATCCTCGAAGGCGCGGGCGTCCCGGCGGACTTCGCGGCCATCCTGGTCGACGTGGACCACGCCATCGAGCGCGGCCTGCTCGCGCGCACCAACGGCGAGCTGTCCCGGCTGATCGGCCGCCCCACGACCCCGATCCGCGAGACCCTGGCCGCCACCCTCAAGGACACGCCCAAGGCGTGACCACGGCGTGACCCCGGCCTGAACGAACCCCGTTACGGCGGCGGCGACGGCGGCCGGCGCCGCCGTGATCGACCCCGCGCCCTGGCTGTGCGCCACGGCCGCACCTGCCCGGTGCTCTCGGGCGACACCTTGGTCTACCGCGACGACAGCCACATGTCCGAGACGTACGCCGACGCCCCGGCCCCGGTCCTCGGCCGCCGCCTGACCGCCCTCCTGCCCTGAAGCGGTCCCGCGCTGCCCCGGCCACCGGCCTGTCATGACCGTGGAGTGGAACGGACATGACAGGCCGGGGCGGCTGCCGCTACCGTCGTCACGTCGCGCGCCGGCGGCGGGTCGTACGGCCGGGGCGGTACGGGAAGGGGTCGGGATGAACGAGCGGCGCGCGGGACTGGTCTACGGCTTCGCGGCCTACGGCATGTGGGGCCTGTTCCCGCTGTTCTGGCCGCTGCTCGAACCGGCGGGAGCACTGGAGATCCTGGCCCACCGGATGGTGTGGGCGCTGGTGGTGGTCGCCGTGATCCTGCTGGCGATGCGCCGCTGGGCGTGGATATCCGAACTGGTCAGGCAGCCCGGGCGGCTCGGCCTGATCGCCGTCGCCGCCGTCTTCGTCTCCGTCAACTGGGGCCTGTACATCTGGGCCGTCAACGCGGGCCATGTGGTGGAGGCTTCGCTCGGCTACTTCATCAACCCGCTGGTCACCATCGCGCTCGGCGTCCTCGTCCTGCACGAGCGGCTGCGCCCGGTGCAGTGGGCGGCGGTCGGCGTCGGCGCGCTGGCCGTCGTCGTCCTCACCGTCGGATACGGGCGGCTGCCGTGGATCGCCCTCTCGCTCGCCTTCTCCTTCGGCGTCTACGGCCTGGCGAAGAAGCAGATCAACATGGGCGGCCTGGAGTCGCTGGCCGCCGAGACCTCGGTGCAGTTCCTGCCCGCGCTGGTCTTCCTCGTCGTGCTCGGCGCGCGCGGCGACTCGACCTTCACCCACCACGGCCCCGGCCACGCCGCCCTGCTGGCCGCCTGCGGTCTGGTCACGGCGGGGCCGCTGGTCTGTTTCGGCATGGCGGCGACCCGGCTCCCGCTGTCCACCATCGGCCTCATGCAGTATCTGACGCCGGTCTTCCAGTTCCTGATCGGCGTGCTCCACTTCCACGAGGAGATGCCCCCCGAGCGCTGGGCCGGTTTCCTGATGGTGTGGGCGGCGCTGGTCCTGCTCACCTGGGACGCGATCAGGGGCGCACACCGCGGGCGTACGGAAGCGCGGGCCGCGCGACAGGCCCCGGCGGTCGTGGAGTCCCCGGAGGCGACCGACTCCCCGCTGCCCGGCTGAGCCGTACGGGCGAGCGCCGACGTCCCCTCGGGTGACACGCACACCGCCGCCGGTTGGGTTATCTGACGATCAGTCATGCGAAGGACGTACCCGTCAGGCGTCGGGCCGCCCGAAGCGCAGGAGAACGCGTCGTGCGCATGCCGGCCAACCCGGCCCGAACCACCTCGCCCTGCGCCCCTCGACCGGCGGCACCAACGGCCAGCCGTCCCTCACCACCGCCACCTTCGCCGCCACCCCGGTCAGCTGGGGCTTCACCCTCGGCGACATCGACGCCGACCAGGTGCGGATCAGCGCGACCGGCGCGGGCGGTGTACGGCTGACGGCGGCGCAGCTCGGCTTCCGGTCGACCTTCAACTACTGCGTGGGCACGCCGAAGTTCGTGAAGGTGAGCGTGGACGTCACCAAGCCGAAGCCGACGCCCACGCCACCCAAGCCGCACCCCGCTCCCCCGGCCAACCACCCGCAGCCGCAGCAGTCCGGCCCCGAACTGGCCGCCTCGGGCGCCGACGGCCCCCTCGCCATGGGTCGCGGGCGGCCTCGTCGCCACCGGGGCCCTCGTGGTGTCCGCCACCCGCGCGCGGAAGCGCCGCCGCTGACCCCTGCCTTCGTGTACGGCTCCGCGCCCGCCGGTACGGTTCCCGGCGGGCGCGGTCACGTTCACCCGCGCGTCACCGCCCGAGGCCGCACTCCGCCCAGACCATCTTCCCGACGCCGTCCCGCTCCCCGACGCCCCAATGCCCGGGCCCCGCGACCGCGTTGACCAGCGCGAGCCCGCGCCCGTCCTCGTCGCTCTCCGCCGCGACCCGTGGCTCGGGCCGCCCGTCCCCCGCGTCGTGCACCTCGATCCGCACACCGCCCGGCGTCCGCACGTACCGCGTCTGCACATCGCGCCCGGCGACCCTCGCGTGCACGACGGCGTTCGTGAATAACTCCGACAGGATCAACACGGCGGAATCCGTGAGGTCTTCCAGTCCCCAGCCCTTGAGCGCCGTTTCCAGTTCGTGCCGCGCCCGCCCCACCGAACGCGGCGTACGCGGCCACAACCGGGCGACCGTTCGGGATTCGGCACCGGGCGGCTCGCCCGCCGATTCGTCGGACTGTCCAGGTGGTTCTCGGTGCATGGCCGTGCCTTCCCTCGTCGCCGGATCCAATTGACGTCGGGGCCCCCTTGTCGCCACGTCGGGGGCCCCGACGGAGGACTCACCCGGGCGCCCACGGGGAGTGGCGCCGCACGGGGGTCCTCGCCACCCGTCGCGGGGCGCGGCACCCACGCGACGGGAATCGGTACGTACTTGGCAGCGCCAAGCACCGCGCCGCAACGCGATGCGAAGTAGCGCGTAGTACGAGAGTAGGCGCGGAATTGACCGCGCCGCAACCAGAACAGGCGCACGCGTGCAATCCGGTGCGTCAACGGCGTCGCGTGGCCCTAGAGTTGTGCCCGGTACGTGACCGGGCGTGCCGAGGAGGGAGCCGACCCATGCCCGCAGGGGGACGGCCGACCGTGCGCAGCAGGCGACTCGGGTCGGCCCTGAAAAAGTACAGAACCGCAGCTCAGCTCGATCAACCACAGGCCGCCGAGGTGATCGCGGTCAGCGCCAGCAAGATCAGCCGCATCGAGACGGGCCACATCAGCACCCGCGTCATCGAACTGCGCCTGCTCCTCGACGCGTACGGCGTGACCGATCCCGAAGTGCGTTCCCGGCTCGAAGAGTTGGCCAAGGGGTCGAACCGGCGCGGTTGGTGGCTTGAGCATGCTGCGCACCTACGCGCGGACTACTTGGACCACATCTCGCTTGAGGATGACGCGACGTACATCCGCGAGTGGCAGCCCAACCTGATCCCCGGACTGCTCCAAGTCCCCGCGTACGCGGAGGCGGTGATCACAAGTGCTCCGCACTTCATCGACCCGGAGCGGGTCTCGCAACTCGTCAAGGTGCGGCAGGACCGCCAGGTGAAAATCGACGAGGTCGAGGGCTCGGCGAACTACACGGTCATCATCTGGGAACCGGTGATCATCCACTCGATCGTCAAACCCGAGGTCTACCAGCAGCAGTTGGCCCATATTCTTGAGGTGGGCCAAAGGCAGAACGTGACGCTACAGGTGCTGTCGATTTCAGCCGGAGTCAAGGCGTCAATGCCCGCCGCGTTTTCGAGCTTCTCCTTCGACAGCGAACCCGTGGTCGAGGCAGTCACGTTGGACAATCTCCGGGGAGCCTCCATCCTGGAAGCCGCCGAAGATTTGACCGCTTACGCTCTCGCATTTGATCAACTACGATCGGCAGCACTGGCCCCGGATGCAAGCGCGCGGCTCATCCGAGGCGCACTACAGAGAAGCAAGGACGACACAAAGTGACCCCTAAGGTAATAGGGCCCTTCCGGAAGTCCTCGTACTCCGGGGCGGAGAACAACTGCGTAGAGGTCGCCGCCACGGCCGGCGGCGGGCGGGCCGTGCGGGACAGCAAGGACCCGGCCGGTCCGAGCCTCTACTTCACGCCCACCGAGTGGGCCGCCTTCCTCGCGGGTACGCGAAACGGCGAGTTCACTCACTAAGGCACCACGCGCCACGCGAAGGCCCCCGGAGTCGCCACCGGGGGCCTTCGCCATGTCGGCGGGCTACCTTCGCGGTGAAGGACCAAGCGCGGACAGGTCGCTGTAGAGCCGGTTCAGCGCGTACGCGCCGAGGCCGAGGCCCTGGTCGATGCGGCGGCGTGCGGCGGGGTCGTGGTGGTGGGGTTCCAGCAGCAGGAAGAAGTCCTCCGCGTGTTGTTCGTCGATCTCGGAGTGCAGGCCGTAGTGCGTCAGGTCGGCTCGGGCGACCCAGCCCCGGTCCACGGCCGCGCTGCCCGTGACGGCCGACACGGAGGCGAAGGCGTACTCGATCGCGCCCATACAGCCGATCGCCACCTGCGGGTCCTCCAACGTACAGACCGCGCTGAGAACGCTGTTGTACGCGTGAACGGCCGGAATCATCGTCAGGCCGTCCAGTCGTGCGGTGTCGCTGCCGATGCTGGCCAGAAAGCGGCGGAAGGTCTCGTGGTGGAATTCCCGGGGGCGGAATCCGCCGTGTTCCTCCACGACATTGCCCAGGATGCCGACGCGGTCGGCGGGGTGCTCGATCCGGGAGACCAGCGCGGCCATCGGACGGGCGAAGTAGGTGACGGCGAAACCCAGTTGTTCCTGGGTCGTGCGGAATTGCTCCAACGGCATGCTGCCGTCGACCAGCGTGCGGAAGTACGGATTGTTCAGGACCCCGGTGTCGGCGACGACGCGTTTGGCGTGCGCCGTCACCAACGGGGCTGCGGTCGCCCGCAGATGGGTGGTCACCGCTGTTCCCCTGGCAGGGCTCCCAGGAGGCGGTGGCCACGGTCGGCCGGGTCGGTGCTGCTGTGGAAGACGCGGATGGCCGCCCGCAGTTCGTCGGTCGAGATGGAGCCCGAGCCGTCGGTGTCGATGTCGGCGAACGACACGTCGATGTCCTCGTCGCTCAGCGCGAACGAGGACTGGAACAGGCGCTTGAACTCGGACTTGTCGAGTTCGCCGTCCCCGTCGACGTCGGCGGTGGCCACGAAGACCTGGGCGGACGGCGTGACGACCCGCGCGTAGTCGTCCGGCTTGTTCTCCAGGCTGACGAACCCGGCGAGGAATTCTTCGCGGGACACGACGCCGTCCCCGTCCGTGTCCATGGGGACGAACAGCCTCTTCCAGTACTCCAGAAGGGATTTCCGCAGCGCGTCGGCGGGTGCGGTTCCCGGCGTGAGCCCGAATTCCCGGGTCGTGCGGCCCACCCACGCGTATACGTCGGTTTCGGCGACCCAGCCGTCACGCTCGCGGTGGAACACGTCGTAGTAATGCTGGGCCTTGCTGTGGATGAGGGATTTTTCCGGCACGCGAAGACCTCGAATTCCCTTGCGGGGCGGGAGAATCGAGCCCAGAATGCCAGCATTCGCCTGCCCGGTCTCCGGCGCCGACGCGTCACCACTCCTTCGTGTGGGCCCTTCGACGTGACGGTTTCAGCCCCTTTCAAACCCGCGCGGGGACACTCACCCGCTGGTGATGATCAGCTTGCCGCGCTTGGCGGTGCGGTGGAGTCCGAGGTCGGTGAGGGCTTCGATGCCCTCCGCGAGCGGGACGACGCGGGCGATCGGCAGCCGCAGGGTGCCCTCCCCGGCGGCGCGGGCGACCTCTTCGAGGTCCGTGGTGAGGGGCTGGGCGAGCATCACCTTGTTGGGGCCGGGCAGGGCGCTCCGCGCGAATTCGGCGGGCGGCCTGGCCGACTCCGCCGAGGACGCCGACCTGCACGACGCCGTCCGCACGGCGCTGGACCTGCTGCCGGGCCTGTCCGGCCGGTCTTCGAGACGGCGGTGGCCTGTCCGGGCTGTCAGGTCCGGGGCGGTGGCGCACTCATCGCCGCCGTCAGGAACGTGATCGCCCATCGCCGGGCCGCCTCGCCCGTCACCGGGGACGCGCAGCCGGGGGTGGGCTGCTGGTGGACCTCAAGGCGGTCGACGGCCGTCACGGCGAGGATTCCCCGCATCCGGAACGACAGCTCCTCCGCCGAGACGCCGGGCAGCGCACGCGCGAAAGCCGCGAAGTAGCGCTCGCGGACCGCGTCCTCGGCCGGGCCGGTCCAGCTGCGCGCCTCCTCGGCCGGGTCGCCGAGGATCGTCATGATCAGCCGGGACGTCCGGGCGCCGTCCCCGTCACCGGCCGACATCTCGTCGAACAGCGGGCCCGCGAACGCCTCCACCAGTTCGCCGACCGACGGGTCGGGGGTCCGGGCGAGCAGCGCGTCGAGCCCGGCGCGCTGGGCGGCGTTGATCGGCTCGACCACGCGGCGGACGACCGCGGCCATCAGCTCCGCCTTCGACCCGAAGTGGTAGCCGACGGCGGCCAGGTTCGCTCCCGCGAGTGCGGTGATCGCGCGGACCGAGGTGCCGCGGTATCCGTGTTCGGCGAAGAGCCGCGCGGCCGCGTCGAGGATCTGGGTGCGGGTGTCTGGGGTCGCCACACGACGGACTCTACATATGCTTGAATCAAACGAACGTATGAATGAAACGAACGTCTGAAAGAGGGCCGTCATGAAGCTGCTCGTCTACGGCGCCGGAGTGTGCGGCAGCCTGTTCGCCGCCCGCATGCACGAGGCCGGCCACGACGTCTCGCTCCTCGCCCGGGGCGAGCGCCTGACCGCCCTGCGCCGGCACGGAGTGCGGCTCATGGAGGAAGGCGACCCGGCCGTCAGGCGGGTCCCGGTGCCGGTGGTCGAGCGCCCGGACGGCGCGTACGACCTGATCACCGTCTTCGTCCGCACCCATCAGGTGGACGCGGTGCTGGAGTCCCTCGCCGATGTCCGAGGCGACGTGCTGTTCCTGCTCAACTGGGCGGCCGGCCCGGAGCCGCTGGGCGCGGTGATCGGCCACGAGCGGGTGCTGCTCGGCTTCCCCACGACCGGCGGCACGATGGACGGCGACGTGATCCGGTACCGCAAGAGCACCGCCCTCACCCGCCGGGTCGCGATACCGGTCGGCGAGCCGGACGGCCGTACCACCCCGCGCCTGGAACGGATCGTGGAGACGTTCCGTACCGCCGGGTTCAACGCCAAGGCCGAGCCGCGGATGGGCGCCTGGCTCAGGACGCACGCCGCCTTCGAGGTCCCGCTCGGGCAGGCGGTGCTCGCGGCGGGCGGCCCGGTGGCGCTGGCCGCCGACCCGGACGCGGTCCGCGGCATGCTTCGGCTCATGCGGCGGAATCTCGCCGCGATGGGGACACCTCCGGTACCGCGCGCGTTCGCCGCGTTGCGGGTTCTGCCGCAGGGGCTCCTCGTGGCCGTGCTCCGGCGCTTCCTGCGGAGCCCCACGGCCGTGCACAGCGGACTCAGCGACGCCTCGCCCGCCGCGGCGGGCGAACTGGAGCGGCTGGCCGAACAGCTCCGTGCCCCGGCGAGGGGCCGCTGAGCGGGCCGGGTTGTGACATCACGTGGGCGCTTGAGGGTTGAGGGTGCGCTGGAGGCGGGTGATCGTCGCCCGCCAGGGGCCGTCAGCGGGCTCGTCCCAGAGCTCCAGCAGTTCGGAAGGTTCGGTGACGACCCGGCCCAGGGCCCTGAGGGCCGTGGCGCGCAGCGGTGTGAGGTCCGCGAGTGGCCGCTTCGGCCCGTAGTCGGGGTCGATGGGCTCACCGCCGGGGCACTGGGCGGCGACCAGCGCGGCGGCGGCGACGGCCTCTTCGGAGATGTCCGCGTCGAGGTCGCCCGTCGTGTCGATCACGCGGGTGAGGGCGTCGCGGACGATGCCGGGGCGCGCGTCGGGGCTCGCCTCGTCGAGGGTGTCGCTGAGGTCCCACGCGGTGTCGTTGTCGAAGGGACCGACGTGCCAGGTGCCCACGTCCTTCTTCCGCCGCTCAGACGGCCGCCGCGCCCAGCGCCTCCGTCAGGGCGCTGAGGGTGGGGCCGAGGGGCAGGTCGAGGGTGAGCGCGGCCAGGTCGTCGCCCCTGGTGGGGCCCTGGTTGACGATCGCCACCGGGGTGCCCTGGCGGGCGGCGCGGCGGACGAAGCGCAGCCCCGACATCACGGTGAGGGACGAGCCCAGGACGAGCAGGGCGGGGGCGGCGTCGACCAGGGCGAAGGCGCGGTGGACCCGCTCGGGCGGCACATTCTCGCCGAAGAAGACCACGTCCGGCTTGAGCGTGCCGGTGCCGCAGACCTCGCAGGGCACGAGCCGGAACCGCTCGGTGCTCCCCGCCGGGAGTTCGGCGTCGCCGTCCGCGTTGGTGTGGGCGACGGCGGTGGCGCGGAAGCCGGGGTTCGCCTCGTCCAGGCGCTCGTCCAGCCGCGTACGGTCGCTGAGGTCGCCGCAGTCCAGGCACACCACCCGGTCCAGCCTGCCGTGCAGGTCGATCGCCTCCGCCGTACCGGCCGCCGCGTGCAGCCCGTCCACATTCTGCGTGATCACTCCGGTCACCGCGCCCGCCCGCACCAGCCGCGCCACCGCCCGGTGCCCGTCGTTCGGCAGCGCCCGCGCGATCGTCCGCCACCCGAGGTGACTGCGCGCCCAGTACCGGCGCCTGGCCGCCTCTTCCCCGACGAACTCCTGATACGTCATCGGCGCCGACGTCCGCCGCCGCCCCGTCACCCCGCGGTAGTCCGGAATCCCCGACTCCGTCGACAGCCCCGCCCCGCTGAGCACCACGGCCGGCCGCCCGGCCAGGAACCCGGCCAGCACGTCCACGCCTTCCCCCCGCCCCCCGCCGACCCCGATCTCCATACCGGCAGCGTACGCCCGCCTGACGGGCGCTAGGGCCTGTCCTAGGCCGTCACGTCGCGGGTGGTGAAGCGGGCCCAGGCGGCCGAGCCGAAGACGGCGGCGTAGAGGGCTTGGAGGCCGAGGTTCTTGGCGATGCCGGTCCAGGTGACGGGGTCGCGGAGGATGTCGGCGAAGCTGAGCCAGTAGTGGGGGAAGAGGTAGGGCTGGAAGGCGTGGAGCTGGGGGATGTTGTCGATGATCTGGACGGTGATGAGCAGGCCGACGGTGGCGGCCATGGCGCCGATGCCGCTGTCGGTGAGGGTCGAGATGAACAGGCCCAGCGCGCCGATGCCGACCAGGGAGGCCGCGACCAGGACCGCGATCAGCAGGCAGCGCAGCATGCCGTCCGAGAGCGAGATCGTCGTGCCGGACAGGAGGGTGACGTCTCCGACCGGGAAGAGCGCGAAGCCGACGATCAGCGCCGAGACGGCGACCACGAGGGTGGCCGCCAGGCAGAAGGCCAGCACGGACGCGTACTTGGCGAGCAGCAGGCGGGTGCGGCCCGCCGGGGCCACCAGCAGATAGCGCAGCGTGCCGCCGCTGGCCTCGCCCGCGATCGAGTCGCCCGCGATCACCCCGATCGCCATCGGGAGGAAGAACGGGAGCGTGGCCGCCAGGGCGGCGAACGTCAGGAACAGGCCGTTGTTGCTCACCTGCTCGATGAACGCCGGGCCGTTGCCGTTCCCGTCCGGCCCCCCGCCCCCGCCGAGCGACCCCCCGTTACGCGTCTCGATCCGCACCGCCACGCCCACCAGCAGCGGCACCCCCGCCAGCACCGCGAACAGCGCCAGCGTCCGCCACCGCCGGAACACGGTGACCAGCTCCGACCGGAACAGCCCGAAGGTCCAGAGCAGCCGTGGCGTACGCGGCCCGGCCGGCGACGAGGCCGGCGGCTCGGTGGCCACGGTGCCCGCGGCGGCTCCGGTGCCCGCGGCGGCTCCGGCTCCGGTCCCGGCCCCGATTCCGGCGGCCACGCCGGGTGCGGACTCGGCGGACACGGGCTCGCGTCCGGGCCCGGGCCCGGGCCCGGGCCCGGGCCCGGGCCCGGAAGGCTCGGCGGGTGCTCCGGCGGCCACGCCGGGTACGGGCTCGCGCCCGGGCCCCGTCCCGGAAGGCTCAGCGGATGCTCCGGCGGCCGCGCCGGGTGCGGCCCCGGCGGACACGGGCTCGCGTCCGGGCCCGGGCCCGGAAGGCTCAGCGGGTGCTCCGGCGGCTGCGCCGGATTCGGCCTCGGTGGACGCGGGCTCGCGCCCGGAAGGCTCCGTAGGTGCTCCAGCGGCCGCGCCGGATTCACCCCCAGCGGACACGGACTCGCGTCCGGTACGGGGCGGATCGGCGGCGGCTCCAGGCGCGGGCCCGGGCCCGGAAGGCTCGGCGGGTACTCCAGCGGCCGCGCCGGATTCACGCCCAGCGGACGCGGGCTCGCGTCCGGTACGGGGCGGATCGGCGGCGGCTCCGGGCGCGGGCCCGGAGGGCCGGGCGGCGGGCTCGGGGGGCGATGCGGCCTCCGGGCTGGCCGGGCCCGAGGCGGGGGGCGGCTCAGGTTCCGGCCCGGCCGGAGGCCGGAACACGGCCGCGCCCGACGCGGAGGTCAGCTCAGGTTCCGGCCCGGCCGGAGGCCGGAACACGGCCGCGCCCGACGCGGAGGTCAGCTCAGGTTCCGGGCTGGCCGGGCCCGAGGCGGGGGGCGGCTCAGGTCGCGGCCCGGCCGCGGGCCGGTTCGGGTCGGCGCTCGAAGCGGTCGGCTCCGTTTCAGCCCGCGACATCGAAGCCCTCTCCTGTCAGGGCGACGAACGCGTCCTCCAGGGAGGCGCGTTCGAGGCCGAAGCCACGGACGCGGACGCCCGCGGCGACCAGGGCGGCGTTGAGGTCGGCGAGGTCCGGCGGGTCGGGGGGCAGTTCGCCGCTGACGCGTTGGCCGTCGGCGAGGAGGGCGCCGACGCCGTGTTCGGTGAGCACGCGGGCCGCCTGCGCCGGGTCCGGTGTGGTGACGACGAGCCGCCCGCGCGCACCGGCCGCGAGGTCGGCCACCGGCCCCTGCGTGAGGAGCCGGCCGCGCGCCATGACGGCCGCGTGCGTACAGACCTGCTCGATCTCGTCCAGCAGGTGCGAGGAGAGGAAGACGGTGGTGCCGTCGGCGGCCAACTCCCTTACCAGGGAGCGGATTTCGCGCATGCCCTGCGGATCGAGCCCGTTCGTGGGCTCGTCGAGGACCAGCAGCTCGCGCGGCTGGAGCAGGGCGGCGGCCAGCCCGAGCCGCTGCTTCATGCCCAGCGAGTACGCCTTCGCCTTCTTCGGGCCCGCCGCCGTGAGCCCTACCCGGTCAAGCGCCGAGCCCACCCTGGCCCGGCGCGTACGCGGGTCGGCCGTCGGGTCGGCCGCGTCGTACCGCAGCAGATTGTCCCGGCCGGACAGGAAGCCGTAGAGGGCCGGGCCCTCGATCAGCGCGCCCACCTTGGGCAGCACCGTGCGCTGTGCGCCCGGCATCGGTCGGCCCAGCACCCGCGCCGTGCCCGCCGTCGGCGCGATCAGGCCCATCAGCATCCGGATCGTCGTCGTCTTCCCCGAGCCGTTGGGGCCCAGGAAACCGAAGACGCTGCCGCGCGGCACCCGCAGGTCCAGGCCGTCCACGGCGAGCGTGCCGCGGTACCGCTTCGCGAGGCCGCGCGTCTCGATCACCACGTCGGCGGCGTCCGCCGCAGGCACGGTCACCGCGTCGTACGCGCCCGACCCATTCGGCCCGTTGGGCCCGGCGGCCTGCGGCTGCTGCATCGCGCTCCTCTGCGACGGGGACTGGGAAGTGTACGGCGCGCGCCGCGCCCGGCCGGAACTCCCGGCTCCGGGCCCTGAGCCCGGACCCGCTTCCGCGCGCGCCCGGTGGGTGCCCCCCCGGACGGGACGGGCACCCACCGACTGGCGTGCGAGCGACGCTACTTCGCCGCGTTCGCCGCGTCCGTCAGCGCGGACTGCGTCACCGCGCCCACGTACAGGGTGCCCTTGTCGGTCAGGAGGGCGTTGACCAGGCGGGTGTGGAAGACGGTGCCGGAGCCGAAGTCGCCGGTGACGTGCTGGCCGAAGCTGTTGAGCAGGGACTGGGCGTCGCCGCCGCCCTTGCCGTGCGCGTTCTTCTCGGCGCCGGAGGGCAGGCCGCCGGGCGACTTGATGACAGCGATGGAGTCCCAGCCCTTGCCGATGACGGTGGGCTCGGCGCCGGAGGTGTGACCGGTGCCGTTGACACCGTCGAAGCCGGGCAGGCCGGCGACACCGTCAAACCCCTTCTGGCCCTTGGTGACGGCGTCGGACTCCTTGCCGGCCTCGGTGACCTTCGTGCCCTTGGGCGGGGTGAAGGTGAAGGTCGACGCGGACGGCTTGCCGAAGCTCACCTTCGTGAAGCCGATGTCCACGATCGCCTTGCCGCCGCCCTTGGGCGAGAGGGTGAACTTCAGCGGGACGCCGGTCTTGGAGTCGACGGCGATACGGATCGCGCCGACCGTGGTCTTGTCCGCGTGCTGCGGGGTGACCAGGAGTTGGTACGCGCTGTGGCCCGCGACGCGCGCGGTGCCGTCCACGGTGACCGAGGCCGTACCGTCGGCGGCCTTGAGCACCTGCTGTGCGGCGGCCTGCGGGGTGGCCGGGAAGTCCTGCGGCCGGGCCTTGCTGTCGGCGCCGCCCTTGGCGTCGGCCGGGGCGGTCGCGTGATACGCCTCGTTGGACCCGCTGTCGTAGCCCCAGACCTCGGTGCCGTTGTGGATCAGGCTGTACTCGGCGGTGGGCTCGATGATCGAGACCTTCTGCCGGTCGGGGCCGTCCGCCGCCACGTGCAGGGTGTGCGAACCGGCCAGGAGTTGGGTGAGCTGGGCCTGCGGGGCGGCGGCCGAGCCCTTGCCGTCCTTGCCGGACGGGCCCGCGGCGCTCGCGGCGCCGCCGAACAGGCTGCTCGCCGCGCCGCCGGACAGGACGTCGGGCAGCCCGAGGTCCGTACTGACCTTCACCGAGCCCGACACCGTCTGGGTGTCGGACGCCGCGATCTTCGTGAGCAACTGCTCCGCCGTCAGCGTGGGCAGCGACGGGCTGCCGGTGTCCGCGAGCGCGGGTACGAGGCTGATGGTCGCCGCCGCCACCCCCGCCACCGCGACGGGCACCGCGTACCGCATGGCCTTGCGTCCCCGCCCCCTGCCGGGCTCGTCCGATTCCGGGTGCTCCGGAAACTGTGCCGGTTGGATCCGTGCCATCGCGTCTCTACCTCCGTCGTCGCGGCGGTTCACTGCCTCGCACTCGTCCACTCCCCGGGCCATTGTCGCCCGGTCCGCCGTGAAGTGGACGTCTCCATCACACCAAAACGGCCAACCCGCCACATCAGCCGACGGATGCAACCCTGTGTACGTCCCCGGGATGACAGACCCCGACGCCGTACTCGGGTCGGCGCAGGGCGTCACCTAGGGGACGCCGGCGATCCGACCTCACCGGCCGGTACACGTCGCCGATACAGCCCGACGCGGGGGCTAGCCCGCCCGGTGCACCACGATGTCGCACAGCGCCGCCAGCGCCAGCTTCGCCGTGCACTCCGGCAGCGGCGCGAGGGCGGCGCGCGCCTCGTCGGCGTACCGGAGGGTGTCGCGGCGGGCCTGTTCGAGCGCGGGGTGGTCGCGCAGGAGGCTCAGGGCCTCGCCGTGCAGGGCGTCGTCGGTGAGGTCCCCGTCGAGGAGCTGGTTGAGGCGGCGGTCGGTGGCCGAGACGCCGCCCGCGGCCTGCTGGTACAGACGGCGTACGTGCAGGATCGGCAGCGTGGCGATGCCCTCGCGCAGGTCGGTGCCCGGGGTCTTGCCGGACTCGTGGCTGTCGCTGGTGATGTCGAGGAGGTCGTCGGCGAGCTGGAAGGCCAGGCCGATCCGCTCGCCGTACTGGGTGAGGGTGTGCACGACCGTCTCGTCCGCGCCGGACATCATCGCGCCGAACCGCCCGGACACGGCCATCAGCGAACTGGTCTTGCCCGCGAGGACGTCCAGGTAGTGGTCGATCGGGTCGCGGCCGTCGCGCGGTCCGACCGTCTCCAGGATCTGGCCGGTGACCAGCCGTTCGAAGGACTCCGCCTGGACGCGTACGGCCTCGGGGCCGAGGTCGGCCAGGATGTGCGAGGCGCGGGAGAAGAGGAAGTCGCCGGTCAGGATGGCGACGGAGTTGCCCCAGCGGGCGTTGGCGCTGGGCACGCCGCGGCGCACCTCGGCCTCGTCCATGATGTCGTCGTGGTAGAGCGTGGCCAGGTGGGTCAGCTCGACCACCACGGCCGCGGGGACCACCCGGGGCGCGTGCGGGTCGCCGAACTGGGCCCCGAGCATCACCAGGAGTGGCCGGAAGCGCTTGCCTCCCGCCTTGAGGAGGTGGCGCGCGGCGTCGGTGATGAACGGGACATCACTCTTGGTGGCCTCCAGCAGGCCCTCTTCGACGGCCGAGAGACCGGCCTGGACGTCGGCCTCAAGGGCCTCGTCCCACACGCTCAGCCCGAAGGGCCCGACGACGGTCACGAGGGGTACTCCTGTCGCTGATCTGGCTTCTGGCGGGGTCTGAGGGGCGGCACTGTCTACACGGGCAGCGTAGCCGGTCGGCTGTGGATCACCGCCGGGGCATCGCCCTGGAAGCGGGGTCGCGGCGTACCGGAAGCGGGGTTCCGGAATTCCCCCCGGATTCGCCCCGTATTCGCCGCGGCTTCCTCACGGGTTCCCCGCTCCGGCCGCACCGATTCCTCGCTCCGGCGGCGCGGCTTCCCCCGCCCCTGCCCCTCGGCTACCCCCGCTCCGGCACTACACCAGGCCGTCTCCGACCGGGCCGGTTATGATCCGTAATGCCGGTTTTGGAGACTTAAAGACCACCCGGAAGGGATGATGGCCGATTCGGGCGGTTGACCGAAGAACGTTCACCATTACGTAAGACGGTCCCGCAACATGGTCAACTACACTCGCGGCAGCAACAGGTGACATGTCCTCGCTTCGGGGTAGACCCCACGGGTAATCCCCGGGGAAACCCCCCAAGGAAAGAGAGGAGGTGGATCGATGGCAGCCGACCTGCGGGAAGACGAGGCGGAGGCCCACGTGCGCGGGGTCTGCTTCAAAACGGGTCCGCCCGCACGCACCGGTGTGGAATTGGAGTGGCTGGTCCACGACCGCTCCGATCCGCTGTCCCTGATATCCGTCGACCGGCTGGACGCGGCCCTCGCGCCCGTCGAACAGCCGGGCGGGCTGCCCAGCGGCAGCAGGCTCACCCGTGAGCCGGGCGGCCAGGTGGAGCTCAGCTCCCGGCCCGCCGACACCCTCGCCGCCTGCGTCGACTCCATGGCCGCCGATGTCGCGGCACTGCGACAGGCGACCGACGAGGCGGGACTCGTTCTCGTGGGACGCGGGCTCGACCCGTTCCGCGACCCTCCCCGCGTGCTCGACCATCCCCGCTACCGGGCCATGGAGAGCTTCTTCGACCGCGACGGCCCGTGGGGCCGCACAATGATGCGGCGCACCGCCGCCCTTCAGGTGAACCTCGACTCGGGCGACGACTCCGCGGGCACCTCCGGCTATCGCTTCCGCTGGGAGCTGGCGCACCGGATCGGCCCGGTCCTGGTCGCGGCCTTCGCGAATTCGCCGCTCCAGGGCGGTACGCCGACCGGCTGGGTCTCCACCCGGCAGGCGGTCTGGAGCCGGATGGACCCCAGCCGCACCCGGCAGCCGGGGCACGACGAGGACCCCCGTACCGCGTGGACGCGGTACGCCCTCGACGCGCGCCTGCTGTGCGTACGCGAGGGGCCCACCGACAGCAGCGGCGTCTGGGACGCCGCCCAGCCCGACTGGTCGGTGCCGGGCGACCTCACCTTCCGCGAATGGCTGCGGGGCGCGCCGGGCGTGCGGGCGCCGACCGTGGACGACCTCGACTACCACCTCAGCACGCTCTTCCCGCCGGTGCGCCCGCGCGGCTGGCTGGAGCTGCGGATGACCGACGCGCAGGACGGCGACGACTGGATCGTCCCGACCGTGCTGACGGCGACACTGCTGGACGACCCCGTCGCCGCCGAGGCCGCCCACGCGGCCACCGAGCCGCTCTGCGAGGACGGCGATTCGATGCCGTCCGAGGAGATGTGGCGGCGCGCCGCCCGGGTCGGCCCCGCCGACCCCGTCATCGGCGAGGCCGTACGGGCCTGCTTCGCCGCCGCGGCCGGTGCGCTGGCGCGTACCAACGCGCCGGCGGCCCTGCGGCTGGCCGTCGCCGACTTCGCCGAGCGCTATGCAGAACGCGGACGATGTCCCGCCCACGACCAGTTGGACGCGCTGCGCCGCGTCTGACCCTCCGGAAGGCATGTCGTGACAAACCCTCGTACCGACGGCCGGAACACGGCCGAAAACAGTGCCTCACCCGGCGCTTCCCTCACTTCTGGCGCATCCAGCACTTCGGCCACTTCCGCCACGCCTGGCTCTGCACCGGGCGCACCGGGCGCTTCGGGCGCTTCGGGCGCTTCGCGCGCTTCGGGCGGTGCTGGCGGGTCCGGGACTTCCGGTGGCTCCGGCGGCTCCGGCGGCTCCGGCGGCTCCGGCGGCTCCGGTGTTTCCGGGACTTCCGGCGGCTTTGATGTCAAGGCGCGGGCGCTCGCCGCGCTGGAGACCGCCCGGCGCAGGACCATGGCCCTCACCGACTGCGTGGACGACGTGGATCTGGCCGCGCAGCACTCGCCGCTGATGTCCCCGCTGGTCTGGGACCTGGCGCACATCGGCAACCAGGAAGAGCTGTGGCTGGTCCGTGAGGCCGGCGGCAGGCCGGGCCTGCGGCCCGACCTCGACCAGCTCTACGACGCCTTCCAGCACCCGCGCGCCGACCGTCCCGCGCTGCCGCTGCTCGGCCCCGACGAGGCCAGGGCGTACGTGGCGGAGGTACGCGCCGAGACCGTCGACGTACTGGACGCCGTCGACACCTCGCCCAACGACTCGCCGTCCCTGAAGCGGGAGCGGGCGGAACGGCTGCTCGCGGACGGCTTCGTCTTCGGGATGCTCGCCCAGCACGAGCAGCAGCACGACGAGACGATGCTCGCCACCCATCAGCTCCGCAGCGGCCCGGCCGTCCTGGAGGCGCCCGAGCCTCCGCAGGCGCCTGCGGACGCGGCCGCGCTGCCCGCCGAAGTCCTCGTCCCCGGCGGCCCGTTCACCATGGGCACCAGCACCGAGCCGTGGGCGCTGGACAACGAGCGCCCCCAGCACACCGTGGACGTCGCCGCCTTCTGGCTGGACACCGTGCCGGTCACCAACGGCGACTACCTCGCCTTCATCGCGGCAGGCGGCTACCGGGACGCCCGCTGGTGGACCGAGGAGGGCTGGCGGCACGTCCAGGACGCGGGCCTCGAAGCACCGCTCTTCTGGTCGTACGACGACGGCGCCTCCGTCTGGACCCGGCGCGTCTTCGGTCGGACCGAGCCCGTACGGGTCAACGAGCCGGTCGTGCACGTGTGTTGGTACGAGGCCGACGCGTACGCCCGCTGGGCCGGGCGGCGGCTGCCGACCGAGGAGGAGTGGGAGAAGGCGGCGCGGTACGACCCGGCGACCGGGCGCTCGCTGCGCTACCCGTGGGGTGACGCCGATCCCGGTCCCGAGCACGCCAATCTCGGCCAGACGCACCTGCGGCCCGCGCCCGCGGGCAGTTACCCGGCCGGTGCGGCGCCCTGCGGCGCGCGTCAACTCCTGGGCGACGTATGGGAGTGGACGTCCTCGGACTTCGCGCCGTACCCGGGCTTCGAGGCGTTCCCGTACAAGGAGTATTCCGACGTCTTCTTCGGTCCCGACTACAAGGTGCTGCGCGGCGGGTCGTTCGGCGCGGACCAGGTGGCGGCGCGCGGGACCTTCCGCAACTGGGACTATCCGATCCGGCGGCAGATCTTCTCCGGTTTCAGGACGGCGCGGGACGCGTCGGGGCCGGGTGCGGGGTCGGGGGCCGGGTCCGGGTCGGCGTCCACGTCGGGGTCCGCGTCCCCGGAAGCCGGGCGCGGCTGATGTGCCGTCACCTCGCGTACGTCGGGCCGCCGTTGACGCTGGCCCGGCTGCTCACCGAGCCGTCGCGCGGGCTGTACGAGCAGTCGTGGCAGCCGAGGCTCCAACGGCACGGCACGGTGAACGCGGATGGTTTCGGCGTGGGTTGGTACCCGCTGGAGCCCTCGCCCGAGGAGGGCGACGAGGGCTTTCCGCTCCCCGCCCGCTACCGGCGGGCCGTACCCGTCTGGTCGGACGCCAACTTCACCGAGCTGGCCCGGACGATCCGGGCCGGCGCCGTCCTGGCGGCGGTACGGTCCGCGACCGCGGGCACCACGCAGGACGAGTCGGCCGCCGCGCCCTTCCGTGACGGCCGCTGGCTGTTCAGCCACAACGGCGCCGTCGCCGACTGGGAGCGGCTGCCGACCGATCTGACCTCCGCCGAACTGCTGGGCCTCGACTGCCACAGCGACTCGGCCCTGTTGTGGGCGCTGCTCACCCGGCGGCTGCGGCAGGGCCAGCCGCCGGGCGGGGCGCTCGCCTCCGTCGTACGGCAGGTCGCCGCCGCCCGGCCCACCGCGCGGCTCAATCTGCTGCTCACGGACGGCCGGACGATCGCGGCCACGGCGTACGGGGACACGCTGTGGTTCCGTACCGGCCGCGATGCGTCGGGGTCCGCGGAGTCTGCGGGGTCCGCTGCGTCAGCGGAGTCCGCGGCGTCCGGGGGGTCCGCGGCGTCTGCGGGGTTCGTGCTCGTCGCCTCGGAGCCGGACGACGCTCCGGGCGACTGGCACGAAGTCCCGGACCGGTCGCTGCTGTTGGCGACCACCGAGGGCGTACGGATCATCCCGCTGCGCCCGCCAACCCCTGTCCGTACCGACCGCAAGGACGCCCGAGGCAAGGACCGCCTACGCGAGGACCCGCACCTTATGGAGGAGAGCAGCATGGACGAGAGCCGCACGGGTGGCAGCCGCTTCACCCTCGACGACCGGCTGCCCGCCGACTACTTCACGACCTCACTGCGCGCCGACGTGCTCGGCGGGCTCACCACCGCGCCGCGCACCCTGCCGCCCAAGTGGTTCTACGACAAGCGCGGCAGCGACCTCTTCGAGCAGATCACGCGGCTGCCGGAGTACTACCCGACCCGCGCCGAGCAGGAGATCCTGACCCGCAGGGCCCCCGAGATCGCGCAGCTCACCCGGGCCGCGACCCTGATCGAGCTGGGCTCGGGCTCCTCCCGCAAGACGCGGCTGCTGCTCGACGCGCTGACCTCGGGCGGCACGCTCTCGCGCTACGCGCCGCTGGACGTCAGCGCGTCCGCGCTCGAAGAGGCCGGTGAGGCGATCGTCCGCGACTACCCGGGGCTGCGCGTCGCCGCGACCGTCGCCGACTTCGAGAGCGGCCTCGCGCTGTCCGACGAGCCGGGCCCGCGCCTGCTGGTCTTCCTCGGCAGCACCATCGGCAACTTCGACGCGGCCCAGCGCCGCGCCTTCTACCGCACGCTGTCCCTCTCCCTCACCAGCGACGACGTCCTGCTCCTCGGCGCCGACCTGGTCAAGGACCCGGACATCCTGATCCGCGCCTACGACGACTCGCAGGGCATCACCGCCGAGTTCAACAAGAACGTCCTGCACGTGCTCAACCGCGAACTCGGCGCCGACTTCGACCCCGACGCCTTCGACCACGTCGCCCTGTGGAACACCGACCACGAGCGGATCGAGATGCACCTGCGCTCCCGTACCGCCCAGACCGTCAAGATCCCCGACCTCGACCTCACCACCGGCTTCACCCCCGGCGAGCACCTGCGCACCGAGATCTCCTGCAAATTCCGCCGCGACTCCCTCACGGCCGAACTCCACGAAGGCGGCTTCACCGTCCGCCACTGGTGGACCGACCCCCAGTCCCGCTTCGCCCTCCTCCTCGCCGTCCCCAACTGACCCCGCCCCATCCCCCGGGCCCCCCGGACCACCGCGGGCCCCGGGGGGCCGGCCCCGTCCTGGCGCCCCACGTCGGGAGCCCGAGCAGTTCTGGCATAACTTTTACTAGAGTCGGGTCCGTGACTACTTTCCCGCCGGGTGACGGCCCCACCCAGTCCGTATCGGTCTCCTTCCACGCGGGGACCATCGACGCGGTACGCGACCGGGTCGGCAAGCGAGGTGTCTCCGCGTACGTGGAGAACGCGGTGCAGCGCCAGATCGAGCGGGACGCGCTCGACATGCTGATCCGCGACCACGAGGAGCGGCACGGGACGATCACCGAGGAGGAGATCGCCGCCGCGGAGGCCGAGCTGTACGGGGAGAGCGGCGGCACGAGGAACGCCGCGTGAGCGGTAGCTGGGTGCTGGACAGCGAGGCCCTGTCGCAGGTGGTCCGGGACGAGCGGGCCATGGCCGTACGGCTCGCGGTGGCCCGTAAGCGGGACGTCAGGGTGGCGCTGTGCGCCGCGACCATCATCGAGGCCGACCACGACGGGGTGCATCCGGCGCGGCTGGCCTGGGTGCGGTCCCAGTTCACCGTGCTGCCCGTGGACAGAGCGGGTGCGCATACCGCGTCCGGGCTGCTCAAGGCGGCCGGTCTGCACGGTCACAAGTACGCCATCGACGCTATGGTCGTCGCAACGGCCCTCTCCATGCCCGACCGGCCGGTCGACATCCTCACCTCGGACCCGCAGGATCTGTCGGCGATCCTCGGCGAGCGGCTGGACACCGCCGAGCAGCACGGCGCGCGGGACGCCTCCAAGGTGCGCGTCATCGCCCTCTGACACGCACTCCCCCCCCGCCTTCGACCCCGGCCTCCTGACCCACCTCCTGCTCTCCTGCTTCAGCGGCGTCCCCGTCCTGCGGCTGCTGGAGTCGGGCGAAGGGGAGCGGGTCGCGGCGGGCGTACGACAGTTGGCCACCGCGCTGGTGGACCGGAAGGAGTGGACATGACGCATACTCAGGGCGCGCCCGGCGCCTCCGGCACCCCCGCCCCATCCGACCCCTTTGACGCCTTCGAGCGCCGGGCCTGGGGTGGGAAGGCCGACGCCTACGCGCGCAGCTTCGGCCTGCTGTGCGCCTACCCGGTGCCGGAGTTGCTGGACGCCGCCCTGGACGCCACCGGGGCAACGGCCGGTGGCCGGGTGCTCGACGTGGGCGCCGGTACGGGGACGGTCGCGGCGGCGGCACTGGCCCGCGGGGTCGAGGTCACGGCGGTGGACGCCGAGCCGTCCATGGTGGCCGCCGCCGCGCGGGCGCTGCCGGGAGCGGACGTACGGCTCGCCACGCTGCCGGAACTTCCCTTCCCCGACGGGGAATTCGACGCGGTCATCGGCAACTTCGTCCTCAACCACGTGGGGCGGCCACGCGCCGCCCTGGCCGAACTGTGCCGCGTCACCCGCCCCGGCGGCCGTATCGCGGTCACCGTCTGGGCCTACCCGCCCGCCCCCGGCCAGTCCCTGCTCGGCCGCGCCGTGGCCGCCGCCGGGGTCCCCCGGCCGCCCGACTTCCCCACGCTCGCGCCCGACGAGGACTTCTCCCGTACCGAAGCGGGCCTGACCGGGCTCTTCGCCGACGCCCGTCTGCCGGGCGCGACGGCCCGCACGCTCGCCTGGGACCACCGCGTCGACCCCGACACCTGGTGGTCGGGGCCCGCCGCTGGCATCGCCTCGGTCGGCCAACTCCTCACCGCCCAGCCGCCGTCCGTCGTCGCGGCCGTCCGCGCCGAATTCGACCGCCTGGCCGAGGAGTTCGCGACCCCCGAGGGGCTCCTGGCCCTCCCCCACACCGCCCTGCTGGCCGTCGCCGACGTGCCCCGTCACGGCCGCCCGCCGGGCGGCTTCCGGGCCCTGCTGGAGGAAGAGGGCACGGGATAAAGGCCGTTCAACGCGCCGCACCCCCAGGCCCCCACGCGCCGCGCCCCCGGGGCCCCTTGAGCGGGGCGCCCGGGGGCGCGGGGACGACGAGATGACGGTCAGCGGACGAACACGCCCGCCTTGTCTGCCAGATCCAGGAAGTACTGGGGGGCCAGACCCAGCACGATCGTGACGGCCACCCCTATGGCGATGGCGGTGGACGTCAGCGGGCTCGGCACCGCGACGGACGGACCGTCCGCCTTCGGCTCGCTGAAGAACATCAGCACGATCACGCGGATGTAGAAGAAGGCCGCGATGGCCGACGAGATGACACCGACGATGACCAGCGGCATCGCACCGCCCTGCGCCGCGGCCTTGAACACCGCGAACTTCCCCGCGAAACCGGACGTCAGCGGGATGCCCGCGAAGGCCAGCAGGAACACGGCGAAGACGGCCGCGACCAGCGGCGAGCGCCGCCCGAGACCGGCCCACCGCGACAGGTGCGTGGCCTCGCCGCCCGCGTCGCGCACCAGCGTGACGACGGCGAAGGCGCCGAGGGTCACGAAGGAGTACGCGGCGAGGTAGAACAGCACGGAGGAGACGCCCTCCTTGTCGGTGGCGATCACGCCCGCCAGGATGAACCCGGCGTGGGCGACCGAGGAGTAGGCCAGCAGCCGCTTCACATCGGTCTGGGTGACGGCGATGATCGCGCCCGCCAGCATCGTGAGGATGGCGACGCCCCACATGACGGGCCGCCAGTCCCAGCGCAGTCCGGGCAGGACGACGTACAGCAGCCGCAGCAGCGCGCCGAAGGCGGCGACCTTGGTGGCGGCGGCCATGAAGCCGGTGACCGGGGTCGGCGCGCCCTGGTAGACGTCCGGGGTCCACATGTGGAACGGGACGGCGCCGACCTTGAAGAGCAGGCCGACCGCGACCATCGCGAAGCCGATCAGGAGCAGCGCGTCGTTGCCGGTGCTGTTGGCGAGCGCCGGGGTCATCGGGGCGGTGCCGTCGATGACCGAGGCGATGCCGCCGTAGGTGACCGTGCCCGAGTAGCCGTAGAGCAGGGCGATCCCGAAGAGCAGGAAGGCCGAGGAGAAGGCGCCGAGCAGGAAGTACTTCACGGCGGCTTCCTGCGACAGCAGCCGGTTGCGGCGGGCCAGCGCGCACAGGATGTACAGCGGCAGCGAGAAGACCTCAAGGGCGACGAAGAGCGTCAGCAGGTCGTTCGCCGCCGGGAAGACCAGCATGCCGCCGACAGCGAAGAGCAGCAGCGGGAAGACCTCGGTGGTGGTGAAACCGGCCTTGACCGCAGCCTTCTCCTGCTCGCCGCCGGGGACGGCGGAGCCCTGGGCCGCGAAGGAGTCGACGTTGTTGCCGTGCGCCTTCGGGTCCAGGCGCCGTTCGGCGAAGGTGAAGACGGCCACGATCGCCACCAGCAGGATCGTGCCCTGGAGGAAGAGCGCGGGACCGTCCACGGCGACCGCGCCCATCGCGGCGACATGCGCCTTCGTGGTGCCGTACCCCTTCTCGGCGAGCGCGACCACGGCGGCGAAGGCCGCCGCGAGACCGACCACGGCGAGGACGAGCTGCGCGGTGTAACGGGAGCGGCGCGGCAGGAACGCCTCAAGGAGGATGCCCACCATCGCCACGCCGAAGACGATCAGCACCGGCGAGAGCTGGGCGTACTCGATGTCCGGCTTCGGGATCTTGTCGGCGACCGGAGCGGCCGTCGTCCACAAGCTGTGGACGGCGCCCACACCCACGGCTCCCTTGTCTGCTGCGCTCACTTCTTCGCCTCCAGCGCGGGCTTGGGATCGGTCTTGTGCACGTCGGAGAGCGTGTGCTTGACCGACGGGTTGAGGATGTCGGTCACCGGCTTCGGGTACACGCCCAGGAAGAGCAGCAGCGCGATCAGCGGTGCCACGACGACCAGTTCACGTACCTTCAGGTCGGACATGCCCTCGATGCCGGCCTTGACCGGGCCGGTCATCGTGCGCTGGTAGAGCACCAGCACGTACAGCGCGGCGAGCACGATGCCCAGCGTGGCGATGATGCCGAGCACCGGGTAGCGGCTGAACGTGCCGACCAGTACGAGGAATTCACTGACGAAGGGCGCCAGGCCCGGCAGCGACAAGGTGGCGAGGCCGCCGATCAGGAAGGTGCCCGCCAGTACCGGCGCCACCTTCTGCACACCGCCGAAGTCGGAGATGAGCCGCGAGCCGCGCCGGGTGATCAGGAAGCCCGCGACCAGCATCAGCGCGGCCGTCGAGATGCCGTGGTTGACCATGTACAGCGCGGCGCCGCTCTGTCCCTGGGTGGTCATCGCGAAGATGCCCAGGATGATGAAGCCGAAGTGCGAGATCGAGGCGTACGCGATCAGCCGCTTGATGTCCCGCTGGCCGACGGCGAGCAGCGCGCCGTAGATGATGCCGATCACGGCCAGCACCAGGATCACCGGGGTCGCCCACTTGGACGCCTCGGGGAAGAGCTGGAGGCAGTAGCGCAGCATCGCGAAGGTGCCGACCTTGTCGACGACCGCGGTGATCAGTACGGCGACCGGCGCGGTGGACTCGCCCATCGCGTTCGGCAGCCAGGTGTGCAGCGGCCACAGCGGCGCCTTCACCGCGAAGGCGAAGAAGAAGCCGAGGAACAGCCAGCGCTCGGTGGACGTCTCGATGTGCAGCTTGCCGGAACCGCGCGCGGCCAGGATCTCCTGGAGCGAGAAGGTGCCGGTGCCGAGCTGCTTCGCGGTGACCGCGTACAGGCCGATCACCGCGGCGAGCATGATCAGGCCGCCCGCCAGGTTGTACAGCAGGAACTTGACCGCCGCGTACGACCGTTGCCGTGCCGCCTCTTCCTCACCGGCCGCGTGCGCCCGGTCGCCGAAGCCGCCGATGAGGAAGTACATCGGGATGAGCATGGCTTCGAAGAAGATGTAGAAGAGGAAGACGTCGGTGGCCTCGAAGGAGAGCACCACCATGGCCTCGACCAGCAGGATCAGGGCGAAGAAGCCCTGCGTGGGACGCCACTTGAGGTTGCGGTTGCCCGCGGCGGAGCCACTGGGAGACGCGGTCTCCAGAGGGTCGGCGTCGTGCCAGCCGGCCAGCATCACGAAGGGGATCAGCAGCGCGGTCAGGGCGATCAGGGCGACGGCGATGCCGTCCACGCCGAGGTCGTAGCGGAGCCCGAAGTTCTTGATCCAGGCGTGCGACTCGGTGAGCTGATAGCGGTCGCCGCCCGGATCGAAGCGGACCAGCGCGGCGATCGCCAGGCCGAGCGTGCCCAGCGAGAAGACCAGCGCCGTGTACTTGGCGGCGGTCCTCTTCGCCGCGGGCACGGCCGCGGTGACGACAGCGCCTACCGCGGGCAGCGCGGCGGTGACCGTGAGGAGGGGAAAGGACATGAGCTATCAGACCGCCCTCATGAGAAGAGTCGCGGCGACCAGCACCGCGGAGCCGCCGAGCATCGAGACGGCGTACGACCGTACGTAGCCGTTCTGGAGCTTGCGGAGGCGGCCGGAGAGGCCGCCGACCGAGGCGGCCGTGCCGTTGACGACGCCGTCGACCAGGGAGTGGTCGAGGTAGACCAGCGAGCGGGTGAGGTGCTCGCCGCCGCGGACGAGGACGACGTGGTTGAAGTCGTCCTGGAGCAGGTCGCGGCGGGCCGCCCGGGTCAGCAGCGAACCGCGCGGCGCGACGGCGGGGACGGACCTGCGGCCGTACAGCATCCAGGCGATGCCGACGCCGATGACCAGCGCCACCATCGTGCCGCCGGTGACGGTGCCCGCGCTGAGCGGCGAGTCGCCCTCGGCGTGCCCGGTGACCGGTTCCAGCCACTTCACGAAGGAGGAGTTGATGCTGAACAGGCCACCGGCGAACACCGAGCCGAAGGCCAGGATGATCATCGGGATGGTCATCGACTTGGGCGACTCGTGCGGGTGCGGCTCGTGGCCCTCGGCGTCCGGCACCCAGCGCTTCTCGCCGAAGAAGGTCATCAGCATCACGCGCGTCATGTAGAAGGCGGTGATCGCGGCGCCCAGCAGGGCGCAGCAGCCGAGGATCCAGCCCTCGGTGCCGCCCTTGGCGAAGGCCGCCTCGATGATCTTGTCCTTGGAAAAGAAGCCGGACAGGCCGGGGAAGCCGATGATCGCCAGGTAGCCGAGGCCGAAGGTGACGAAGGTGATCGGCATGTACGTGCGCAGGCCCCCGTACCGCCGCATGTCGACCTCGTCGTTCATGCCGTGCATGACCGAACCGGCGCCCAGGAACAGCCCGGCCTTGAAGAAGCCGTGCGTGACCAGGTGCATGATCGCGAAGACGTAGCCGATCGGGCCGAGCCCGGCCGCCATGATCATGTAGCCGATCTGCGACATCGTCGATCCGGCGAGCGCCTTCTTGATGTCGTCCTTCGCGCAACCGACGATCGCACCGAACAGCAGCGTGACCGCGCCGACGGTGACGACGGCGGTCTGCGCGTCGGGCGCCGCGTTGAAGATCGCGCCGGAGCGGGTGATCAGGTAGACGCCCGCGGTCACCATGGTCGCGGCGTGGATCAGGGCCGAGACCGGGGTCGGGCCCTCCATCGCGTCGCCGAGCCAGGACTGGAGCGGCACCTGGGCCGACTTGCCGCACGCGGCCAGCAGCAGCATGAAGCCGATGCCGGTGATCGTGGCGTGCTGCGTGGTCGAGGCGTCCGCGGCCCGCGGCAGGATGTCCGCGAAGGCGAACGAGCCGAAGGTGGTGAACATCAGCATGATGGCCACCGACAGGCCGATGTCGCCGACCCGGTTGACCAGGAACGCCTTCTTCGCCGCGGTCGCCGCGCTCGGCTTGTGCTGCCAGAAACCGATCAGCAGGTACGAGGCGAGGCCGACGCCCTCCCAACCGGCGTACAGCAGGAAGTAGTTGTCGGCCAGCACCAGCAGCAGCATCGCCGCGAGGAACAGGTTGAGGTAGCCGAAGAAGCGGCGGCGGCGCTCGTCGTGCTCCATGTAGCCGATCGAGTAGATGTGGATCAGCGTGCCCACACCGGTGATCAGCAGCACGAACGTCATCGACAACTGGTCGAGCTGGAAGCCGACATCGGCGCGGAAACCGCCGACCGGCACCCAGGTGAACAGGTGCGAGTGCAGGCCACGCGCGTCGGCGTCCTTGCCCAGCATGTTGGCGAACAGCACCACGCCGAGCGCGAACGACGCCAGGGCGAGCAGCGTGCCGAGCAGGTGGCCGAAGCGGTCGAGCCGCCGGCCTCCGGTCAGCAGGATGCCCGCGCCCAGCAGCGGCGCCGCGACGAGCAGTCCGATCAGGTTCTCCACTGTCGCAGCCCCTCTACAGCTTCATGAGATTGGCGTCGTCGACCGAAGCCGAGTGGCGGGAGCGGAAGATCGACACGATGATCGCCAGGCCGACCACGACTTCCGCGGCGGCGACCACCATCGTGAAGAACGCGATCACCTGGCCGTCGAGGTTGCCGTGCAGCCGCGAGAAGGTGACGAACGCCAGGTTGCAGGCGTTCAGCATCAGCTCGATGCACATGAAGACCACGATCGCGTTGCGCCGGATCAGTACGCCCGCCGCGCCGATGGTGAACAGCAGCGCCGACAGGTACAGGTAGTTGGCCGGATTCACTTGGCACCCTCCTCGGCCCGGTCGGAAGCCCGGTCGGCCTCTCGTGCGGCTTCCCGGTCGGCCTCGCGTACGGTCTCGCGCTCGGCCCGTTCGGCCTTGCGCTCCACCGCCGTACGCTCCGGCTCTCGCTCCAGGTACTCCTCGGTGCGCTGGTCCAGCTCGGCGAGCCGGTGCAGGGCGTCGGCGGACACGTCACGGATCTGGCCGCGGGCCCGCAGCGTGGCGCTGACCGACAGCTCCGAGATCGAACCGTCGGGCAGCAGCGCGGGGATGTCCACCGCGTTGTGCCGGGCGTAGGTGCCGGGCGCGGGCAGCGGGGTGACCTGTACGCCGCCGCGCACGCGCGCCTCGGACAGCTCGCGCTGGGTGCGCCGGTCCTCGGTGCGCTCGCGGTGCGTGAGCACCATCGCGCCGATGGCCGCGGTGATCAGCAGCGCGCCGGTGATCTCGAAGGACCACACGTACTTGGTGAAGATCAGCCGGGCCAGACCGGGCACATTGCCCGCGGAGTTGGCCTGGCCGACACCGGCGAAGGTGTCGAGCGAGGCGTTGCCGATCCCGGCGATCAGCAGGATGCCGAAGCCGAGACCGCAGGCCGCGGCCATCCAGCGCTGGCCCTTGAGCGTCTCCTTCAGCGAGTCGGCGGCGGTGATGCCGACCAGCATGACGACGAAGAGGAAGAGCATCATGATCGCGCCGGTGTAGACGACGATCTGCACGACGCCCAGGAAGTACGCGCCCTGCGCCAGGTAGAAGATCGCGAGCACGATCATCGTCCCGGCCAGCGACAGCGCGCTGTGCACGGACTTCTTCATCAGGACGGTGCCGAGCGCGCCGAGCACGGCGACCGTGCCCAGAATCCAGAACTGGACGGCCTCACCGGTGGAGGTCTGCGACGCGGCGGCGGCGAGCTGGGAGGTGGCGAGCTGGGAGGTCGCGGCGATCATGCCTCGTCCCCCGTTCCCGCGGGCGTGCCGCCGCCGGGGGCGGGCGCGACCGCGGCGCCCTCGGCGTCGGTCCTGGTGAAGCCCGTCTCGGGGGCGTCGGGCGCGTCCGCCGCGGTGGCGCCGTCGGTCCGCACCGTCTCGTCGGGCTTCTCGCCCTTGGAGACCGCGACCTGCCGTACGGTGCCGGGCGCGGCCTCGGTGACCGCGCCGCGGTAGTAGTCGCCCTCGTTCATGCCGGGGAAGATCGAGTGCGGCGAGTCGACCATGCCCTCCTCAAGGCCGGACAGGAGCTGTTCCTTGGTGAAGATCAGCGACTCGCGGGTCCGGTCGGCCAGTTCGTACTCGTTGGTCATCGTCAGCGCGCGCGTCGGGCACGCCTCGATGCACAGGCCGCACAGGATGCAGCGGGCGTAGTTGATCTGGTAGACGCGGCCGTAGCGCTCACCGGGTGAGTAGCGCTCCTCCTCGGTGTTGTCCGCGCCCTCCACGTAGATGGCGTCCGCCGGGCAGGCCCACGCGCACAGCTCGCAGCCGACGCACTTCTCCAGGCCGTCCGGGTGCCGGTTGAGCTGGTGGCGGCCGTGGAAACGCGGGGCGGTGGGCTTCTTGTACTCGGGGTACTGCTCGGTCAGCCGCTTCTTGAACATGGCCTTGAAGGTCACGCCGAAGCCTGCGACCGGGCCGAGGAACTCAGGCATCGCCGTCCTCCTTCTTCTCCTGCTCGGGGGCATCCTGGACGTCCGGTTCCGCCGCGCCGGACACGCCGGACGCGCTGGCGGCACCCACGAGTTGGGGCTGTGCCGCCCGGCTGGGGCGCCGCGGCACCCGCTCCGCCTCCTGACCCGGCAGCGGCGGTACGGGATAGCCGCCCGCCATCGGGTCGAAGCGGTCCGGTGGCGCGAGCGCGCCGCCGCCGCGGACGGCGGCCTTCTTCTCCTCGCGGTCCCTGAAGACGTCCGCGATGAGCGAGATCAGCAGCAGCGCGATCACCACACCGCCGATGTACAGGACGATCTTCGTGAAGTCGTAGTCCTCGTTGCGCATCGCGCGGACCGCGGCGACCAGCATCAGCCAGACCATGGAGACCGGGATGAGGACCTTCCAGCCCAGCTTCATGAACTGGTCGTAGCGGACCCGGGGAAGGGTGCCGCGCAGCCAGATGAAGAAGAACAGCAGCAACTGGACCTTGACGATGAACCAGAGCATCGGCCACCAGCCGTGGTTCGCGCCGATCCAGACCGTGCTGATCGGCCAGGGGGCGCGCCAGCCGCCGAGGAAGAGCGTCGTCGCGACCGCGGAGACCGTCACCATGTTCACGTACTCGGCGAGCATGAACAGCGCGAACTTGATCGAGCTGTACTCGGTGTTGAAGCCGCCGACCAGGTCGCCCTCGGACTCCGGCATGTCGAACGGCGCGCGGTTGGTCTCGCCGACCATCGCGATGATGTAGATGATCAGCGAGACGGGCAGCAGGATCGCGTACCAGCGGTCGTGCTGCGCCTCGACGATCGTCGACGTCGACATGGAGCCGGAGTAGAGGAAGACCGCCGCGAAGGACAGGCCCATCGCGATCTCGTACGAGATCATCTGCGCGGACGCGCGCAGGCCGCCGAGCAGCGGGTACGTCGATCCGGACGACCAGCCCGCCAGGACGATGCCGTAGATGCCGACCGACGCGGTGGCCAGGATGAACAGCAGGCCGATCGGGAGGTCGGTGAGCTGGAGCGCGGTGCGCTGGCCGAAGATCGACACCTCGTTGTCGGCCGGGCCGAAGGGGATCACCGCGAACGCCATGAAGGCCGGGATGGCCGCCACGACGGGCGCGAGGATGAACACCACCTTGTCGGCCCGCTTGACGACGATGTCCTCCTTCAGCATCAGCTTGATGCCGTCGGCGAGGGACTGGAGCATGCCCCAGGGGCCGTGCCGGTTCGGGCCGATGCGCAACTGCATCCACGCGACGACCTTGCGCTCCCACACGATGGCGACGAGCACGGTCAGCATCGCGAAGGCGAAGCAGAAGACCGCCTTGAGGAGGATCAGCCACCAGACGTCGTTGCCGAACCAGGAGAGATTCTCCGTGGTGGCGGCGAGTTGGGTGGCGGCGGGCTGGGTCAGTGGCGCGCTCATCGGGTGCCCTCCTCTTGCGTGACCGCGGCGGCGCCGCCGACGGAGACGACCTGACCCGTACGGGCACCGGTGTCGGAGGCGACGCCGTTCCCCGCGGAGTTCAGCGGCAGCCACACCACCCGGTCGGGCATCGCGGTGACGACCAGCGGCAGCGTGACCGAGCCCGCGGGCCCGGTCACCGTCAGCGGGTCGCCGTCGGTGACACCGGCCTCGGCGGCGGTGGCGGCCGACAGCCGGGCGACGGCCGCGTGCCGGGTGCCGGCCAGCGCGTCGTCCCCGTCCTGGAGGCGGCCCTGGTCGAGCAGCAGCCGGTGTCCGGCCAGCAGCGCCTGGCCCGCCTCGGGGCGGGGCAGCGATCCGGCGGACTCCAGCGGCGAGCTGCCCCAGGGGCCGTCCCACCCGGCGAGCCGGTCGAGTTCGGAGCGCGCGCCCCGTACGTCGGCCAGGCCGAGCCGGACGTCGAGCGCGTCGGCCAGCATCGTCAGGACGCGGGCGTCAGGGAGCTGGTGCCGGTTGGTGGCCTGGTCGGGCTTGATGGCCGCGTCGAACATCCGGGCCCTGCCCTCCCAGTTGAGGAAGGTGCCGGTCTTCTCGGCGACCGCGGCGACCGGGAGGACGACGTCGGCGCGGTCGGTGACCTCGCTGGGCCGCTGCTCCAGGCTGACCAGGAAGCCGACCGCGTCCAGCGCCTCGCGGGCGCGGGCCGGGTCCGGCAGGTCCGCGACCTCGACGCCGCCGACGACCAGGGCCGCCAACTCGCCCGCGGCGGCGGCCTCGACGATCTGGCCGGTGTCGCGGCCGAAGCGGTGCGGCAGCTCCGGCAGACCCCACACCGAGGCGACCTCGGCGCGGGCCCGCGGGTCGGTGACCGGACGGCCGCCGGGCAGCAGTCCGGGCAGCGCGCCCGCCTCGACGGCGCCGCGCTCACCGGCCCTGCGCGGAATCCACGCCAGCGCGGCGCCGGTGGCGGTGGCCAGCCGGACCGCGGCGGTCAGCCCGCCGGGCACGGCGGCCAGCCGCTCGCCGACCAGGATGACGGCGCCCGCGGCGCGCAGCGCCTCGGCCGCGGCCTGCCCGGTCTCGTCCAGGCCGACACCGCCCGCGAGCGCGTCAAGCCACTCGGGTTCCGTGCCGGGGGCGGCGGGCAGCAGCACGCCGCCCGCCTTCTCCAGGCCGCGGGTGGCGTGTGTGGCCAGGGCGTACGTCTGCTGCTTGCGCTTGCGGTGCGCCTTGCGGAGCCGCAGGAAGACCCCGGGGGCCTCCTCTTCGGCCTCAAGTCCCGCCAGCAGTACGGCCGGTGCCTTCTCCAGCGCCGTGTACGTGATGCCGGTGCCCGACAGGTCGAGGCCGCGCCCGGCGACCGTGGCGGCCAGGAAGTCGGCCTCCTCGGCGGAGTGCGCGCGGGCCCTGAAGTCCACGTCGTTGGTGCCGAGCACGACGCGGGCGAACTTGGCGTACGCGTACGCGTCCTCGACGGTGACGCGTCCGCCGGGCAGCACCGCGGCGCGGCCGTGCGCCGCGCTGAGCCCGGCCGCGGCGGCGGCCAGCGCCTCGGGCCAGGACGCGGGGACGAGTTCGCCCTCGACGTTGCGGACCAGGGGGTGGCTCAGCCGGTCGGGGCGCTGCGCGTAGCGGAAGCCGAAGCGGCCCTTGTCGCAGATCCACTCCTCGTTGACCTGCGGGTCGTCGGCCGCCAGCCGCCGCATGACCTTGCCGCGGCGGTGGTCGGTACGGGTCGCGCAGCCGCCCGCGCAGTGCTCGCACACCGACGGCGACGACACGAGGTCGAACGGCCGGGAGCGGAAGCGGTACGCGGCCGAGGTGAGCGCGCCGACCGGACAGATCTGGATGGTGTTGCCGGAGAAGTACGACTCGAAGGGGTCGCCGACCCCGGTGCCGATCTGCTGGAGCGCGCCGCGTTCCAGCATCTCGATCATCGGGTCGCCCGCCACCTGGTTGCTGAACCGGGTGCAGCGCGCGCACAGCACGCACCGCTCGCGGTCCAGCAGCACCTGGGTGGAGATCGGCACCGGCTTCTCGTACGTCCGCTTCTTGCCCTCGAAGCGCGAGTCGGTGTCGCCGACCTGCATCGCCTGGTTCTGCAACGGGCATTCGCCGCCCTTGTCGCAGACCGGGCAGTCCAGCGGGTGGTTGATCAGCAGCAGCTCCATCACGCCGCGCTGCGCCTTCTCGGCGACCGGCGACGAGAGCTGCGTCTTGACGACCATCCCGTCGGTACAGGTGATCGTGCAGGACGCGACCGGCTTGCGCTGGCCCTCGACCTCGACGATGCACTGGCGGCAGGCCCCGGCCGGGTCGAGCAGCGGGTGGTCGCAGAACCGGGGGATCTCGATGCCGAGCAGTTCCGCGGCCCGGATGACCAGCGTCCCCTTGGGGACGGACACCGCGATGCCGTCGATCTGCACGGAGATGAGATCTTCCGGCGGCACCGCCGCCTGACCCCCTCCGGAGGGTGCGTTGGTAGTGACGGTCACGCGTGGGCCTCCGTACGGGACTTGTCGGCCCAGGCGGTGGAGCGGGCCGGGTCGAAGGGGCAGCCCTTGCGCTCGATGTGCTCCTCGTACTCCGCGCGGAAGTGCTTCAGAGAGGAGAAGATCGGGGCGGCGGCGCCGTCGCCGAGCGCGCAGAAGGACTTGCCGTTGATGTTGTCGGCGATGTCGTTGAGCTTGTCCAGGTCTTCGGGCCGGCCCTTGCCCGCCTCGATGTCACGCAGCAACTGGACGAGCCAGTACGTGCCTTCGCGGCACGGCGTGCACTTTCCGCAGGACTCGTGGGCGTAGAACTCGGTCCAGCGGGTGACGGCCCGCACCACGCAGGTCGTCTCGTCGAAGCACTGGAGCGCCTTGGTGCCGAGCATCGATCCGGCGGCGCCGACGCCCTCGTAGTCCAGCGCGACGTCCAGGTGCTCGTCGGTGAACATCGGGGTCGAGGAGCCGCCGGGCGTCCAGAACTTGAGCCGGTGTCCCGGCCGCATGCCGCCGCCGAGGTCGAGGAGCTGCCGCAGCGTGATGCCGAGCGGCGCCTCGTACTGCCCGGGTTTGGCGACGTGCCCGGAGAGCGAGTACAGCGTGAAGCCGGGGGACTTCTCGCTGCCCATCGCCTTGAACCAGTCCTTGCCGCGCTGCATGATCGCGGGAACCGAGGCGATCGACTCCACGTTGTTCACCACGGTGGGACAGGCGTACAGGCCCTCCACGGCGGGGAAGGGCGGGCGGAGCCTGGGCTGGCCGCGACGGCCCTCCAGGGAGTCCAGCAGCGCCGTCTCCTCACCGCAGATGTACGCGCCCGCGCCGGCGTGGACGGTCAACTCCAGGTCGAATCCGCTGCCTTGGATGTCACGGCCGAGGTAGCCGGCCGCGTACGCCTCGCGCACCGCCTCGTGCAGCCTGCGCAGGACGGGGACCGTCTCGCCGCGCAGGTAGATGAAGGCGTGGCTGGAGCGGATCGCGTAACACGCGATGATCATGCCCTCGATGAGGGAGTGCGGGTTCGCGAAGAGCAGCGGGATGTCCTTGCAGGTGCCCGGTTCCGACTCGTCCGCGTTGACCACGAGGTAGTGCGGCTTGCCGTCGCCCTGCGGGATGAACTGCCACTTCATGCCGGTCGGGAAGCCCGCGCCGCCACGGCCGCGCAGTCCCGAGTCCTTCACGTAAGCGATCACGTCGTCCGGCGCCATCGCGAGCGCCTTGTCCAGGCCCTGGTAGCCGTCGTGCCTGCGGTAGGTGGCCAGGGTCCAGGACTCCGGCTCGTCCCAGAAGGCCGACAGCACGGGGGCGAGCAGCTTCTCCGCCGAGTCCACGGTCATCACTCGCCCTCCTCCTGCCTGGCGTTGTCGGCCACCGGGTCCGCGGCGTTGGCCGGGTCGGACTCGGCGGTCTTGTTGGGCGCGTCGTGCGAGCTGGCGTGCTGGGCGGGCGACGGGGTGTCCCGCGGCCCGGCCGGAGTCTCACGCGGCGAGTCGGCGCGCTGGGTGACGACCCGCGAGGGGGTCTCGCCCTTGTGCAGCCGCAGACCGGTGAGGGACGCGGGGCCCGCGCCGCCGCTGGCCGCGACCGCGCCGGGGCGCTCGTCGGGGAAACCGGCCAGGATGCGGGCGGTCTCCTTGTACGTGCACAGGGGCGCGCCGCGGGTCGGCCGGACCTCGCGTCCGGCGATCAGGTCGTCCACGAGCTGCTTGGCCGACTCCGGCGTCTGGTTGTCGAAGAACTCCCAGTTGATCATCACGACGGGCGCGAAGTCGCAGGCCGCGTTGCACTCGATGTGCTCCAGCGTGACCTTGCCGTCCTCGGTCGTCTCGTCGTTGCCGACGCCGAGGTGCTGCTTCAGCTCGTCGAAGATCGCGTCGCCGCCCATGACCGCGCACAGGGTGTTGGTGCACACGCCGACCTGGTAGTCGCCGGACGGCTTGCGCCGGTACATCGTGTAGAAGGTCGCCACCGCGGTGACCTCGGCGGTGGTCAGGTCGAGCACCTCGGCGCAGAACCGGATGCCGGTCCTGGTGACGTACCCCTCCTCGGACTGCACGAGGTGCAGCAGCGGCAGCAGGGCGCTGCGCGATCCGGGGTAGCGGGCGATCACTTCCTTGGCGTCGGCCTCCAGCCGGGCGCGCACATCGGCCGGGAAGTCCGGGGCGGGCATCTGCGGGATGCCCAGGGACACTCCCCCGGTGGCACCCATGGCCACGTCTGTCATCGGTCGACGCCTCCCATCACGGGGTCGATGGACGCCACCGCGACGATGACGTCGGCGACCTGGCCGCCCTCGCACATCGCCGCCATGGACTGGAGATTGGTGAAGGACGGGTCGCGGAAGTGCACCCGGAACGGGCGGGTGCCGCCGTCGCTGACCGCGTGCACCCCCAGCTCGCCCTTGGCCGACTCGATCGCCGCGTAGGACTGTCCTGCCGGGACCCGGAAGCCCTCGGTCACCAGCTTGAAGTGGTGGATCAGGGCCTCCATCGAGGTGCCCATGATCTTCTTGATGTGGTCGAGCGAGTTGCCGAGGCCGTCGGGGCCGAGCGCGAGCTGCGCGGGCCAGGCGATCTTCTTGTCCTCGACCATCACCGGACCCGGCGCGAGCCGGTCGAGCACCTGCTCGACGATCCGCAGGCTCTGGTGCATCTCCTCCAGGCGGACCCGGAAGCGGCCGTAGGAGTCGCAGGTGTCGGCGGTCGGCACCTCGAAGTCGTAGTTCTCGTAACCGCAGTACGGGTCGGACTTGCGCAGGTCGTGCGGGAGTCCGGCGGCGCGCAGGATCGGTCCTGTGGCGCCGAGCGCCATGCACCCGGCGAGGTCCAGGTAACCGACGTCCACCATGCGGCCCTTGAAGATCGGGTTGCCGGTGGCGAGCTTGTCGTACTCGGGCAGATTCTTGCGGAACGTCTTCACGAACTCGCGGACGAGGTCGATCGCGCCGGGCGGCAGGTCCTGCGCGAGGCCGCCGACGCGGACGTACGCGTGGTTCATCCGCAGGCCGGTGATCAGCTCGAAGATGTCGAGGATGTACTCGCGGTCGCGGAACCCGTAGATCATGATCGTGGTCGCGCCCAGCTCCATGCCGCCGGTGGCGATGCAGACCAGGTGGGAGGCGATCCGGTTGAGCTCCATCATGAGCACGCGGATGTCGGTGGCGCGCTGCGGCACCTGCTCGGTGATGCCGAGCAGCTTCTCGACGGCCAGGCAGTACGCCGTCTCGTTGAACAGCGGCGTCAGGTAGTCCATGCGCGTCACGAAGGTGGACCCCTGGGTCCACGTCCGGAACTCCATGTTCTTCTCGATGCCTGTGTGCAGGTAGCCGATGCCCGACCTGGCCTCGGTGACCGTCTCGCCGTCGATCTCCAGCATCAGCCGGAGCACACCGTGGGTGGACGGGTGCTGCGGGCCCATGTTGACGATGATGCGCTCGTCGTCGGCCTTGCTGACGGTCTCGGCCAGCTCGTCCCAGTCACCGCCGGTGACGGTGAAGACCCGGCCTTCGGTGGTCTCCCGCTCGTCGGCCTGCTGCGGGGCGTGGTGAGTACTCATTAGCTGTACGACCTCCGCTGGTCGGGAGCCGGGATCTGGGCACCCTTGTACTCGACGGGGATGCCGCCGAGCGGGTAGTCCTTGCGCTGCGGGTGACCGGGCCAGTCGTCCGGCATCATGATCCGGGTGAGCGCCGGGTGGCCGTCGAAGACGATGCCGAAGAAGTCGTACGTCTCGCGCTCGTGCCAGTCGTTGGTCGGGTAGACCGAGACCAGTGACGGGATGTGCGGGTCGGCGTCGGGGGCGCTGACCTCCAGGCGGATCAGCCGCGTGTGGGTGATCGAGCGCAGGTGGTAGACGGCGTGCAGCTCGCGGCCCTCGTCGCCGAGGTAGTGCACGCCGCTGACGCCGAGGCACAGCTCGAAGCGGAGCGCCGGGTCGTCGCGGAGCGTCCTGGCGACGGTGACCAGGTGTTCGCGGGCGATGTGGAAGGTCAGCTCGCCGCGGTCCACGACGGTCTTCTCGATCGCCTCGGCCGGGGGCAGGCCCTGCTCCTCCAACGCGCCTTCCAGCTCGTCGGCGATCTCGTCGAAGACGCCGTCGGGTCCGCCGTAGGGCCTGTTGCTCGCGCCGGGCAGCCGGACGGTACGGACCAGGCCGCCGTAACCGCTGGTGTCGCCGCCGTTGTTGGCACCGAACATGCCCTTGCGGACGCCGATGACCTCACCGGCGTCGGCGCGCTGTCCCGGCAGGTTCTCCGGGGTCTCGGGAGTGTTGCTGGTCACCGCAGCAGGCCCTTCATCTCGATCGTCGGGAGCGCCTTGCGGGCCGCTTCCTCCGCCTCGCGGGCCGCCTCTTCGCGGTTCACGCCGAGCTTGGAGTGCTGGATCTTCTCGTGCAGCTTGAGGATCGCGTCCAGCAGCATCTCGGGGCGCGGCGGGCAGCCGGGCAGGTAGATGTCGACCGGCACGACGTGGTCGACGCCCTGCACGATCGCGTAGTTGTTGAACATCCCGCCGCTGGAGGCGCAGACACCCATCGAGATGACCCACTTGGGGTTCGGCATCTGGTCGTAGACCTGGCGCAGCACCGGGGCCATCTTCTGGCTCACCCGGCCGGCCACGATCATCAGGTCGGCCTGGCGCGGCGAGCCGCGGAAGACCTCCATGCCGAACCTGGCCATGTCGTAGCGCCCGGCGCCCGCGGTCATCATCTCGATGGCGCAGCAGGCCAGGCCGAAGGTGGCCGGGAAGACCGACGCCTTACGTACCCAGCCCGCGGCGGTCTCCACGGTCGTGAGCAGGAATCCGCTCGGCAGTTTCTCTTCGATACCCATGCGTTGGCTCCTGGTCCCCTCTGTCCCCTGGTCCCCTGGTCCTCTCGGCGTTCCCTAGTCCCACTCCAGGCCGCCGCGCCGCCACACGTACGCGTAGGCGACGAAGACGGTGAGCACGAAGAGGAGCATCTCCACCAGGCCGAACATCCCCAGCCGGTCGAAGGTGACGGCCCAGGGATAGAGGAAGACGATCTCGATGTCGAAGACGATGAAGAGCATCGCCGTCAGGTAGTACTTGATCGGGAAGCGTCCCCCGCCGACCGGCTGCGGGGTGGGCTCGATGCCGCACTCATACGCTTCCAGTTTGGCCCTGTTGTACCGTTTTGGCCCGATGATCGAGGCCATGAAAACGGAGAAGATCGCGAAGCCGGCCGCAAGGCCTCCCAGCACGAGGATGGGCGCGTAGGCATTCACCGTCCCCCGCTCCTTCCTTTTTCAGTCGCCAGTGACTGCGTGGGTGTCCCCCCGCCGAGGTGGGCGGAGGAGCCGGCCCCTGCCCGTGGTCCGCGTCACCGAAACGACGAAGATCGCTTCTATGTGAGGCAGTTCACAAGCCTGAGCCGCCTGCATCCTATGCCTGCCGGTCTGTGATCTGCGACACGGGGTACGCCAAGACCTTTGTGATCTCCACCACCTGACGAACGATCATGAAGTCGGATGAGCGGTGATCATGGTGCGGAACGGCCGCAAAGGATCACTTCACGTCACAAGTGGAAGCGTTGTCGCTGGTCAGAGCGGTGCGCGCATTATCAAGGGGCGCTCAGCAGAGGCAAATTGGCGCTGGACGAGTCCACGTGATAGCGCGCGGCGGTCGAGCGGCGACGGCCCCGGAGCCCGGCATTCAGGCGTGATTCACCCGCGTGAAAGCGCGCACGAGCGCATAGGTGACCGCTTATCCGAAACCGGGCGAAAGCGCTCGCGCATCAAGATCACAAACTGGGCATTTGAGCCGTGAGCACGTCAACTGTGTCGCATCCCACCTTTGTTGAACGGAACCAAGCATTCCTGATAGCCAGGACCGCATGTCCCCGAACCAGATACGGACCTCCGCGTCCGACCGGACCTCCGCGTCCGGCTCGCATCCGACCGAATCGCATACCGGCCGCCGACGGCACGCCGCCCCCGGCCGCCCCAACTGGGTACGCAGGGCAGGACTCGTCGGCGGCGTCGTCAGCGCGATCGCTCTCGGCGGCTCCGCCGCCCCGGCCCTGGCCGACAACACCGACTCCACCCCCGCGCACGGCACTCCGGCCCTCACGCCGTCCGATCTCGCGAACGCCGCAGAGGCGGCCACCCAGGCGTCCACGCTGACCACCGAGGTGACCGCGGCGCAGGCCGCTCAGGCGATCGACCAGGCCGCCATCGCGATGCAGCTCCAGGCCGCCAAGGACGCCTCCGTGGCCGAGGCCGCCAAGGAAGCCGCCGCCACGAAGAAGACCGCCGACGCCAAGGCCGCCGCGAAGGCGAAGGCCGAGGCCGAGGCGAAGGCCGCCGAGGCCGCCAAGGAGCGCGCCGCCACCCAGGCCGCCTCCCGCTCGGCCGAGCGCACCGCGCTGGCCACACCGACCGCGTCGACCAACTCGTCCGGTTCTTCTGATTCTTCTGGTTCCTCCGGTTCGTCCGACTCCGGTACGACCACCTCGACGGCCAGCCCCTCCGCCACCACGGCGACCGGCAGCGCCGCGAAGCTGATCAGCTTCCTGAAGTCGCAGATCGGCAAGCCGTACGTGTACGGCGCCGCCGGTCCCGACTCGTACGACTGCTCCGGCCTCACCCAGGTCGCCTACGCCACCGTCGGCGTCGACCTGCCGCGCACCTCCCAGGAGCAGTCCAACGTCGGCACCCCCGTCTCGGTCAGCAATGTGCAGGCCGGCGACATCATCTTCTGGGGCGGCCAGGGCAGCGCCTACCACGTCGGCGTCTACATCGGCGACGGCCAGTACCTGGACGCGGCCAACCCCTCGACCCCCGTGGCCATTCACCAGATGGCCGACTACATGCCGGACTGGGCGGTTCGGGTCCTCTGACCCGTTTCCCCCTTTTCACACGTTTGGCACCATAAGACCGCCGTAACTCCCCTGCCGGGAAGTCACGGCGGTCTGCTGCCCGTTATGCGCTGATAACGCTTTTTGTTCAGACGTCGTGTTCAGGGACCTTGTTCAGGGGTCTTGTCCCGCTCAGACCAGCCACTCGCCGTCGCGCATGAGGGTCCGCCCGACCAGCTCCGGCACGGTGCCGTAGGCGCGCAGCACGTCCAGGGTCACCCGGTAGAAGTCGTAGCGCCCGTCGGACTCGCGCGGGTCCCAGCCGTCCTTCGCGGCGAAGGAGTCCCCGACCCCGTCGGGCAACTCCTCGGCTGTGTACGCCCGCACGGTGCCCTCGATCTGCACGACGTCCCTCGTGGTCCCCAGGGCCAGCCGCACCTGCCCGGTGGCCGCCATGTTCGCGCCGGTCGGATTGGTCGGCCGCGTCGACAGCCAGACCGCCTCGCCGTCCCACCAGAAGGCCAGCGGCACCAGGCACGGCACCCCCGTCGCGTCGGCGGTCGCCACCCACACGTCGCCGTCCTCCGCCAGCCGCCGCAGCGCGTTCTCCTTGCGCGCCGGCCGGCTGCGCGGGCCGCCGTCCGACATCACCTGCTCATTTCCCGTCACACGCCGCACGTTAGCGCCGCCCGCCGGGCCCGCGCAGGTCCCCGCCGATCCCGGCTGGGTCTCTGCGGCGATAATCCCGTTGCCCGCCGGCACGCGGGCGGGGAAGGGTCGGGGCATGACCGACGCAGACCGCACCACCGCACACGACCTCGGCGCGCTGTTCTCACGCGGGCGCCTCGTGACGATCCCGCGCCGCGCCGCGCGCCGCGACCAGTTGCTTGACCACCTCGCGGAAACCCTCTTCGCGCCCGGCCGGGCGTACGGGGAGGCCGAGGTAAACGAGGCGCTGCGGACGGTTCACGACGACTGTGCGGCGCTGCGCCGCTATCTGGTGGAGTCCGGGCGGCTGACCCGCACGCCGGACGGTCGGACGTACCGGCGGGCGGGTCAGGACGCGGAGAGCGTCACGCGCTCGGGGTGATCTTGGTCAGGCCGTTGATCACGCGGTCCATCGCGTCACCGCCGGTCGGGTCGGTGAGGTTGGCGAGCAGCTTGAGGCAGAAGCGCATCAGCATCGGGTGGGTGAGACCGCGCTGCGTGGCGATCTGGAGCACCTTCGGGTTGCCGATGAGCTTCACGAAGGCGCGGCCCAGCGTGTAGTAACCGCCGTAGGTGTCCTGGAGGATGCGCGGGTAGTTCTGCAGGGCCAGCTCGCGCTGGGCGGAGGTGGCGCGGGCGTGCGCCTGGGTGATGACGTCGGCGGCGATCTGGCCGGACTCCATCGCGTAGGCGATGCCCTCGCCGTTGAACGGGTTGACCAGGCCGCCCGCGTCGCCCACCAGGACCAGGCCCTTGGTGTAGTGCGGCTTGCGGTTGAAGGCCATCGGGAGCGCGGCGCCGCGGATCGGCTGCGTCATGTTGTCCGGGGTGTAGCCCCACTCCTCCGGCATCGAGGCGCACCACGCCTTGAGCACCTCGCGCCAGTCCAGCTCGCGGTACGCGGAGGAGGAGTTGAGGATGCCGAGACCGACGTTCGACGTGCCGTCACCGAGGCCGAACACCCAGCCGTAACCGGGCAGTTGCCGGTCCTGCGGCCCGCGCCGGTCCCACAGTTCGAGCCACGACTCCAGGTAGTCGTCCTCGTGCCGCGGCGAGGTGAAGTACGTGCGGACCGCGACGCCCATCGGCCGGTCCTCGCGGCGGTGCAGGCCCATCGCCAGTGACAGCCGCGTGGAGTTGCCGTCCGCGGCGACCACCAGCGGCGCGTGGAAGGTCACCGGCCGCTTCTCCTCGCCGAGTTTGGCCTCGACGCCGGTGATCCGCCCGGTGCGCGCGTCCGTGATCGGGGCGCCCACGTTGCACCGCTCGTACAGCGTCGCGCCCGCCTTCACCGCCTGCTGGGCGAGGATGTCGTCGAAGTCGTCGCGCTTGCGGACCAGTCCGTAGTTCGGGTACGCGGCCAGCTCGGGCCAGTCCATCTGGAGGCGCACGCCGCCGCTGATGATGCGCAGGCCCTTGTTGCGCAGCCAGCCCGCCTCCTGCGAGATGTCGATTCCCATCGACACGAGCTGCTTGGTGGCGCGCGGGGTCAGGCCGTCGCCGCACACCTTCTCGCGCGGGAACGCGGTCTTCTCCAGCAGCAGGACGTTCAGTCCCGACTTGGCCAGGTAGTACGCGGTCGTCGAACCGGCGGGCCCGGCGCCCACGACGATCACATCGGCGCTGCGCTCGGACAGGGCGGTGTCGGTCACGGTGGGCTCTCCCGTTTCGGCGAGTGTCGGTGTCGGCGACGGTCGTTTTCGGCCGGGCGCTGCTCGGCCGAGTGCTGCCCGGCCGGTACCGAGTCTATGAGGCCCGGCGACGGGACACAGCGGGGCCCGCCTGAACCGCGGTTCGCGCGCAGCGCGGTGCGTTGACGCGAGCGCGCGGTCCTACGCGGACGGAGCCGTCGACGGAGCCGTCGCGCGGTGCAGGGCGACGATGCCCCCGGTGAGATTGCGCCAGGCCACCGCGTTCCAACCGGCCTCCTGGAGCCGAGTGGCGAGCCCCTTCTGGTCGGGCCAGGCGCGGATGGACTCGGCGAGATAGACGTACGCGTCGGGATTGCTGCTGACGGCCGTCGCGACCGGCGGCAGCGCCCGCATCAGGTACTCGGTGTAGACGGTCCTGAACGGCCGGTACGTGGGGTGGCTGAACTCACAGATGACCAGCCGTCCCCCGGGCTTGGCCACCCGCCGCATCTCGCGCAGCGCGGCGGCGGTGTCGTGGACGTTGCGCAGCGCGAAGGAGATGGTGACCGCGTCGAAGACGCCGTCCGCGAACGGCAGCCGGGTCGCGTCCCCCGCCGTCAGCGCCAGCTCCGGGTGCCGCTTCTTGCCCTCGCGCAGCATCCCGATCGAGAAGTCGCAGGGCACGACGTCCGCTCCCGCGGCGGCGAAGTGCAGCGAGGACGTGCCCGTCCCCGCCCCCAGGTCCAGCACCCGCTCGCCCGGCCCCACCTCCAGGGCCTGCGCCACGGCCTTCCGCCACAGCCGCGTCTGGCCGAGCGACAGCACGTCGTTCGTCACGTCGTACTTGGCCGCCACGTCATCGAACATCGCGGCGACTTCGTGCGGTTGCTTGTCCAACGATGCTCGCGTCACCCCCCCACCCTATTCGCATCGCGCGCCGCCCGGGCCGCGGCCTCGTCGGGGGACCTACGCGCGGCGGTGGACGAGGCGGCCGGCCAGGACGGTGGCGACGCAGGAGCCGTCGGTGGCGAGGACGGCGAGGTCGGCCCGGCCGCCGGGGGCGAGGCCGGGCGAGGTGGTGCCGGGCCAGAGCCGGAGGAGGCCGGTGCGGTCGACGGCGGAGCGGACGTCGGCGTCGGTGAGGTCGTCCACCACCCCGGTCACCCCCCGGGAGAGGAGCTCGTGGATGCCGCGCCGCACCGACTCGGCACGGTCGTGCGGCCGGTCGGGGTCCTGCGGGTCCTCGTGGTAGGTCTCTTCGAGGAAGACGCGCACGCCGTCGGCGACGAGTCCGGGGCCGATGGTGCCGCGCCAGCGCCGTACCCGGGCGTCCGGGTGCGCGGCGGCGACCTCGTCCATCGGCCCGACGGCGACGACCCGGCCGCCGTCGACGAGGACGGCGCCGTCCGGGACGGCCTCGCCGCCCGCGGTGAGCCGGAGCAGCGGGGCGACGTGAAGGGTCAGCATGGGTCCATGATCCAGCACGCGGGGCCTCCGGGGGCAGGCCGCCCCCGGACGCCTCAGCGCGAGACGTCCAGCAGCTTCAGCTCCGGGTGCGCCGTACCGCCCTCGATGGCCGTGGACGACAGGTGCGAGACGACGTGGTCGTTGACCGGGTCGTTCGCCGGGTCGTCGTGGATGACCAGGTGCTCGTACGTGGTGGCGCGCTGCGCCGGGACGCGGCCCGCGGACCGGATGAGGTGGATCAGCTCCATCCGGTTGGAGCGGTGCTTGGCGCCGGCCGACGACACCACGTTCTCCTCCAGCATCACCGAGCCGAGGTCGTCGGCGCCGTAGTGCAGCGAGAGCTGGCCGACCTCCTTGCCGGTGGTGAGCCAGGACCCCTGGATGTGGGCCACGTTGTCGAGGAAGAGCCGCGCGATGGCGATCATCCGCAGGTACTCGAAGAGGGTCGCCTGCGTCTGCCCCTTCAGGTGGTTGTTCTCCGGCTGGTAGGTGTACGGGATGAAGGCCCGGAAGCCGCCGGTACGGTCCTGCACGTCGCGGATCATCCGCAGGTGCTCGATCCGCTCGGCGTTGGTCTCACCGGTGCCCATCAGCATGGTGGAGGTGGACTCCACGCCCAGGTTGTGGGCGGTCTCCATGATCTCCAGCCAGCGCTCGCCGGACTCCTTCAGCGGCGCGATGGCCTTGCGCGGCCGGGCGGGCAGCAGCTCGGCCCCGGCGCCCGCGAAGGAGTCCAGGCCCGCCGCGTGGATCCGGCGGATCGCCTCCTCGGCACTGACCCCGGAGATCCTCGCCATGTGCTCGACCTCGGACGCGCCGAGGGAGTGGATGACGAGCTGCGGGTACGCGGCCTTGATCGCGGAGAAGTGCTCCTCGTAGTACTCGACCCCGTAGTCCGGGTGGTGGCCGCCCTGGAACATGATCTGGGTGCCGCCCAGCTCCACGGTCTCCGCGCAGCGCCGCAGGATGTCGTCGAGCCCGCGCGACCAGCCCTTGTCGGTGTCCTTGGGGGCCGCGTAGAAGGCGCAGAACTTGCACGCCGTCACGCAGACGTTCGTGTAGTTGATGTTCCGCTCGATGATGTACGTCGCGATGTGCTCGGTGCCCGCGTACCGGCGGCGGCGTACGGCGTCGGCGGCCGAGCCCAGCGCGTGCAGGGGCGCCGAGCGGTAGAGGTCCAGCGCCTCCTCCGGCGTGATCCGGCCACCGGCGGCGGCACGGTCGAGGACGGCTGCGGTATCGCTCACCGGGAGGTCCTTTCGGAGGAGTGCGGACGTGGAGTGCGGACGGACCAGCCCAGCGTACGCCAGCGTCCCGGACGACCCACGGCCCCCACGTACGGGTGCGCCGGACGCGCATGAACGCCGGACGCGGGGGTGGGCCGGACACGAGGGTGGGCCGGACACGCGTGTGCGCCGCGGCGAATCATGTCGCCGCGGCGCACACGCCGGGTCTCGCGGGTCGTGCCGGACGGTCGGGGGGACCGTCAGCCGTTCAGACCCTTGGCGAGCTGCTCGTCCGCCTGCTGGAAGGCGTCGGCCGCGCTCTCCAGGAACTTGCCCATGCCGTCCAGACCCTCGATGGTCTTGGTGGCACCGGTGTTGAACTCGCTGTAGGACTGGTCGAACTGCTTCGAGGAACGGTCCGTGACGTAGCCGCCGTTGACGAGATCCTGAACGAACTTGTGCAGCGTGTTCAGCTTCTCGGTGATCTCGTGCTGACCGGTGCGCAGCTTGGTGGCCGCATCCCGCATGTCCTGATACGTAACGTTGACATTAGCCATAGCGGCTTACCTCTCGTCGAACGTGCCGCAGGGCCGACCCCCGTGGCTCCTGATCGCAGATTTGTCTGATGGTCTGCTGATGCCTCAACTTACAGGGGAGGACGTGAGGGGTGCAGCCTCTGGTTCCCGGTACCGAAACGTCGACGTGACGGCGTCGAAGATGTCGAAGAACGAGTCCGCCAGGTCGAGTACGGCGCTGCTGCCCGCCACGAGCGCGACCTTGTCGGTGTGCCCCGGCAGCGGGATGAACGTCTGCATCAGCACGGTCCGCACCGTCCGCGAGTCGCCCGGCACGGTCACGTCCTCGATGCCGTACGTCCGCGCGGCCAGGCCCGTCTCCGGGATGTCGACGGTGGTCACCTTGCGCCACGGGTCACCGTCCTTGGCCGCCTCCCGCGTGCGCAGCCCGGCCACGATCGACGCCGGGTCCGCCGCCAGCAGTTGGCCCTCCGGCGTCCGCGCGCCGACCAGCGAGACGGTCACCGACGCGGTGAGCGGCAGCGCGCCGAAGTTCTGCGCCATGCAGCCGACGTACACCGCGCCGCTCTCGTACGCGTCCCGCGCCGCCTTGCGCAGGAACCGCGCCAGCACGTCGCGGTGTTCGGCCAGCGCCGGATTCTCCTTGACGCGCTGCGCGATGGTGCGGCGCACGCTCTCGTCGCGGGTCGCCGGGTGCAGGTCGAACTCCCACCACGTCATGGGCACCGTGAGGGAGAAGCCCTCCCGCTCGACGGGCATCACCCGTACGGGCCGCGGCTGTTCGCTGTCGTCGGCGTCCGCGCCGGGGGTCGTCACTTGCCGTCTCCCTTGGCGGACTTGGCGAGTTGGTCCGCGAGGTCCTTGTCCGCCTTCTTGATCTCGCGCACCGCGGTGTCGGCCATCTTCGACAGCCCCTCCAACTGGCTGTCGATCTCCTTACGGCCGTCCTTCCAATTGCGCTCGAAGCTGTCGAGCGCCCCCGACACCTTGTCCGAGCCCAGCTTGGCCTCGTACGAGTTGAAGAGTTTCCGCGTCCCGTTCATGGTCGTCCGCACGGAGTCCAACGTCCGCGCGAAGTCCTCAAGTCCGGTCAGATCGACCGCCAGCCGATCCGGAGCCCCACCCATCCGATCCCCCTCCCCACGTCACGTCGTCCGCTCCAACAATCCCACCGTTCCGCCGCCGGGCGGCGCGGCCGTGACGCGCAGCAGGTCGTCCTCGGGGTCGAGGACGAAGCCCGCCGAGACACGACGACGTCGGGGTCGCCGTCCAGCGCGTCGATCTCCACCCGCCCGGCGAGCCGCCGCATGGCCGCCGTCGTCTGATCACCGGGACCCCGCACGCCCACCCGCGAGTCAGTCGGCATGGCGGGTCCAGGCCGGGGAGTCGCGGGGTGGGGCCGGGCGGACGTGCCAGTGGGTGCGGTCCGCTTCCGGTTCCCAGTACGGCACATCGCCCTCGTAGTACAGGCCGTAGGCCCAGTGCTCGGGGTCCTCGTGGCCGAGGAGGTCGGGGCCTGTCGCCAGGTCCTGGCCGCCCCACGCCTGGTTGACGCGGGCCACCGCCTCGGCGCGCGACAGGCCGAACAGGCCGACCAGCTCGTCGGTGATGTCCCGCAGGGACTCCAGCGCCTCGGGAGACGTCGGCATGATGAACTCGTCCTCGGACACAGCGCCTCCCTCAGCGCACCAGTGAACGGGTGAACAGGTCGGCCGCCTTCGAGCCGAAGACGGCGATCTGATGCCCGTCGAAGACCCCCGCCGCGCCCTTCCGGAACGCCTTGAGGTTCAACAGCATGGGCCCTTCGACCAGTTCGTAATTGTGCATGGCCCCGCCCATACGGTTGTGCCGGATGAAGTTGGCCAGCTCGTCGCTCGTACCGTTGAAGACCTTACTTCTCAGGGCCTCCAGCTCACTCTTGGGCACTTTGAAGTGCACCACTTCGGGGACGTCGCCGGAGCGCCCGGCCAGGATGCGCGACCACTTCTGCGCCTGTTCGAGGTCGTTGGTGACATAGAAGCCGCCCTTGCCGAAGTCCATCGCACGGGTGCTGAACGTGGTGTCCACGCCGTTGGCGAGGATGCCTCGCAGACCGCCGCCGGTGGTGCCGTGGTAGAGGTCGACCAGGCACTTGCCCTTGAGGCCGCGCGGGTCGGACCAGTTCAGCGGATTGAGGACGTAGGCGTAGGGGTCGGTGCCCGCGTCCAGGCCCAGCGGGTCCGGGCTGAGATAGCGGGCCGTCTCGGGGTCGTAGTAGCGCTCGTAGTTGTAGTGGAGCCCGCTCTCCGCGTCGTAGTACTGCCCGGGGAAGCGCAGCGGGCAGTCCGCGGCGTCGTCACGGCCGCCGTCCCCGCCGCCCCACAGGGCCGGACCCGGCCGCCGCCACACCACGACACCGTAGAGATCGACCATCTCGGTCGGCGTGCCGATGAGGTCGGTGACGATGGCGTGGAAGCGCTCGTCGACCTCCCCCGGCGACAGCTCCGCGCTCCCGGCCGGCCGCTCGGAGTCCGTCGTCCGGACCGTCTGGGCGATCGGGACGTCGTCGTCACCGTAGTCCCAGGTCACGGTGGTCCCGTCGGAAGTCCGCTCCGCCAGGCGGGTGCCGTCCCAGGTGAAGTCGGTGTGCTGTCCGGCGTCCCCGGCGTCCCCGGCGTCCGACACACGCGTCTTCGCGATCCGGCGGCCGAGCGGGTCGTAGCGGTACCGCCAGGTCTCGCCGTCCGGCGTACGCAGTTCCGTGAGCCGGTCCGCCGCGTCCCATGAGTAGTGCCAGGTCCGCCGGCCGCCGGACAGCAGCCTGCGCACGCGCTGGACGACCCGGCCCTGCGCGTCGTGGACGAAGGTGCTCCGCCCCACCGACCGGACCCGGGGCCCGGCGTCGTAGGTGTGCGCCGCCTCGTCGTCCCGGCTCGCGCCGACCCTGGACGAGCCGAGAGCGCCGCGGGCGTCGTACGCGTAGGACTCGCTCCAGTCGGCCCCGGTCACGGCGGTCACCCGTCGACGGCTGTCGAGCCCGAACCGCACCGCGGCGCCGTCAAAGTCCGTCAGGCTTTCCAGATAGCCGTCGATCGTGTGCTCGTACGTCCGGGTCGTCGGCCGGCCGTCGGCGCCGCGGGTGACGCTCAGCGCGGTGGCCCGCGCCTCGTCCCGCCAGTCCCAGGTCAGGGTCAGGTCCGCGCCGATCCGGCGGACCGACTCGCGACCGGCGGCGTCGTAGCCGATGTCCACGGTCTGGCCGCCGACCTCCCGGCGCGTCGGCCGGTTCCCCGCGCCGTAGGTCCAGGTGCTGACGGCCCCCGCGGGCGTCCGGCGCCGCGTGCGTCGGCCCAGCGCGTCGAACCACGACCTGAGCTCGCGCCCGTTGACCCGTTCGGCCAGGACCCTTCCAGCCGGGTCGAGTTCGAAGGACACGTCCGCGGCGGGCCCGACGGCCCGGGTCATGCGGCCGAGCAAGTCGTACTGGAACTCGGTACGTTCGGCGTCCGCCGTCTGCTCCACGACATTGCCCAGGACGTCGCGCCGGAAGGCGATGGACTGTCCCGCCCCGTTGACCCGCTCCGTCAACTGCCCCGCTTCGTCGTAGCGGTAGGTGAGTGACCGCCCCGCGAAGTCGGTCTCGGCCGTGAGCCGTCCGGCCGCGTCGAAGGTGTAGCTCCACCGGTCGCCACCCGGATCGACGACGGAGGTGAGCCGCAGTTCGGAGTCGTACGTGAACTCGTAGCGGGAGCCGTCGGGTTCGGTACGTGCCGTGCACAGGTCGAAGTGCGTGTTCTCGTAGCGGGTGACGCCACCGGTCGCCGAACGGTGCTCCGCCAGGCTGCCCTCGACGTCGTACGTCCACTCGTCCACGGCGCCGTCCGGTGTCACCCGCCGGGCCAGTCCTCCCTCCGGCGTCCACTCCAACCGCGTGACCGCGCCCGTCACATCGCGGCTGAGGATCACCCGCCCGAACGCGTCCCGTTCGACCTCGGTCACCGCGCCGGTCCCGTCCGTCACGGTCAGCGGAAGTCCCGCCGCGTCGTTGACGACGGTCTGCTGCACCGTGCCCAGCCCGTCGATCACGGCTTCGAGCGCCCCGCGCGCGTCGTAGCGGAACCGGGTCGTCACGCCCAGCGGGTCGGTGGCGGACACCTGGTTCCCGAACTCGTCGTACGTGAAGCGCGCCGTCGACCCGTCGGCGTGGGTGACCAGGACCGGCCGTCCGAACGCGCCGTATTCGACCTGTGTGGTGGCCCCGTCGGGGCGTGCGGTGAGGGTGACGTTCCCGGCCTCGTCGTAGCGGAACCGGGTGGTCCGGCCGAGTGCGTCGGTGCGGCTCAGCAGGCGTTCCCCGACACCCGGCGCGGGGGCCCAGTCGAAGGAGGAGGTGTGGCCGAGCGGATCGGTGATGCCGGTCAGCTGGAACGCCTCGTTGAAACGGTATTCCGTCGCCTCGCCCAGCGAGTTGGTGGCGACCGTCCTGCCCTCCTGCGGTGCGTACGCGTAGGAGTAGTCGAGCATCCCCTCCGAGCCGTGGGCGCGGACGCAGCGCCCGTCGGCGTCGTACTCGTAGGTGTACGTGGTCTCCCGGCCGTCCCGCCAGCCGGTGACACGGCGCTGGTCGTCGTAGTACAGCGAGAACGCGCCGCCGTTGGCGTCCACCGTCCGGTGCAGATTGCCGCGGTCGTCGTACCCGTACGCGACCAGGCTCGGCTCGCGCGCGTCGCTCAGCAGCCGCATCGCCGTGATCCGGCCGTCCCGTGTCTCCACGCCGACCCGGTAGCCGCCGGAGCTTTCCACGGTGAGCGGGACACCGCCCGGTGTGTAGGTGACCTCGACGGTGTTCCCGTTGCGGTCGACGGTGCGGCGCAGCAGCAGTTCCGCGGCTCCCTTGCGCGGGAAGAAGTGGTGCGTGGTCCCCGACTCCGGCAGGTGGACGGTCATCCCGTCGGCCGGGTCCCCGTTCCACCGCAGCGGCCAGAGCGGCCCCACCACCGGAAGAACGTCGGTGTCGGGCTGCGGGACCGGGTAATGGGTGACGGTCCCGTCCTCCTTGATGAACCGCACCCCCTCGTCGTCGAGGATCAGCCGCATGTCGAGCACCGACGACCAGGACGGGCCGAGCCAGCGACCGCCCCGGAAGGTCGACCGGTGGTGCCGTTCCCACACGACAGGCAGAATCCCCGGCAGCCTGAAGTCCGTTGCCGACATGACCACTTGACCGGTGGCCACGTCCACGGGGTCGCCGCACGTGATGAGCTTCTGGAACTCGCGGCCCATCTCCCGCAGACCCGTCACGCCTTTGCGGACGCTGTTGGCGATGTTCTCCAGCGCTTTGCCGGATTTGAGGAGGGCGGGGAGTTCGCGGGCCATCTTCAACAGGCCGCCGGCGGTGGTGAGGCCCTTGAACATGGGGATGCAGTCCAGGGCCGCGAACAGGACGTCCCAGAGGCTGGCCTGGCCTTTGAGGTATTTCATGACGGTGTCGGCCAGGACCAGGACGGCGGCGGCCAGGACGAGCCAGGCCAGGGGGCCGCCGATGATCAGGACGACGATGCCCAGGACCGCGACGATGACCTTGCAGACCGCGATGATGTCGTCCCAGTGGTCGGCGACCCAGTCGACCGCCTTCTCCCACCAGTGCTTGTTCTTGATCCCCGCATCGCTCGCCTCATGCAGCGCGTGCTGCGCGGTGGAGGCCGCGTCGTCCCGCAACTGGGCCGCGTCGGCCGCGAGTTGTTTGGCGGCGTCGAGCTTGGCCTGCGCGCTGTGGACGGCGGTGGACGCGGTGGTGTGGGCGCTCTGAGCGTCCGTGGCGTTACGGGCCGCCGCACGCACCTCCTCCGCCGACGGCGGCGGCACGTTCGGCTTCGGGTCCTCCTGATACGACTTCGACTTGTCCTGCGCCCGCTTCACCCACGCATCAGCGTTCGTGAGCTGGGACTTGGCGGTGTCCAGCTCCTGCCGCGCGGTGCGCCCCTGGGCCAGCGCCCGGTCCGCGTCACCCTGCGCCGTCTCCAGCTTCGGCCAGTAATCATCCAACGCACCCGACGCCAGGCGGTAGGAGCGCTCCAGCTTGTCCAGCTCACCCGGCAGGTCCCCGAACTGCTGCCGGTACGCGTCCCCCGACAACCCCGCCCACTCCTGGACCACGGTGTCACCGCTCAGGCCGCGCACGGACCGCAGCGCCGAGGCGACATCATCGGCGAAATCCCCCAGCTTCCGCGCGAGTTCCTTCACCTCGAACGGATCACCCGGCACCGGATCCCGGTCCAGATCCAGCACATCCCAATCCGTCGGACGAGCCATCGCCAGACACCCCCGCCCCCGTACGACAACACCTCAACTCAACGCATCATGCCCACTAGGACGGTGTGCGCAAGGGGGCCGGTTCCCGGGGAGCCGGGGAGGGGGGCGGTAGGAGGGAGGGGGGTCAGATGAGGTCGACCTTGGCGCTGGGCGGGAAGCCGACGCGGCGGGCGAATTCGGCGATGCCGGTGAGCTGGTCGCGGCCGAGGGAGAAGTCGAGGGTGGTGAAGTAGCGGCGGAGCAGGTCCTGGTCGAAGGACTCCCAACGGGCGGCCTGTTCCGCGACCTTCTCGACCTCTTCGAGGGAGAGGTCGCGGGAGGCGAGGAAGGCGCGGTGGACGTCGCGGACGGCGTCGGGGCGGGCGGTGAAGTAGTCGCGGCGGGCGGCCCAGATCGCGAAGACGAAGGGCAGTCCCGTCCAGTCCTTCCACATCTGGCCGAGGTCGTGGACCTCAAGGCCGAGGCGGGGCGCGTCGTGGAGGGAGGCGCGCAGGGCGGCGTCGCCGATGAGGACGGCGGCCTGGGCCTCCTGCATCATCAGCGAGAGGTCGGGCGGGCAGCGGTAGTAGTCGGGCGTGACGCCGTACCGCTCGGTGAGCAGGAGTTCGGCGAGGCGGACCGAGGTGCGGCTGGTGGAGCCGAGGGCGACGCGCTGGCCGTCGAGGCGGTCGAGCGGGAGCTGGCTGACGATCACGCAGGACATGACGGGGCCGTCGCAGCCGACCGCGATGTCCGGGAGGGCGACGAGCTGGTCGGCGTGCTTCAGGTACTCCATGAGGGTGACCGGGCCGATGTCGAGGTCGCCCTCGACGAGCTGGGCGCTCAGCTTCTCCGGGGTGTCCTTGGTCAGCTCCAGGTCGAGCAGCGCGCCCGTTCTGGCCAGGCCCCAGTAGAGGGGGACGCAGTTGAGGAACTGGATGTGGCCGACCCGGGGGCGGGTCCGGCCGCTTTCGGCGTCACGCTCAGAAGTGTCCACCTGTCGGACGCTACTCCTGGGTCGGGGCCGTACCGCGCCGGGGGGCTTCGGGGTGCCCTCGCGGTGACGGCCGCGGGCCGCCCGCGCCGACCGCCGCGAGACGGTCGACGAACCGCCGCGGGACCGCCGTACGGGCCGCCCGCGCCGACCGCCGCGAGACGGTCGACGAACCGCCGCGGGACCGCCGTACGGGCCGCCCCCGACCCTCCCCCGGCACCCCCTCCGCGACCCCTTCCACGGGCTCGAAAAGACCGATCTTGAGACCCTTCCCCGGCCTCGACCCTGCGTGCTACGCTCATCGCAAGTTGCAGTTTGGTTTCCCTTGCAGTACAGAGCCTGCGGAGCATGTAACCCGCAGGCTTTTGTAGTTTTCAGACTTCGCAGTTGCAGGTTCTGGAGCAGGGCAACCCTTTGGGCCCAAGGAGGGCTTTATGGCTACCGGAACCGTGAAGTGGTTCAACGCTGAAAAGGGCTTCGGCTTCATCGCCCAGGACGGCGGCGGCCCGGATGTCTTCGTCCACTACTCCGCGATCAACGCCTCCGGCTTCCGCTCCCTCGAGGAGAACCAGCCGGTGACTTTCGACGTCACGCAGGGCCCGAAGGGTCCTCAGGCGGAGAACGTCACCCCCAACTAGTCCTTGGACTAGCTCAAGGGTAGAGATCACATCGCCCGAACCTGCAGTACCAAGGGGCCCCGCACTTCCGTGTGGGGCCCCTGCCTTTTACGGGTCAGCGAGGCCGCTTCCGGTACAGCTCCTCGATCTCCTCCGCGAAGTCCCGCGCCACCTTTGAACGCTTCAACTTCATCGACGGCGTGAGATGTCCGCCCTCTTCGGTGAATTCCACCGGAAGCACCCGGAATTTCCGGATCGACTCGGCTTGTGACACCGAGGAGTTCGCGTCGTCCACCGCCTTCTGGAGTTCCGCCAGCAGCTCCGGATCGTCGACGAGCTGGGCGGGCCGCAGCCCCTCCTTGTGGTGCATCCGCTGCCAGTGCCCGAGGCCGTCCGCCTCCAGGGTCAGCAGCGCCGCCACGAAGGACCGGTTGTCGCCGACGACCATGCACTGGCCGACCAGCGGATGCGCCCGCAGCCGGTCCTCCAGCGGTGCCGGGGCGACGTTCTTGCCACCCGCCGTGATCAGGATCTCCTTCTTCCGGCCGGTGATCGTCAGATAACCGGCCTCGTCCAGCGCCCCGATGTCCCCGGTAGGGAACCAGCCGTCCCCGGAGTCCTGTCCGGGAGGTGCCACGGCCACCCCCGGTACGCCGCCGGGCGCGTTCCAGTACCCGGCGAAGATCTGGCCGCCGCGCAGCAGCACCTCGCCGTCCGGCGCGATCCGTACCGCCGTACCGGGCAGCGGCCAGCCGACCGTGCCGAGCCGGGGGCGCAGCGGCGGTGTCACGGTGGCCGCCGCGGTCGTCTCCGTCAGGCCGTACCCCTCGAAGACCATCACGCCCGCGCCCGCGTAGAAGGCGGCGAGCCGCTTGCCCAGCGGTGAGCCGCCGCAGATCGCGTACCGCACCTTGCCGCCGAGCGCGGCGCGGATGCGCCGGTAGACCAGCGGGTCGTACAGCGCGTGCGCCAGCCGCAGTCCGAGCGAGGGGCCGCCGCCCGCACCGGCCTGCTGGGCGACGACGGCCTCCCCGTACCGCTGCGCGATCCCGGCGGCCCGGTCGAAGGACGCCGCCCGGCCGATCTTCTCCGCGGTGGCGCGGCCGGTGTTGTAGACCTTCTCCAGGACGTACGGGATCGCCAGCAGGAACGTCGGACGGAACCCGGCCAGGTCGGCGAGCAGGTCCTCGGTCGCGATGCTCGGCGCGTGTCCGAGGCGTACCCGGGCGCGCAGGCAGCCGATCGCGACCATCCGCCCGAAGACGTGCGAGAGCGGCAGGAACAGCAGCGTCGAGGCAGGCTCCTCGCTCACCGACCTGAACACCGGGTGCAGCAGCTCGATCGCGTTGTCGACCTCGGCGAAGAAGTTGCCGTGCGTCAGGACGCAGCCCTTCGGGCGGCCGGTGGTGCCCGAGGTGTAGATCAGGGTCGCCACCGACCCGGGCGTCAGGGTCGCCCGCCGCCCCTCCACCAGCGCGTCCGGCAGCGTCCGGCCCTCCGCCGTGAGCTGCGCCAGCCCGCCCGCGTCGAGCTGCCACAGATGCAGCAGGTCCGGCAGCCCGCGCCGCTCCCCGCTCACCAGGCGGCTCTGCTCCACGTTCTCCACGACGCACGCCGCCGCGCCCGAGTCCGCCAGAATCCATGCCGTCTGGGACGCGGACGACGTCGGATAGATCGGCACCGTGATCAGGCCCGCCGCCCAGGCAGCGAAGTCCGTCAACGTCCACTCGTACGTCGTCCGCGCCATGATCGCCAGCCGGTCGCCCGGCTTCAGCCCCGCCGCGATCAGGCCCTTCGCGACGGCCACCACCTCGTCCCTGAACTCCCGTGCCGTGACGTCGTGCCACTGGGCCCGGACGTCCTTCCTGCTCAGCACGGGGTCGTGCGGGGCCTCCGCCGCGTTCGTGAACGGGATGTCCGCCAGGCTCCCCTTCTCCGGGGGCGGGACGAGGGGCGGGACCCCGGCCTGGACGACTCGGTCGCCGTCCTTGAGGGTTTCGGGTTCCCCGCTGGTACGTATCGGCATGCTGCGGCTCCAGACGTGGTGAGGGTTTCCCCCTGCCGGGGGGGGGTGAGCAAGACGCTGTGGCGGCGGAACCGTCTTCCGTCAGCGGACCGCGGCTCAGGGGCGCTCCAGGACGGCCGTCACGCCCTGGCCGCCGGCGGCGCAGATGGAGATGAGGCCGCGGCCCGTCCCCCCGCGCTCCGCGAGGAGCCCGGCGAGGGTGGCGACGATCCGGGCGCCGGTGGCGGCGAAGGGGTGCCCGGTGGCGAGGGAGGACCCGGCGACGTTGAGGCGGGCGCGGTCGACGGCGCCGAGGGGGCCGTCGAGTCCGAGCCGCTCCGCGCAGTAGGCCTTGTCCTCCCAGGCGGCGAGCGTGGCGAGGACCTGGGAGGCGAAGGCCTCGTGGATCTCGTAGAAGTCGAAGTCGGCGAGGCCGAGCCCGGCGCGGGCGAGCATGCGGGGCACGGCGTAGGCGGGGGCCATCAGCAGCCCCTCCTCGCCGCCGACGTAATCGACGGCCGCGGTCTCGTACGCGGTGAGGTAGGCGAGCGGTTCGAGCCCGCGCTCGCGCGCCCACTCCTCGGTGGCGAGCAGGACGACGGCCGCGCCGTCGGTGAGGGGCGTGGAGTTGCCCGCGGTCATGGTGCCGTCCGGGCCGCCGTACACCGGGCGGAGCCTGGCCAGTTTCTCGACGGTGGAGTCGGGCCTGAGGTTCTGGTCGCGGTCCAGCCCGCGGTACGGGGTGACGTACGGATCGAGGAAGCCGCGGTCGTACGCGGCGGCGAGGTTGCGGTGGCTGGCGGCGGCCAGTTCGTCCTGCGCCTGGCGGGTGATGCCCCAGCGCTCGGCGGTGAGCGCGGCGTGGTCGCCCATGGACAGGCCGGTGCGGGGTTCGGCGTTGCGCGGGACGTCGGGCGCGAGGTGCCGGGGCCGTACGGCGGTCAGCGCACGGGCCCTGGCGCCGGTGGACTTGGCGCGGCGGGCGGCGAGCAGGATGCGGCGCAGGTCGTCGTTGACGCCGAGCGGCGCGTCGCTGGTGGTGTCGGCGCCGCCCGCGATGCCGGAGTCGACGACGCCGAGGGCGATCTTGGCCGCGACCGCGAAGACGGCCTGGAGGCCGGTGCCGCACGCCTGCTGGATGTCGTACGCGGGGGTCGTCGGGTCGAGGACGCTGCCGAGCACGGTCTCGCGCGCGAGGTTGAAGTCGCGGCTGTGCTTGAGGACGGCGCCCGCGGCGAACTCGCCGACGCGTTCGCCGCGCAGGCCGGTGCGGTCGGCGAGGCCGTCGAGGGCGGCCGTGAGCATGTCCTGGTTGGAGGCGGTGGCGTACGGGCCGTCTGAGCGCGCGAAGGGGACGCGGTTGCCCGCGACGACGGCGACACGGCGGAGGGTCTGCATGCGATCTCCCAGGGCTCCCCGAGGGCGGCTCGGGGCTCTTTGCCGAAGCCCCGGGCTCCTTGCCGGAACCCAGGGCTCTGTGCTGGACCTCAGAACTCTTTGCTGGAACGGTGACTCACCAGTAGCCTTACCGCCGGTAAACTTACTCCAGAGTAAGGAGAAGGCCAATGGCCGATCGCTACCTTCGTCTGACCGGCACGGCCCCCGGCCGCTTCCTCACCCGCCGCCTCGGCCTGCCACAGCCGACCCCGCTGCTGCGCTGGTCCGCCGAGCACCCCCGACTCGACGGTCCCGTGCTGCGGTTGACGGCGGGCGAGGCCGTACCCGCTCCGGCTCCCGCGTCCGACGCTCCGTACGCCGCCGTCGTCCTCGACGCCACCGGGATCGCCGAGCCGGCCGGGCTCGGCGCCGTGCACGCCGCCCTGCACCCGCTCGTACGGTCGCTCGCCGCCTGCGGTCGGATCGTCGTACTCGGCGCGCGTATCGACCCCGCCGACCCGCACCAGGCCGCCGCCCAGCAGGCGCTCGAAGGCTTCACCCGCTCCCTCGGCAAGGAGGTCGGCCGCGGCAGGACCGTACAGCTCGTACGACTGGCGCCCGGTGCCGACGCCGAGGCCGCGCTGGGGTTCCTGCTGTCGCCGAAGTCGGCGTACGTCAGCGGGCAGGTCATCGAGGTCGGCCCGGCGGCGTCCGGGACGCAGGCCGCTCCGCGCGAGGGCGCGCGCGTCGCGCTCGTCACCGGCGCGGCCCGCGGCATCGGGGAACAGGTCGCCGCGACGCTGGCCAGGGACGGCGCGCACGTCGTCTGCCTCGACGTACCGCAGGCCGCGGACGCGCTGGCCGCCGTCGCCGCCCGGCTCGGCGGCAGCGCGCTGCCGCTGGACATCACGGCGCCGGACGCGGGCGAACGGATCGCCGCCGCGGCCCCCGACGGCCTCGACGTACTCGTCCACAACGCGGGCATCACCCGTGACCGCAAGCTCGCCAACATGGGCGCCGACCGCTGGGACCCGGTCCTGGACGTCAACCTCGGCAGCGTGCTGCGCACCACCGACCACCTGCTGAAGTCCGGCGCGCTCAACGCCCACGGCCGGATCGTCGCCACCGCCTCCATCAGCGGCATCGCGGGCAACGCGGGCCAGACCAACTACGCCGCGTCCAAGGCGGGCGTCATCGGCTTCGTCCGCGCCCTGGCCGCCGTCCCCGAGGTGCGCGAGCGCGGCATCACCGTCAACGCCGTCGCCCCCGGCTTCATCGAGACGCGGATGACCGCCGCCGTTCCCCTCGTCATCCGCGAGGCGGGCCGCCGGATGAACTCCCTCGGCCAGGGCGGCCTCCCCGTGGACGTCGCCGAGACCGTCGCCTGGCTCTCGGCCGCGGCCTCCGGGGGGATCACCGGGCAGGTCGTCCGCGTCTGCGGGCAGTCCCTGCTGGGGGCCTGACCATGGCCCTCATGCTGACCCTCGGCCGCGGCGTGGTGACCGGCATCGGCAAGCGGCCCTCCGCGACCGCCGCCGTGCCGCCGGTCCGGCTCACCGCCCCGGCCGTACGCATCGACCCGGCGCGGCTCGCCGCCTACGCCTCGGTCTGCGGCTTCCCCGCCTCCGGCGCGGGCCCGCTCCCGCTCACGTACCCGCACGTCCTCGGCTTTCCGCTGGCCGCGCGGATCATGGCCTCCCGCGCCTTTCCGCTGCCGATGCTGGGCCTCGTCCACACCTCGATCTCGCTGGTCTCCCGCGCGCCGCTGACCGCCGCCGACCGGCCCGACATCACGGCCTACGCGGCCGGGCTGCGCGGGCACCGGCGGGGTACGGAGGTGGAGCTGGTGACGGAGGCGCGGGTGGACGGGGAGGTGGTGTGGGAGGACCGCAGCACGTATTTGGCCCGGCACGGGGGTGGGGCGGGGGGCGGTTCGGCTTCCGGGGGCGGGGGCGGCGATCGGGCGCCGTTGCCCGTGGTGGGTGAGTGGCGGTTGGCCGCCGATCTTGGGCGGCGGCACGCCAGGGTGTCGCGGGACTACAACCCGATTCACCTTTATCCGCTGACGGCGCGGATGCTGGGGTTTCCGCGGGCTATCGCGCATGGCATGTGGACGGTTGCGCGGTGTGCTGCCGAGGTTCCGGAGGCGGGGGGGCTTGAGGCCGTCTTTCACTCTCCGGTGCTGTTGCCCACGACTGTCACGTACGGAGCTGCCGCCGGGGCCTTCGAGCTCCGCTCGCCTGGGCGTCTCCATCTCACCGGGACCGTCACTGGCCCGTAGGGCCAGGAACCCAGCGCCGCCCAGCCATGAGATTGGACAGCCCGGCCCAGGCGAAATTCATCAGCGTGGCAGCGGACTCCTTACCCGAGGCACCACCCCGATGCGCCGCACCCCACCCCGCCAACGACTCGGCCGCGCCGACCAGCGCGTGCGCCAGACCCGCGACCTCCCGGTCGGCAAGAGCCTCGTCACAGGACGCCCCACCGTCCCGCGCCGCGGCAGCGATCAGCTCGGTGACGAAGGCGACGATCTCCGCCCGCATGACGGCCACTTCGGCCGCGAAGGGCTCACCGACCGTACGGGCCTGGCTGTAGAGGACGGTCCAGCCGTCCGGATGGGCCTCGGTGTGCTCGAAGAAACCGAGCAGACCGCTCCAGAGCTGCCGGTCGGCGGCGGCGCCGGGCTCCACGGCGGCGCGCACGGCCGCCTTCAGGGCCTCGGCCTCGCGGCGGATGCAGGCCGTGAAGAGGTCGTCCTTGGAGTTGAGGTAGAGGTACACGAGCGGCTTGCTGACCCCGGCCGCCTCGGCGATCTCGTCCATGGACGCGGCGCGGTATCCGCGCCGCGCGAAGGTCGCCACCGCCGCGTCCAGCATCTGCTGCTCGCGTACGGCTCGCGGCACCCTCTTGCCCCGCACAGCCACCGGCCCCACCTCTCCCCTTTGACTCCCCCCGGGGGGACACCCCGAGGGCCACCCCGGGGCAAGCCTAAGGGGCAGGCGTCAGGCGGTGTGCGGCTCGGCGTCGCGGGCGGTCTCGCGGGTGGAGTCACGCGCGGCGTCGTCCGCCTCGTCCTCCATGGTGATGTTCGCGGCGAGGTTCAGCCGCGTGCGCTCCACCCGGTCGGACACCTGACGGGCCGCCTGCTCGCGGGCTCCGCGCAGGAGCACCCAGCTCAGGGGCGCCGACACGATCAGCGCGAGCAGGACCACCCACAGGTAGTTCGAGTCCCCCAGCCCCGCTGGCAGGACATGCAGCCGGACCAGCCCCCAGATGACGCCGAAGGAGGCGACCATGAGGCCGAAGCGCAGTGCGGTGTAACGGAACATGCCTTCAGTGAAGCACGCCGCCTCCGCGCCGGAGGAAGAGGGTGTGCGACCCGGAACACCGGCCGCCCCTCGGAGCGTCGCGCCGACGTCACAGCGTCAGGAGCATCACGATGTCGTCGCGGTCGTCACCGGGAGCGACCCGGATGGCGGCGGGAATGCGGCCGACCTCCTTGTAGCCGCAGGCGGCGTAGAAGTGGTCGACGCCGGTGCCGCCGCGGCAGGTGAGGCGGACGGCCTCGATGCCGTGGAAGCCGCGGGCCGCTTCCTCGACGGCGGCCATGAGCGTACGGCCGTGGCCGCGGCCCTGGTGGGAGGGGTGGACCATGAGCGTGTAGAGCCAGATCCAGTGCGTCATGAGCCGGTGGCTGTTGTACGCGAGGAAGGCGGTGGCGGCGACGCGACCGTCCTCGTCGCGGCCGACGAGCAGGCGGCGTTCGCCGGAGCGGACGGCGGCCAGTGACCGGTCCATGTCGGGACGGACGTCGTCCGGGGTGACGGGAGGCACGAAACCGACGGCACCCCCCGCGTTGGACACATCGGTCCACAGGGCGAGGATGCCGTCGGTCAGTTCGTCGTCAATGAGCGGATCAAGCTCACAGGTAAGACCCATAAGGGCAGCGTAGCCATTACCGGCGCGGGACGCTGTCACCGGCGTCACACCCGGCCCAAAGCGCCGCGCCCGCCGGCCGTGCGCCGCCGGGCACCCGCGTCCACCAGCCGCGGGGCCGACAGGCACCCGCGCCCGTCGGCCCCGCGGCGTCACACCCGCATCGGCTGCGGCGACTCCCGGCGCGACTCGTCGGGGCCCGGGTACTCCCGGATGATCTCGTAGCGGGTGTTCCGCTCGACCGGCCGGAACCCCGCGTCGCGGATGAGGTCCAGGATGTCGTCCCGCGTGAGCTTGTTGGGCGTGCCGTAGTCGTCGGCGTCGTGCGTGATCTTGTACTCGACGACGGAGCCGTCCATGTCGTCCGCGCCGTGGTTGAGGGCGAGCTGCGCGGTGGACAGGCCGTGCATGACCCAGAAGACCTTGACGTGCGGCACGTTGTCGAAGAGCAGCCGGGAGACCGCGAAGGTCTTGAGCGCTTCCGCGCCGGAGGCCATCGTCGTACGGGCCTGGAGGGTGTTGCGGACCTTGCCGTCCTTCATGTCCACGAAGTCGTGCTGGTAGCGCAGCGGGATGAAGACCTGGAAGCCGCCGGTCTCGTCCTGGAGTTCACGCAGCCGCAGGACGTGGTCGACGCGGTGCTTCGGCTCCTCGATGTGGCCGTAGAGCATGGTCGAGGGGGTCTTGAGGCCCTTGGAGTGCGCGAGGCGGTGGATCCGGGACCAGTCCTCCCAGTGGGTGCGGTGGTCCACGATGTGCTGGCGGATCTCCCAGTCGAAGATCTCGGCGCCGCCGCCGGTCAGCGACTCCAGGCCCGCGTCGATGAGCTCGTCCAGGATGTCGGAGGCCGACATGCCGGAGATCGTCTCGAAGTGGTGGATCTCCGTCGCGGTGAACGCCTTGAGCGACACCTGCGGCAGCGCTTCCTTGAGCGCCTTCAGCGAGCGCGGGTAGTAGCGCCACGGCAGCGACGGGTGCAGGCCGTTGACGATGTGCAGCTCGGTGAGGTTGTCGCCCTCCATCGCCTTGGCGAGCTTGACCGCCTCCTCGATCCGCATCGTGTACGCGTCCTTCTCCCCCGGCTTGCGCTGGAAGGAGCAGTACGCGCACGACGCGGTGCACACGTTCGTCATGTTGAGGTGCCGGTTGACGTTGAAGTGGACGACGTCACCGTTCTTCCGCGTGCGCACGTGGTGGGCGAGGCCGCCCAGCCACGCGAGGTCGTCGGACGCGTAGAGCGCGATGCCGTCCTCGCGGGTCAGCCGCTCACCGGCGTAGACCTTCTCCTCCAGCTCGCGCTTGAGCCCAGCGTCCATCTGCTCCTCCTACCAAGTCGACCTCACCGAGGCTACTCCCCCGGCCATCGGCCGGAAGGCACCCCCGTTCACGCCTCTTCGGGAAGCGCCCCGACGCGGTTCTCCCACTTGGTGGACAGCACGATCGTGGTACGCGTCCTGGCCACGCCCTTGGTGCCGGACAGCCGCCGGATGGTGCGCTCCAGGCCGTCGACGTCGCCGACCCTGACCTTGAGCATGTACGAGTCGTCGCCCGCGATGAACCAGCAGTCCTCGATCTCGTCCAGGTCGCGCAGCCGCGTGGCGACCTCTTCGTGGTCGGCGGCGTCACTCAACTGGAGGCCGACGAGCGCGGTCACGCCGAGGCCGAGCGCGGTGGGCGCGACGGTGGCGCGGTAGCCGGTGATCACCCCTGCCTGTTCGAGGCGGTTGATGCGGTCGGTGACGCTCGGACCGGAGAGACCCACGAGTCGGCCCAGCTCCGCGTACGACGCCCGGCCGTTCTCGCGCAACGCCTGGATGAGCTGCCTGTCCACCGCGTCCATCAGAATGGACCCTCCCGTTCGTGCCGCGACTGCGCTGTCCGGACAAGAATCTAAGGCATCAACGGGTGCGCGCCCTGCGCATCTGCTCTTCCGATGCCCGAATCACCCAGGTCCGGACCATCTGGCCCGCAGGAATCGCGCGCGCCGCGCGGCTCAGCCGCCCGATCCCTCGCTCAGGCCCCCGCCCAGCTCGCCGCGCCAGCGGCGGTACAGCTTGTGCGGCACCCCCGCCGCGTCCAGCGCCCGCCCCGCCACGAAGTCCACCAGGTCCTGGATGTGCGTGGCGCCCGCGTAGAAGGCGGGCGAGGCCGGGAGCACCACGGCTCCCGCGTCGTCCAGCGCCACCAGGTGACGGAGCGTCTGGCCGCCGAGCGGCGTCTCGCGGACGGCGACCACCAGCGGACGCCGCTCCTTGAGCGTGACGCTCGCCGCGCGCTGGAGCAGGTCCTTGGAAAGACCGAGCGCCACCCCGGCCACGCACGCGGTGCTCGCGGGCACGATCAGCATCCCCTTGGCCGGGTACGAGCCGGAGGAGGGACCGGCCGCCAGGTCGCCCGCGGGCCAGTACCGTACGGCCGACAGGTCCGCGACGCCGGTGTCGCGGGTGATGTCGGTGGTGCCGTCGGCGCCGCGGGCCAGCCAGCGGGCCAGGTCCTCGCGCCAGTGCGCGTCCCTGAACGGCTCGCCGGTCTCGTCCAGCAGCGTCAGCCGGGCGGCCCGGCTGACCACCAGGTCCACCGCCTCGCCCGCCGACAGCAGCGCGCGCAGCACGGCCGCGGCGTACGGCGTCCCGGAGGCCCCGGACACGCCCACCACCCACGGCCTGCGCTCGGTGTCGTCCATACGGCCGACCCTAACGACCTCGCGATCGACCCGCGCGAGCGGGAACCCGGGAGGCGTGCGCGGACGTTGTGCACACTGGAGAGCACTGGACCTGAGGGGGGCTTCGGTGACGTACGGACAGACCGCGGGACGATCAGCCGGTACGGGAGGGCGCGCCGACTCGCTGCTCGCGCCGCTGCGCGCGGGCGGCCGGGTGACGGCCGCCGGCGTCCTCATGCTGGGCTGGGTCGGGCTGCTGTGGGTGATCGAGGCGGTCGACGTGATCGCCGGGCACCGTCTCGACTCGCTCGGCATCGTGCCCCGCAAGCCCGCCGAGCTGATCGATGTCGTCCCGTCCGCCTTCATCCACTTCGGCTTCGGGCACGTGGCCTCCAACAGCCTGCCGCTGCTCGTCCTGGGCTTCATCGCCGCGCTGCGCGGCATCGGCCGCTATCTGGCCGTCGCCTTCACCGTCATCGTGATCGGCGGCCTCGGCGTGTGGCTGATAGCCCCGGCCCACACCAACACCGCAGGCGCCTCCGGGCTGGTCTTCGGGCTGTTCAGCTATCTGCTGGTGCGCGGCTTCGTGGACCGCAGGGCGCTGGACATCGTGGTCGGCGTCGTCGTCGGCGCGGTCTACGGCTCGATCCTGTGGGGGGTGCTGCCGACCGCGAGCGGAGTCTCCTGGCAGGGGCACCTGTTCGGGCTGATCGGCGGCGTGGTGGCCGCGTTCCTGTTCCGCGAACGGACGGTGGCCGTCACGGCGTGACGTCCACGGGGCACGACGGCCGCGTCGGGACGGGACGGTGTCACACCGTCACACCGTCAGACCGCGTCACTGGGTCACTGGGTCACTGGGTCACTGGGTCACTGCGACACCGTGACACCCGCGACCCCGTGGCCGCGACCACGCGCTGAAGTGCGCCGATCCCCCGCCAACAGCCCCGTGCCGGGCGGAAACTCCCGCGAGTCACAGCCTCCGCACAGTTATCCTTCTAGTCACACTTTCTTCCGTCACGTCCAAGGAGTCCGTCATCATCACCATGCGCAAGGGCCTTGCCGCCGCCGGAGTCGTGGCCATGATCGCCGCCGGTTCCGCAGCCTGCGGGACGGCCGCGGCCTCCAGCCCGGACACGAAGGTCAAGAACGCTTTCGAGAAGCTCAACGGCGAGAAGTCGCTGACCCTCGGGGTGCGCTTCGACGCCTCGGCGGACCAGATCTACACCGCGCTCCAGGGTGAGGAGGACTTCACCAAGGAGACGGCCAAGACGCTGGCCGACCTGCGGGTCGCCGTCGCCCTCAGCGCCGACAAGGCGTTCAAGGACCTCAAGGACGGCGACAAGAGCTCCTTCGCCTTCCAGCTCGGCGCCGACGGCTCCGGCAAGAAGAGCCTGGTCGACGTCCGGGCCGTGAACGACAAGGTGTACCTGCGCCTGGACCTCAAGGGCTTCGAGACGCTGATCGGCTCCTCCAGCAAGGACGCCACGCAGCTCAACGAGTTCCTCGGCATGGCCGACGAACTGCCCGCCTCGCTCGCCTCGGTGAAGTCCGCCCTCAAGGGCGACTGGATCAGTCTGGACCTGAAGTCCTTCGAGTCCTTCGCCAAGTCCATGTCGAAGGACGGCGACTCGCCGCTCGGCGCGCTCCCCGACACCAGCAAGGGCCTGGACGCCAAGACGCAGCAGCAGGTCGTGGACGCGCTGCGCAAGGCGCTGGTGAACAACGCCAAGTTCAAGGAGCTGGGCAACCACGACGGCGCCGACCACGTCGAGGTCACCGTGCCCGCGCGGCAGCTCGCCAAGGAGCTGGAAGGCAGCCTCGGTTCGCTGACCAAGCAGATCCCCGACTTCAAGCCGTCGGACCTGGAGAAGGTGCCGAACAAGACGGTGGCCGTGGACGTCGCCGTCAAGGGCGGCAAGCTCGCCGGGATCAGCCTGGACGTCGCCCAGTTCGACACCAAGGCCAAGGGCAAGCTGCCCCTGGTGGTCGACATCAACAGCGGCGCCGACCCGGTCAGCGCCCCCTCCGGCGCCAAGGTCCTCAACCCGCAGGACCTGATGGGCCTGTTCATGTTCGCCTTCGGCCACGGCGACGACAGCTCGGCGGACGACTCCGGCCTGGAGTCGTAAGCACCCGCGCGGAGCCGTGAACACCCGCGCGGAGCCGTAAGCACGGGCCCCGAGCCGTAAGCACCGGCCCGGGGCCGTACGACCTGCGGCCCCGGGAATCGCCTCACGTGCGCGGCCCGGTCACCAGGACGGCGGTTCTACAAACCGAGGCCGCGCACGCTCAGGTCGAGCAGCGCGCACACGAAGAGCGCGATTCCGATGAAACCGTTCACCTGGAAGAACGCCCGGTTGAGGCGGCTCAGGTCGTGCGGCCGGACGATCGAGTGCTCGTAGAGGAACGCCGCGCCGACGACCGCCAGGCCGATCCACCAGAAGACGCCCGCGTGGGTGGCGAGTCCGTACCAGACCAGCAGGCCCGTGGTCACGGCGTGGCAGACGCGCGCGCCGTACAGCGCGGCCGGGATGCCGAAGCGGGCGGGGACGGACTTCACGCCCTCGGCGCGGTCGGCCGCCACGTCCTGGCAGCCGAAGATCAGGTCGAAGCCGCCGATCCAGACGCCCACCGCGAGCCCCAGGATCACCGCGTCCCACGACCAGGCGCCGGTCACCGCGAGCCAGGCGCCGATCGGACCCATCGCCTGCGCGACACCCAGGATGGCGTGCGGGAAGTTGGTGAACCGTTTCCCGTACGGGTAGACCACCATCGGCACCACCGCGATCGGCGCGAGCGCCAGGCACAGCGGGTTGAGCAGCGCGGCGGCGCCGAGGAAGACCGCGACGGCGATCAGCGCGCCGGTCCACGCGGACCGTACGGAGACCGCGCCGGTGACCAGTTCGCGCCCGGCGGTCCGCGGATTGCGCGCGTCGATCTCGCGGTCGATGATCCGGTTGCACGCCATGGCGAAGGTCCGCAGGCCCACCATCGCGACGGTGACCAGCAGCAGCTCCAGCCAGTGCACCGAGCCGTCGTCGAGGAACATCGCGGTCAGCGCCGCGGTGTAGGCGAAGGGCAGCGCGAAGACCGAGTGCTCGATCATCACCAGCCGCAGGAAGGCCCGCACCGGTTCGCCGCCGCTCGCGCGGGGAGGCCCGGCCTTCGCGCTGCCTCCGTCCAGGATCGCCTCGCCGCTCACAGCCCGTACTCCTTCCAGCGCTTGGTCACCCGTTCCGCGGTCTCCGGGTCGGAGAGCACCATTTCCGGCCAGCCGCCGTCCCGGGTGTAGCCCTCCTCCGGCAGCTTACGGGTCGCGTCGATACCCGCCTTGCCGCCCCAGAACTGCTGGTACGAGGAGTGGTCGAGGTGGTCGACCGGGCCCTCGACGACGGTGAGGTCACGGGCGTAGTCGGTGTTGCCGAGCGCCCGCCAGGCGACTTCGTGCAGGTCGTGGACGTCACAGTCGGCGTCCACGACGATCACGAGCTTGGTGAGGGACATCATGTGCGCGCCCCACACGGCGTGCATCGTCTTCTGCGCGTGCTTCGGGTACTTCTTGTCGATCGAGACGATCGCGCAGTTGTGGAAGCCGCCCGCCTCCGGCAGGTGGTAGTCCACGATGTCCGGAATGATGACCTTCAGCAGCGGCAGGAAGAACCGCTCGGTGGCGCGGCCCAGCGGTCCGTCCTCGGTCGGCGGACGGCCGACGACGATGGACTGGAACAGCGGGCGCTTGCGCATGGTGACGCAGTCGACGGTCAGCGCGGGGAACGGTTCCTGCGGGGTGTAGAAGCCGGTGTGGTCGCCGAACGGCCCCTCCGGCAGCGTCTTCCCCGGCTCCAGCCAGCCCTCCAGCACGACCTCGGCGTGCGCGGGCACCTGGAGCGGAACCGTCTTGCAGTCGACCATCTCCACCCGCTTGTTCTGCACGAAGCCCGCGAACAGGTACTCGTCGATGTCGCCGGGGAGCGGCGCGGTGGAGGCGTACGTGACGGCGGGCGGGCAGCCGAAGGCGATGGCGACCGGGAGGCGTTCGCCGCGGCGCTGGGCGACCTGGTAGTGGTTGCGGCTGTCCTTGTGGATCTGCCAGTGCATGCCGATGGTGCGCCGGTCGTGCCGCTGGAGCCGGTAGAGGCCGAGGTTGCGGACGCCGGACTCGGGGTCCTTGGTGTGCGTCAGGCCGAGGTTGAAGAAGGAGCCGCCGTCCTGCGGCCAGGTGAACAGGGCGGGCAGCGCGTCGAGGTCGACGTCGTCGCCGGTGAGGACGACTTCCTGTACGGGGCCGTCCTTGATCTTCTTCGGCGGCACGTGCGTCATCCCGGCGAGCTTGCCGAACGCCTCCCGCATCCCGACGAAGCCCTGCGGCAGTTCCGGCTTGAGCAGCCCGGCGATCTTGTCGCTGATGTCGGAGTACGCGCTCAGGCCGAGCGCCTTCAGCAGCCGCCGGTCGGTGCCGTACACGTTCATCGCCAGCGGGGCGACCGAGCCGCGGACGTTCTCGAAGAGCAGCGCCGGACCGCCCGCCTTGTTGACCCGGTCGGTGATCTCGCCGACCTCCAGATACGGGTCGACCTCGGCCTTGATCCGCCGGAGGTCGCCGTCCTTCTCCAGGGCCCGCAGGAACGAGCGGAGATCGTCGTAAGCCATGGGCCCCAGTCTTCCATCCCGCTCCGGCGTCGGACGCGCCGCCTCGTTAGGCTGGGCGTCCTGAGCAATGTTCCGTGGGGGGCCTCTGTGCTGAAGTACCTGCCGTACCTGATGGTGATCGCGCTGTGGATCTATGCCTTCGTGGACTGCCTCGGCACTCCCGAGCGGGAGGTGCGCGGGCTGCCGAAGCTGGTGTGGGTGCTGATCATCCTGTTCTTCGGCGAGGTGCTGATCGGACCGGTGGCCTGGCTGCTGATCGGCCGGCGGCGGGGCCCGGTCCGGGTGCGCACCTCCGAGGGCGCCACGCCCTCGGAGTGGCACCGGGACCACGAAGGGACCCGCGGGCGGCACGAGGACCCGCGCGAGGTCGACGAGCCGCGGCCGCGTACCCGCCAGGTGTGGGTCGCCCCGGACGACAATCCGGAGTTCCTGCGCTCGCTCAGCGAACTGAACAAGCAGAACAGAGAAGGCAAGGACGGCGGCGCGGCCCCGTCCGAGGGCGACCAGTAGGACTCCGCGGGCGACCGGTGAGGAATCCGGCCCCGGGGAATCAGACCCCGGCGTACGAGTGCTTGCCGGTGACGAAGATGTTCACGCCGTAGTAGTTGAACAGGAAGCACGCGAAGGCGATCAGCGCCAGATACGCGGCCTTGCGGCCCTTCCACCCGGCGGTGGCGCGCGCGTGCAGGTAGCAGGCGTACGCGACCCAGGTGATGAACGCCCAGGTCTCCTTCGGGTCCCAGCCCCAGTAGCGGCCCCAGGCGGCCTGCGCCCAGATCGCGCCCGCGATGATGGTGAACGTCCACAGCGGGAAGACCAGCGCGTTCATGCGGTACGCGAACTTGTCGAGGCTCGCCGCCGCTGGCAGCCGGGACATGACGTCGGCCCAGCGGCTGTTCTGCGTGCGGTTGGCGGCCAGCGCCGTCTCGTAGCGGTCGCGGAACAGGTAGAGCAGCGTGCCGACCGCGGCGAGGTAGAAGATCGCGCCGGAGATGATCGCGCACGACACGTGGATCCACAGCCAGTACGAGTGCAGCGCGGGCACGAGCTGGTCGCTGGAGGTGTAGAGCACCGACAGGGCCAGGCCCAGGTCGAGCAGGACCGTCGTGGTGAGGAACAGACCGATCCAGCGGACGTTCTTCTTCAGCACGAGCAGCAGCAGGTACGCGCCGACGGCGACCATGCCGAAGGTGGTGGAGAACTCGTACATATTGCCCCACGGGGGGCGCTGTACGGAGATGGCGCGGAAGAGGACGCCGCCGAAGTGCAGCAGCCAGGCGAGGGCGGTGAAGGCCACCGCGATCCGCCCGTAGAGGTCGCCCTTCTCGTCCTCGCCCGCGGCGCCGGGGCCGTCGGCGATGCCGCGGTCGCTGGCGGAGGCGCGGGTGATGACCTTGGGGACGGTCCGCGGGCGCGGGCGCTCCAGGGTGGTGGTGGCGCCGCCGCGCTGGGCGACCTTGACGGTGACCGCGGGGGCCGCCGCCTTGGCCGCCTCGGCCTCGCGCGTCTCCGCGGCGAGGGCCGCGGACTGCACGGCGACCTTGCTGCGGCTGCCGAAGACCCACTCCGCGAGGTGCGCGAGGAAGGCCAGCGCGTACACGAACATCGCCGAGCGAATCAGGTAGTTGCTGTAGTTCGCGAAGTTCTCGTTGACCGCGGACGCGATATTCACGCGCGGGCTCCTTCGTCGTCTGTCCGGGGGGTTGACTCTACGGTGACCGGATTGTCCGGTTGATCGGTGCCCTCGCCGGGGCTCTCGACCGTGTTCTCAGCGACCTCGGCGGTCTCGGCGGTCTCAGCGGTCTCGGCGGTCTCGGCGGTCAGGTCAGAACTCCCGACCGGGTCCTCGTCCTCGTCCTCGTCCTCGTCCTCGTCCGGGAGGGCCGGGGCCTCCGGCTGGAGCTGGAGCGCGATGTCGCCGATCTCCTCGGCGATCCGCACCGACTCGCTGCGGCCGAGGCCGCCCATCTCGACCACGGTGGTGCCGTCGGGGCCCGGCACGGCGCGCACCCAGATCCTGCGGCGCTGGATGAACAGCGAGCCCATCAGGCCGAGGATCGCGGCGACACCGCTGATCAGCGCGGTCTCGTTGCCCGACTGGTGGGAGACCTGGAAGCTGGCCCAGGTCTTGACCCCGGTGAAGGTGAGGCTGCCCGCGCCGTCCGGCAGGGTGATGGCCTCGCCGGGCTTGAGCGCGACGGCGTTGATGCCGGGCGTCGAGGTCTCCAGCTTGAACTGCTTCATCTTCGTCGTGTCGAGCTGGTAGACGTTCTTGGAGACGCCCCCGTCGATGCCGAGGTCGCCGTGGTAGGCGTTGAGGAACAGCAGCGGGCTCTCCAGGCCGGGGAAGAACGAGCGCGGGCCCTGGCCCGCGTCACCGGTCGGCGTGAAGTAGCCGGTGAAGGCGAGCTGCTGCGGCTTGCCGTCCTTGCCGACCGCGTCGGGCACCTTGATCGTGCCGGTGGACGTGATGTTGCTGTCCTGCGGCAGGAACGGCACCGGGCCCCGGAAGGCCACATTGCCCTTGGCGTCCTTGACGGTGACGATCGGCGCGTAGCCGTGGCCGATCAGATAGACCTTCTCGCCGCCGATGCTCAGCGGGTGGTTGGTGTCGATCGTGCCCTTGACGGGCTTGCCGTCGGCGCCGTCCCAGTAGTGGATGTTGGCCTTGAAGACCCGCGGGCTGCCGATGTCGGGGCCGCTGGTCTCGTACGCGGAGTCGAAGCTGTCGAGCTTGAAGCCGAACGGCTTGAGATCGTCCGCGGTGTAGAGGGTGGACGGCGAGAAGTCGTCGTACTGCGTGAGGTTGTTGGTGAAGCCGTCGCCCTCGACGATCAGCTTGCCGCCCTCGGCCTTGTTCAGCGAGGTGACGGCGAAGGAGATCAGCAGGCCGAAGAGCGCGATGTGGAAGAGCAGATTGCCGGTCTCGCGCAGGTAGCCCTTCTCCGCGGCGACCGAACCGCCGCCGCCCTTGCCGTCCTTGCCGGTGCCGTCGCTCAGCGCGGTACGGAACCGGCGTCCGCGCAGCGCCTTGTGCGCGGCGTGCAGCACCTGCTCGGGCTCGGCGTCGGTGCGCCAGGTCGAGTACGCGGGCAGCCGCGTGAGGTGGCGCGGCGCGGCCGGCGGCCGGGCCCGGAGCTGGCCGACGAACTGCCAGGTGCGCGGGACGATGCAGCCCGCGAGGGAGACGAACAGCAGGATGTAGATCGCCGCGAACCACGGCGAGCTGTAGACGTGGAACATCCCGAGCCGGTCGTACAGCGGGCTGATGCCGGGGTGGGTCTTCTTGAACGCCTCGACCTTGAGCGCGTCGGAGTGCTGCGGGATCAGCGAGCCGGGGATGGCGGCCAGCGACAGCAGGAAGAGCAGGACCAGGGCGATCCGCATCGAGGTGAGCTGCCGCCACATCCAGCGCAGCAGGGCGAGGGTGCCGATCGCGGGCGCGCTGCGCAGGGTGTCGACGGGCTGGGTGCTGAGCTGCGCGCCCGCGGCGCCCAGCCCCTCGCGCTCCTGAGGCGCTTCGCCGCCCGTGCCCTTGTCGTTGCCCTCGCGCGGCTCGCGCTCGGTTTTCTCCGTGACGCTCATGGGTCAGACCCCTGGGGTGAAGCTGCTCGACCAGATCTGCATCTGGTAGGTGATGTGGTCCCAGACGCCGGTGACGAGGAGGACGCCGACCGCGACGAGCATCGCGCCGCCGGCGCGCATCACCCACACGTAGTGGCGTTTGACCCACGCGAACGCGCCGAGCGTACGACGGAAAGCTAGGGCGGCCACGATGAACGGCACACCGAGGCCCGCGCAGTAGAACGCCATCAGCAGCGCCCCGCGGCCCGCGCTGGCGTCGTTGAAGGCCAGCGCGTTGACGGCGCCGAGGGTGGGGCCGACGCAGGGCGCCCAGCCGAGGCCGAAGAGCAGGCCGAGCACCGGCGCCCCGGCCAGGCCCAGCGCGGGCCGGTAGTGGAAGCGGAATTCGCGCTGGGTCAGGCCGCCGACGATGCCCATGAAGGCCAGGCCGAGGACGATGGTGAGGCCGCCGAAGATCTTGGAGAGGATCTGCCGGTGCACGAGCAGTTCCGCGCCGAAGTTGCCGAACAGGGCGCCGCCGGAGACGAACAGGGCGCTGAAGCCGAGCACGAACAGCGACGAGCCCAGCAGCATCCGGCCCCGCTTGGCCTCGGCGAGGTCGGTGCCGGTGACGCCGGTCACGTACGACAGATAGCCGGGGACCAGCGGCAGGACGCAGGGCGAGAAGAAGGAGATCAGCCCGGCGAACATGGCGATCGGGATGGCGGCCAGCAGCGCCCCGGTGAGCACCGTCTGGTTGGGGTCGGTCGCGGCGCTCAGGGTGACGACCGCGGCGGCGGCGCTTGCCTGCACGTCACTTCTCCGCGATGAGCGGGTCGATGATCCGGTGCAGGTCCTCGACGCTGAGCGGCTTCAGCGCGCGGACGGCGAGCTTGCCCTGCCGGTCGATGACGAGCGTGGCGGGCAGGCTCTGCGGGTTGAGGCTGCCCTTGGGGAAGCGCAGGATCAGCGAGCCGTAGGGGTCGTACAGGCTGGGGTACGGGATCTCGAAGCGCTTGTCGAAGCGTTCGGCGTTGGAGACGTCCAGGTCCCGGGTGTTGATGCCGAGGAACTGCACGCCCTTGTCCTTGTCGGCGTTGGCGACCTCGGCGAGGTTCGGCGCCTCCGCGCGGCAGGGCGCGCACCACGAGCCCCAGATGTTGACGACGACGACCTTGCCCTTGTACGCGGCCAGGCTGTCCGTGCCGCCGGTGACCGTCTTGCCCGAGATGTCGGGGGCGGGTTTGCGGTCGGCGGCCTTGAGGACGTTGATCTCGCCGGTGCCGCCCATGAAGTTGGTGTTGTCGGTCCCCGAGGTCGAGGTCGACGAGCAGGCGGCCGTCGTCATCGCGAGCGCGGCGGCCCCGACGAGTGCCGCGGCACTGCGGGGAAAGCGGCGTCGGAGGGCGCGCGTAGGACTCATGTGAAAAGTTTCGCATGGGCCTTCGCGCGATCTTCCACGCCCCCGACGCCAACCCCAAAAACGGCAATTGCCCCAAGTAAGGATCAGGTAGTCGCGGTTCCGGCGCCGACCGGCGCCTTGCCCGAACTGCTGGTCCCGCCGCTGCTCACGGCGGGGGCGGCGAGGAATTCCCGCCAGCCGCCGGCGGGCGACTGCCCGACCTCCAGCGTCCTGAGCTTGTCCAGGACGGCCGGGTCCTGCGCGTCCAGCCAGTCCACGTACTGCCGGAAGGACACCATGCGGATGTCGCCGTTGTTCGCCTTGTCGCGGGCCGCGGCGACGTGCTTGAACGCTTCTTCAACGGCGTCCATGTAGATCCCGCCGTTCCACTGCTCGAAGTGGTTGCCGATGTAGAACGGCGCGCGGTTGGTCGAGTACGCCCGCTCGAAGCCCGCGATGTACGAGGCGGTGGCCTGCCGGCGCCAGCCCGGGTAGTTGGCCGGGTCGGACTTGGTGGCCGCGTGCGACTGGTTGGCGAGCATGTTGTAGTCCATGGACAGCACCTCGAAGGAGTGTCCGGGGAACGGGATGAGCTGGAGCGGCAGGTCCCACAGGCCGCCGCGCTTGGAGGGCCACACCTGGTTGCCGCCCGGCGAGCTGGCGTCGTACCGCCAGCCGAGCGCCTTCGCGGTCGGCAGCAGATTGTCCTGGCCGAGCAGGCACGGGGTCCGGCCGCCGACCAGCTCCTTCTCGTAGTCGAAGGGCAGCGGGTCCTGGTCGTGCCAGCCCGTGCTGGTCTTCCAGCTCTTCACGAACGACTTGGCCTGATCGATCTCGCTCTTCCAGTCGGTCGACGTCCAGCGGCCGACGGTGCCGCTGCCGCCGCAGAAGTGACCGTTGAAGTGCGTGCCGATCTCGTGGCCGTCCAGCCACGCCTGCCGGATGTTGTCCAGCGTCATCCGGACGTGCTGGTCGGTGAGGTAGCCGATGTCCGAGGCGCCCTGCCGGTTGTTCGGCGGCGCGTACTGGAGCTTCTTGCCCTCCGGCAGCAGGTAGAGCCCGGACAGGAAGAAGGTCATGGACGCGCCGTGGTTCTCGGCGAGCTTGCGGAAGCGGGGGAAGAGGCCGTTGCCGACCTCGCCCGCGCCGTCCCACGAGAAGATCACGAACTGCGGCGGCGCCTGGCCGGGCTCCAGCCGCTCGGGCCTGGGCTGGTTGGGCTGCGCCCCGGTGTACGCCGTCGATCCGTCGCCGATGAGGGTCACGGTCTTCTTCGGGGCCTGGCGGCCGCTCGCCCCCGACTTCTCGCCGGTCTTGCTCGCCACCGGCGTCGCTCCGCCACCGCTCACCCCCTTCCCCGTACCGCAGCCGGCGACGCCGAGCCCGGCCGCCGCCGCCCCGGCGCTAGTGGTCAACAGGGTCCTGCGGCTCATGGCGCACATCGTGGAACGGTCCCGTCTCTCGGCTTCTCCGGCCTGACGGCCGAGTGGGCAGAAAAGTGGTCACCCACCATGACGTTCACAAGTTCCTCGCGGTTACCTGGCATGCGGCAAAACTTGCCGAGGTTCCCTCGGGTGGCTCCTACATATCACTGAGGCGGTGGAGGCGCACTGACGCGCGGCCAGGCTCTTCGGGGTGCCGCTAGAGGAGCCGGGTGGGGACCAGGTCACGCGCGGCTCTTCGGGGTGCCGCTAGAGGAGCCGGGTGGGGACCAGGTCACGCGCGGGCTCGCTGTAGCCGACGGAGACGATGCGGTCACCGTCGTAGGTGAAGGAGGTCAGGGACGCCAGCGTGCACTGACGGCGGCGCGGGTCGTGCCACAGGCGGCGCCGCTCGGCGTAGCTGCGGGCGATCCAGATGGGGAGCTGGTGGGAGACGCAGACAGCCTCGTGCCCACGGGCGGCGTCGCGGGCGGCGGCCAGCGCGGCCGTCATCCGGACGACCTGGTCGACGTACGGCTCGCCCCAGCTCGGCCGGAAGGGATTGGTGAGGTACTTCCAGTTCGCGGGCTTGCGCAGCGCCCCGTCGCCGACGCCGAAGGTCTTCCCCGCGAAGACGTTCGCCGCCTCGATCAGCCGCTCGTCGGTGCCGACCTCCAGCTCGTGGGCGGCGGCGATGGGCGCGGCGGTCTCCTGGGCGCGCTCCAGCGGGGAGGCCACGACGTAGGTGATGTCGCGCGAGGCCAGGTGCTCGGCGACCCGGTCGGCCATCTTGCGGCCCAGCTCGGACAGGTGGAAGCCGGGGGCGCGCCCGTACAGGATGCCGTCGGGGTTGTGCACCTCGCCGTGCCGCATCACGTGGACAACGGTCATCTCGCTCATGCGTGGGCCTCCGCGGCGGCGCGTGCGGCGGCGGGCAGCGCGGCGGCGATCCGCTCCACTGCCCGCTCGTCGTGGGTGGTCGACACGAACCAGGACTCGAAGGCGGAGGGCGGCAGATAGACGCCCTGCGCCAGCATCGAGTGGAAGAAGCCGGTGAAGCGGAAGGCTTCCTGCTTCTTCGCGTCCTCGAAGTCACGGACCTCGTCGTCCGTGAAGAAGACGGAGAACATGCTGCCCGCGGTCTGCACGCGGTGCGCGACCCCCTCCTTGGTCAGCGCGGCGCCGACCAGCTCCCGGATCTCCACCGACACCGCGTCGACGCGCGCGTACGCCGCCTCGTCGAGCAGCCTGAGCTGCGCGAGGCCCGCGGCGGTCGCGACCGGGTTCCCGGAGAGCGTGCCCGCCTGGTAGACGGGGCCCGCGGGCGCGAGGCGGCTCATCACGTCGGCCCGGCCGCCGAAGGCCGCGGCCGGGAAGCCGCCGCCCATGACCTTGCCGAAGGTCATCAGGTCGGGGCGCACCCCGTCGAGCCCGTACCAGCCGGAGCGGCTGACGCGGAAGCCGGTCATCACCTCGTCGGAGATGTAGAGCGCGCCGTCGTCGGCGCAGAGCTGCTTGAGTCCGGCGTTGAAGCCGGGCAGCGGCGGGACGACGCCCATGTTGCCGGGCGACGCCTCGGTGATCACGCAGGCGATCTCGCCGGGGTGCGCGGCGAAGGCGGCGCGTACGGCGTCCAGGTCGTTGTACGGCAGCACGATGGTGTCCCCGGCCTGCGCGCCGGTCACCCCGGGGGTGTCGGGCAGGCCGAAGGTGGCCACGCCGGATCCCGCGGCGGCCAGCAGCGCGTCCACATGGCCGTGGTAGCAGCCCGCGAATTTGACGATCTTCGCCCGGCCGGTGAAGCCGCGCGCGAGCCGGATCGCCGACATCGTGGCCTCGGTGCCGGACGACACCAGCCGTACCTGCTCCAACGGTTCGACCCGCGCGACCATCTCCTCGCCGAGCGCGACCTCGCCCTCACCGGGTGTGCCGAAGGACGTACCGCGCGTGACCGCGGCCTGTACGGCGGCGATCACCTCGGGGTGCGCGTGGCCGAGAATCATCGGTCCCCACGAGCAGACGAGGTCGACGTACTCGCGGCCGTCGGCGTCGGTGAGATAGGGGCCCGTGCCGGACACCATGAACCGGGGCGTGCCGCCCACGGCGCGGAAGGCCCGCACCGGGGAGTTCACACCGCCTGGTGTCACGGCCGCCGCGCGGTCGAAGAGTTCCTGGGACACTGGTGCTTCGTACGGATAGCTCACATGCACATGCTCTCAAATGCCTGGCGTTGCGCGGCAACGTCTCAACCCTGCATCTGAGACGATGATCGGGTTGCGTGGTTGGGTCTGCGGATGGTCGGGTAGTGGAATGCAGCAGGGCGGTGGCGGACCGAGCGAAGGACCGGGCGAGCACGAGCCCGAACGCGCCCGTCCCACCGGCAGGCGACGCCGTCCCGCGAACCCCGCCGACCGTGTACCGGAAAACCGTTCAACCGCGAGCGAGGGCAGGAGCAGGGGTGGCCGAGTGGGGGTGACCTACAAGTACTTCGGTGCGCCCGACGGCGCCACCGCCGCACGCGTCCCGATCTCCATGCGCCCCGAGGAACTCGGCGGCGACGAACTCGGCCACGGCATGTACACCAAGGTCAAGCCGGAGACGATGGCCGCGATGGTCCTCACCGGCATCGAGGGCATACCCCCCGCCAAGGTCCCGCCGCTCGAACTGGTGGTGCTGCACCCGGACTACGCGGTGGTACGGCTGCCGCACTCGGTCGTCGAGCCGCTGCGCACCGCCAACGAGGAATCGCTGGGCGCCGCCGCCTTCATATGGTCCACCGTGCCGGACCGACGCGGTCCGAGAGACGCGTTCGTGATCTACCAGATGCTCCATGAATGGCAGGATTTCGCCCGCCGCTGCGAGGAGTCCGGTCACCAGCTCTACTGTCTCGTCTGGCCCTGACCGGCCGCCCCTTCCTCTCGCGTCTTCCTCGTTCTTCCCCGCCTTCGCGGACCTACGCCGCACACTCGCGCCCGACCGCGCGCCACCGCGCGCCTTCTCCGGGCCGCCCGGATTGCGCGTTTCCGGCCAACTGGTGACTGGCGGATCACCGCAACGGCCTGCATGCGCCAAATACCCCCCGCAATACGGGATATCGCACCCTCAAGCGCTCAATTTCCCGCGCGCGCCACCGACTCCTCGTACAGCTCGATGTCGGCGAGGCCCGAGCCGGGCGTCACCAGACAGCTCACGAGAACCTCGTGCTTCTGCGCGGGCTCGGCGCACTGCCAGGTGCCCGCGGGGACGAGCATCTGGAGATGGGTGACGGGATAGTCATGTCCCGGCCCCAGCAAGGTCGTTGAAGCCTTCGCCGAGCCGTTCTCCACCGGGGCCCCGCCGGTGCCGCCCTGCCGCAGCCGGAGCTGGCCGCCACGCCGCCACAGCCACAGCTCGTCCGAGCTCACCCGGTGCCAGGACGACCGCTCACCCGGGCTGAGCAGGTAGTGGATCAGCACGGCGGTCGGCCGGACACCGTCGAGACCCGGCACGGGCACCTCGACCGGTGAGGTGTAGACCCGGCCGTACCAGCCGCCTCCGGGATGGGGCTCAAGGCTCAGTTCATGCGCGGTACGCGGACGTAGACCCATATGACACCTCCTGCGCCACTACGGCTGCGCCCGCGGAGGCGGACGCCGTACCGTCGCGGCGACCGTACCCCGCGGGGGCGGCGGCACCGTAATCAGGCCGTCTTCAGCGCCTTGATCACGCCGTCTTCGGCCACGCCGTCTCCGGCCACGCCGTCTCCGGCCACGCCGTCTCCGGTCACGCCGTCTTGAGGCGAAGGATCAGGGTGATCACCGACAGCACCGCGAGGAAGGCGGGGAAGGCGGCGACCTGTGCCGGGTCGTGGACCTTGAGGTGGGTGCCGGTGGCGCCGATCAGCAGCAGGACGGCGCCGGCCGCGGCGGCGACGCCGAGCGGGGCCCAGGCCAGACCGATCAACAGGCCACCGCAGGCGGCGATTTCGAGCAGGCCGATGGCGCGGGAGAGGGACGGGGACAGGCCCAGGTGCTCCGCGGTCTCGGCCGCCTTCGGGTGGTTGATCACCTTGAAGGTGCCGAGCGCGGCGAAGACCAGCGCCAGGACGAGGGACAGCACGACGGTGACGGCGAACATCGGGGCTCCGGGGTAAGGGGAAGGCTTACGGGGACGCGTACGGCCGTCAGATCCAGCTCGACAGCCGGCCGAGCTGGGGGATGATGTGCGCTTCCTCGAGGTCCAGGTGGGCCGCGAGGTGGTCGGCGAGCGCCTGGACGGCGTCCTGCGCCGTGGCCCAGTCGGCGTCGGGCAGCGCGCCGACCGACGTGATCATCGCGTCGAGCAGCGAGCCGAGCGCCAGGTGGTCCGCGGTGAGCCTGTCGACCACCGGGCGCAGTTCGGGGGCGATGCGCAGCACGGCGGGGAAGATCCGGAAGTCCTCGATGGAGTGGTGCGCGTGCACCGTCTGGCAGTACATGTCGCAGAACGACTTGAGCTGCCAGGCCGCTTGACGCAGCGTCAGGTCGTCCATGCGGGCGTGGACTTCGCCGAGCGCGGCCGGGTCCTTCGCGGCGAGCAGCCGCAGGGCCTGGCCGAGCGAGTCCAGGTCGCGGCGCAGGGCGGCGTGCGCGCCGAGCAGCGTACTGACCATGGCGCGGCCCGCGGGCGTGGTGGCCGTACCGCCGCCGCTGCCCGTCGCCGGGGTCTGGGGCGTGCTCATCGGTTCGCGCCTTCCTTGCTCACCGCTTCGCGGACCGCCGGGACGACCTCGGCGTGGAAGGTCTCGATCTGCCGGGCGTGGTCGGCCATCGGGGTCAGGACGAAGGCGCTGACGCCGCCGTCGAGGACCAGTTCGGTGAGCCGTTCCGTCCACGCGGCGCTGCCCTCGTTGAAGGGCGCGCCGCCGTTTCCGTCGATCCGGCCGATGATGTTGTAGAGCCGCCGGACGTCGGACGGGGCGCGGCCCGCGGCCGAAGCGGCCTCGTCCATGCGGTGGTTGAGCGCGATGACCGCGGCCGGGTCGAGGTAGGGGAAGCTCGGCAGCCAGCCGTCGCCGAGCCGCGCGGTGACCTCCAGCATCCGGGGCCGGTACGCGCCGAGCCAGATGCCGATCGGGTGGGCGGGCGCGGGTCCGGGGACGACGCCCTCCAGGCGGTAGTGCTCGCCTTCGTACGCGGCGGGGGCGTCCCCGGCCGCCCACACCCGGCGGATGACCGCGACGGCCTCCTCCAGGGCGTCGATGGCGACCTTGGGCGAGCGGCGCGGGCCGCCCATGCCGCCTCCGCCGTGGTCGGCCGCGGCTCCGGCGCCGAGGCCGAGTTCCACCCGGCCGCCGCTGATCAGGTCGAGCGAGGCGGCGGCCTTGGCGAGCATGGCCGGCGGGCGCAGCGGGAGGTTCGCCACGTCGGGGAAGAGCCGGATGCGCTCGGTGCGGGCGGCGAGCACGGACAGCAGCGTCCACGCCTCCAGGGCGGCGCCCATGTAGGGGTGGTCCATGAGGCCGAGTAATTCGAAGCCGCGGCTGTCGGCGAGTTCGGCGAGCCGGATCAGTTCGTCGATCCGGGCGGCCTCCGGGTTCAGCGCGATGCCGAATTCCAGCGGGTGGACGCGCTCGGCAGTCGTGGGGGCGGGTGCGGTCACGGGCTCGGACATGAGTGGTCTCTCCGGGAGTTCGGCGTGAAGTCGTTGTCATTAAAGCCGTCGGCCGCGGGCCCCCGCTGTACCGTTGGCGTGACGGTAATTGACGCTGGGCGTCAGGAAAACTGACGGTGCCCCGGGGCGGGAGGGACTGCGGCGTGCTGGACGTACGGAAACTGCTGCTGCTGCGCGAGGTGGAGGCCCGGGGCTCGATCGCCGGGGCCGCGCAGGCGCTCAACTACACGCGGTCGGCGGTCTCCCAGCACCTGTCGGCGCTCGAAGCGGAGACCGGGGTGCCGCTGCTCGACCGGACGAACGGCAAGGCGACGCTGACCGCCGTCGGCCGGTTGCTGGTCAGGCACGGCGAGGACATCCTGTCCCAACTGGAGACCGCCGAATCGGAGTTGCTGGAATTCAGCGGACAGGTCTACGGCGACCTGCGGGTCGGGATGCCCTTCCACGAGGGCCCGGCGCTGCTCGTGCCGGTGCTGGCCGGGCTGCGGCGCGACCATCCCAACCTCCGGATCACCTTGCACGACGTCCGCAGGAGCGAGGCCCGGCAGGCCGTGCGGCTCAATCAGCTCGACCTGGTCGTCGCCTCCCGCTACGACCAGATCCCCGAGCCGGACGTGCCGGGGCTGACCGAGGAGCCGGTCGCGGGTGACCGCATCCGGCTCGCGGTGCCGCCGGGCCACCCGCTCGCGGAAGAGGGCGGGGCCGGGAAGCCTCTGCCGCTGGCCGACTTCGCCCGCGACCCCTGGATCTACGACGAGGGCTCGGCGCTCGGCCGGCTGACCCTGCACGCCTGCCACGGCGCCGGGTTCGCCCCGGACGCCGTGGCCGAGACCGACGACATGCAGGCCGTCCTCGGCCTGGTCTCCCACGGCTGGGGCGTCGCCCTCGTCCCCGACCTGGTCCCCGACCGCCCCGGCTTCCCCGTCGTCCGCGTCACCCCCGCCGCCCTCACCCTCACCCGCCACGTCACCCTCGTGGCCCGCACCGGCACGATCGCCTGCCCCTCGATCTCCGCCGTCCTCACTGCCGTGAGGTCCCTGGTCAACACCCGCCCCCCGACCCCCGCAGCCCCCACCCCCCACTGACCGCGGCCCCCGGCCGGCGAGACCGAGCCCGGCGCCTCGACGCGCCCCGCAGGCCGCACGTGCCCGGCACGGTCGGTCGTGCGCGCCGAGGCCGGACTGGCCGGGGCGGGCCCAACGCGTCGCCCTCCCGGGGAAAACCCGGGCCGGCGCCTCAGCGCACTCCCGCTGACCGCAAGGCCCACGCGACCGTGGGACCGGCGCGGTCGACCGAGCCGTGTCGGCCTGGCCGCCGCACCGGCACTGCCTGCCGCGCCTCGGCCGAGGTCCCGCTGGCCGCCGCGCGCCGACGCATCGGCGAACGCTCCCGGCCGGGGCGGCCGGGGCGGCCAGCGAGGCCGGTGCCTCGGCGCACCCGCACGAGCGGCGCGGCCCGCAGGGGCCCGCTGAGACCGGACGCGGGCCGCGCGCGGCGCGGGGGGCGATTCGGCTGCGGGCCAGGAATCGTAGACCCGCCCGGAGGGCTATTTGTGGCCGGTTACCAGGGCGACGGGGCCGTCGAGGGGTTGGGCGGAGCAGGAGGTGAAGCCGGTTTCTTCCAGCCAGCGGACGCAGTCGGCGCCGGTGTAGTCGAAGCCGCCGGGGCTTTCGAGGAGCATGTGGAGGCTGGTGAGGAGGCCGAAGGCGTTGACGCGGCGGTCGTCGTCGATCATCGACTCGTAGACGACGACGGAGCCGCCGTCCGGCAGGGCCTCGTACGCCTTCTTCAGGAGCATCCGCTTGGTGTCGAGGTCCCAGTCGTGCAGGACGCGGCCGAAGACGACGACGTCGGCGGTGGGCAGGGCGTCGGTGAGGAAGCTGCCGGGCTCGAAGCGGAGCCGGTCGCCGAGCCCGGCGCGCCGTACCGTCTCGTGGAAGGTGGGCGCGACGGCCGGGAGGTCGAAACCGGTGCCGCGCAGGTGCGGGTGCGCGGTCAGTACGGTGTTGAGCAGGATGCCCTCGGAACAGCCGATGTCGACGACGCTCGTGACGTCCGCCCAGGCGAAGGCGGCGGCCAGCGCCTGCGAGGCGGCGAGCGAACCGCCGGTCATCGCCTTCTGGAAGCGGCTGGTCAACTCCGGGTCGGCGTACAGGACATCGAAGGGATTGCCGTCCGCTCCCCCGACGTTGTTCTGCGGCTCACCGGTCCGCAGCGCCTCGGTCAAGTGCCCCCAGGACTGGTACCACTGCTCCTGCGCCATCTCCAACAGGCCCCCGATGTACGTGTCCTGGGCGCGGTCGAGGAAGGCCGCCGTGTCGGGCGTGTTCGCGTACACCCCGTCCGTCCGCTCCAGCAGGCCGAGCGCGACCTGGCTGTCGAAGAAGTCGCGGGCGCCGCGCGGGTGCAGACCGAGGCGGGCGGCGAGCGCGAAGGCGTCGGCCGGGCCGTGGGCGGCGAGGTCCGAGTACACCCCCAGCTCCACGGCGGTCAGCAGCACCTTGGACTGCCAGAATCCGAGGCCGAGTTGGACCAGTCGGTCCTGGGCGTTGCCGACGGGCGGGCGGGACGCAGTGCTCACGGCGTGTCCTTCCTGGGGTGGGGTACGGGGCGCGGGCGGGTGGGTCACGGGGTCACAGCACGACGGCGGGGAAGGGCGGTGACGGCAGCGGCACCCGGCGTCTGAAGACCGTGGCAGCCGTGGCGGCCGTGGCGCGAGCCCCCGCGCGCGGGTAGCTGCCGAGGAAGCTGGCTCGCGCCCCGACGTCGGACAGCGCGGCGACGGCGTGGCGGACCCGCTGGTCGTCGATGTGGCCCTCGACGTCCACGAAGAAGCGGTAGTCGCCCAGGCGCAGCCCGGTCGGCCACGCCTGGACCCACGCGAGGCTGACGCGTCCCGCCGTGAAGACGGACAGGATCCCGGGCAGCGCGGCCGGTGTGCCGTCGCCGGCCGACACCAGCAGGGACGTACGGTCCCTGCCGGTGCGGGCGGGCGGCACCCCGGCGCGGCGGACCATGACGAAGCGGGTCACGGCGTTCTCGCGCTCGCCGATGTCGGTGGCGAGCACGCGCAGCCCGTACCGCTCGGCGACGGCCGGCGCCGCGACGGCCGCGTCGCGCGGGTCACCGGACCCGGCCAGGTCGCGGGCGGCGCCCGCCGTCGAACCGGCGGCCTCCGTCACGGCGTTCGGGAGCTTCAGACCGAGCCAGCGCCCGCACTGGGCGAGCGCGTGCGGGTGGCTGCGGACCCGCTCGACGCCGTCGAGGGTGGCGCCGGGCAGGCCCAACAGCGCGAAGCTGACGCGCAGTTCGGTCTCGCCGACGATGTGCAGGTCGTCGGTGGCGGCGGCGAAGCCGTCGAGGGTGGCGGGGACCACGCCCTTCAGGGAGTTCTCCACCGGCACCATCGCGGCGGCGCAGTGGCCGCGCCGTACGGCCTCCAGGGCGTCGGCGACGGTCGGGTACGGCTCGCACACCGGCGCCGACCCCGGCCCCGGCACCCGCGTGCCGAGCGCGGAGCGCAGCGCCGTCTCCGTGAAGGTGCCCTCGGGCCCCAGATAGGCGTACCTCATGAGGGCCGCTCCCTCAGCTCTCGATGAGGCGGTGGAAGAGGACGGTGTCGAAGATGTCCTCCATGGCGGTGGCCCGGCCGTCGCGCATCGTCCAGGAGTGGACGAACTGAAGGGTCTCGGTGTGCCCCGTCAGCGAGGTGACCTGCCGGATGCCGAAGACCACGATCCGGTCGCCGGACTCGATGACCTCCAGCGGTTCCAGGCGCATTCCGCCCAGCACGGTGGGGACGTGGGCGAGGAACTCCTTCACGCCCGCGTGCCCCTTCTTCGTACCGCCGAGCCCGTAGGTGTCCATCCCGTCCGGGTGCACCCAGTCGACGTCCGGGTGCAGGGTCGCCAGCAGCCCTTCGACGTCGCGTTCCGCGAAGGCGCGGTAAGCGGCCCGGACCGCCTCGGAGTTGCTACGCCCGGACACCGGCGCCCACCTCCCCGGCGCTGTGCTCGCGCAGGTGCCCGGGGTACATCGCGGCCAGGGTGCGGCGGATGCCGTCGCGCCAGCCGACCTCGCAGGGGCCGGTCAGCTCGCGGCGCAGCGCCGGGTCGAACTGGTAGGTCTCGCGGGTGACTTCGGACGGTACGAGCGTGGCGGTGACCCCGGTCAGCTCCTCCAGGTACCGCACGCAGTCGGTGATGCCGACCGCTTCGTCGCCGCCCCAGTTGACGAGCGTGGTGGGGACGGCGGCGGCCTCCCACAGGCGCGGGACCTGGCGTACGAGGTCGTCGGTGTAGAGGAGCGAGCACCAGTTCTGGCCCTCGACGGGCACGGGGATCGGCTCACCGGCCAGCATCCGCTTGAAGTAGAGCATCGGGACGCCGCCGTAACCGCCGGGTCCGTAGGCGATGTTGAGCCGCGCGATGGTGGTCGGCAGGCCGAGCACCTGGCCGAAGGCGCGGACGGTGCCCTCGGCGGCGATCTTCCCGACCGGGTACGCGGGCAGCCAGTCGGCCTTGCCGTCCACGGGGTCGGTCTCGGTGTAGCGGTGGTCGAGGGTCTGGCGGGCGTAGAGCGCGCCGGTCGACACGTACAGGAACGCGTCGGCGCCGCGGCAGTGGGTCATCAACCGCCCGGCGGCGATGGAGTTGACGGCGACGGCCGCGTTGAAGTCGCCGTCCTCGCCGCGCCGGACGGCGCAGTGGACGACGTGGGTGAAGTCGTCGGGGAGGCCCTTGAGGGTGTCGGGGCCGAGGTCGTCCATGTCCCAGCGGAAGGTGGTGATGCCGCTCGCGGTGAGTTCGGCGGCGACGCCGGGGGTCCCGAAGCGGCCGAGACACCAGACGTCGTTGTCGGCTGCGAGCGCTTCGGCGACGGGCCTGGCGACCTGCCCCGTGCCGCCGGTGACCAGGATCTTCTTGCCCTTCACGGTGTCACGTCCCCGGTGTCGGTGTCTGCGTCTGCGTCTGCGTCGCCCATGGCGCGGTCCAACTCCCTGCGCAGGATGGCCTGGAAGGCGGCGACGTGCTGCGGGCCCATCAGCGTGTAGTGCTCGCCCGGTACGTCGATGTAGTCGTTGGGCCCGGTGGTGTAGTCGTCCCAGCGGCGCAGTTCGTTCTCCAGCCAGTCCTGCTTGGTGCCGCGCAGCGGGACGGCGTAGAAGACCTTCATCGAGCGGACGGTGCCGCTCGGCTGGTAACCGCGGCCCAGGTCCGTGAGGCCGTCGGCGAGTTCGGCCCAGGCGGCGAACTTCTCGGCCGTCAGGTCGAGTTCGGCGAGCCGGTCGGCGGGGGCGATGTCGATGAAGTGCTGGAGCTGCCGTTCGCGGGGCAGCCCGCGCAGGGTGCCGGGGATCTCCAGCGACTGCTTCTTGTTGATCAGGGCCAGGAAGAAGGCGAGGTTGGCGGCGGTCTCGACGAAGTCCAGTTCCTCCATGCGGTACTTGATGTGCGGCGGGAGGTTGAAGCTGCCGACGAAGTCGACGCGTTCGCCCTGCGCCTCAAGGACCTTGGCGATCTCGAAGGCGACCGCGCCGCCGTAGGAGTAGCCCGCGACCGCGTACGGCCCGTGCGGCTGCTTGGCGCGGATCGCGTCCACGTAGGCGGCGACCATCTCCGCGAAGGTGGCGAAGGGCTTCTCGCCGCGGTTGAAGCCGCGGGCGCGCAGCGCGTAGAAGGGCCGGTCGGCCACGAAGTACTTGGCGAGGTTGACGAAGACGAGGACTTCGCCGACGCCGGGGTGCACGCAGAACAGCGGGGTCTTGCCGCCGCTGAGCTGCATGGGGACGATCGGGTCGTACGGCCGCTCGCCGGTCGTGGTGTCCCCGGCCGCGAGGTCGGCGGTGATCCTGGCGGCCAGGTCGCGGACGGTGGGGGCGGTCAGCACGGTGATGATCTGGAGGTCGGCGACGCCGAGGCGCCGGGCGACGCTGAGCCGCAGCCGCAGGATGTCGAGCGAGGTGCCGCCGAGGTCGAAGAAGCTGGCGGTGGCGCTGATCCGGTCGGCGGTGGTGTCGAACATCTCGGCGTAGATCGCGGCCAGTAGCCACTCGGTCTCGCCCTCGGGGGCGGTGTAGCCGCCGAGTTGACGCGAGGTCAGTTCCTGTACGGCCGCGGTGGCGGCGGCGAAGTCGCCGTTCTCCAGGCGCTTGCGCAGCAGGGAGCGCTGGATCTTGCCGAGGCTGGTCTTGGGGAAGGCGCTCTCGGGCAGCGGCAGCAGCAGCGCGGGGCGGAAGCCCCAGTGCATGACGACGGTGGAGCGGACGGCGGTGAGCAGCCGGAAGAGTCCGGCTTCGTCGGCCGCGGGGATCTCGGGGTGGAAGGCGACGACGAGCTGTTCGGTGTCGGCGCCGGGCACGCGGGTGGGGAAGGCGGCGACGAACGAGCGGGCGACGCCGTCCAGTTGCTCCAGGGCGGTCTCGATGTCGTGGCTGTAGTAGTTGACGCCGTTGACGATGACGCTGTCCTTGCTGCGGCCCACCAGGGTGAGCCGTCCGCCGTCGATCCGGCCGAGGTCGCCGCTGCGGAACCAGCCGTCGGCGGTGAACGCGTCGGCGGTGGCCTGGCCGTTGTTGTAGTAGCCGCCGGTGATCATCGGCCCGCGGAGCTGGAGTTCACCGACCTGCCCCTCCGCCAGCGGCCGGTGGCTCTCCTCGTCCGCCACCCGGATGGCCAGGCCCTCCACGGGCAGCCCGAGGTTGGCGAACTCCTGCCCGGCGTCCAGTTCGGGGAAGCCGGTGGAGTAGACGCTGCCCGCGCACGTCTCGGTCATCCCGAAGGCGGGCCACAGCGCGAAGGACGACAGGCCGTACGGGGCCAGCTCGTCGAGGAAGGTACGGCCGGTGGCGCACACGATGGCCTCGCCGCCGCTGATGATGTGGCGCAGGCGGGACAGGTCGAGCGGCTCGCCGCCGCTCGCGGCCTCGGTGACCGAGGACGCCCCGCTCACGGCCGCGTTGACCAGGCCCAGCAGGAAGTTGGGCGTGAAGGTCATGGTGACGCGGTGGCGGGAGAGCAGCCGCAGGAAGTCCAGCGGCTCCTTGAGCACCACCTGCGGCTCGACGTGGAGTTGGAGCGCCCCCGCGTACAGCGGCAGCAGGTGGCACTCCAGCAGCGCCGCGACATGGTCGAAGGACACCCAGTTCAGCGAGGTGTCGGCGGGGGTGAGGCGGTGGAAGCCGTTCTTGCCCGCCATCGACGCCAGCAGATTGGCGTGGGTGAGCATCACGGCCTTGGAGTTGCCGGTCGAGCCCGAGGTCAGCACCAGCAGCGCCAGCTCACCGGGCTCGGCGTCGTACAGCTCTGCGGCGGGCTCGTGCCCGCGCAGCCCTTCCAGCGGTACGGCCGACAGGCCCGGCACCCGCGGGAGTTCGGCGGCCAGCGCCTCGTCGGCGATCAGCAGCGGCTTGTCGAGCAACTGGTCGACGTGCGCCAGTTGGGCCGCCCAGCGCTCCGGGTCGCCGCGCAGCGGCACCAGCGGGCAGGGCACGAGGCCGCCCAGCAGGCAGGCCCAGAAGACGGTGAGGAATTCGTGCGGGCGCTCCACCAGCAGCGCGACCTTGTCGCCCGCGCGCAGTCCGTGTGCGCGCAGCCCGGTGAGCAACCGGCGCGCGTCGTCCACTAATTGCGGGTACGTCTGGAGCCGGGTGGATTCACCGGCCATTCCGTGACAGTAGCGGATGCCCGAGTCCTGGTGCTTTTCCGCGGCGCGCAGCAGCAGGTGCGCGATATTGCGGACGTTCTCGTCGGCGGCGGGGTTTTCCGAAGCCTCGCGTAATCGCGGCGCATTGGACATGACTGTGCCGGGTCCTTTCGTCGCACTGTCCGGTTCACCGAGGGAATCCGTGTCAGCAAGCAAGTCCCTGAGCAGCACAGTTGACCGGCGAAGGCGTGACGCCGACACCGTACCGATGTAGCACAGGGGTAACGAAGGAGGTACCTCAGGCAAACTGCCGGAAACACTCGACATTGAGAGAACCGGCCAGCGCGGATTATTTCCGGAAACGCTGGGTGAGGTCGATGGTTGAACTTTAGGAGGTCGCTCGCCGCGCATTCAAGGCGGCCGGGACGACATGGCTCAAAGCAGCCTGACATGACTGCCGCGAAGCATGAATTCCGCAGTTGGCGGCGCTCCACGTGAGATGAGCCACAACGCGGCGGCGCTGGCCGAAAACACGTGACGTACCCGCCCGGCCGCACAGCGCCACCCGCCACGCCCCGCAGTCCCGGCCCGATCCGACCCGCCGCCACCCGCCACGCCCCGCAGTCCCGGCCCGATCCGACCCGCCGCCACCCGCCACGCCCCGGCGCGCGGCGCCGCCGAGCCGCGCCGCCCGGTACCGGACAACCGGCCGCTTATGCTGCTGCTGCCCAGGGAAAACACCCAGCAGGGCTCTGGTCACAGCAGAGCCCGGGGCCCCGGAGCAGAACCGAGCAGGCACCGTCCGTGGAAGGCAGCACGACATGAGCCCCCGTACCGCAGTGGTCACCGGCGCGAGCAGCGGCATCGGAGCCGCCACCGCGCGCAAGCTCGCCGAGGCGGGCTTCCATGTCGTGCTCACCGCGCGCCGCGCGGACCGGCTGGAGGCGCTGGCCAAGGAGCTGACGGAGCAGGGGAGTTCGGCGTCGGTGTACGGGCTGGACGTCACCGACCGGGCGGCCGTGGACGCGTTCGCGACGGCCCTGGACCAGTACCCGCCGGTGCACGTCCTGGTGAACAACGCGGGCGGCGCCGTCGGCACCGAGCCGGTGGCCACCGCGGACCCCGCCGACTGGCGGGCGATGTTCGAGGTCAACGTGCTGGGCGTGCTCAACGTGACGCAGGCGCTGCTGCCCGCGCTGACCGCCTCCGGTGACGGCACCGTCGTCGTGCTGTCCTCGACCGCCGGCCTGGCCACGTACGAGGGCGGCGGCGGTTACGTGGCCGCCAAGCACGGCGCGCACGTGATCGCCGAGACGCTGCGCCTGGAGCTGAACGGCAAGCCGGTGCGCGTCATCGAGATCGCGCCCGGCATGGTGCGTACCGACGAGTTCGCCCTGACCCGCTTCCGCGGTGACGCCGACCGCGCCGCCGCCGTCTACGCGGGCGTCGCCGAGCCGCTGACCGCCGACGACGTGGCCGACACCGTTACCTGGGCGGTGACCCGGCCCGCGCACGTGAACGTCGACCTCCTGGTGCTGCGCCCGCGCGCGCAGGCCAGCAACTACAAGGTGCACCGCGAGGAGCCGCAGTGATATCCGAGCCGGAGCTGACGGGCGGCGACCCCCACGAGCGCGGCGAGCCGGACTGCGGGGTGCTCGGCACGCCCGACGCCGCCGATACGGCCGACGGTCCCGGCTCCTCGGATCACACGGCTGACCTCGTCGTGGACTTCGAGGGCGGGCCGCCCCCGCCTCCGGCCGCCGCCTCCCGCGTACGACCGCCGTGGGTGTGGGTGCTCGGCGCGGCCGTCGTCACCTCCGCGCTGTGGGCGGGCGGCCTGTTCGTGTACGACCGGGGCCACAGCGACCTGCCGGACCTGCACGGGTACCACATCGCCGACAGCCCCTGCGAGGGCCCGACCCTCCAGCCGCTGACCGCCGCCGTCCGGGCCAACAGCCCGGGGAAGCTCTCGGTGGAGACGCCCGAGGCGTCGTCGCCCGCGATGCAGCACCTCGGCCCCGCCCTCGACCAGGTCGCCTGCGACTTCTCCACCCAGGCGCCGTACGCGCGGGGCGCCACGATGTCCTACATCGTCGCCGTCGCCGTCGACCTGCACAAAAAGACCGATCCCCGCGTCGAGTTCGAGGACCAGGTGCGGATGATGACCGGCAGCCTCCAGGCCGCGAGCGAGGTCTCGTCGGTGCCGGGACTCGGCGACCAGGCGTACTTCCTCACGCGCAGCGACGAGGGCCAGGAGCTGAAGATCCTGCACGGCGGCGCTGTCATCTCGCTCACCCTCAACGCCTACAGCGACGTCAACGTTTCCGAGGACACCATCAACGGCCTCGACGGGGGCGGCTATCCGCTCTCCCCCGACCTCGTCCAGTACCAGCCCGCGCTGATCGAGACGGCGCGGAACGTCATGGGCGTGCTCCGGAAGTAGCCGCAGGCCGCGTGTCGCCCTCATGACGTTCCCTGCGGGCACGGCCTACGCGGCCCGCGAGCCGTACCGCCCGCGCCGTCACCGGCTGCCCGATCAGGACACCGGCCAGGACGAGCGCCAGGCCGCCCCACTGCTGCGCGCCCAGCGTCTCGGCCGCGACCAGCGTCCCGAGCAGGACGCCGGTGACCGGGTTGAGCAGGCCGATCAGCCCGACCCCGGCCGCCGTGAGGTGCCGCAGCCCGGTGAACCAGGCGGCGAAGGCGACGGCCGTACCGACCGTGGTGACGTAGCCGAAGCCGAGCAGCGCGCGGCCGTCCAGGGCGGGCGGCGCGCCCTCGGCCGCGGCGGCGACCGGCAGCAGGACGAGCGCGCCCGCGACGAGCTGCCAGGCCGTGGAGGACAGGACGTCCACGGCGCCGCCCCAGCGCTTGGCCAGGATGTAGCCGATCGACGACATCGTCATGGCGGCGACGGACGCGAGCAGGCCGAGCGGGTCGATGCCGTCCGAGCCGTCGAGCACCATCAGGCACACGCCCGCGATGCCGACGCAGGCGCCGAGCAGCGGCAGCGCGCGCGGGCGCTCGGACAGCAGCGGCCAGGCGAGCAGCGTCATCACGACGGGCGAGGTGGCCATGACGGTGGACGCGATGCTGGTCGGCAGGAGCTGCGCGGCGACGTACACGAGCGCGAAGAACGCGCCCATGTTGAGCGTGCCGAGCACCAGCGACTTCCACCACCACGCGCCGTGCGGCGCCCGCCTGCGGACCGCCAGCAGGAGCAGCCCGGCGGGCAGGGCGCGCAGCACCGCGCCGTACAGCGGGTAGTCGGCGGGCAGCGCCTCGCGGGTGACGTAGTACGTCGTGCCCCAGGCGACCGGGGCGACGGCGGTGACGAGGGACCACCGCACATTAGCTTCCATGGAAGCTAATGTAGCTTCCTCGGAAGGTATTGTGGAGGGCATGAGCGCACACAGATCGCCGGACTCGCCCGAACCGCTCGATCACGTCGCCCGGATCCAGCGGGAGTGGGCCCGCGAACGGCCCGACGTGGACGTACGGCCGCAGGGCGTCATCGGCCGGCTGCACCGGCTCGCGGGCCGCCTCACCGAGGAGCTGTGCGTCGTCTACCGCGAACACGGCCTCGGCGAGGGCGACTTCGATGTCCTGGCCGCGCTGCGCCGCGCGGGCGCCCCCTTCGAGCGGGCGCCCTCGGAGCTGGCCGAGCACACCATGGTCACGACCGGCGCGATGACCAAACGGATCGACCGCCTGGAGCGCGCGGGTCTGGCGACCCGGCGCCCCAGCGAACTCGACGGCCGAGGCCGGGTGGTCGCGCTCACCGCGCACGGCCGCGAGGTCATCGACCGCGCCTTCACGGCCCACATGGCCAACGAGCGCCGCCTGCTGGGTGCCTTGACCGGCGACGAGGCCGCGCAGCTCGAAGCCCTGCTGACGAAGTGGCTGGCCCGGGTCGAACCGCCCGGCGAGTGACCCGGCCGGTCAGTGGCGGACTCAGTCCTCCGGGTCGAGGTCGACGCGCATCGTGAGCAGGTTGGTCCCGAACGCCCGGACCGCCGCGCTGTTGAACTTCGGCAGCCGCTTCAGCCGCTCACGCGGGTCGTCGTCGTCCACGAGGGTGGCCGTACCGGCGTGCCACTTGCCCTTGATCTGTACGCGTACGCGCGGGTCCGCCTCGATGTTCCGCACGTACTGCGACTGCCGGCCGAATTCGCTGACCCACCAGAAGGTGGCCCCCTCCAGCGCACCCCCCACCGGCGTCCGCCGCGGCTTCCCGGACACCCGCCCGGTCGTCTCCACCACCGCCGCCCCCGGCGTGAACGCCGCCGTCCGTCGCGCCACCGGATTCACCACCCACCGCTGCCCCCAGACCACCAGCCCACGACCTGCCACACCCACCACTCCCTCATCCACCCGCACCAACCCAACACCCCCACTTCTACCCCCCACCCACCCCAACCCCCCGCCGACCCCCTCGGCAACCCGCCGCCTTCGGCGGGGGCCGGGTTGCCCAGGGCGGGCGCGGGCGCCCCGCCCGACAAGCCACCGCCGACCCCTCGACACCCCGCGCCTCCGGCGAACACCCCACGCGCGGCAGCAAGTTCCCACCCGCCCGGCGCGGGCCCGCCCAGCGGAAGCCCGCCGACCCCCTCGGCAACCCCCCGCCTTCGGCGGACGCCCCCCGCCGAGGGCGGGATCGCACAGGGTGGACACGGAACCGTCGCCGGATGGCGGGATGGTGCTGATGTGGTGTGGGTTGACGTGAGCATGTTTGGCGGAGCCACATCATTGGGGATGATTCCCGCGGCGTTCTTCGCGCGTAGATCCTTACGACAGCAGGGCCGTTGACGCTGGAGCCGCTTGATGCCACACCCTGTGCAGCCAGAGATCAGAGCATTACCCCGTCCCCCCACTCACCCCCACACCCCCCACCCTCACCCCCCCACCGTCACCGCCATCGCGGTCTACCGCTCAGAGCCATCTTGACATGCCCACCTCAGCGCACTCCGGCGCAACTCGTTGCTGAAGTGATCGCTGAAGCGATCGTCCCGCCGATGGAGGTTCCGTGAACCGCACCAAGTCCCTCTCCATGCTGGCCACGTTGGTCATGGGCGCCGCCCTGGCCCTCGTGGGCGTCAGCCCGGCCCACGCCGCAGGCCCCGCCTATGTCGCCCTGGGCGACTCGTACTCGGCCGGAAACGGCGCGGGAAACTACGACAGCGCCAGCGGCGACTGTCACCGCAGCTTCAGCGCCTACCCGTACCTGTGGAAGAACGCGCACGCCCCGTCCTCCTTCGCCGACACCGCCTGTTCCGGCGCGGTGACCTCGGACGTGCTGAACAACCAGCTCGGCCCGCTCAACTCCTCCACCGGCCTGGTCACCATCACCATCGGCGGCAATGACGCGGGCTTCTCCGACGTCATGACCGCCTGCGTGACCGGCTCCGACAGCGACTGCGTCAACCGGGTGAACACGGCGGAGAACTTCGTCAGGAACACGCTGCCCGCCCGCCTCGACGCGGTCTACAACGCGATCCACGCCAAGGCCCCCTCGGCGCACGTCGTCGTCCTGGGCTACCCCGACATGTACACCCTGAACACCTTCTGCGTCGGCCTCAGCGCCACCAAGCACGCCAAGATCGACGAGGCCGCCGACGTGCTCGACACCACCACCGCAGCCCGCGCCGCCGCGCACGGCTTCTCCTTCGGTGACGTCCGCTCGACGTTCAAGGGCCACGAGCTGTGCTCGGGCGACGCCTACCTCCACTCGCTGGTCATCTCGCCGAGCTGGGAGTCGTACCACCCGACTGCGACCGGTCACTCCAGCGGCTACCTGCCGGTGCTCAACGCCAACGACTGACACCGACGACTGACGCCCGCGACTGACAGCACCGGCTGACAGCCGCCCCGACCCGGCCGAAGGCCCCCCGCCCGCTCAACCCCCCACCGGGCAGGGGGCCTTCGCGTACGCGCGGACTGCGGCGGCGGCCTCAGAATTCGACGTCCTTCGTCGCGACCGTCCCCGCCGTGCGGCCGGGGGCCGCCTTAAAGCTCCAGTAGAGATTGGTGTGGGCGATCACCTGGGCCGGGGGCGGCGCGCCCCACCCGGACCCGCTGGTGCTGCGCGGTCTGCACGCGGCCTTCGGGCAGTACGGCCGACGCCCGGCGGCGGCTACAACCCGCACGAGAGCGGCACGGTGTTCTGCTTCGCCGCGCCCGCCGAGGCCAAGGCCGGTTACGGGCAGGTGGAGTTGTACGTGCCGGGCGACCACCGCGACCTGCTCGACGCGCACATGGAGGCGCACCGGGCGCGGCAGCCCGCTCAAGCCTTGCTGCGGCTGCTGACCGGCGCGTGGACGACGCAGGCGCTGGCCGCGTTCGCGCGGCTGGGGGCGGCGGACGCGATGGACGGGGAGCGGGCCGTCGGCCTGGCCGAACTGGCCCGCACGGTCGGCGCGTTGGCGCCCAACCTGGCCACCTTGCTGCGGTACCTCACCATGCTCGGCGTGGTGAGCGAGGACCGCGACGGCTTCCGGCTCACGGACACCGGCGGGCTGCTGCGGGCGGACGCCGAGGGGTCGATGCAGTCGCCGGCGCTGATGTACGGGGGGCCGTTCTACGCGTCCTTCGCCAGGCTCGACCACACCGTGCGCACCGGACAGGTCGCCTTCGAACGGCACTTCGGCGAGAACCACTTCGAGCACGTCGCCCGCGATCCCGAACTCGCCGGGCCGTTCGACCAGTCGATGGCCGTCGGCGCCCGGATGCTCGACCCGCTGCCCGACCACCCGGTCCTCGTCGCGGCGGCCGACGCGACCACCGAAGGGGGAAAGGAGCCGAAGGGGCCACCGTGGTCGGCATCGCGGGCGGCAACGGCGAACTGCTCGGCCGAATCCTTTCCGCACACCCCCGCCTGCGCGGTGTCCTGCTGGAGCGCCCGCACACCGTCGAGACCGCCCGCCGCCTGCTCGGCGCGGCCGGTCACACCGAGCGGTGCGCCTTCCTCCCGGGCTCCTTCGCCGACGTGCCCGCGGGCGGCGACGTCTATATTCCGTCCCGCGTCCCGCATCCCGCCTCCCGCACGACTGGGACGACGACCGCTGCCGCGAGATCCTGCGCCACTGCGCCCGCGTGATGTCCGAGGCCGCCGAACTGCTCGTCGTGGAACGCGTCCTGCCCGACGACGGCTCCGCCTCCCTCGGCACCGCCTGGGATCTGCACATGATGTGCAACATCGGCGGTCGCGAACGCCGCGCCGACCACTACGCCCGCCTGTTCGCCGACGCGGGCCTCACCCTTCTCGGCCGCTCGCCCCTCGCCCTGGACGGCACCGTCCTGCACGCCCGCAGGGCCTGAGCCGCGCCCCCGCACACGAAGCCGTAGCCGTAGCCGAAGTCGTAGCCGTAGCCGTAGCCGCAGCCATAGCCATAGGAAGGAACCCGCCACCGGCGCACGGCTCCAGGAGCCGTGCGCCCGACGCGTCAGCCCTTGACGCAGACGACCTGCTTCAGCTTGGCCACCACCTCGACCAGGTCGCGCTGTTGGTCGATGACCTGGTCGATGGGCTTGTAGGCGGCCGGGATCTCATCGACGACGCCGGAGTCCTTGCGGCATTCGACGCCGCGGGTCTGGTCCTCCAGATCGCGGGTGGTGAAGCGGCGCTTGGCCGCATTCCGGCTCATGCGACGGCCGGCGCCGTGGGAGGCGGAGTTGAACGCGGCGGAGTTGCCGAGGCCGCGGACGATGTAGGAACCGGTCCCCATGGAGCCGGGGATGATGCCGTGGTCACCGGAGCCCGCGCGGATGGCGCCCTTGCGGGTGACCAGGAGGTCCATGCCGTCGTAGCGCTCCTCCGAGACGTAGTTGTGGTGGCAGGAGATGACCTCGTCGAAGGTCGGCCGGGCCTTCTTGAACTCCTTGCGGATGACGTCCTGGAGGAGCGCCATCATGATGGCGCGGTTCTTCTTGGCGTACTCCTGCGCCCAGAACAGGTCGTTGCGGTACGCGGCCATCTGCGGGGTGTCCGAGACGAAGACCGCGAGGTCGCGGTCGACCAGGCCCTGGTTGTGCGGCAGCTTCTGCGCCTGGCCGATGTGGAACTCGGCCAGCTCCTTGCCGATGTTGCGGGAGCCGGAGTGCAGCATCAGCCATACGGCGCCGGACTCGTCGAGGCAGACCTCCACGAAGTGGTTGCCGCCGCCGAGCGTGCCCATCTGCTTGGTGGCGCGGTCGGCGCGGAACTTGACGGCCTCCGCGAGCCCGTCGAAACGGTCCCAGAAGGAGTCCCAGCCGGAGGTCGCCATGCCGTGGAAGCGGTCGGGCGCGACCGGGTCGTCGTGCATGCCGCGTCCGACCGGAATCGCCTGCTCCACCTTGGAGCGCAGCCGGGAGAGGTCGCCGGGCAGGTCGTTCGCCGTCAGGGAGGTCTTGACCGCGCTCATACCGCACCCGATGTCGACGCCGACCGCCGCGGGGCAGACCGCGCCGTGCATCGCGATGACGGAACCGACCGTGGCGCCCTTGCCGTAGTGGACATCCGGCATGACGGCCAGGCCCTTGATCCACGGCAGCGAGGAGACATTGCGGAGCTGCTGCATCGCGACGTCCTCGACCGTGGTCGGGTCCGTCCACATCCGGATCGGCACCCGGACACCCGGCACCTCGGTATAAGACATGACAATCCCCCGTAAACGGCAAAATCAAGGATGCCTCACGCGATAAAACCGCCCCAAGAGGTGGTTTGGGTGAAGCTTGCGGTAGACATTGTGTCCACGGCGCACCCGCTCACGCCAAAGGTTTAGCGCGCGGGAGCGGCAGAACCTGAGGGGAAGGGGGCCCGCCCAGTGCGGTCCACGCGAAGGGTCCCGGCGGCGCGAGGTGCCCAGGCGACGCGACGTGCTCCGGTGGCACGCGGCCTCCCGGTGGCCGTCGGCACGGCCGTGACCGCGGTGGCGCTGGCGCTGGCCACGCTCGGCGCGTGCACCGGCGGCGGGGACTCGGCGGGTTCCGCCTCGGACCAGAAGGCGCAGCTCGCGGGCGGCGGCAGTACGAGCACGGTCTCGCCCGCGCCCCCCGGCAAGTACCAGACGCTGCCCGCGCCCTGCACGGCCGTCGACCAGGATCTGCTCAAGTCCCTGGTCCCCGCCGTCCCCGACGTCGCGGGCTCGGAGTCGCTCACGTACGACACGGACCGCCGGGTCGGCTGCTCCTGGCGCGGCACCCAGGCCGACGGCACGTCGAACACCCTGAAGATCGACCTCGAACGCGTCGTGTCGTACGACCCGGCCGTCAGCGACGAGGTCCAGGCCGACCTCGACTTCTCCAACAAGGCGGCCGACGCCTCGATCCCGCCGCTGTCGTCCTCCGCCACCCCGAGCGGCCAGCAGACGACCGCCACGCCGACCGGCGGTACGACGAACGGCACCGGCTCCACCACCGGCAGCGGTACGAGCGGCGGCAGCGGCACGAGCACGGGGTCCGCGACGAGTTCCGGCACGGCCGGTGGCGGCGGCACCGATCTCCTCCCCCGCCGCCTCACCGATGTGGGAAACGCCGCATTTATCAATGACGTCCTCAAGCCCCACGCACAGCCTCCCCGCCGCGACGTGACACTGGTTTTCCGCACTGCCAACGTCCTGGTGACCGTCACTTACGCGGAGTCGTCACCCCGTGGCAGTACGCCACCGGACAGCGCTGACCTGCAAAAAGGCGCCCAGCAGGTCGCGGAGCAGCTCGTGAGGAAAGTCAAGGACTGACCGGGGGCCGACAGCGCGGCCCTTTAGGGTGACCCCCATGGAACGACGACACACCGCCTCCCGCCTCGCTCTGCTGCTCGCCTGTGCGGCCGTCCCCGCGATGGCTCTCGCGGGATGCTCGTCCGGTTCGGGATCGTCCGACGCGAAGTCCTCGGCGTCCTCGTCGACGGGTTCCGGCCCGTCCGGCGGCTCGGCCACCCCGACCCTCGCGCCCGCGAAGTTCGCCGCGCTCCCGGCGTCCTGCAAGGCGGTCACGCAGGCCACCGTGAACGCGCTGGTGCCCAAGGCCAAGACGCCCGGCGGCACCCCGGTGAAGTCCGACGACATCACCTCGCGCGCCGGCTGCTCCTGGACGGGCAACGGCAAGGACGGCTACCAGTACCGCTGGCTGTCGGTCACCCTTCAGCGCTTCACGTCCTCCACCGCGCTCGGCACGGCCGAGGACCAGGCGAAGAAGCGGTACACCGAGCAGGTCGGCACGTTGAACCAGGTCCCCGGCGCGGCCGCCGCGACCCTCACCGGCCTCGGCGACCAGGCGGCCTCGGTGGTCAGCAAGGCCACCGTCGCGAAGGTCACCTCGCAGAACGACTCGGTGGTCGTCCGGAGCGGCAATGTCGTGATCCTGGTGGAGTTCAACGGCGCGGGCCTCGAGGGCAAGAAGAACCCGTCGGCCGACGACGTACAGAGCGGTGCGCAACGGGCGGCGAAGGAGGCCGTCGCGGCGGTCGCGGCGGCGAACGCGTAACAACTCCCGCTCCCCTCGCCCCGGTATTCGCGCGTTTGTACGGCGTTCGTTCGTCAACGCCGCGCCTCTCCTTCTCACCCGTATGGCAGTCTGGGGCCCGCCGGAGCCGGTACGGCTCCGGTCCGCCAGTGAGGCTGGAGCCAAGGGGTAGGAGGGGTCGCGGGTGGCCGCGATACGTTTGACCCGGACGCACCGCATATTGATCGGCGTGGTCGTCACCGGAGCGGTGGTGATCGCGGGGATCGGCTTCGCCGGTTCGTACGCGGCCGTGCGCTCGCTCGCCCTGGACAAGGGCTTCGGCTGGTTCGCGAACGTCTTCCCGATCGGCGTGGACGCGGGCATCGTCGTCCTGCTCGCGCTCGACCTGCTGCTGACCTGGCTGCGCATCCCGTTCCCGCTGCTGCGGCAGACCGCGTGGCTGCTGACGGCCGCGACGATCGCCTTCAACGGCGCCGCCGCCTGGCCCGACCCGCTCGGCGTCGGCATGCACGCGATCATCCCGGTGCTGTTCGTGGTCTCGGTGGAGGCCGCCCGGCACGCGATCGGGCGGATCGCCGACATCACCGCCGACAAGCACATGGAGTCGGTGCGCATCACGCGCTGGATCCTCGCCCCCATCCCCACCTTCCGGCTGTGGCGCCGGATGAAGCTGTGGGAACTGCGGTCGTACGAGGAAACGATCCGGCGCGAGCAGGACCGCCTGGTCTACCGGGCGCGGCTGCGGGCGCGGTACGGCGTCGCATGGCGCCGCAAGGCCCCGGTCGAGGCGATCATGCCGCTGCGGCTGGCGAAGTACGGGGTGCCGCTGGCGGAGACGGCCGACGCCGGACTCGAAGCGGCGGGCATCGAGATCACGCGCCCCGCCAAGGAGTTGACGGCCGGGCCCGAGTCGGCCGCGCCGATCGCGGCGGAGGCCGCGGAGCCGGTGACGGCGGCGCCGTCGAAGGCCGCCGTGAACGGGACGGTCAACGGAGCCGTGAACGGGACGGTGAACGGCCATGTGAACGGCCACGCCCTCCCGAACGGCGTTCCCGACCTCGCGGCCGAGGCGGCTGCGGCCTTCGCGGAGGCGGCCCGGCAGCAACAAAGCGCCCAGCAGAACGCCCAGCAGAACGGCCAGCGGAACGGACAACCGGGCGGACCGCAGGCGGGGCAGCCGGAGGGGCAGCAGTTCCAGCCGCAGTCGGAGTTCGAGCACCAACAGGCGTACGAGCAGCGGCAGTTCGAACAGTTCCAGCAGTATCAGCAGTACAACCAGCAGCCGTACCCGCAGCAGTGGCCCCAGCAGGACATGCCGGGCGCGCACGACAGCCCGTGGTTCGCCGCCGCCCAGCTCCAGGCCCAGCGCGAGCAGCAGGCGTTCATGGCGCAGCAGATGCAACAGGCCCAGCAGCAGGGGCAGCAAGGGCAGCAGGGCCAACAGATCCAGCAGGAGCCGGAGCCGGAGCAGCCGCAGATCATGGTCCCGGCCGGCCCCAACCGGTCGCGCCCGCTGGGCGGTTCCGGACTGAACGGCAGCGCCGCCGCCGCGCAGCAGCGGTTCCAGCAGGGCCCCGAGCCGCAGTACGCCGCTCCGGAGCCGGAACCGGTGCCCGCACCCGAGCCGGAGCAGCCTCCGGCGCCGGAATTCGTCTCGGGCCTCGAATTCCCCGACGGCGTCTCGCAGGACGAGGCGTTCTTCGGCGCCTACCGCCGCTACGTCCGCGAATTCGGCACCTTCCCCAACGCCCGGCAGTTCGCCCGCTACCTCTCCGACATGTACACCGGTACGCCGCCGGAGGAGCGCGAGCTGGTCCCGTCCCTGCGCGACCTGCGCTACCGCTTCCAGTCCGAGTCGGACACCGAGCACATCCCGTAGACCGGGGGCCGTGAACCAGAGGCCGTAGGCCGGGGGCCACGCGTACGACGGGGGCGGGACCGCGGTCGCGGTCCCGCCCCCGGTGCCGTACGAGCCCTTACGCGCCCGCGCCCAGCAGCGTGCGGACGCGGTCGGCGCCCACCGCCAGGAGCAGCGTCGGAAGGCGCGGACCGGTGTCGCGGCCGACCAGCAGCTCGTAGAGCAGGGCGAAGAACGACCGCTGGGCGACCTTCAGCTCAGGAGTCGGCTTGGCGTCCGGCTCAAGACCGGCCAGCACCTTGGGCACGGCGTAGACGAGGGTCGTCAGACCGTCCAGCGACCAGTGCGAGTCGAGGCCGTCCACCAGGAGCTTGAGCCCGGCGCGCTCGCTGTCGCCGAGGGCGGCGAGGCGGGCGGTGTCGGGCTCGGCGCGCACCACGGTGCGCTGCTCGGCGGGCACCTGGGTGGTGATCCAGGACTCGGCCCGGTCGAGCCGGGGCCGCACCTCGTCCAGCGAGCCGATCGGCCGGGCCGGGTCCAGCTCGGTCAGGATGCGCAGCGTCTGGGCCTCGGCGCCCGCGGTGATGTCGGCGACGGACGCCAGCGTGCGGTACGGCAGCGGCCGTGCGGTACGCGGCAGCTCACCGGCGGCGGTGCGGGCGGCCCTGCTGTGCGCGGCGACGTCGGCCGGGAGCGCGGTGCCCTCGGCGACCTTCCGCTCCAGCGCGTCCCACTCGTCGTAGAGCCGCTGGATCTCCTGGTCGAAGGCGATCTTGAAGGACTGGTTGGGGCGGCGGCGGGCGTAGAGCCAGCGCAGGATCTGCGGCTCCATGATCCGCAGCGCGTCGGCGGGGACCGGCACACCGCCCTTGGACGACGACATCTTGGCCATGCCGGAGATGCCGACGAAGGCGTACATCGGGCCGATCGGCTGCTTCCCGCCGAAGATCGGGCCGACGATCTGCCCGCCGACCTGGAACGAGGAGCCCGGCGAGGAGTGGTCGACGCCCGACGGCTCGAAGATCACGCCCTCGTACGCCCAGCGCATCGGCCAGTCGACCTTCCACACCAGCTTGCCGCGGTCGAACTCCTCCAGCCGGACCGTCTCCCCGTGCCCGCAGGCGCAGGTGTACGTCAGCTCGGTCGTCTCGTCGTCGTACGCGGTGACCGTGGTGAGGTCCTTGCCGCAGACCGCGCAGTACGGCTTGTACGGGAAGTAACCCACGCCGGAGCCGCTGCCGTCGTCCTCGCCCGCCGCGCCCGAGCCCTCGGCGGCCTCCAGCTCGGCCGCGTCCACCGGCTTCTGCGACTGCTGCTTGGCCGGGGCCTTCTTCGTCCGGTACTGGTCGAGGATCGCGTCGATGTCGGCGCGGTGCCGCACCGCGTGCAGGATCTGCGCGCGGTAGGCGCCCGCCTGATACTGGGCGGTCTGGCTGATGCCGTCGTACTCCACGCCCAGCTCGGCCAGCGACGCGGCCATCTGCGCCTTGAAGTGCTCCGCCCAGTTCGGATACGGGGACCCGGCGGGCGCGGGCACCGAGGTCAGCGGCTTGCCGATGTGCTCGGCCCACGACTCGTCGACCCCGGGGATGCCGACCGGGACCTTGCGGTACCGGTCGTAGTCGTCCCAGGAGATCAGGTGCCTGACCTCGTGCCCGCGCCTGCGCACCTCGTCGGCGACCAGGTGCGGGGTCATGACCTCGCGCAGATTCCCGAGGTGGATCGGGCCCGAGGGGCTGAGCCCGGACGCGACGACAACGGGTTTCCCGGGTGCGCGGCGCTCCGACTCGGCGATGACGTCGTCCGCGAAACGGGAGACCCAGTCGGCCTCGTTGCTCTCAGCCACGGTCCTCTTCTTCCTGAGGGTTCGATGGGGGTGTTCCGACGGCTCCGATTCTCCCAGACATCCGGCCCCCGATCGCCAGCGGATAACCCGGCCTGTGGATAACTCGCCCGCTCCGTCCCCACCTGTGGATAACCGGCTCGGCCCATCGGGGCCCGCGTGGGACACTGGGACCTCGCCTCACCGCGAGGCGAAGTCCGCTATCCACGACACACGGAACGGCACACCCATGGCCTCGGTCACCTCCCTGTCCGCTTCACTCCAGCAGCGTGTCTCGGCCGCCCTCGCGGCCGCCGTGCCGTCGGCCGACGGCGCCGACCCGCTGCTGCGCCGAAGCGACCGGGCCGACTTCCAGGCCAACGGCGTGCTGGGCCTCGCCAAGAAGGCGAAGGCCAATCCCCGGGAGCTGGCCGCCGCCGTGCTGGCCGGGCTGCCCGCGGACGGCCCCGAGGGCCTGATCGGCGAGATCGAGGTGTCAGGACCCGGCTTCCTCAACATCTCGGTCACGGACACCGCGATCACCGCCAACCTCGCGCTGCGAGCCGCGGACGACCGGCTCGGCGTACCCCTGGCCGAGCACCCCGGCACCACCGTCATCGACTACGCGCAGCCGAATGTCGCCAAGGAGATGCACGTCGGGCACCTGCGGTCCTCCGTCATCGGCGACGCGATCGTGCGGATTCTGCGGTTCAGCGGCGAGACGGTGATCCCGCGGCACCACATCGGCGACTGGGGCACCCAGTTCGGCATGCTCGTCCAGTACCTGATGGAGCACCCAGACGAGCTGGAGAGCACGCAGACCACCGCGGACTCCGCGGTGGCCGGTGAGGCGTCGATGTCCCGGCTCGACCGGCTCTACAAGTCGTCGCGGACGCTCTTCGACTCCGACGAGGCGTTCAAGGACCGGTCCCGCAAGCGGCTGGTCGAGCTCCAGTCGGGCGACGCGGAGACGCTGAAGATCTGGCAGTGGCTGGTCGACGAGTCGCTGATCTACTTCCACTCCGTCTACGACAAGCTCGACATCGCGATCCAGGACGAGGACATCGTCGGCGAGTCCGGGTACAACGACATGCTGGTGGAGACCAGCGACCTGCTGGAGAAGTCCGGTGTCGCGGTCCGGTCCGACGGCGCGCTGTGCGTGTTCTTCGACGACATCAAGGGCAAGGACGGCGAGCCGGTCCCGCTCATCGTCCGCAAGTCCGACGGCGGCTTCGGCTACCCGGCCACCGACCTGTCCGCGGTGCGGGACCGGACGCAGAATCTGCACGCCACCACCTTGCTGTACGTGGTGGACGCCCGGCAGGCCCTGCACTTCCGGATGGTCTTCGAGACCGCCCGGCGGGCGGGCTGGCTGACCGACGAGGTCACCGTCAAGCACATCCCGTTCGGCACGGTGCTCGGCAAGGACGGCAAGCCGTTCAAGACCCGGGCGGGCGAGAGCGTCAAGCTGGAGGACCTGCTGGACGAGGCGGTGGAGCGGGCGACGGCCGTCGTCAAGGAGAAGGACACCAAGGGCGAGCTGTCGGACGCGGAGGTCGCCGAGCGCGGCGCCGAGGTCGGCATCGGCGCGGTGAAGTACGCGGACCTGTCCACGTCCCTGGGCCGGGACTACGTCTTCGACCTGGACCGGATGGTGTCGCTCAACGGCGACACGAGCGTGTACATCCAGTACGCGTACGCCCGGATCCAGTCGATCATCCGGCGCTCGGGCGAGGCGCGGCCCGCGGCCCACCCCGAGCTGCCGCTGGCACCCGCCGAGCGGGCGCTGGGGCTGCTGCTCGACGAGTTCGGCGAGGCGCTGGCCTCGACGGCGGAGACGTACGAGCCGCACAAGCTCGCCGCGTATCTCTTCTCGGTGGCCTCGGCGTTCGCGACGTTCTACGAGCAGTGCCCGGTCCTCAAGGCGGACAGCCCCGCCGTGGTGGAGAACCGGCTCTTCCTCTGCGACGTCACCGCCCGCACCCTGCGGCAGGGTCTGACGCTGCTCGGTATCCGTACCCCCGAGCGCCTCTAGGGCCCCTCGGGCCCCTCGGGCCCCTCGGGCCCCTCGGGCCCGGCGGACCCGGTCGAAGGCCCGTCCGCCGGGCCGACGGCCCGCTCACCCGCCGGGCCACCTGGCCGCCCACCTGCCCGGCCACCCGTGGGCCCGGCCTCCGGCGCGCTCTCCGGCTCGCGGAAGATCGCCGCTGTGTCGAAGTCCCCCTGGACGACGTCGTAGGCGAGCGCCGCGAGCCGCAGGTGGTGCGCGCGGGCGTAGCGGCGGAAGGCGTCGAAGGCGTCGTCCACCGACAGACCCCAGCGCTCGGCCAGCACGCCCTTGGCCTGCTCGATCACGATCCGGTTGGTCAGCGCGGTCTGGAGTTGCACGCGCTCGACCTGGCTGCGTTCCAGGGTCCGCTGCTGGAGGATCGCGATCGTGGCGACGTCCGCCAGCGCCTGCGCCAGCAGCCGGTCCTCCTCGCTGATCGGCGTCGACTCGCGCTGGAAGAGGCTGAGCGCGCCCACCACCCGCTGGCGCAGCCGCATCGGGAAGGCGTGGGTGCGGACGAATCCGGCCTCGGTGGCCCGCGTGGTGAAGTGCGGCCAGCGGGTCCGGGTGATCGGCGCGGTCAGGTCCACGTCGATGCGGGCGTCGCCGGTGCGGAAGCACTCCACGCACGGGCCCTGGTCGTGCTGGGACGCGAAGAGTTCCAGCAGCCGGGTGCTCTCGTCGGACGCGGCCAGCGGGTGCAGCGTGCCGTGCTCGTCCACGAGCAGGATGCCGACCGTCGCGATGTCCAGCAGTTCCGCGCAGCGCTGGGCGAGCCGCTGGAGGAAGTCGATGATGTCGAAGTCGTCGGTGAGCGAGTCGGCGACCTCCACGAAGACTTCGGTGAGGCGTTGCACACGCGTCATGGGGATCAGTCCTTGTCTGCTGCGGTGGAGGGGAGGGTGCCGTCGCCGTTGACCTCGAGGCGCAGCCGTCGGGCCACCACATCATGTGCCACGACGCGGATGGGCCGCCCGCTCCTGAAGGCGTGCGCCCGCAGGCGCAGGAGCGCGTCCGCGAGCGGGAGGCCGAGTTGCACGCTCGCCATGCCCGCCGCCTGGTGGACGACGGCGCTGTACAGCGTGCCGGGCAGTTCGGCGCCGCCCTCGTCCCCCAGGTAGCGGGCGGCCAGCGCGTCGGCGAGGACGAGGGCGTCGCCGGTCTGTTCGGTGCCGAGCGCCCCGGCCGTGGCGCGTACGGCGGTCAGCACACCGATCCGGATGGCGCCGAGCGCGATCGGGAAGCAGAACACCGCGCGGACCGGCAGCCGTTCGGCCTCCGGCACCAGCGCGGGCCAGCGGTCGGCGCGCACGCGGCGCAGGTCGGGTGCCAGGACGGCGTGGCCGGTACGTATGGCGTCGGCGGCCGGGCCCTCGCCGACCGTGTACTGCAAGTCCTCGAAGGCACGGCTCAACGGGCCGGAGCACCAGAGCACTTCGGCTGCCTCCCGGCTCCCCGCCGGGGTCTTCCCCGGCGAGGTGTCCCCCGCCAGAGCCGTCGACACGCCGTCCACCCCGAGCGCCACGGCCGCGAGATGCGCCCGCTGCGGCCACTCGCCCCGGCGCAGCGACACCAGCGCTTCCGCCATCGCGTCACTGATCACGGCTCAGCGCCCAACAGCCCTTGTCCTGCGGCTGATCTGTCCGAGCGGCCACCCGCATGGTGTCCCCTCAGCCGGGTGTTGTACGGACGACGGACGCCGTGCGCCCGCCGACCTTATCCCCTGCGTGCGCGATCACCCCGTTTTCCGGAGGTTACGGGCGCACGCCACGTTGACGGTGTACGTCGTCGGGGCCGCGCGCCCCGCAAAACCCCCGGCTCGGGGAGCCCCGGCTGCGTTTGACGCGGATAGTTATATGGCCCACAATCATTGTTATGACTACAACCAATTCGCCATCCGGCAAGCGCGTCCTGCTCATCGGCGCCTCCCGCGGCCTCGGCCTCGCCCTCGCGCGGGAGTGGCAGCGCGAGGGGTGGCACGTCGTCGCGACCGTGCGCGGCACCCGGCGGACGGAGCTGCACGACCTCGCAGAGGCGCACCCGGACAGCGTCGAGATCGAGACGGTGGACGTGACGGTCCCCGAGCAGGTCACGGCGGTGCGCGAGCGGCTGGAGGGGCGCGTCTTCGACCTCCTCTTCGTGAACGCGGGCGTCACGAACGAGCCCGGGGGGACGGTGGCGGAGACGTCGACCGAGGAATTCGTGCGGGTCATGGTGACCAACGCGCTGAGCCCGCTGCGGGTCGTCGAAACGCTCTCGGACCTCGTGACCGGGACCGGCACCATCGGGGTCATGTCCTCGGGCCAGGGCAGCGTGGCCAACAACGTGCGCGGCGGGCACGAGGTGTACCGGGGCAGCAAGGCCGCGCTGAACACCTTCATGCGCAGTTACGCGGCGCGGCACGAGGGCGAGTCCCGGCCGCTGGTGCTGATGGCGCCCGGCTGGGTGCGGATCGGCGTCGGCGGACCCGGCGGGCGGCTGACCGTCGAGGAGAGCATTCCGAACGTCGTCAGGACGCTCGACTCCCTCCGGGACAGCCCCGGCCTGCACTACGTCGACTACCTCGGCAAAACCGTCGCATGGTGACCCCGCCCCCGCCCCCGCCCCCGGACCCGACGTCGGCCCCGAACCCGGCCCCGAACCCGGCCCCGGACCCGGGCCCCGCCGTCCCGTCCGCCTCCGCCTCCGCCTCCGCCGAGACGGTCTGGGCCCTCATGCACGGCTTCGTCGAGGCCAACAACCGCCACGGCGAACTGGCCGAAGCCCTCGGCTTCCGGCTCGGCGCCGGACGCGGCAAGGCCCTCTCCCTCCTGCGCGACGCGCCCCTGACCCTCACCCAACTCGCCGCGTCCATCGGCGCCGACGCCCCCTACACCACCCTCATCGTGGACAAACTCGAATCCCACGGCCTGGTCGAACGCCTCCCCCACCCCGCCGACCGCCGCCGCAAGCTCGTCACCCTCACCCCGGCGGGCCACGACGCCATCGCCACCGCCGACGCGATCCTCCACCGCCCCCCGCCGGCCCTCTCCGCCCTCTCCCGGAAAGACCTCGCCCACCTCACCGCCCTCCTGACCCGCCTCACCTCAGCAACCGAGCCCGCCGACCCCGCCGATCCGCCGCGATGAGTTCCGGGCCCGCCCCGAGTCTCCTGTAGTGACCGCCGCCGGAACCCCGGCGCCGGACACGGCCGAAAGCACGGCCGAAGACACGGCCGAGAACACGGCCGACAGAGCGCGGAGGACATCGTGACGAGCACGCAGGGCGAAGCGGGCGGCGGACGGCCGCCGGTGGTGGACATGGAGACGTGGCAGGCGGCGCGGGACGAGCTGCTGGTCAGGGAGAAGGCCCATACGCGCGAGGGGGACGCCATCGCGGCGGCGCGGCGCCGGTTGCCGATGGTGGAGTTCGACGGGTCGGTGGAGGTGACGGGCGCGGAGGGCCCGGTGCCGTTCAGGGACCTGTTCCAGGGGCGGAACGAGTTGCTGGTCTACAAGCACATGTGGCACGACGGGGCGCCGCACCAGGGCCAGTGCGAGGGGTGCACGGTCACGGCGTGGCACATGAAGGACGCCGCGTATCTGAACGCGCGCGGCATCTCGTGGGCCGTGCTGACGACGGGACGCTGGGAGGAGGTCCCGCCGTTCGTGGAGTTCATGGGCTACACCGAGCCCTGGTACTCGGTGCGCGACGTGGCCGCGCCGGTCGGCGGGGCGATGGGCCATCTGACCTCCTACCTGCGCGACGGCGACCGTACGTTCCTCACGTACGACACGACGGGCCGCGGCACCGAGGCGGCCAGCGGGAGCTTCGCACTGCTGGACATGACGCCGTACGGGCGCGGCGAGGCGTGGCAGGACACGCCGGAGGGCTGGCCCGAGGGGAACGGCCCGTGCTGGTACTGGCGCGCGGACGTGGACGGGAACGCGACCTGGGGCCCGACCGGCCGGCCCGTACCGCAGTGGACGCGTCCCGGCGTGACCGCCGAGCAGACCCTGGGCCGCAGCGGCGAACACCACTGACGCGCCGCGGACGCCGTTGACGCACCCCGCCGCACGCCCACCCCGGCCCCCACTCCCGCCCCACCCGCACGCCCACCCCGGCCCCCACCCGCACTTCCGTGAGACGAAAAACAGGTAAGGCAGGTTGATAAGGTAGCCTTAGCATATGAACGAGGACCTGGACCCCGCAGCCGTCGCCGCCTCCCTCCTGACCGGCGTCGGCGCACTGGTGCGCCGCGCCCGGCAGGTGCCCACCGGCGGGGGCCTCACCATGCCCGAGCGGACGGCGTTGTCGCTCCTGAACCGCTCGGGCCCCACGACCTCCTCCGCCCTGGCCCGGCAGGTGCAGATCACCGCCCAGGCCATGGGCGCCACCCTCGCCGGACTACGGGACCGCGGCCTGGTCGACCGCGGCCAGGACCCGGACGACGGCAGGCGCGTGGTGCTGACGGTGACCGAGACGGGCCGGCGGGCGCTGGAGGACAAGCGCAACGCGCGCACCGAGCAGATCACCCGAGCCCTGACCAGCGGCGCGTTCACCCCGGCCGAACTGGAACAGCTCGCGGCGGCGGCCCCCCTGCTCGACCGGCTGGCCCAGGCCATCTGACGCGACGGACCCCGCCCGAGGACACGTCGGGAAGCCCCGGGCGCGACAGGAAGCGAGCCGATGTCCCCTCCCTCCCAGGCGCTGGGCGACCGGTACAAGTGGACGGCGCTGACCAACACCACCGCCGCCGTCTTCATGTCCGCGCTCGACGGCTCGATCGTCCTGATCGCGCTCCCCGCCATCTTCCGCGGCATCCACCTGGACCCGCTCGCGCCGGGCAACATCGCGTACCTGCTGTGGATGATCATGGGATACCGGCTGGTCCAGGCCGTCCTCGTCGTCACCGTCGGCCGCCTCGGCGACATGTACGGCCGGGTCCGTATCTACAACTCCGGTTTCGCCGTCTTCACCTTCGCCTCGATCCTGCTCTCCTTCGACCCGTACGACGGCGGCCACGGCGCGATGTGGCTGATCGGCTGGCGGGTGCTGCAAGCAGTGGGCGGCTCGATGCTGACGGCCAACTCCGCCGCGATCCTGGTCGACGCCTTCCCCAAGGAGCAGCGCGGCTTCGCGCTCGGGATCAACCAGGTCGCGGCCCTGGCCGGGATGTTCATCGGCCTGGTCGCGGGCGGCCTGCTCGCCGCGTGGGACTGGCGCGCGGTGTTCTGGGTGAACGTGCCGGTCGGCGTCTTCTTCACCCTGTGGGCGTACCGCACCCTGCGCGACACCGGAAAGCGCGGCGGCGGCCGTGTCGACTGGTGGGGCAACATCACTTTCGCGGTGGGCCTGAGCGCGGTGCTGATCGCCGTCACCTTCGGCCTCCAGCCCTACGGCGGCCACACCATGGGCTGGACGAATCCGCTGGTCGTCGTTCTGGTCGTCGGCGGCCTCGCCTTCCTGGCGGCGTTCGTCGTCATCGAGCGACGCGCCACCTCGCCGATGATCCAATTGGGGCTGTTCCGGCTGCGGGCCTTCACCTTCGGCAATCTGGCGGGCCTGGCCATCTCGATCGGCCGCGGCGGCATGCAGTTCGTGCTGATCATCTGGCTCCAGGGCATCTGGTTGCCGCTGCACGGCTACGACTACAGCGACACGCCCCTGTGGGCGGGCATCTTCATGCTGCCGCTGACCGCCGGTTTCCTCGCCGCGGGCCCGGTCTCCGGCTATCTGTCGGACCGGATCGGCTCCCGCGGCCTGGCCACCGGCGGCGCGCTGCTGTTCGGCGCCAGCTTCCTCGGCCTGATGCTCCTGCCGATCGACTTCAGCTACTGGATCTTCGCGCTGCTGATCGCGCTCAACGGGATCGCGAGCGGCATGTTCGCCTCCCCCAACTCCTCCTCGATCATGGGCAGCGTGCCGGACGAGCTGCGCGGGGTCGCGTCCGGCATGCGGGCGACCTTCCAGAATTCGGGCACCGCCGTGTCCATCGGAGTCTTCTTCTCGCTGATGATCGCCGGGCTGGCCGGCAGCCTCCCGCACACCCTCACCAGCGGCCTCCAGCAGCAGGGCGTACCGGCGCACGTCGCGACCCAGGTCGGCGGCCTGCCCCCGGTCTCGTCCCTGTTCGCCGCGCAGCTCGGCGTCAACCCGGTGCAGCACCTGCTCGAACCCACCGGCACCCTGGCGCGTCTGACGGCGGCGCAGCGGCAGACGCTGACCGGACACGAGTTCTTCCCCGACCTGATCTCGGGGCCCTTCCACTCCGGCCTGGTCATCGTGTTCGCCTTCGGGGCCGCCCTCGCCTTCCTCGCCGCCATCGCCTCGATGCTGCGCGGCGCCAACCCCGCCGCTCCCGGCCGCCAACGCCGCAAGCGCGAGCACCAGCCGTCCACGGCTCCCTGACGCCGCCGACGGCCCCTCACCCCAGGAGAGACACATGCCCCTGCTCGGCCGACTCCTCAGCAACCGCAAGTCGGGCGACGCCCACGCGGCGTGGCACCTGCCCAACCTCCAGGGCCCCGACCTGCTGACCCTCACCAGCGAGGACTTCACGGACGGCGGCACCCTGCCGTTGGAGCAGTGCGCGAAGAACGTCGGCGGCGCCGACCTCTCCCCGCGCCTGGCGTGGACCCCGCTGCCGGACGGCACAGCCCAACTCCTGCTGTCCGTCGAGGACATCGACGTCCCCATGTCCAAGCCCGCCGTGCACTGCCTCGCCCTGATCGACCCGGCGACGGCCGGCCGCCTGGAGACCGGCGCCCTGTCCGCGCGCCAACCCGCTCCGGGCGTACGGGTGCTGCGGTCGACCATCGGCCGCGGCTACCACGGCCCCGCGCCGATCAAGGGCCACGGCCCGCACCGCTACGTCTTCCAGCTCTTCGCCCTCGCCGCCCCCGTGACCGACGGCGCCCCGACCACGAAAGACCTGACCCGCGCCCGTCCCCGCACCGTCCTGCCCGCCGTCGCCTCCCCCGTCCTCGCCCGCGGCCGACTGACCGGGGTGTACGAGCGCTGAACCCGGCCGGCCGCGGCCTTGTGATCCACACGGTTGTCGGCATATCGGCGCGTCATATGCGCAATTCGGGCGAACGGCTGTAATTCTGGCGGCCGTTGCGTCGCTCTCCGTCTCCCCCTGCCCGGGCCGTCCCGTCCGGGCGGCGAGTGACGCGTGCCTGCCTCACCCAAGGAGCGCAGATGTCCCTGTCCCGTGCCGTGTCCCGCACCCGGTCCCATCTTCTGGCGGTGCTCAGCGCCGCCGCGGTCGCGAGCGGGCTCGCGGTCGCCGTTCCGGCGGCGCCCGCCACCGCGGCCGGTTCGTTCGTCGTCAGCGAGGCCCGGTTCGGCCACCGACGTCGGCGGCGGCAACCTCTCCCGCTGACCCCGGCCCCCTCTGCGGTTCCCCTGCCGGGGCGGCCGGCCGATCTTTTCAGGGGCCCGCCCCTCGGCGGTTCTCCTGCCAGGGCGGTGGGCCGATCTCTTCAGGCGCGCCCCCCCGTGCGGTTCTTTCTGCCGGGGCGGCTGGCCGATCTTTTCAGGGGCGCGGGGAACTGCGCGACCAGCCCCCACCGGGCTGTCAGCCCGAAAACAACGGCGTCTGCCCCGCTGGGGCCGGTTCTTCAAGGCGCACCACCGCGCGGGCTGAGCGCGCAGTTCCCCGCGCCCTGGTAGGCAACCTCCTGCGCAAGGGGAGGGCACAGGGGCCGCGCCCCTCAAAGCATGGCCTGCGCAAGGTCACCGTGGGGCTACTTGGGGGAAAGGTGGCATATGCGCGTAGGGGAGGAGGCCGGGGTGGTAGGGATCAGGCGTCCCTGTCCCCCAGGTCAACAGGAGTTTGAGCATGCGGAAGTTGCTCGGTCGGACGGCTGCGATCACGGCGCTGGCAATACTTTTGCTCGCCTCTGTGTCAGGCCCGGCCTCGGCCGCCGGACCCGCACGACAGGGGCGGCCCTCGGTGATGGCCGACGAGTGCTACCGGCACCACGGCGTCTGGTACTGCGCGGACGGCTGGGACTGGTATCCCGACCGCCACAGCACGGGCCCGGGGCTCTGACGAGGCCCCGCGGAGCCGGGCCGGGGCCCGGCGCCTGACCGCCGGGAAAGCCCGGCCCGCAGGGCCGAAACCGTACGTCCCGGATCGCGTCCCCACGGTCCGGGACGCACGGCTGTCCGGCTGTCAGTGGTCGCCCCTAGAGTCGGGCGCATGGCGATGCTTCCTAACCCCCTGCCGCGACTCGCGGAGTTGGACCTGCGGCTGCCCGCGGGCACATTGGTCGACACGACGTTCGAGGGCCGCTGGCACGAGCCGCTGCTGTGGATGGCGGACGGCCCCGCGGCGGACGGCGCGTGGGCGAGCCTGCTGCCCGCGCGGGCGGCGGGCCTGCAACCGCTGCTGATAGAGGCGAGCGCGCCGTACTCGAAGGGCCCGGTGGACTGGCAGTTGATGCCCGACCACGCGTCGTACGCCGGGGACCACGACGCCGAGGAAGTGCTCGCCGAGTTCTGGGCGGGCCTGATCGAGGAGGATGCCGAGGACATCGAGGAGGACGACGTCCTCGCGCCGTACGGCGCGGCGTGGCCGGGCCTGGCCCCCGCCGCGAAGGCCGTGGACGACCCCGACGACCTGGCCGCCGAGGTCACCGCCGACATGGTCGGCTCCGGCTGGCTGGAGAATCCGCGCGCGGCCCTCGTCCACGCCCGCCGCAGCGCCGACATACCCGCAGCGATCGGCTGGAGCGGCCCGCTCAACTACGAGAGCGACCCCGCCCGCCTGTGCGCCGTGCTCCGCTCGTGGGAGGACCGGTTCGGCATACGCGTCATCGCCCTCGCCTTCGACCGCCTCACCGTCTCCGTCGCCGCGCCCCCGAGCACCCGGGAAGAAGCCGAGGCCGTCGCCGCCGAGCACTACGCGTTCTGCCCGGACAACATCGACCAGGGCACCTACGAGACGCTGCGCGAGTACGCGGAGAAGGCCGTCCTCGACGTCCACACGTGGTCCTTCTGGTGGGACTGACGCCCGGTCAGCGGGCGGCGAACTCGCACCACACGATCTTGCCGGGGTTCCGCTCCCCCACGTCCCACTTGTCGGCCAGCGCGTCGACCAGGACGAGCCCGCGCCCGGACTCCTCCTGATCGCGCTCACGCCCCGGCCGGTCGGCCAGGTGCGGACGGCCGCCGCCGCTGTCGTGCACCTCGACCCGCAAGGTGGTGCCGAGGTCGCGGCGCAGCAGTAAGAGGAAGCCGCGCCCCGGGGGCACGCCGTGCAGCAGCGCGTTGGTCGCCAACTCGCTCACACACAGGAGGACTTCGTCCTCCCGGCTCTCGAACCCCCACGCGGTGAGGGCTTCCCGCGCGAACTCCCGCGCGGCGGGGACCGAGCGCCGTTCCCGACGGTAGAACCGCTCCCGGCGGTCCAGGTGCTGGACGTCTTCGTTCATGAAGCTCAGCGTCGCGCAGCGTGTTCGGGGTGTACTAGACCCGTTACCCGTACATGTCCCGTGTACGGGTAACGGCCGATACGGGTCGGGTGGAAGTGGGGTAGTTACGGTCGTATGCCACCACGCAAACGGCAGCAGCCGAAGCCGAAGAAGAACAAGTCCGCCTTCCAGTCCGTGGGCGCGCTCTTAGCCTTGTTCCGCATCGCGGCGGGTCACACACAGGCGGAGTTGGCCACGCTCATCATCGTCAGCGAGAGCAAGCTCGCGTCAATAGAGCAGGGACGGCGCCCGCTCACGCTCACCCTGGCCCGAGAGCTGGATCGCCTCCTCGAAACGAAGGGCGCTCTGGAGGTCGCGGTGGCGCACCTCCCGGAGATGGACGTGTTCCCGGAGTGGGCAGCCGAGTACATGGACTACGAGCACGAGGCCATCACTCTCTCCTTCTACGCGAACCAGGTGCTGCCCGGACTGCTCCAGACCGAGGACTACGCGCGCGCCGTCTTGAGCAACGACATCCCCACGGTCGATGAGGACGAGCTTGAATTACGCGTAGCTGCGCGTATCAAACGGCAGGACATCCTCCATCGCAGAGTGCCGCCCTCGACGAGCTTCGTCATCTCCGAGGCCGTGCTGATGGATCGCCTCGGCGACGAGGCCACCTACCGAAACCAGCTCCGCCACCTGCGACAATGCGCGGACACGCCGGGCGTGACAGTCCAGATCATGCCTCTCGGCTTGTCCGCTCACGCGGGGCTCTCCGGTCCGTTCGTTCTCATCGAGACGCCGGAACACGATCATCTCGCCTACGCTGAAACTCAGCGCGGCAGCCAGATCATTCACGACCCAGACGGCGTGAGCATCCTGGCTCGCAAATATGCGATGCTGCGCTCCCAGGCCCTCAACCCCTTTGAGTCGAAGGGTCTGTTGGACCGGTTGCTAGGAGAGTGATGAGCGCCCCACTGAAGTGGTTCAAGTCCAGCTACAGCGGTAGCCAGGGCGGCGACTGTGTCGAGATCGCCTACGCCTGGCGTAAGTCGAGTTACAGCAGTGAGCAGGGCGGCGAGTGCATCGAGGTCGCGGCTCACCCGGCCGCCGTGCACGTGCGGGACTCCAAGGACCCCCAGGGTCCGAGCCTCACGTTCACCCCGGCCGCATGGGCGGCCTTCGCCACCTTCGCCGCGACCGCCACCGCCACGGCGGCGCCGGGTTCCGATATGACCGATAAAACGCCACTTCTTTAGGACATTCCTAAAAATTACCCGGGGGTAAGGTGGGCGGAATCCCCAATTCGCCTCAGTTCACCTCTAGGACACCCCACCTATGAGCACCGTTGTTCGCGGAGATGCCGCCCCCACCGGCTCCGCGCCGCTGCCCGACCTCGCACCGGTCCCTGAGCCCGCCGCCGGAGGCAAGGCCGGGAGCGGGGCACCGCAGCCGAAGAAGCGGCTGTACGTGCTGGACGGTCTGCGGCTGATAGCCGCGCTCATGGTGGTGGCCTACCACTACATGGGCTTCGACGACTGGTTCGAGTCCCCGTGGGGGAAGTCCTCGCGCGCGGTCTTCCCCGGCGTCCACGAGGTGGCCGGGTACGGATGGCTGGGCGTCGAGCTGTTCTTCCTCATCAGCGGGTTCGTCATCTGCATGTCGTGCTGGGGGCGGACGCCGAAGCAGTTCGCCGTGTCGCGGTTCGTCCGGCTCTATCCGGCGTACTGGTTCGCCATCGCGGTGACCACGACGGTGCTGGTGACGCGGCCGGGGGGAACGACCCTTGCCGCGAGCGACGTGCTGACGAATGTCACGATGTTCCAGGAGCTACTGGGCGCGCAGGACGTGGACGGCGTGTACTGGTCGCTCTGGGTGGAGCTGCGGTTCTACCTGCTGTTCATGGTCGTGGCGATGATGGGGCTGACCTACAGGCGAGTGGTCACCTTCTGCATCGTCTGGCTGCTGCTGGCCGGAATCGCGCCGCAGTCGGGGATCGATCTGCTGCAGTTGATGATCGTTCCCCAGTACGCGGCCTTCTTCGTCGGCGGCATCGTGATCTACCTGATGCACCGGGTGGGGCCCACGCCCATACTGTGGCTGCTGCTGGGGGCGTCCTGGCTGATGGCACAGAACCAGCTCACGGATCTGGTGGCCAGCGCCGAGGCGTCCACACACACCAATCTGTCGTGGTGGTGGTCGCTGGCCGTCGTGAGCATCTTCTACGGTCTCGTCCTGGGCGCCGCGCTCGGGAAGCTGAACTTCTTCAACTGGCGTTGGCTGACGGTCGCCGGTGCGATGACGTATCCGTTGTATCTGCTGCACGAAGACATCGGGTGGGAGATCATCCGGCACACGCACGGGGTGCTCCCGGCCCGCATCCTGGTTCCGGCGCTGGTCGCCGTGATGCTGCTGGCGGCCTGGCTCGTCCACAAATACGTGGAGACGCCGCTGGCCAAGGCGCTGAAGAACTGGCTGCTGCCCAAGAAGCCGGCCAAGCCGGTGCCCGCGCCGACGACCGGGGCCGACTCGGAAGCGACCGCCGGGTAGCACCAGAAAACCCACCGGACTCGGGCGTATCTCCGTTCACCAGCACGTGCGGTTGGACCACCGGTGCGTGGGAATCCGGCGTTCGCCGACGGGCGGACCGGCCCTAGAGCCGCTGGGCGGCCTCGGTCGCCCAGTACGTGAGGATCATGTTCGCGCCCGCCCGGCGGATGGACGTCAGCGTCTCCATGATCGCGCGGTCGCGGTCGATCCAGCCGTTCGCGGCGGCGGCCTCGACCATCGAGTACTCACCGGAGATCTGGTACGCGGCGACGGGCACGTTCACCTCGTCGGCAACGCGGCGCAGCACGTCCAGATAGGGCAGCGCGGGCTTGACCATCACCATGTCGGCGCCCTCCTCCAGGTCCAGCGCCAGCTCGCGCATCGCCTCACGAAGGTTGGCCGGGTCCTGCTGATACGTCTTGCGGTCGCCCTTGAGCGAGGAGTTGACGGCCTCGCGGAAGGGGCCGTAGAAGGCGGAGGCGTACTTCGCGGTGTAGGCGAGGATCGCCACGTCCTGCTTGCCGATCTCGTCCAACGCGTCGCGTACGACGCCGACCTGACCGTCCATCATGCCGGAGGGGCCGACCACGTGGACGCCCGCGTCGGCCTGGACCTGGGCCATCTCGGCGTAGCGCTCCAGCGTGGCGTCGTTGTCGACGCGGCCCTCGGCGTCGAGCACGCCGCAGTGACCGTGGTCGGTGTACTCGTCCAGACACAGGTCGGACATCACCACGAGCGCGTCGCCGACCTCGGACACGACGTCGCGGATGCCGAGTTGGAGGATGCCGTCGGGCTCGGTGCCCTGGCTGCCGACCGCGTCCTTCACCTCGGGCACGCCGAAGAGCATGATGCCGCCGACCCCGGCCGCCGCCGCCTCCGCCGCCGCCTTGCGCAGCGAGTCGCGGGTGTGCTGGACGACGCCGGGCATGGAGGAGATCTCCTGCGGCGCGCTGATGCCCTCGCGGACGAACATCGGCAGGATCAGCTCCGCCGGGGACAGCCGCGTCTCGGCGACCATGCGGCGCATCGCCGGGGTCGTCCGCAGACGTCGCGGGCGCGCGCCCGGAAACTCGCCGTACCGACTGCTCATGGCTGCGCCGCCTTCCCGTGGGTCCGAACCCGTGGAGATCGAGGCACCCTCACGATCGAGGGCTCTCTCCCACGGTACGCCCGCTCCCGGGGTGCTTTTCCCGACGCCCAGTCGGCTCCGCAAAGGGCCGCGGCAACGCAAAGGAGAAGAAGATCCGTTCGCTTCCGCGCCGCGCAATTCGTCGGCCGCCGTCGTATCCGCGGAAAGGCGACCGCCGGAAATTCGGGCGTTGCCGACGGCCTGTCGGTGTCGCGACCCGCGGGCGTAATGGCCTATGGGTGTCACGGCCTGTGCATGTCACGGCCCAGGGGCGTCGCGGCCTGGTGAATGCGCCTTACCGGTGCGTGCCGGGCTCACCCGGAGAAGAAGCGCGCCTCCGGGTAGCGGTGCGAGGGGCCGTCGCGCAGGCCGTCGAAGTCGGCGGCGGCGATGCGCCGGTCGTCGTGCATGGCCTGGAGGGCGGTGAAGCCGCCCGCCGACTTGCCGTACGTGCCGACGCGGTCCAGGTCCGCCGCCCCGCGCAGGTCCGGCGGGAGCGCGCCCGGCAGCGCGTCGAGGAGGAAGCGCGTGTCGGCCACCCGTACCGCCACCGTCTTGCGCAGCAGCACGGTCAGGGCCGGCGGGTCGGTGGCGACCTTCGCGAACTCCTCGGGCAGGAGCATGCGTTCGACCCGGCCGCCGGGGAACTCCACGGCCGGCGCGTCGTAGGTGTGGTCGAGGGTCACCACGACATAGCCGCGCGAGGCGAGGTCGTCGTAGAGCGTGGTGCCCATCGAGCGCGGGTCGCCCGCGCCGGGCGAGTAGAGGACGACCGGGTACGGGCCGCGGGCCCGGTCGGCCGGCGCGCCCCGGTGGGCGTGCGTGCGGGTGGCCGCCCAGTCCACCACGGCGAGGCCGGTCGACGCCCATGGGGGTTAACCTCACCGCCACGCGATCTTCACCGCGCACGAGAAATCCCCGGTGGGCAATTGCCGACCGGGGATCGCCACGCGTATATTGGTTTCTTCTGCGCGCATTCAGCGCACATGAGAAAGGCCCCGATCACGGGGCCAACAAGAAGAACCATATCCGACGGGGAGCCGTTTTGTCAAATCGGGAAAGCGTCGAATTGCGGGAAGAGCAGGAATTCATCGACCGCGTCCACGCACGGGTCGACGCGCTGCGCGGTGTCGCGGCGCAGGGCGTCGAGGACGCGCTGACGCCGGTCGGCACCGGCCTCCAGGCGCGGCTCGAACGCGACATCCGGGTCGCGGAGCGCTCCGGCCTGCTCGCGGCGCTGAACGCGGTCGACGGTTCGCTGTGCTTCGGCCGCGTCGACCGCTCCGACGGCGCCACGCACCACATCGGCCGGATCGGCATCCGCGAGGACGACGCCGACCGTACGCCGCTGCTCATCGACTGGCGCGCGCCCGTCGCCCGCCCCTTCTACCTCGCCACCGGGCACACCCCGATGGGCCTGCGGCGGCGCCGCCACATCGCCAGCGAGGGCCGCACCGTCACCGAGCTGCACGACGAGATCCTGGACCTCGCCGACGGCGAACGCACCGGCTTCGAGGACCCCAACGGCGACAGCGTGCTGCTCGCGGCGCTCAACTCCGCGCGCACCGGCCGGATGGGCGACATCGTGCGGACCATCCAGGCCGAGCAGGACACCATCATCCGCGCCCCGCACCGGGGCGTCCTGGTCGTGGAGGGCGGCCCCGGCACCGGCAAGACCGCCGTCGCCCTGCACCGGGCCGCGTTCCTGCTGTACGAGCAGCGCGAACTGCTGTCCAAGCGCGCGGTGTTGATCGTCGGTCCCAACCCGGCGTTCCTGCGCTACATCGAAGAGGTGCTGCCCGCGCTCGGCGAGACCGGCGTCCTGCTCGCCACCCAGGCCGAGCTCTTCCCCGGCGTCCACGCCACCGGCACCGACACGCCGCGCGCCGCCGCCGTCAAGGGCGGCGAGGAGATGGCCGAGGCGCTGGCGACGGCCGTCCGCGACCGGCAGCAACTGCCCGAGCCCGGCGCCCCGTTGATCATCCGGCACGACGACGGCGACCTCATCCTCGACTGGGAGATCGCGTACGAGGCCCGGCAGGCGGCCCGCGACACCCTGCTGCCGCACAACCTCGCCCGCCCGCACTTCGTCTTCCGCGTGATCGACGCGCTGACCGCGCAGCTCGCCGAGCGCATCGGCGCCGACCCGTACGGCGGGCCCAACTTCCTCGGACCCGACGACATCGCGCTGCTCGGCCGGGCCATCGCGGCGAGCAAGGAAGTCCACGCCGCCGTCGACGAGTTGTGGCCGCCGCTGACCCCCGAGGCGTTCCTGGCCGACTATCTGGCCGCACCGGTGTACCTGCCCGCCGAGGACGCCGACGCGATCCGGCGCCCGCGCCCCGACAACCCCCTCGACGCCCCGTGGACGCCCGCGGACGTCCCCCTGCTGGACGAGGCCGCCGAACTCCTCGGCGTGGACGACAGCGCCCGGCTGGCGGCCGAGGAGGCCGTACGGCAGGAGCGGATCGCCTACGCGCAGGGCGTGCTGGAGCTGTCGCGGGGCTCGGAGTCGTACGAGTTCGAGGACGAGGAGTCCGAGGTGCTGGCCGCGCACGACATCATCGACGCCGAGCGGATGGCGGAGCGGCACGAGGAGGACGACCACCGCAGCGCGGCCGAGCGCGCCGCCGCCGACCGCACCTGGGCGTTCGGGCACATCATCGTGGACGAGGCGCAGGACCTGTCGCCGATGGCGTGGCGGCTGCTGATGCGCCGCACCCCGACGCGTTCGCTGACGCTGGTCGGCGACCCGGCGCAGACGTCGGAGGCGGCGGGCGTCGGCTCGTGGGAGAACATCCTGCGACCGTACGTCGGGGACCGCTTCGAGCACGTCACGCTGAAGGTCAACTACCGTACGCCCGCCGAGATCATGGAGCTGGCGGCCAGGGTCGTACGGGCTCAGGACCCGCAGTACGTCCTGCCGGTGTCGGTGCGCTCGACCGGCGAGCGGCCGTGGACGCGGGAGGCGGGCGGGGACCTGGCGGGGACGGTCGCCAAGGCCGCCGCGGAGCTGACGCCGCTGCCGGGGCAGGGCCGCCTGGCGGTGATCGCGCCGCGCGAGCTGCACGAGGAGATCGCCGCCGCGCTGGACGGTGTCACGGCGGGCGAAGCGCCCGACCTGACCCGGCCGTTGGTGCTGCTGGCCCCGCGCCAGGCCAAGGGCCTGGAGTTCGACCATGTGCTGGTCGTGGAGCCCGCCCGGTTCGGATCGAGCGACCTGTATGTGGCGCTCACCCGCGCCACGCAGCGCCTGGGCGTCGTCCACCGGGAGCAACTGCCCCCGGCGCTGCGGTAGTCGTGGGCCCGTGCGGCCCACCAGGTCCTCGACGCGGGCCCTGATCCGGGCCCTGGACGCGGGCCTCAGATCCGGGCCCTAGACGCGGGCCCTTCGGCGCGAGCCGGGACGGCGCTCGCTGGGACGGGTCACCGGGTCGCCCGCCTCCTCGGCCGCGACCCGGCGGGCCGTACCGAAGTCGGCGAGGGCCTGCGCGAGGGCGAGCACGGACGGCTCGGGCGACATGACGTCCACCCGCAGCCCGTGCTCCTCCGCCGTCTTAGCGGTGGCGGGCCCGATGCAGGCGATCACGGTGACATTGTGCGGCTTGCCCGCGATGCCGACGAGATTGCGCACGGTCGAGGACGAGGTGAACAGCACCGCGTCGAATCCGCCGCCCTTGATGGCCTCACGGGTGTCTGCGGGCGGCGGCGAGGCGCGCACGGTCCGGTAGGCCGTCACGTCGTCCACCTCCCAGCCCAGCTCGACCAGTCCGGCCACCAGCGTCTCGGTGGCGATGTCGGCGCGCGGCAGGAAGACGCGGTCGATCGGGTCGAAGACCGGGTCGTACGGCGGCCAGTCCTCCAGCAGCCCGGCCGCGGACTGCTCGCCGCTGGGCACCAGGTCCGGCTTGACGCCGAACTCCACCAGCGACTGGGCGGTCTGCTCGCCGACCGCGGCGACCTTGATACCGGCGAAGGCCCGCGCGTCGAGCCCGTACTCCTCGAACTTCTCGCGCACCGCCTTGACGGCGTTCACCGACGTGAAGGCGATCCACTCGTAGCGTCCGGTGACCAGGCCCTTGACGGCCCGCTCCATCTGCTGCGGGGTGCGCGGCGGCTCGACCGCGATGGTCGGCACCTCGTGCGGCACGGCGCCGTACGAGCGGAGCTGGTCGGACAGCGACGCCGCCTGCTCCTTCGTGCGCGGCACCAGGACCCGCCAGCCGAACAGCGGCTTGGTCTCGAACCACGACAAGTGCTGGCGCTGGGCGGTGCGTTCACCCACCACGGCTATCGCGGCGATCGGTCCCTCGGGCGTCGGCAACGCCTTGGTCGCCTTCAGCTCCGCGGCGATGGTGGCCAGCGTCGCGGTCCAGGTGCGCTGCCGGGTGGTGGTCCCGGCGACGGTCACCGACAGCGGGGTGTCGGGCTTGCGTCCGGCGGCGATGAGTTCCGCGGTGGCGATCGCGACGGTCTGGAGCGTGGTGGAGACCACCAGCGTCGCGTCGCTCGCGCCCACCTCGTTCCAACAGCGGTCGCCGGCGGTGGCCGCGTCCACGAAGCGCACGTCACTGCTCAAGTGCACGCCCGCGTAGGCGGGTACGCCGACGGCGGCGGCCACGCCGGGCACGACCTCGAACGGGATGCCCGCGTGGGCACAGGCCAGCATCTCCTCGGCCGCGGACGAGTCGAGGCCGGGGTCGCCCGCGACCGCACGGACGACCCGCTTTCCGGTCCGCGCGGACGCCATGACAAGCTGGGTGGCAGCAGCCGAGACAGCGGAGATGTCCAACACCTCGCCGTCTGCGGCGGGTTGGGCCGTGCCCACGTCCGCGCGGGCGTGCGTGCGGACCACGTCGAGCACCGGCGCGTCGCCGACCAGCAGGTCGGCACGGGCCAGCGCCTCCACAGCGCGCAAGGTCAGCAGCCCGGGGTCTCCGGGCCCGGCACCGAGGAAGGTGACGTGGCCGGAAGAAGGTCGGTTGGAACCGGCGGTCCCGGTGGTGTTCGTCGTTGCAGCGACGGCGGCGGGGTTCAAAGTGCGCGCTCCCCCATAAGACCGGCCGCACCCTTGGCGAGCATCTCGACGGCCAACTCGCGCCCGAGGGCACGCGCTTGCTCGTCGGACGCCGGTACGGGACCGGTGATGGACATCTGCACCAGTGAGGCGCCGTCGGTCGTGCCGACGACACCGCGCAGGCGCAGCTCGGTAGTCTGCCCGTCGGCCACGAGGTCGGCGAGCGCGCCCACAGGGGCGGAGCAGCCGGCTTCGAGGGCGGCGAGCAGGGATCGCTCGGCGGTCACGGCGACCCGGGTGAACGGGTCGTCGAGCTCGGCGAGCTGTGCGGCCAACTCCTGGTTGGAGGCGGCGCATTCGACCGCCAACGCTCCCTGGCCGGGAGCGGGCAGTACGGTGTCGGCAGCGATCAGCTCGCTCGCCTCCGCGAGCCTGCCGATACGGTTCAGCCCGGCGGCGGCCAGTACGACCGCGTCGAGCGTGCCGGAAGTAACGTACCCGATGCGGGTGTCAACATTGCCACGGATCGGCACCGTCTCCACGGCCCTGCCGTGTGACCGTGCCCACGCGTTGAGCTGCGCCATCCGTCGCGGGGAGCCCGTGCCGACCCGCGCTCCGTCGGGCAGCGTCTCGAACGTCAGGCCGTCGCGGGCCACGAGCGCGTCCCGCGGGTCCTCCCGTACCGGGATCGCGGCGAGCGTCAGGCCGTCCGCCGCCGCGGTGGGCAGGTCCTTGAGGCTGTGCACCGCGAAGTCAATCTCGCCGGCCAGGAGGGCGTCCCTCAGGGCCGAGACGAAGACGCCGGTGCCGCCGATCTGGGCCAGGTTCTCTCGCGAGACGTCGCCGTACGTGGTGATCTCGACCAACTCGACCGGACGGCCGGTCAGTTCCGTCACCTGGGCGGCGACCATGCCCGACTGCGCCATCGCCAGCTTGCTCCGCCGGGTCCCCAACCGCAGGGGCTGCGCCCCGGGCACGGAGGGCGCCCCCTCAACGGCTCCTTCGCGCACGGAGGTTGCCCCCTCGGAGGCGCGGGGCACCGCGGTCTCAGCCGCAGCGGCGCCGCTCGTCTCCGCCGGGTCCAGCGGGGCACCACCGGTTGTTCCCGGACCACCGGTTGTTCCCGGACCACCGGCCGTCACCGGCCGGCCGCGCAGTTCCCCGCGCCCCTGCGGGGCACGTCCAGCCGCGTCCGGCACCTCGCGCCCACCCGGCGGCAGCCCCAGATCAGACACAGCCCCGGGCTCGTGCGGGGCACCCGTCTCGTTCATTCAGCGGCCTCGATTCGGTTCTGGGACGCCCAGGGTGGTGCGGGTCGGCGCGGAGCGGACGGCGGCTACGGCCTGCGGGTCGAGGTCGAAGAGCTCGCGCAGGGCGTCGGCGTAGCCCGCGCCGCCCGGCTCGCCCGCGAGCTGCTTGACCCGCACGGTGGGCGCGTGCAGGAGCTTGTCGACGACGCGGCGCACCGTCTGGGTGATCTCGGCGCGCTGCTTGTCGTCCAGATCGGGCAGCCTACCTTCGAGGCGGGAAAGTTCACCCGCCACGACGTCGGCGGCCATGGCGCGCAGCGCCACCACGGTGGGCGTGATGCGAGCGGCACGCTGAGCCGCGCCGAAGGCGGCGACCTCTTCGGAGACGATGGCGCGCACGGCGTCGACGTCGGCGGCCATGGGCGCGTCGGCGGAGGCGGCGGCCAGCGATTCTATGTCGACCAGGTGCACGCCGAGCAGGGCGTGTGCGGCCGAGTCGATGTCGCGCGGCATGGCGAGGTCCAGCACGGCGAGGTCGGTGCCCGCCGGGCGCTCGGCGAGGGCGGCGCGCAGGTCGTCCGCGGTCAGCACCAGGCCGGTCGCGCCGGTGCAGGACACCACGACATCGGCGGTGCGCAGCGCGGCGGCCACCTCGGACATGGTGATCGCGCGGCTGTCGAGGGCACTGTTGTCGGAGGCCAGCGTCGCCGCGAGGCGCTCGGCCCGGTCGACCGTGCGGTTGGCGATGGCCAGCTCGCGCACACCCGCGCGCGCGAGCGTGGCGGCGGCAAGGGAGGACATGGAGCCCGCGCCGACGACAAGGGCGCGGCGGCCGGCGAGCGGTCCCGTCGTCACGGCGAGCTGGTCCAGGCCGAAGGTGACCAGGGACTGGCCCGCCCGGTCTATCCCGGTCTCGGAGTGGGCGCGCTTGCCGACCCGCAGGGCCTGCTGGAACAGGTCGTTGAGCAGCCGCCCCGCGGTGTGCAGCTCCTGCCCCGCGGCCAGCGCGTCCTTGATCTGGCCGAGGATCTGGCCCTCGCCGACGACCATGGAGTCCAGCCCGCAGGCCACGGAGAGCAGGTGGTGGACGGCCCGGTCCTCGTAGTGCACGTACAGGTGCGGGGTCAGCTCTTCGAGGCCGACGCCGCTGTGCTGGGCGAGGAGCGTGGACAGCTCGGCGACCCCGGCGTGGAACTTGTCGACGTCCGCGTACAGCTCGATGCGGTTGCACGTCGAGAGCACCACCGCCTCCGCCGCGGGCTCCGCGGCGAGCGCGTCCTGGAGCAGCTTGGCGCGGGCGTCCCCGGTGAGCGCGGCCCTTTCCAGGACGCTCACGGGTGCGCTGCGGTGGCTGAGTCCGACGACGAGAACGCTCATGCGGGCATCACGGCGGGTACGTCACCGTCCGGGTCCTGGCGGTCCTCGCCCGCCTTGCGCTGCTCGTGGAAGGCAAGGATCTGCAGCTCGATGGAGAGGTCGACCTTGCGTACGTCGACGCCGTCCGGAACGGTCAGCACGGTCGGCGCGAAGTTGAGGATCGAGGTCACACCGGCGGCCACGAGGCGGTCGGTGACCTCCTGGGCGGCGCCGGCGGGCGTGGCGATGACGCCGATCGACACCTGGTTGTCGTCGACGATCGACTCCAGCTCGTCGATGTGGCGGACCGGGAGCCCGGCGACCAGACGGCCCGCGAGGGCGGGGTCGGCGTCCAGCAGCGCGGCGACCCGGAAGCCGCGGGAGGCGAACCCGCCGTAGTTGGCGAGCGCGGCGCCGAGGTTACCGATACCGACGATGACGACCGGCCAGTCCTGCGTGAGGCCCAGCTCACGGCTGATCTGGTAGACGAGGTACTCGACGTCGTAGCCCACGCCACGGGTCCCGTAGGAGCCGAGGTAGGAGAAGTCCTTGCGCAGCTTGGCCGAGTTGACCCCGGCGGCGGCGGCGAGTTCCTCCGACGACACGGTGGGCACCGAGCGCTCGGAGAGTGCTGTCAGTGCCCGCAGGTACAGCGGAAGTCTGGCGACGGTGGCCTCGGGAATCCCTCGGCTGCGGGTCGCCGGTCGGTGAGATCGGCCAGTTGCCACGGTGCTCCTGCGGGTAGAGCTGGGCTGAAGACGACCACGGTCTTTGGGGCCGCCCCGTGGACAGCAGGCTATGTCTTTGTGAACGCGTGCACAAAGATGGTGTCCGATTTGCCCGGCGGACGTGACCGGCATCACGCGCTCCCATTACGGACATTGGGCACCATTCGCCGTGCGGAATCGTTGCTGCGTCGCTTCCAGAGTGCGTCAACGACCCCCGGTAGGCCAGTGGCCTGCGGCCATTCCACCGCGGCGGCCTGCGCCAGCCGCTCGTCCAGAACGGCGGATTCCGCAAATTCGACCGATTCCGCACCCCGAACGTAGTGCGAGAACAGCTCAGCCGTCGCACGGGCGTCACCCAGCGCGGTGTGCGCGTGCCACTCCGTGACGCCCGCTGCCTCGGCGCAGTCGCGCAGTGACAGCCCGTGCGGAACGGGCAAGCGGCCGGCGGCCATCCGCATCGTGCAAAGTTCTGGTATAGACGGCAGCCGCACCCCGACGCGGGCGTACTCGGCGGCCAGGAACGAGCGGTCGCACCCCACGTTGTGCCCCACGAGCACCCGGCCGCGCAGCAGACCCAGCAGCCGGGCCGCGATGCCGTCGAACGAGGGTGCCCCGCCGAGGTCGCCGCCCTCGATGCCGTGGATGTGCGTCGGGCCGACCGGACCGTGCGGATCGACGAGCGTCGTGAACTCGCCCTGCGGGGTCAGGTCCTTGTCCAGCAGCACGACCGCCAGCTCCACCACCCGGTGCCGCCGCGACGACGAACCGGTCGCCTCGACGTCGACCACGGCAAAGCCGTACGCCGAAGCCTGGCTCGGAGCCGAGAGCACGCGGTCACACTCCTCACGCATCGCCCCCGGCCGTACAAAACGACCTCGATCGTAATCGAATGTGCGCGAGTGCGAGTAACGCCCGCATATCGCCTGTGACACAGGTGCAGTACGGCCGCACGGAGGGTCACGGGTGACAGGTGGTGCGACCCGGCGCCGTCCGAGAGCCCGCCACGCGCACCCGTTCCCCGTACGAGGGCCCGTCGTACGGGCGGCCGTACCGTCCGGCGCACAATGGCCCGTATGACGAACGACGACACCTCGGCGGCGGCCGTGCGCACGGTCACGCTCATCGGCAAGCCCGGCTGCCACCTGTGCGACGACGCGCGCACCGTGATCGAGAAGGTGGCGGGCGAGACCGGCGCGGCCGTGGAGGAACGGGACATCACCCAGGACGAGGCGCTGTACGCGCGGTACTGGGAGCAGATCCCCGTCGTCCTGGTCGACGGCGAACAGCACACGTTCTGGCGCGTGGACGAGAAGCGGCTGCGCACGGCGCTCACCGCGGGCTGACCCGGCCGGGACCCGTACCCGGTCACTGTCCGGTCGTGTGGCGTTCACGCCCCCGCATCGTGCGCGAACAGGGCTTGACGCGCCGGGTGGTTATGCTCGCGGTATGGCCGCACGTAGATGGCTCACCCCCCGTAGGCAGGCCGGCACCGAGCGCAGTGTGCTGGCAGGCGAGGCCGCGGCACTGGCCGCGGAGGCCGCCCTGGCCACCAAGACCCGGCCGCGGGACGCGGTTTCCGCCGGGCCGGAGGAAACCGTCACGTCCGCGAGATCCGCCGCGTCCGCGAAATCCGCCAGGACGGGGAAGTCGGCCGCGCCGTCGAGGTCGTCGGCGTCGTCGGCGTCGTCGGAGAAGTCCGCCGAACCCGACCGGACGGAGGGCGCGGACGGCGCGGACGGCGCCGGTACGGACCGGCCGGACGAGCCCGCGGAACCTGAGTTCCCGGCCCACGACCAGCCCCGCGCGGCGGCCTTCTTCGACCTCGACAACACCGTGATGCAGGGCGCAGCGATATTCCACTTCGGCCGCGGCCTGTACAAGCGGAAGTTCTTCGACACCCGCGACCTGCTGCGCTTCGCCTGGCAGCAGACGTACTTCCGTATGGCGGGCAACGAGGACCCCGAGCACATGCGGGACGTGCGCGAGAGCGCGCTGTCCATCATCAAGGGGCACCGCGTCGAGGAACTGATGTCCATCGGCGAGGAGATCTACGACGAGTACATGGCGGGCAAGATCTGGCCCGGCACCCGCGCGCTCGCCCAGGCCCACCTGGACGCCGGGCAGCGCGTCTGGCTGGTGACCGCCGCACCCGTCGAGACCGCCACGATCATCGCCCGCCGCCTCGGCCTGACCGGCGCGCTCGGCACGGTCGCCGAGTCGATCGACGGCGTCTACACCGGGCACCTGGTCGGCGAACCGCTGCACGGACCCGCGAAAGCCGAGGCCGTACGCGCCCTGGCCGCCGCCGAGGACCTGGACCTGTCGCTGTGCGCCGCGTACAGCGACTCCTCCAACGACATCCCGATACTGTCCCTGGTCGGCCACCCCTATGCCATCAACCCCGACAGCAGGCTGCGCAAGCACGCCCGCGCCGAGGGCTGGCGGCTGCGCGACTACCGCACCGGGCGCAAGGCCGCCAAGATCGGCATCCCCGCCGCGGCCGGGATGGGCGCGGTGGCGGGCGGCGCCCTGGCCGCCGTCGCGATCAGCCGCCGCCGGCACTCCTGACACAGCCGTCACGAGACGCCTGTGACCCCCGTGACGCCGCGGATCTGCCGCGCCGCGGGGCGTCCGAAGTGCCGGGAGCGACACGCGTGAACACGAGCACAACACGCTCTCTCCGCGACCATTTCACGAGCAGAAGTGGTCAACTAAGGTCGCCTGTTCGATAATTGCTCGATCACCATTCCGCTTAGGAAGTGGCGGAAACGGCGATTTGAGCAACTCGGTGTAGCGTCGCCTGTACGAAGCGTTATTCTCCTCAGACGCATTCCGGTACCCACACGTCGCCACGACGAGTGAACGGTCCCGTACTGCACGTGATGGAAGTTCTGCCTCTGGGAGTCCCGTGTACCCACACGACGGGGTTGACACCTCTGGCCTGGCTGCGTTGCGCGCACTGGTGGTTGACCGCCTGATGCGCACAGTCCCCACGTACGCCGTGCCCGCCTTCGCCACGTCCGGTCCCACCGTCCCCGGCCACGCTTACGCGCTGGCCGAAGTCAGCACAGCCGCAGGCAGACGCACCCGCAGCAGCTCCACCAGCACCACCGGCGCGGGCAACGGCTCCGGCGGCGGTCAGTCGACCGCCACGACCACCGCCCGCCGCCCGGCCTCCGACACCGACAGCGGCCGGATGATGGACCTGGTCGAAAGGGCCCAGGAAGGCGAGACCGAAGCCTTCGGACGGCTCTACGACCACTACTCCGACACCGTCTACCGCTACATCTATTACCGCGTCGGCAGCAAAGCCACGGCCGAGGATCTGACGAGTGAGACGTTCCTGCGCGCTCTGCGCAGAATCGGTACCTTCACCTGGCAGGGCCGTGACTTCGGTGCGTGGCTGGTCACGATCGCCCGCAATCTGGTCGCCGACCACTTCAAATCGAGCCGGTTCCGGTTGGAAGTGACCACCGGGGAAATGCTCGACGCGAACGAGGTCGAGCGCAGCCCCGAGGACTCCGTTCTGGAGTCGCTGTCGAACGAGGCGCTGCTCCAGGCCGTGCGCAAGCTCAATCCGCAGCAGCAGGAGTGCGTGACGCTGCGGTTCCTCCAAGGTCTCTCGGTGGCCGAGACCGCCCGCATCATGGGCAAGAACGAGGGGGCGATCAAGACCCTCCAGTACCGGGCGGTCCGCACCCTGGCCAGGCTGCTACCGGAAGACGCCCGGTGAGTCCGCGTTGTCCCGTACCCCGGCAGGCCGCCATTCGGCCTATCAGTCCGATCATCAGAGCCGACCCGATCATCAGACCTGCGTAACCCAACTGGCTCGGCACTCGTTGCATCACATGCAGACATATCCGTGCCGCGCGCTGCCTGTTGCTGTTCACTCGATCGGGTGGACGGCAGCCGGGAACGCAACCTTCCGGGCGGCATGGGGAGTCGAGTGTGGATGACGAGAGGAGGTGCCGCCCGTGATCGGACAGGCAACGGCACACCGCCGGGCGAACGCCTTCGCCCAGGCCCTTGAGGACGCTACTGTCCTCGACGAGACCACCGGCGAGCGCGGTGGCGGCGGTGCCGGACCGGCGAGCGGGCAGCGCGGCAGCCATGCCGCGGCCCGGCACGCGGATCCCGAACAGGACTCGCTGCTGTCGCTCGCCGCGGCCATCGGCGACCGGCCGGCGCCCGTACTGGACGCCGAGAAGAAGACCGTCCAGCGCGCGCAGCTCATCGCCGCGATGGAACAGGCCATCGCTGACGGCAGTTTCGAGGTCACCGGCCGGGTTCCCGAGCAGCGCTCGGAGGGCACCGGCGGACACGGGGCCCACCGGCTGCGCAAGCTCACCCCGCGCTCCCGGCTGTCCCGGCGGCTCGCGGTCGGCGGCCTGTCCGTCGGCGTCGCCGCCGGTGCCCTCGGCGGAGTCGCGGCGGCCAGTACGAACGCGCTGCCAGGTGACACCCTCTACGGCCTCAAGCGGGGCATGGAGGACCTGAAGCTGGACATGGCGGGCAGTGACGCCTCCCGCGGCAAGGTCTACCTCGACATGGCCTCCACGCGCATGCAGGAGGCCAGGCGGCTCATGGACCGGCAGCGCGGCGGACAGCTCGACGACGAGTCCGTCGGCGATGTGCGCAAGGCGCTGTCCGGCATGCGGCAGGAGGCGGCCGAGGGACACCGGCTGCTCAGCCAGGCGTACGCGAAGGACGGGTCGCTCCAGCCGATGGCGCTGCTCAACACCTTCGCCGCGTCGCACCGGCAGGGCTGGACCGAGATGCGGGGCAAGCTGCCCAGCCAGCTCACCGATGTCTCCGACCAGGTCTCGTCGGTCTTCGCCGCCATAGACGATGACGTCAAGCCGCTCGAATCCGTGCTCCCCAAGCCGAAGGACGACAGCTCCTCCGGCGCCCGGGACCACCGGCGTTCCGGCGGCGGAAGCGACGACGGTACGGGCAGCGGTACGGGCTCCGGGACGCCGTCCGCGCCCGCGTCCGGGGACAGCAAGTCCGGGCAGGCGCCGAGCGGCAACCCGTCGGTGTCGCCCACCACCCCGCAGCACGAGGGCCTGATCGGCGGCCCGCTGCTCCCGCCCCCGCCGAACGGCACTCCTGGCAGCGGCAACGGCGCCACGGACACCCCGTCCACCTCCGCCACCCCGCCCCACTCCGTCACCCTCCCCCCGCTCCTCCCCGGCCTCCTCCCCGGCCTCGGCCTCGGCGTGGACGACTCGAACGACTAGCACCACCGCACGCCAAAGGGCGGCCGGCTCCCCGCAAGGAGAACCGGCCGCCCTTTCACGCTCAGAAGAACACCGCCCGCCGCGTGGCGGGGCCGCCCTCAGAAGAAGACCGACCGCCTGTCCACCAGGAGCTTGTACAAGGTGTGCTGGATCGTCTCGCGGACCTGATCGGTCAGGTTGAAGACCAGCATGGGGTCCTCCGCCGCCTCGGGCGGGTAGGCGTCGGTGAGGATGGGCTCGCCGAACTGGATCGTCCACTTGGTGGGGAGGGGGACGAGTCCGAGCGGCCCCAGCCAAGGGAAGGTGGGGGTGAGGGGGAAGTACGGGACGCCGAGCACGCGCGCGAGGGTGCGGGAGTTGCCGACCATCGGATAGATCTCCTCGGCGCCGACCACCGAGCACGGAATGATCGGCACCTTCGTCTTCAGCGCCGTCGCGACGAATCCGCCGCGCCCGAACCGCTGGAGCTTGTACCGCTCCGAGAACGGCTTGCCGAGCCCCTTGAAGCCCTCCGGCATGACACCGACGACCTCACCGCGCTCCAGCAAGACCTCGGCGTCCTCCGCGCACGCCAGCGTGTGCCCGGCCTTGCGGGCGAATTCGTTGACCACCGGCAGCATGAAGACCAGGTCGGCGGCGAGCAGCCGCAAGTGCCGTCCCGCCGGGTGGTGGTCGTGCACGGCGACCTGCGTCATGAGGCCGTCGACCGGCAGCGTCCCGGAGTGGTTGGAGACCACCAGCGCCCCGCCCTCGGCGGGGATGTTCTCGATGCCCTTCACCTCGACCCGGAAGTACGTGTCGAAGAACGGCCGCAGCACCGACATCAGCACCTGCTCGGTCAACTCGGCGTCGTAGCCGAATTCGTCGACCTCGTACTCGCCGGTGACCCGGCGCCGCAGGAACGACAGGCCGGAGGCGACCCTCCGCTCCCAGTCCCCTCCGAGCAGCCGGTCGGCGACCCCGCCGAGCGCGGCGGCCAGCCCCGGCCCCTCGTCCCCCGCGGCGGAACCGGAACCGGCACCGGACCCGGAACCGGAACCCGTACGCGCCCCCGTGGCGGATTCCGCTTCGGTCCCGGCGTCGCTTCCCTGCGCGGGGATCGCGGCGCCCGTGCCGCCCGGCTCTGAGCCCGCCTCGGCCGTCTCCTGGGGCTCTGGCACCTCGGGCACCGCCGCCAGGGGCTGCGGGCCCGGCCCGCCCGCGCCGGACGACCCGGCGCCGTCCTTCTTCCTGGCGCCCGCGGACCGGCCGCCGCGCGACCGGCCGGAACCCGAGCCGGACCCCGGACCCGAGCCGGAACCCGAGCCCGTACGCCGCGCCCGCGAATCGTCGCCGAACGGGATCACCTTGGCGTCTGCCATGGTTCGACTCCTTCTGCCTGGTGCGGTCACGCGTGGTCGGCGTCGGTGGCGTCCGCGGCGTCGGGCGCCAGCGCCGCCGCGGCGAGCCGGTCGACGGCGCGCGCCATCCGGTCCGGCGGCAGCAGCCCGGGCCCGCGGCTGCGCGCGAAGTCGGCGAACGTCTCGGCCGTCGTGTACGCCGGCGCGAAACCGAGCGTCTCACGCATCTGCCGGGTGTCCACCACCCTGCCGTGCGTCAACAGCCGAATCTGTTCGCGCGAGAAGTCGGTGACGCCCGCGGCCTTCAGCGTCCGCCCGATCCAGGTGACCGCGGGCAGCAGCACCGGCACGGTCGGCTTGCCGAGCCGTCGCGCGGTCTGCGACAGCAGCAGCACCCCGTCGCCCGCGATGTTGAACGTCCCGCTGTTGAGCGTCCCGCGCCGCGCGTCGAGCGCGGCCAGCACCAGCACCTCGTTCACGTCGTCCTCGTGGACGAACTGCAACCGGGGGTCGTAGCCGAGGACGGTGGGCAGCACGGGCAGCGCGAAGAACTCCGCGAGCGGGGTGTCGGCGTGCGCGCCGAGGATGTTCGCGAACCGCAGCACCGCGACCGCGACGTCCGGGCGGCGGCGCGCGAAGCCCCGTACGTACCCCTCGACCTCGACGGCGTCCTTCGCGAAGCCGCCGCTCGGCAGCGACTTGGCGGGCATCGTCTCGGTGAAGACGGCCGGGTCGCGCGGCGCGGCGCCATAGACGCTGGTGGTGGACTTCACGACCAGGCGCCGTACGGTCGGGGCCTTCTGGCAGGCGCCCAGGAGCTGCATCGTGCCGATGACGTTGGTCTCCTTGACCTGCGTCCGGCCGCCGGAGCCCATCGTGGTGGTGGCGCTGACGTCCAGGTGCACGACGGTGTCGACCGACGTCTGCGCGAGAACCTTGGCGATCATGGGCTGCCGGATGTCGGCGCGGACGAACTCCGCGGCGCCCAGATCGTGCTCGGGCGGTACGGCGTCGACCGCGATCACCCGGTCGACCTCCGGCTCCCGCAGGACGCGGCGGACGAAACGGCCGCCGATCGGTCGCGCGACTCCGGTGACGAGCACCACCTTGCCCACGGTTCAGCGCCTTCCTACGGGGTTGTACGCACCGTACCCGTTCGTTGTTGCGCCGCAGTGACGGCCCGCTGTACGGGCCGCCGACGTCACGCCGCTGCCCCCTCCGTCACACCTGCCCCGGAAAACGCCACTGCCCCCTCCACCGCCTACGGGCGGTGGAGGGGGCAGGAAGAGCGACGTACTGCGTCGAGCCCGCTTACTTCTTGTTGCGACGCTGAACACGCGTCCGCTTCAGCAGCTTGCGGTGCTTCTTCTTGGCCATACGCTTACGCCGCTTCTTGATGACAGAGCCCACGACTACCCTCGCTTCGTTTTCACTCGGTGCGGGGCGTCCGAGCCCACACGACCTACGTCGGCCAAGCCTACCCGCCCGAGGCGGACGAGCATAAACCGAGCCCCACGCAGACGGTCAGCGGCCCTCGGCGGGCGAGATCAGGCAGATTCCCCCACCCCCACCCCCACATAGGACTCACGCAGGTAGTCGTGGACGGCCTGCTCCGGAACCCGGAAAGACCTCCCCACCCGGATCGCCGGCAGATGACCGCTGTGCACCAACCGGTACACCGTCATCTTGGACACGCGCATGACCGCGGCAACTTCGGCCACGGTAAGGAACACGACCTCGTTGAGAGGCCTGGTTTCGCTTGAAGCCATGACACACCTGAACTTTCCGCACCTGACGGCCACCGGCTTCCCCTCCGGCGACTCCAACAGTCAAGTGCGCTCCCCCTCAGATTAGGGGCGCATGATGCAAGTGGGGAAGAGGAGTTGCCAATAGTTGATTACTGTGACAGCCACGCCCGATGGAGTACGTAGCGGGTAAGCGGCCGGTAGTAATCGGACCGCACGGTGTCGTCCAGCGGTACCGCGACCGACACCCTGCCCTCCGCTTCCGCGACGAACACCGCGGGGTCGTCGGAGTCCGCCAAACCGATCGCCTCGATGCCCAACTGCCCTGCCCCGCATACGAATCCGTGGTCCCCGACCACCAGCCGCGGCAGCACTCCGCCCTGCTCCGCGGCAGCCGCGAGGGCCGCTCTGACGGGAAGCGGGGAGTGCGTATGAGCACCCGGTTCGCCCGCCCCCGCACCCTCCTGCGAACCCTCCGCACCAGGCACGGGGCGCACCACGGCGACACCTCCCACGTACCAAAGATTGTGACGCCGTACCCCGAACTGTGTCGGCATATCGACGTAGCCGCCGTACGCAGGGGTGAGAATCACACATCCCGCCGCCGACAGCGCGGCGGCCAAAGAGGCGTAGAAGCCCAACAGCCGATGAGGGTGGCCCGTCCCCAGCAGAACGGGGATACGATCCTGCGCTGCCCTGCCAAGACGCTCGGCGAAGGCGTCCAGCGCCGCCACCGTACAGTCCGGGTCGATCGTGTCCTGCCCGGAGGTGTCCGTCGGGTCCGGCGACACACCGCAGCGGTCGGCCATCAGCCGCAGCAACTCCGCCGCGCCCCACTCCCCTTCCGGATCCAGCCCCAGCGTCTGGCGCGGGTCCCGCGCCGCGAAGAGCCGGTAACTGTGCAGGCTTTTCTCCCTCGGGGTCGAGACCCGTCCCGCCAGCCCGGCCGCCACCAGATGCGCGCGCAGCGCGCCGACACTCAGCACCCCTTGATCGTCCCGACTCCCTCCGCCCGCCGGGTACGAAACCGCCAAAAACACCCCGTGCGGGTGACCCGCGCCGAGTGCGCTCCAGACGTAGAAGACCTACGCCACACGCGTACGCGCCCCGCCGTAACGGGTTACCGAACAACGCGGTGACGGCGTGTGCGAAATTGGGGGATTCCGTGGAGAAGGAGCGCCACGCTCGCCGGAAAAGGGGGCGACGCGCTACGGCGTGCCGCCGGACGGCCCCTACGGAAGCAGGCCGTGGAGCGGGAAGACCGCGCGGCGGGTGGCGATCACGGCCTGGTCGAGCCGGTCCGCCGGGTCGTAACCGGAGTCGGCGAAGTCCGCCCAGTGCGGATCACGGCCGTCCGTCATCCGCAGCGGCCCCTGCTGCCGGGTCCGGGCGTAGACCTCGTGCCGCCACTCCTCGGGAACCGGCGTCTTCGGCGCCACCGGCGCGCCCGCCGCGATCCCCACCAGATGCGTCCACGTACGCGGCACCACATCGGCCACCGCGTAACCCCCGCCGCCCAGCGCGACCCAGCGGCCCTCCGCGTGGTCGTGCGCCAGCGCGTGACACGCCTCGGCGACCAGCCGCTGCGCGTCCAGCGACACCGCCAGATGCGCCAGCGGATCCTCGAAATGGGTGTCCGCGCCGTGCTGCGAGACGACCACCTGCGGCCGGAACGCCGCCACCAGCTCCGGCACCACCGCGTGGAAGGCCCGCAGCCAGCCCGCGTCACCCGTCCCCGCGGGAAGCGCCACATTGACCGCGCCGCCCTCCGCGGAAGGACCGCCCGTCTCCTCCGGCCACCCCGTCTGCGGGAACAGCGTCCGCGGATGCTCGTGCAGCGAGATCGTCAGCACCCGCGGGTCGTCCCAGAACGCCGTCTGCACACCGTCGCCGTGGTGTACGTCCACGTCCACGTACACCACCCGCTCCGCGCCCAGCTCCAGCAGCCGGGCCACCGCGAGCGCCGCGTCGTTGTAGACGCAGAAACCCGCCGCCGCGCCCGGCATCGCGTGGTGCAGCCCGCCCGCGAAGTTCACCGCGTGCAGCACATCGCCCTGCCACACCGCCTCGGCCGCGCCCACCGACTGCCCCGCGATCAGCGCGGACGCCTCGTGCATCCCCGCGAACGCCGGATTGTCCTCGGTGCCGAGCCCGTACGACAGATCCGCCGCGGCCGGATCGGCGGACGCCGCCCGCACCGCCGCCACGTAGTCCGCCCGGTGCACCAGCGCCAGCGTCGAGTCACCGGCCGCGGGCGCCGCCACCACCGACAGCTTCCGGTCGAGCCCGAAGGCCCGCACCAACCCGCGCGTGAGCGACAGCCGCACCGGGTCCATCGGGTGACCCGGACCGAAGTCGTACTTGGTTACCCGCTCATCCCACATCAACTGTGCTCGGCCGCTCATGGCCGACACCGTACCCGGCGGGCCCGGCCTCGAAGGACTTGGCGTACAACAGCGTGGCCCCCACCAGCACCATCGGCACGAGCATCGCCCCGCGGTAGCTCCACACATCGCCCAGCGCGCCCACCAGCGGCGAGCCGACCAGGAAACCCACGTAGTTGAAGATGTTCAGCCGCGCGATGGCCGAGTCCGAGGCACCGGGGAACATCCGCCCGGCCGCCGCGAACGTCTGCGGCACGATCACGCACAGCCCGAGCCCCAGCAGCGTGAAGCCCAGCATGCCCACCCACGCCCCCGGCGCCACCGCCACCACCGCGAAGCCCGCCATCGCCAGCACCGTCCCCAGCCGCACGACGGGCGCGGCACCGTACCGCCGCACCCCGAAGTCACCCACCGAACGGCCGATCAGGGTCGTCACCATGTAGACGGCGTACGGCACGGTGGAGAGCTGCTCCGAGCTGTGCAAGGTGTCCTGGAGGTACTTCGCGCTCCAGTTGGAGACCGTCGAGTCACCGATGTACGCGAAGGCCATCACCAGACAGAGCGGCATCAGCAGCCGCATCACGACGGCCTGCTTCTCGCCCCCCACCTCGGTGACGGACGGCTGCTCCTGGTCGGCGTACCAGCGGCTCGCCACCAGCGTCAGCGGAATCAGCACCGCCACCACCGGCCCGTACAGCGCCACCAGCGAGATGTGCCAGTGCGCCCCCGACCAGGCCAGACACGCCCCGACGATCCCGCCCAGGCTGTACGAGGCGTGGAAGCCGAGCATGATGCTGCGGCCGTAGGTGTGCTGGAGGCTCACCCCGAGCATGTTCATCGACGCGTCCAGACCGCCGACGCACACCCCGAACAGCGCCAGCGTCACCGCCGCCATCCACAACTGGTCGCCCGCGCCGAGCAGCAGCAGGACCAGGGCCACCACCGGCTGCACCCAGCGCAGCACCGCACTCGGCCTGATCCGCTTCACGACGTACTCGGTCGCCACGCTGCCCAGGCCCGCGAGGATCGGCACCGCCGCCAGGAACACCGGCAACAGCCCGTCGCTGATGCCGTACCGGTCCTGGATCGCCGGAATCCGGGTGACCAGCAGCGCGAACAGCGCGCCCTGCGCGAAGAAGCTGATCGCGAGCGCGGCCCGCCCGTGCCGCAGCCGGTCGTCCGGCTGCCGGTACTTCACGGGGGCGGCGGGCCCCCCGGGGGCGCTCTGCGCGGCTTCGTCCATGAGCGAGCAGCGTAAACGCGGAAGCTACGGATGAGTAGGTGGCGGGGGCCACAATTGTGATCAACCCGTGCGGTACGGTGCCCCGGGCCGCTCCCGCTCACCTCAGCAGCAGGTCGGGCAGCCCTTCCATCGCACCGAACAGGGCCGTCGCCTCGGCCACCTTCTCCGCCGGGGTCATCGCCGTGAACGCGTACACGTCCATCCCCGCCGCGACCGCCGCCCGCACCCCCAACGGACTGTCCTCGACCACCGCGCACCGCTCGGGGGCCACCCCCATCACGGCCGCCGCGTGCAGGAACAGATCCGGCGCCGGCTTCCCCCGCCCCACATCCTGCGACGAGAAGATCCGCTCCTCCCCGAACCGCTCGTACAGCCCGGTCCTGCGCAGCGCCACCCGGATCCGCTCATGGCTCCCCGACGACGCCAGGCAGTACGGCACCCCCTCCGCCACCAACCGGTCCAGCACCCCGGCCGCCCCCGCCACCGGCTCCAGCTCCCGCTCGAAAGCCGCGAACACCCGCGCGTGCAGCTCCTCGTCGAACCCCTCGGGCAGCCGCCGCCCGGACCGCTCCCACACCACGTCGTGCACCCGGTGCACCGCCGCGCCCATGTAGTCCCGGATCGAGTCCTCGTACGTCGTCGGATGCCCCACCTCCGTCAGGTGTTCGGCGAGAATCCGGTTGGATATCGGCTCGCTGTCCACAAGGACGCCGTCGTTGTCGAAGATGACCAGGTCATACCGCATACGGCCACTGTAGTTGGGGGCACGGATCCGGTAGCGTACGGGCCATGTCGAGCCCCGAGGCATCCAAGGCGGGGGCTTTCGGTCACGCCGTCAGCCCCCTGAACCACTGAGTTCGTAGCCCCCTTTCACCGTCCGCCTTTTTCGCACGCTCCTTTTGCGCGGCCTTTCGCGGCCTTTCGCGGCCCTCCGCGCTTTCGTGCGATCCTCCGCGCGGCTTTTCGCGCGGCCATGGCTGGACGGCTGCCGTACTCCGGGTGCTGACCGCGGTGACGAGACGACGTTTCACGTTTCCTCTCGTGCATCTCCTCACCTCGGAGCCTTTCCCGATGCCTCTCCGTCTCCCTGTTCCGCTGTACCTGCTCGCCATGGCCGTCTTCGCCATGGGCACCTCCGAATTCATGCTGGCCGGCCTCCTGCCGGACATCGCCGCCGACCTCGACGTGACGGTCGGGACCGCGGGCACGCTCACCGCGGCCTTCGCGATCGGCATGGTCGTCGGCGCCCCGCTGATGGCCGCCCTCGCCCGCGCTTGGCCCGCCCGCAGCAGCCTGCTCGCCTTCGTCGTCGCCTTCGCGGCGGCGCACGCCGCAGGGGCCGTCACCGACAGCTTCCCGGTCCTGTTCGCCACCCGGATCGTCGCCGCGCTCGCGAACGCGGGCTTCCTCGCCGTCGCCCTCACCACCGCCGTCACCCTCGTGTCCCCCGACCGCAAGGGGCGCGCGCTGGCCGTACTGCTCTCCGGGACGACGGTGGCCACGGTCGCCGGGGTGCCCGCAGGCGCGGTGCTCGGCACCCTGCTGGGATGGCGGGCCACCTTCTGGGCGGTCGCCGCGCTCTGCCTGCCCGCCGCCGCCGGAATCCTCAAGGGCGTTCCGGCCCGGCCTTCGGCCCGTACGTCCGTGGCCGGACCCGGCCTGCGCACCGAGCTGGCACTGCTCAAGTCCCCACGCCTGATGACGAGTCTGCTGCTCGGCGCCCTGGTGAACGCGGCCACCTTCGCGAGCTTCACCTTCCTCGCGCCGGTCGTCACCGACACCGCGGGCCTGGGCCGCCTGTGGATCTCGGTGGCCCTGATGCTCTTCGGCGCCGGTTCCTTCGCCGGAGTCACCCTCGCGGGCCGCCTCGCCGACCACCGCCCCGGCCTGGTCCTCACCACCGCGGGCCCGCTGCTGCTCCTCGGCTGGCTCGCCCTGGCCCTCCTGGCCGACCAGCCGGCCGCCCTGCTCCCCCTCGTCTTCCTCCAGGGCGCCCTGTCCTTCCTCCTCGGCGGCACCCTGATCACCCGCGTCCTCTACGAAGCAGCCGCCGCCCCCACCATGTCCGGCTCCTACGCCACCGCCGCCCTCAACCTCGGCGCGGCCCTCGGCCCCCTGACCGCCGCCGCCACCCTCCACACAAGCGCCGGCCCCCTCGCCCCCTTCTGGACCAGCACCCTCCTCACCCTCCTCGCCCTCCCGCTCCTCCTCGCCGCCTCCCCCACGGCTCAGTTCACGGGAACGAGGGTGAGGTAGGCGATCCCCATGACGTCCCGATAGCCCCGCAGCCACGTCCCACGATGGCGGTCCACCCGCTCACGGGTCTCCTCGGCGAGAGGATGCCCCGGGTGGGCCGCCAGCCACTCCTCGACGTCCGACTGGTACGCGGATTCGAAGTCCTCCCACTCCTCCCGGCTCGCCGTCTCGGTCCACGCCGGCCGGAAGCCGGCCGCGACGGCGAGGTCGACGAGGCCCGCGAGGTCATGGAATTCGGAGGCGGCGGCATCGGGCCACATCGCCGCCAACTCGCCTTCGGTGGGCGGGCGTTGCCAGATCCCCTCGCCGAGCACGACCCGGCCGCCGGGAGTGACCAGCCGGCGCAGTTCCCGCAGCGCCGCCGTCGTGTGCTCGGGCGGCCGGGCCGCACTCAAGGCATGGCTCGCGCCGTGACACAGCACGACATCAGCGGGCTCCAGGTCCGTCTCGGCCGCGGACCCCTGAAGGAAGCGGACCCGGTCGCCCAGCCCGCGCGCCTCCGCGTTGGCACGGCCTCGCGCGAGGTCGACCTCATTGAGGTCGATCCCCACACCGCTCGCACCGGGCGCCGCCTCGACGAGTCGGAGCATGAACTCGCCCCAGCCGCAGCCGATGTCCAGCACAGTGGCGGGGGCGGCGGCCGTTCGTGCGGTGAGCCGCCGGATCATACGGGCGGCCCGGTCCTCGGAGAGCGGGCCGTGGAACGTGAGGCGGGTAAGACGGGGCGGGGTGGTCGAGTCGTGCTTTACGTCGTCCATAAGACCGAACCGTAAGCGCGCTCCGCTCTCGGCGACACTGGTTTCCCGGTGGCCGAGAACGCAAAAGAGGCCCGGCGTCGGATCCTAAGATCCGAGGCCGGGCCTCTTCCATAACAATTGTTCGGCGGTGTCCTACTCTCCCACAGGGTCCCCCCTGCAGTACCATCGGCGCTGAAAGGCTTAGCTTCCGGGTTCGGAATGTAACCGGGCG
>NZ_JBIBHM010000009.1:0-415405 GCF_042957025.1 Streptomyces sp. NPDC008139
GGGCCCTGCGCGGCGGGGGTGGCCGGGGGCCAATTGCCCGGCCTCCTGCCGGCGGGGGGGGGGGGGGGGGGGCCGGGCCCCCCCCGGGGGGGGGGGGGCCCCCCCGGCGCCGGTCGGTGGCACAGGCGGCGCAGGGCCGTCCGTCCCGCAGGCGCGGGGGTGAACGGGACACCAGCGCACATGCCCACCAACCGGACCGGTTTGTCCCGCCGTCGCGAGGGGGCCGGCGAGAGCGTCGGCGCTGGTCGGCGGCAGGCCCTCAGTTGGGCGACGTGCGGGGCCCCGTCACGCTCCGGGAGGGAGGCGGCGGGGCTCCGGTGCATCTCGTGAGGGTTGCCGCCAATGGGCGGCAGCCCGGGCTTAGATGTCGAAATAGAGCTCGAACATGGCTCTGACCTGGCCATACGGGGCCTCCTCAGTCGCCAGTCCACATTTGGTCCACATCGGGGCGCGCTCGCTCATGCGGCGGTCGGTAGCGGCGGCCAATCGCCTGCCGTGCCTTGTCGACGGCGCCGGTGACCCGGTGGACGTACATGCGGAGCGTGAACGCCGGGTCTTCGTGTCCCAGGAGGTCGGCGAGGGTGTAGACGTCCACTCCACCGGCTATGGCCTCGGAAGCGAAGAGGTGCCGGAGCGAGTGCATCATCTTCTCGCGGCACTTCTCCCACACGCGCCCGCGCCCAACCGGCTTGTCGTTGAGAGCTTCGACCAGGCCGATCGCTTCGAGTGCGGCCTTCCAGAGGTAGTTGAAGTAGTTCTTGTTGAGCGGCTTGCGCTCGCGCGAGGCGAACATCAAGCGGACGGTGACGGGCGGCCCGTCACTCTCCATCCAGGGCAGGGTGATCTCGACGGGTGGGAAGAGCCGTATGTGTTCGGCGAGGATGAAGGCGAGCTCGTCGCCGATGGGCACGTACCTGTCCTTCGGGTCCTCATCGGTTCCTCCCTTCGGCGGCGCGAACACCATCACGCCACGGTCGTGGGCGATCTGACGCTGTATGTGGACGACCTTCTCCTTGTGCAGCCAGTTGATGTCGTCCGGGCTGAAGCCGAACACCTCGCCTTGGCGCATGCCGATCCCGCGCCCGCAATCGACAGTCGCTTTGTAGGGGTCTGGAAGGTGGATCTTTATGCCTTCGGAGTCGTTCCAGTCGACGGCAAGATCCTTGAACCCCCGATCTGTCGGCGAGGCTTCACTCGTTGGACGGACCGAGAATCGCACGGGTTCTTGCGCACGACTTCGTCATCCACAGCCATGACGAGAATGGAGTTCAGGTGCGAGTAGATCAGGCCGGCTGTCCGTTCGCCGAGCGTCTTTCGTAGGAGCTTGATCCAGGCGACGATCTTTGACGGCGTAAGCTGCCGGATCTTGATGTCACCCAACGGCTCGATGATGTGGAGTCGAACCCGTGACTCGTACTGAGGTTTGGTCCGAGGGGGTCATGTCCCCTGTAGTGGTGTAACCGTGTCGGGTTGATCTTCAGGTGGGTAGATCTTGTCCATGCTGCCTTCGGGGAGGTAGCGGCGGGGGAAAGCGATCCATTCGTCGTGCATCTCGATGAGGACGGCGGTGGTGAGGCGTTCGAGGGCGTCGGGGTTGGGGAAGATCTGGACGACGTCGACGCGGCGCTTGATCTCCCGGTTGACCCGCTCCAGAGGGTTGGTCGACTGGATCTTCTTCTCACATGCACGATCACGCGAACCAAAGGTCTATGCCCGAGTTACCAAACACGCCCGCTGGGGCAAAACGCTCTTTAACTGCAGATGTGCTTGAAGGCACTTGCGCCGGGCCGGGCACGGAACTTCACCTCATGCCCGGCATCGTCGGCGAAGACGGCCTCCGTCTCGGACTTCAAGGTCATCGTGCCGCGCTGGGTAGGGTTGCCCCACCCCTCGGGCGGGTTTCCCGAGCCATCTGAGAGTGGGGTCTCCGCTTCGAAGTACGTCGAGCCGATACGGGCCTCGTCGATCCCGCAATGCGTATAGAGGTCGAAGGGAATCGTCCGGCCTGACGGTGTCGCCCGGACGGTGTCTGCGCCCTCGTCAGTCTGGGCACAGCCCGTGAGCACCCCAGCAGCCAGCGTGAGGGCGAAGATGATGTGTCCAGCTCTCTTAGTCATGGCCTTTCGACGCTCACGCCAAGTCGGCGGTTCCGCACCTCGCAGATGTGAGCCACGGGAGGGTGTCGTGCAGCGACGCCCATCGGCTCGGCTGGTCCGACTGGCGACGCTGCCACCAAGCCCGGCTCCGCCCCTGCGAGTACCAGCGGAAGGCCACTCAAGATCACGATCTACAGCTGGAGTATTAGTACTCCAGTGAGAGTTCTCCGTATGTGCTGGTCAGTGGCCTGGCGGCGGTGAGTGTAGCCGGGCCGATGCGGGGCCGGAGGCGGTTTCGCGGGGAGGTCGCACGAAGGTGTGTCCGCGGTGTTTGTAGTGGCAGCGGCGTGCGTGTGCTTGGTGCTGGCGGCGCCAGTGTGATCAGGATCCAGCACTGGAGTATTGGTCCAGAAAGATTCCGGCGAGGCGTGGCAGGCGGCGGAGCATCTCATCGCTGTCGGCAACGTCCCACCGAGCCCCGGCCAGCTCGGTGATAGCGCTGAGCGGGCCAGCTTCTGGGGAAGCCCCTAGCGCCTCGTTGAGCCCGTCCGGTTCACCGGTGAGACGTTGGTGCGCCCGGTGGGCCACCCCACTGAAGTCCTCGTTCCCGATGAGCACGTCCCCGCCGTCCCGCACCGCCGGATGGTCGGCGAGAGAGTCCGGATCCGCGAGCGCGCGCTCGTACCAGTATCGGCCGAGCGAGATGAGGCCCTCGCGGAAGTCCATAAATGCGTCGTCGGACCACCAGCCTTCGATGAGGAACGCCGCCGCCCACAGGTCGTATCGGTAGGCCTGGTCGCGCAGCTGCCACTGGCGCAGGGAGAACTGGACGATCTCGGCAGGCGTGCGGCTCGCAAGCCGCTCCTCGCACGCGCGCTCGATCGCGTCGCGCCGATTGTCGAAGTCCAGTTCCAGCGCGTCAACCTCGGCGCACGCCTCGCCTATCAGGGCCCAGAACTCCTCGACATCCATCACGGGCTGAGTATGCCAGGCGCTTCGAGACCCCACGCCTGCGGCACAACCGGCGCCAGACCGGCACACCGCCGGAGGACGGCCGTGCACACACGGTGGCGCCCCGGCGCCACCCCAAGCGCTGCGTTCAGGGGGGAGCGACCCACCGTTACACCGTTGATCGGAAATTCCCGCAGCGCCAGCGTGATCACGATCTACCGCTGGAGTATTAGTACTCCAGTGAGAGTTCTCCGTATGTGCTGGTCAGTGGCCTGGCGGCGGTGAGTGTAGCCGGGCCGCTGCGGGGCCGGAGGCGGTTTCGCGGGGAGGTCGCACGAAGGTGTGTCCCGGCGCATACGGTGGCAGCCCGGTGGACAGCCCACCGGTGTGCTCAATGATCTACTCGCGGAAGCGTGGGACCAGGAACTCGACGAACTGCTCCTCCGGATCGGTTCCCGCTTCGGCCGGGTCGAACCCCGGCGGCGGATGCGGGACTACGCGCGCGGGCTCCTCGGCCCGGTGGGCCGCAAGAACAGCCGGCAACTGGCCGAGTACGCAGGCCATACCGCCCCGCACCGGCTGCAGCACCTGCTCGCCGGTGCACGCTGGAACGCGGACCAGGTCCGTGACGACCTCCAGGCCTACGCCGCCGAGCGCCTCGGTGTTCTGTGACGGAGTCCTGATCATCGATGACACCGGCTTCATCAAGAAGGGCACGGTCTCCGCCGGCGTGCAGCGCCAGTACTCCGGCACCGCCGGCAGGACCGAGAACTGCCAGATCGGCGTCTTCGCGGCCTATGCCACCGCAAAGGGCCACGCCCTGGTCGACCGCGAGCTCTACCTGCCCAAGTCCTGGACTGAGGACCGCGAACGCTGCAAGGCCGCCCGTATCCCCGAGGACCGCGCCTTCGCCACCAAGCTCGAACTGGCACGGGACATGGTCCGGCGCGCTCTCGCTTCGCCCCTGCCGATCGCCTGGGTCACCGCGGACTCCGCCTACGGCCAGGACTCCCGCTTCCGCCGCTTCCTGGAAGACGCCGGGCTCTCCTACGTCGTCGCGGTCCCCAAATCCCAGCAGATCCACGGCCCACGCATCGACCACCTCCTCACCCAGGCCCCGCCCGAAGCCTGGCGGCGCCTGTCCGCCGGAGCGGGCGCCAAGGGCGAACGCCTCTACGACTGGGCCGCCGCCCGCCTGCCGTCGGTATCGGAATTCGACGGAGACGAACCCACCCGCCAGCGCTGGATGCTGGCCCGCCGCAGCATCGCCAAGCCCGACGAGGTCGCCTTCTACCTCGCCTGCGCACCCCTGGACGCACCACCGCCGACCTCGTCCGCATGGCCGGCTGCTACCGGGGAACCGGCCTGGTCATCCCGCACCGTCGCGAACGCGGCCAGACCGAACTGCCGGCCTGGAAAGAGGAACACAACACCTCCCACCGCAAAGTCCGCGCTCGCGTCGAGCACACCTTCGCCCGTATGAAGACCTGGAAGATCCTCCGTGACTGCCGACTCAAAGGAGAGGGCGTCCACCACGCCATGCTCGGCATCGCCCGACTGCACAACCTCACCCTCGCCGGGTAATCGAGAACCAAGCAGACCAGCGGGCATGCCGTAGATCATTTACGGGACAACCCTTAGTGGGGGCAAGATCATGCCAGAGCGATGCTCGGTGCGTCGGGGGTTTTGAGGCGATCGGTTCCCTGCGACTGAACGGTTGGGTCCAGGATTTTTGGGGACTGTGACTTGCTATCCAGCGACTTCGCTGCGTAGGTCGTATCCGTCGCTTCACCTCCCAAGAGCCGTCTCTCTGGCGGCGCGGGACCAGATGGATTGCTGTCGGGCCGTGAAGCCCATTCGGTTCCAGTGGAAGATGAGGTGGCGCGCGAGGATGCCGCGTACGCCGAGGTTGAGGTGGCCGTTCTCGGCGGCTTCTGCCAGAGCCTGTCCGCTGAGTTCGAGGCTTGCGATCCATGGGCGTACGGGGGCGAGTGCGCCGGAGTCCAGGAGCGGGCGGGCGTCGGTGAGGAGGAGGCGGCGCATGGGGGTGACCATGGCGCTGACTTGCTCCGGGGTGACGGCTTCGGGGAGCGGGCGGAGGTCTTCCACGCGGGCCCATACGTCTCCTTGCTCGCCGTATTCCAGGTGAGTTGCGCGCATCAGCAGCGTCAAGGCCAGGAGGGAAGTGGTCTTGGCGTCCGGCATCTTCTTGTTGCTGTCTGCCGCGCTGTGGAGGTAGTCGAGCACGCCGAGGCTGTCGGTGTGGAACAGCTCGTGGGCGAGCGTCATCCCGACCGGACCGCCGAAGGCGGTGGTTTCTGGTTCGTATGCGGTGGAGGACCAATCGGTCGTCACGCCGCAGGAGACGGACCGGTCAAGTGCGGCGGTGACGTGCCTGATGGCGTCTTCGGTGGTGGCGTCGGGTGCCGGGTGGTAGCGCAGTCGCCAGTGGGGGTGTTTGCGTACGAACCACCAGGCGCCGACTGGGCCGGTGCGCAGGGCGGGCGTGAGGTGGGTGTGGAAGGCCCGGTGTGCGGTGGGGTAGTCGGCGAAGTGGATGTTGACCTGGTGCCAGCCGGAGGGTTGGGCGTCGAGGGCGGCGCGGCCGGCGGCACGGTAGCGCTGGACCGCTTCGGAGAGGTGGGCGAGCGTCGTGTCGGCCGCGCGGGCGGCTTCTTCGACGGGCGTGCCGGCGAGGACGGCCAGGACGGCGCTCTCGGTGCGGTTGGCGTTGTGCGGCACGAGGGTTCCTCTCAGGTCAGCAGGAGGCAGGCGTCCCACTGTCCCTGGGGCGCGGAACCGGATTCGATGTCCTGGAAGCTGAGGGCGGCGCCGACCCTTCCGACTAGGAATCCGTCCTCCGGCGGAGGCCCGGTCGCCAGGAACTGTTTGGCGATGGTGTCGAGGTGTTGGGTGAAGTCGGTTGGGTCGTCGGCGTCTTGGGCAACGCGCTGGACGGTCCGGAGGAGGCCGCCGACCCCGTGGCACAATCCGCGATCGGTCATAGTGCCGAGTGCGACAGGATCGGTCAGGCAGTACAGCAGAGCCTGCTCGGCCATCCCCTTGCCGTCGCCGTCGCCGAGGGCGATCGCCGCGAGTTGCTGTGCACGGACGAGCCCCGGGGTTCCGTAACACCAGGACGGCGTCGAGGGGGGTGCGGGTGCGGGTCCTCCGTCGCTGATCCATCGCGGCCAGCGAAGGCGGCCGTGGTCGCGTTGCCGGATCTTGTCGAGCCATCGGCAGATCCGGACTATGGCTATCTGGTGGCCGTCCACGGTGATGCCCGCGCGCTTGGCCAGGGCGAGGAGGGCGAGGGGGCCGGTGATGCCGTGCGCAAGACCGGCGTTCGCGTGTCCGCCGGGGGTGGCCGTCGTGTCGCCAGCCGGGGCGTGAGCGACCCACCACCCGGGCCGGGGCTCGCCGTTGATGGGGTCGGTGACGGGCTCGGTCAGGCGGACGAGGTACTCCAGGATGCCCTTCAACTCAGCGCCGCCGGGCGCCCGGCGCAGGAGGAGGGCGCCGATGCCGGTGAGGCCGCGGAACAGGTCGTACTCGGCGAACGACGGCTGCCGTCCGGCGTCGATACGGGCGTGCGCCGCGGCCAGGCGGCGGTTGGTGTGCCCGGCCACGATGCCGTCGAGGGTGCTCAGCGCGGCGCCGTATCGGTCGGTGCCGTCGGCGGCAAGGTGCAGGACGAAGGCCATCGCGGGGGCGCCGAGGAAGAGGCTGGCGTCCCGGCCGTCGATCAGCGGGCCGACTCCGGCAAGGACGCGCTGCACGTCGTACCAGTCGCCGACGCCTCGGCGGGCCCGCTCGATAGACAGCAGAGCGATACCGAGCGGGCCATGTGCGAGGGACTGCCGAGAGGACAAGGAGGGGTCGGCGGCGGTCACCGGGGTGCACCTTGGGAACGAGTGGTCCAGGACAGGGCCGTGGCGCGAGCCGTACGGCGGCAGGTGGCTTCGGCGTCGGGGTCGATGCCCGCGACGCGGTTGTGGTGCATGTGGAGCAGGGACGGCAGGACTTCGGCCGGGGTGATCCCCTGGGCGTGGAGTGCCTGGCGGTAGCGGGCGAGGGCCTCGCGTCGTTCCGTCCAGGCGTCCCGTACGGAGTCGCCTCCGGCGAAGTCGACCAGGACGGGCTTCGGGTCGTCGTCGGCGGTCAGCCGCAGGGCCAGAGCCTGCGCGGGACGAGGTGCCGTCGCGCCGTCGCTGCGCAGCAGGTGACGGACCAGCCAGTCGTGTCCGGCCGACGGAGACCCGAGCAAACCGCAGGCGATGTCGACGTACGACGCCGCGGTGACTCCGGGGTGCAGGTCGGCCGGTACGGCGAGTCGCATCTGGGCCAGGGCGGCGGTCGAGTCGGCGGCGAAGTACGTTTCGGCGGCGGCGAGCGCGGAGCCGGTGCCGTAGCGGCCGGTCTCGGGCTGATCCGTATCCCACTGCACGCGCTGCACCAAGCCCTCGTCTCGCAGCCCAGCCGCCCACGCGGCCACCTCGCGCGTGACGGCGCCGAAATCGTCGGGGCTGGGCAGCCGCAGCCGTATCCGCAGGTGTGCGTCGGGGTCCGCGTAGCGGATGAACCACGACTCCGGGACGGTCTCCAACTGCTCAAGCAGCCGGGGAAGATGAGCGGTGAGCACTTCCGGGACCCGCGCCTCGTTGCCGTAGAGCTTCAGATATGCCCAGTCCGTCAGCCCCGGCATCCGCGCGGTGCCGCGCACGTACGTGGCATCGCGGGCCGGAGCCGGCGCGGGCTGCTGGTCGGCGGCGAACACCATGGTCACTTCGTGGGCATGGCCGATCCAGCCGAACGCGCTCTCGTCCGGGGCCTCGTGGAGCACAACAGCGCCGCGGCGGTCGACCTCTGCCTGCAACAAATCACGATCGGAGGCCAGGTCGAGGTCGAGGCGGAGCTGCCGGTCGTCGGAGCCGACGTACACGGTGCGCGGAACGCCGTACCGGATGCGCCAGTTGGTGAAGCGCACCGTCCAGGAAGCCGGTCCGCCGAGGTCCCCGGTGCGCAGCCGCCAGCAGGCGGCGGACAGGATGGTGCGGCCGTACCGGACCTCGGGAAGGAAGGGGAGACGGGCCGCGGCACCCCAGGCAAAGGGGATCAGGATCGCGGTGTGGGAGCGGTGCAGCTCGCACAGGAATCGCACCAGCGGGTGAGTCGCGGTGCTCAGCTCGACGGCGTTCATCACGGACGGCTCGACGATCCGCCCGGAGGAGAGGGAGACGAGGTAGAGCCGTCCGGCGTCGGCGGCCACGCCCAGGTCGTCAAGGTCGAGCGTGGCAGCCGGGTTGTGCTCGCCGACGGCCACGGCCTCGGGGGCGAGGAGAGGGGCCCGGCCGACGTTGTGCGTCCGGTGCTTGAGCGGCGGTGCGGAGATCTGTGCCCGTACGGCGCCGTCGGTCAGTGTCGGCAGCGCGGCGTAACCGGCTGCCACCCGGGCGAGTTCGGCGGGTTCCAGCATGGGCAGGAAACGACCGGTGAGGGTGCCGGCGGCCAGTGACAGGCCGGCGGTGGAGAGGTTGAAACGGCCCTCCGTCAGCGCGCGGGCGGATTGCGCGAGCACGCCGAAGCACAGCTCGACGTGAGCGGGGACTTGAGTCGGCTCGCCGAGGGACAGCGCCTCGACGTCCTCCTCGGTGAGGACGATCTCGCGCTTGTCGGTGAGCGCCGCGTCCTGTGCGAGCGCGAGGAGGTGCTCGTCACGGGGAGTCGTCGCGAGGGTAGGACGGGGCAGGACGGTGCCCCGGAAGCCGACGGGGAAGCCCAACCCGGTGTCGGGGTCGGTCAGTTCGCGTACGGGAACGACGGTGCCCATGCTGTAGCGCTCCAGGAATCGCGCCCGGTAGTCGTTCCACGCGGGGGAGCCGTCGGGGTACGGCGTGATGCGGGCCATCACCGTCAGGGCGCGCTCCGCCTCCCGGACGACCTCGCGCGGCAGGATCACGTCGCAGTCGGGGCGGACGTTGACCATGAGTGGGCGCTCGGTGACGCGGGTGACCGCCGTCATCGCATCGGTCGCCTTCGCCCGCAGGAGCGGCTGGTCCCCGGCTGGGGCGTGGTCGTGACGGTTCAAAAGCCGGTGGATCGAACGGAGTTGAGCGGTCCTCGGCTGCGCGGCACCGGCCTCGTCGAGCCGCACGATCAGATGGCCCAGCGCGTCCGTACACGTCATCGGCGGCTGGAGACTCGTCAGCAGGACGCGGTGCGCGACAAGGTCGCGGACCATCTCCTGGACGACGGCCTTCGGGGTACTGGGGTAGCCCCCGTGGAGCTTGTCGATCAGATCGCGGCCGCGGATGGGGGAGCGGGCGATGTCGAGCGCCGTCTCGGCGGCGCGGGTCCGCCGCAGGCTGGTGTCGGTGGGTCCGTCCTCGCCGGGCTGGTTCGCAACGACGATCCGGGCCCCGCGGACGGTGCACGTCGGGTCGGTCACGACCGTGAGATACGGGAGTACGGCCGGATCGTGTTCCAGAGCGGCGGTGATGTCGCGCAGCCAGGTGGCGTCGGCGGAGGCGTAGGCGCGGTGCGAACTGCCCCAGCGGACATGCGCTTCCTGACCGATGCGTACGACGGTCGGGCCGGCGAAGAGACCGAACGGGGTGGCCCGATACTGCATTCTCAGCAGATAGCGGGCCAAGGCCCGCCCGGCCCGCCGGACACGTGAAGGACGTGCCGTGCCGTCGATTGCCGAGCGGACGGCGGTCGCGAGCGAGGGCGCCGCGTGGTCGATCGCGTCCGCGCGAGCGTCGTCCGCCCAGACGTTCTCCATCCATGTGCGGACTTCTTCGACGGTGGCGCTCTCGCCGGGCCAGGAGGGCAGCGTCGGGGTGAGCGGAAAGAGCGACACTCTGATCATGCTCACGTCAATCTGCTGATACATCTGTGCTCCTTGAGATCGCCGGGCCCGGGGGCGGGCGAGCCGGTATGTGGTCCGCCCGCCCCCAAGCGCCTGGTCGACCGCGGGTGTTGACGCCTTGTCGGATCAGCCGCCGATGCAGGTGCTGTTCGAACAGGCGGAGGCGCACGTGGCGGTGCAGTTGTCGCTGGTGTCGTTCAGCAGTGAGCCGAGGACCGGAGCCGAGGCGATCGTCTCGATGTTCAGGTCGAAGTCCCCGCCGTCGGCGTGGAAGTCCGTCGCCGCCTTGAGGACGGTGCCCGATGTGTGGGTGATCTGCGGTGCCATCTCGTTCTCCTCCTGGGAGGTTGTAGGGATGTGCTGCCTGGCCTACGGCCAGGTGATCGTGATCCGCGAGTGCCGTCGCTCGATGCGTCGGCCGCCGGCGGGAAGGCGGTCGTCCGGCGTACCCGCCGGGTAGACCTCGATGTGCGCCCGGTCGCCGCGGTGGTCGCGGTCCCAGATGCGGATTTCCTCGGCCAGGCGCTCGGCGAGCTGCCGTCCGTGCGGGCCGTGCCCGATCGCGCCCAGCTCGTAGCGGTCCTCCGCGTCGGTGGCGCGCACCGTCCGGTAGGCGAAGCTGCCGCCGTCGACGAGCGCGGGAATGCCGAGAGGCGAGGCCGAGGTCACGAGCCCGCGCTTACGCGCCCCGGGCTTCGCGGCCAACAGGGGGAGGTTGTCCAAGGCGGTCATCAGCCACAGGTCCAGATGTTCGTTGGACTCGTCACCGGCCAGCGTCACCCCCGACCACTCGGTGGCCCGCGGCGTCGTGAGGGCGTGGGCGAGAGCGGCAGTGTCCGGCTCGGCGTGCCCGTCCAGACGGAGACCGACCTCTTCGCCCTCCACGTCGTGAAGGACCGCCAGGCGCACCCGGTTCTCTCCGACGCCCTGCATGGGCACGAATCCGCACAGCTCGAACCCGTCGCTGACGAGCCGGTCGCCGTCACGCACGAAGGCGACCGTGCGGGTCATGCCGCGCATCCGCAGCGGTACCACGAGGCGCCCGCCTTCGCGGAGCTGCTCGATCCAGGCCGGCGGGACGTCGGTGGCCTGGACGGTGGCGACGATACGGTCGAACGGCGCGTGGTCCGGTGCTCCGCGCTCCGCGTCGGCGGTGACGACGGTGACGTTCCGGTAGCCGGTGGCCTTGAGGAAGTCCGTGGCGCGGTCCGTCACCTCGGAGTCGATGTCCATCGTGACGACACGGCCGTTCTCGCCGACCATCTCCGCGAGGTAGGCGGCGTTGGGGCCGCCGGAGCCGATCTCCAGCACGGTCATTCCCGGATCGATGTCGGCCTGTTCGATCTGCATCGCCTGGATGCGAGGCGCGGACACCGAACTGACATCGACTCCGTGCTCGTCGGTCTTGGTCACCGTCGCGACTTCGGCCTGGTACGTCCTGGCCATGTCCGCCTCGGGGGTGGCCAAGTGCCGACGGACGGTACGGAAGGCGTCCGCGACCCTCGGGCTGCGCGCCGCGCCGAGCTCGATGAGTTGCTGCACCAAGGCATCGCGCAACTGCTGCTCTGCCTCGGTGGGTCGGTCGATGTTGGTCGTCACGTCTGGGACGCCGTCCATACGGGATTTCCTCTCGGTGAATCGTGGGCTTTCAGCAAGGCGCTCAGCTTCTGCCGGGATGGTGGGCGGACCAGTCCTCGCGGGCCGCGATGAGCGCGGGCCGAACCACGTCGGTGAGGAGGTCGGCCTGGGCGCGGAGCTTGGTGGCGACGTCGGCGACGCCGTCGGGGTCGAGGCCGGGGATCCACCGTCCGGGAACGATGTGGATGTTGACGACCGGTTCGCGCTGGGCGGGGTCCGGGTCGTAGGGGTTGCAATCGATCGCGGCTTCGAAGACGGCCTCCTCCTCGACCTGGCTCGTGGAGGGCCAGGTCGCCATGCCCACGATCTGGCCCTCGTACAGGGCACGGTGGCCGATCTCGGTGAGCCGCAGCGCGAGTGCATCCATCGGGACGTCGATCTCGCTGGGATCGTCCTCGGCCCAGGCGGGAAGGTAGCCGGATGTGGTGAAACCGTTGACGGTGGTGATCGTCCAGGCCCCCGGCGTACTCCAGGGCGCGGGCTGCCGACCACGATCCTCGGCGGCGATGACCGCCGAGTTTCGTTCCTCGCTGATAGTTGTCTCCATTCGTAAAAGCTGGTGCTCCGGGCCCGCGTATGCGATTTCAAAGGTCGTCTTCTTGCGGCGAGAAATGCCGGAGACGACTGGGCTTCGACGCCGGATGCTCGTCCGGATCGGCACAGAGCCGGGGCGCCTTGGCCTCGGCCCCTACGGGCTCCGGCTCGGCGGGTAGCCCACACAGCAGTGGTCGAGCAGATCCTGGACGGTGAGCGCGAGACGCCGTACGTAACCCAGACCGTGTGCAGCGCCACTGGAATCGGCTTCCTCAGCAAGGCGGTGAACTCGTGCCGCCGGCTCCGGGCTCATCGGAGGATAAATCTGCTGAGCCATGATCAGAAACCGATCGAACGCACGCGACAGGCGCACTTCGAGACCGGAAATCTCCTCCTCGGAGGGGCCGGAGAACTCCCCGAGCGCCGCTTCGAGGTCGTCCAGGACGGTCCCCAGTAGCGGGGGCTCGTCCATCCTGTCCGTCCCCGCCGAGCTGCGCAGTAACCGCAGAATTCGGACCGTGACGGCGTCGTCGTATGGGGCGAATACTGGCGTGCTCATGCCGATGCCACCGCCCGCCAACCAGGCCGGGCCGGCTCCCGTAGTAGCGGCTGGAGGTGACCGCCGCCGGACGGTCCGTTGGAAGCACGGCCGAGTGCCGAAGCGTCGGCGGGCAACTGGAGCTTGGCCCAGACGAGCTTTCCCGGCCGGTCGACGGCGAGCTGAAAGCCCCAGCGGCCCTCGGTGAGTCCGGCCACGAGGTGCAAACCGCGGCCGTCCTCCGAGTCGTCGGACGGCGGTCGCAGCAAGGGAGGGTTCCGACTCTCGTCGTAGACCGCGATCGCGAGCTGGTGCGAGGAGATCCACATGGTGAGGGAGCACCAGCCAACCTTGGGCTGCCCGTGAGCGGGATCGAACGGCTCGGCCGCGCCACCCGTGTGGCGGACCGCGTTGGCGACCAACTCATCGACGATCAAGGCGGCATCGCTCACCACGTCGCGCGGCAGTTCCCATCGCATCGATATGTCCATCGCGTGCTCACGGGCGTACCGGACGGCAGAGGGCTCGCAAGCCAAGCCCAGCCTGGTCTGGTGGACGTACATGCTGGCCATCGCTACCCTCCGTGTGCTCTCCGGTGCCGCGAGCGGGGGTGCCGCTCGCGATGACTGCCTGCACGCACTACGCAACCGTGTGCGCACGCAGAGCGGTACCGTTGAAGCGGCTTGCGAAGTGGAAAGCGTGGAAAGTTCGTCCACCCTCGGAGAGTGGCAGCATGGCTGAACACGAGCCGAACGAAGGCCTCAGAGCTCTTTTGAGCGAGGCCCGTTGGTCTCAGGTTGAATTGGCCGCAGCAGTGAACCGTGCTGCGGCTGAAGCGGGCGTTCCGGTGAGCTGTGACAAGAGCAATGTGAACAAGTGGCTCTCCGGCACGCGGCCACAGGCGAAATGGCGTCCGTTGATCTTGGAGGCGTTCGCCCGGCGCCTGGGCCGGCCGGTCACCCATGTCGAAGCCGGTTTACCGCCCTCAGTGGCCGAAACAGCGACTCTCGCCGCGCTGGCCATGCCCGAGGACACTGTGGAGGGACTGGTCACCATTGGGAGAGAAGACATGGACCCCTCTCGCCGCAAGTTCTTCACGACGACGCTCTATGCAGCCGCGCTGCCGATTCCGGCCTACGTCGACCTGGCGGGCCGTTCCGAGGCTCACGCGAGTGGACGTGCGACGCGGATCGGAGCGGGCGAGGTTGCTACCGTCCGGACGATGACCAATCGCATCGCGGACATTCTCGATGAGCTTGGCGGGGGGCATGCCCGCCCGATGGCTGCGGCGTTCCTTGTGAACACGGTCGCGCCGTATCTGCGGGCCGATGCGTCCGAGGCGGTACGCAAGGACATGCTCGCCGCCGCGTCCGACCTCGTGTACCTCACAGGCTGGATGGCCATGTACGAGAAAGAACACGGGCTCGGGCAGCAGTACTACGTGCAGGCACTGCACCTGGCCGCGGATGCCGAGGATCACATCACCTACTGCCGTACCCTTCGCGGCATGTCGCTCCAGGCCGCCAACCTCAAGCACGGGAAGCGCTCGTTGGAACTCGCTGACTCGGCCGCGGAGGCGGCGCCGAAAGCAGGTCCGCGTCTCCAAGCGTTCCTCACCGGACAACAGGCGCAAGGCGCGGCGCTCGTCAAAGACAAGCGCCTCGCTTTCTCGCGCCTCGCGGAAACGCAGACAGCGCTTTCGAAGGCGGACAACCGCCGTGACGCCATTGGTGGTTACGACCAGGCCGCATACTTTTTCCACGTGTCCAGCGTGCTCTACGCCCTCGGTGATGTGCCCGGGTCCATCGAGGCCATGCAGGACTCCAACCGCGTCCGGCCTCCGATCGAGAAGCAGGGACGGGCTCACGCCAATGGCTTGCTCGCGCAACGGCAGCTTGAGGTTGGCTATTTGGAGGCGTCCTGCGCCACTTGGTCCAACTTCCTTGACGACTATGAGCGCCTCTCCTCGTCGCGTGCTGATGAGCACTTCAGCGCCCTCAGGCGCCGACTCCGCCCCTATCTCAAGAACCATCAGGCACGCGAAGTTTATGAGCGAGCACAGGAACTCGCCCGCCAGAAGGTCGCGTAGGCGAGCCTGACGTCATCCGGGTGCGGAACAGGGGTTGGCGGGCTCCGGGACCAGAGGTCTTCAGCGCCGCAAACGGCAGTCGACCGAAGGGAGACGCCAAGGAGGCGGGAGTCGGTATTGCGGCCGGGAGAGAGATGCACCCTCGGGCGTCCGGGACGCCGGACGAGATCGGCAACAGGCTCGACGGGCTTTTCATGGCCGTGGGGAACGGTGACAGGATGGGCAGTCATGGTGTAGGCGTGACGGAACGATATGTCGAGTCACTGACCAGGGGGAGAGTCTCACGATGGACCCAAACGCTCAGGCGATCGTCGAGAGGCAAGTGACTGATGCGTGGCAGCGCATCGAGTCCTGGCTTCACCGGAATGCTCCAGCAACTTATGAGGTCCTTCAATCTGGAGCTTCGGAGGATGCGATCACCGTCTTTCAGTAGGCGGTTGGTGTGCGTATCCCGCCGGATTTGAAGGCATGGTGGCGGCTCACTGCGGGTGTGTCAGCGGAGTCGGGCAGGTACGTTTCCTTCATGCTGGGGGAATGGGCTCCGATGCGCTTTGATGGAATCATCGAGGTCTACCGCATGCTCTTAACACAACAGCACGAGACAGGCAGTGAGGAGCTCTTGCTCTGGCGGCCAGCCTGGATTCCGATTTGTACCTACGGTGCTTCTGATTTTACGTCGGGTTTGCTGCTGGATGCCGAGACGGGAAAGATCCGTTATTGGAGCGGGTACGGGGAGCGCAGCGTGAGATTTGAGTCGCTGTCTGTCTACCTGGAAGAGATGGCGGATCTCCTTGAGACTCCTGCGATCAGTGATGGCGCAAAGCCCGGTTTGTGGAACGGTGCTCTCATGTGGGGGCCGCCGGTAAGTGCCGATGAGGCTGCTCAGTGGGTCGAGTTCACCGGCTGAATCTTCCAGGTGCGATTGGCTTCCCCGTGACGTGCGCGTGGAAAGCGATCCCTCTGAGCCCCGCGGTACGGCTCACCGCCCCGGAACCGGGACGGCTGCCGCACCGCGGGCCACTGAGAGAGTGTCAGAAGAGCAGGTCGTAGCGGTTCCAGCCAGTTCCCACCTGGGCCTTGGGCGCCCATACTCCTGGGGCGCTCCCGGTGCCTTGGTAGAGGTAGAGCTGGCCGTTCGTGTCACGAGTGACCAGGTCCGGTTTGCCATCGCCGCTCCAGTCGCCCACCCCGGTCATGGAGTCGTAGACGCTCCAGCCGGAGCCAATCTGGACGCGCGTGGCGAACGGCCCGGCGGCGCTGCCCGTGCCTTTGTAGAAGTACAGGACGCCGGCGGTGTCGCGGGCGATCAGATCGGCCTTGCCTCTTGTGCCGCCCGAAGCGCTGTGGCGCGGGTGGCGGAAATTCGTCCACTCATGGCGGCACCATAACGGAGAAATCCCTGATGGCAAACCCCTCGTAGTGCCTATGGGGAGAATATGAGAAATAGCGAGAGCCGCTGAGAGGTGAAGCAGTGAAGAGACTCGGCGGCAGCCAATTCTGAGCCGCCTGACCTGCATCGATCAGCTCACACATGAGATCCCAGACACCCCTTGCAGATATTCTGAGCATGGCCCGCTGCGCGGGGCTAAGGTGCTCGTGTGATCAGGGAGGAGCGAGTCAGCGGAGCGCGAATAGCGTCGTTTCCCCGGCTCGGATGGAATTCACTGGTCGGGTGTTCGCCGCGATGATGACCATCCACAAGCTCACGTCCGGGACGGGATACACCTACCTGACGCGGCAGATCGCGGGCGGCGACGTGCCACGTCAGGCGGGCCAGTCGGCGGCCGACTACTACACGGCCCAGGGGAACCCTCCGGGACAGTGGATCGGCCGGGGTGCCCCGCTGCTGGACCTGCACGAACAGACCGTCACCGGGAGCCAGATGCGTCACCTGTTCGGCCTGGGCCAGCACCCGGAGGCGGACCGGATCATCGAGGCATACCTGGCAGCCAACGTTCGCGCGGACGTGAGTGATCACCAGCTCGAAGCTGTGCGGACTGCCGCCATCGACGCCGCGAAGCTTGGCCGCGCGTTCCCGCAGTACCAGGCGCTGGCGCCGTTCGAGGGGCGCGTCGCTCAGCGCCTGGCCACCCACATGGAGCAGGCGCGGCGCGATCCAACGCGGGCTGAGGTCAAGAAGATCCAGCGGGAGGAGTCCACCCGGCAGCGTGCCGCGGTGGCGGGGTTCGACGTCGTCTTCGCGCCGGTCAAGCCAGCGGCTGTGCTGTGGGCCTTGGACGACCGCGAGAACGTCCGGGCCGCCGTGCGGCAGGCCCACGAGGCAGCTCGGGATGCGGCGTTCGAGCTGCTGGAGGAGCATGCCGCGTTCACCCGGACCGGTAGTACGGGGCAGGCGCAGATCGAGACGAAGGGTCTGATCGCAGCGGCTTTTGATCACTACGACTCCAGGGCGGGCGACCCCAACCTTCACACCCATGTCGCCGTCTCCAGCAAGGTCCAGGGCGTCGACGGGAAGTGGCGCTCGCTGGACGCCCGAGCGCTGTACGCGATGACGGCGGCGGCGAGCGAGTTCTACAACTCGCGGTTCGAGGTCGAGCTGTCGGGCCGCCTCGGTGTCACGTTCACCGACCGCCCGAGCACGTCGGGGCGCGAACCCGTACGGGAGATCACCGGAGTCCCCGGCGAGTTCATCACGCACTTCTCCTCCCGGCGTACCGAGATCGAAGCCCGCTACGAGCAACTGCTCCGTACCTACCGGGCTGAGCACGGCCGTGACCCGTCCAAGGGAGTCGCGCATCAACTGGCGCGGCAGGCCAACCTGGACACGCGCGAGGGCAAGAAGGCCGCCCGTCGCTGGCCGAGATGCGCGCGGCATGGCGCGGATCGCTCACGGACGCCTTCGGCCCCGAGGCTGTTCAGCGCCTGATGGACGCCGTGCCTCCCGCTCCGCGATCAGCACTTGAAACGGCGGACCAGGAAACGTACGAGGCGGATGTCGACGCCCTGGCCGTGCGCGCCGTCGCCGCCGTTGCCGAAGAGCGGGCGACGTGGACCGTATGGAACGTCCGTGCCCAGGTCGAGCGGCTGGCCCGCTCCGAGCACTCCACCAGTGACCCCGAACAGCACCTCTTGGGCGCGGTGCAGGGAGTCCAGGGCGTCCGTCCCGCAGGCGCGGGGGTGAACCGAACTCGGACCAGTTCGCCACGTACGCGGCCCTGTCCGTCCCGCAGGCGCGGGGGTGAACCGTTCGCGCTGGCCGCCAACGTCCCCGGCAGGGAGTCCGTCCCGCAGGCGCGGGGGTGAACCGATCGATCTCGCCGAGCAGCGCGCCTCCCGGCTGTCCGTCCCGCAGGCGCGGGGGTGAACCGGGGGCAAGCTGGTGGGAGAAGTATCACGGCCTGTCCATCCCGCAGGTGCGGGGGTGAAGCGTCTTCGGCCTACACACCGTTGTCCCCGGCCGCCGTCCGTCCCGCAGTTGCGGGGGTCCGGCGAGAGCGTCGGCGGCAGGCCCTCAGTTGGGCGACGCACAGGAGCCCCGTCACGCTCCGTGAGGGAGGTGACGGGGCGCCTGTGAGGCCCTGTCAGCTGATGAGTGGTCAGCTAATTCGCGTCCCGTTCCACATTTATTACACATGAGGACGAGGACGGGTGAGGATCAGCGAGAGACGCTGAGAGCTGTTTTCGCAGCTCAGAGGGCATCTATCGGTGACAGTCGCAGCTGAGCGTAACCCCGGGCTTAGATGTCGAAGTAGAGCTCGAACTCGTGGGGGTGCGGGCGGAGCTGGATCGGGGCGATTTCGGCGGTGCGCTTGTAGTCGATCCAGGTGTCGATCAGGTCGGAGGTGAAGACGCCGCCGGCCTGGAGGTACTCGTTGTCGGCCTCGAGGGCGTCGAGGACGGCGGGGAGCGAGGTGGGGACCTGGGGGACGCTCGCGTGCTCCTCGGGGGCGAGCTCGTAGAGGTCCTTGTCGATCGGCTCGGCGGGCTCGATCTTGTTCTTGACGCCGTCGAGGCCCGCGAGGAGGAGGGCGGAGAAGGCGAGGTACGGGTTCGAGGACGGGTCCGGGGCGCGGAACTCGACGCGCTTGGCCTTCGGGTTGGAACCCGTGATCGGGATGCGCATCGCGGCGGACCGGTTGCGCTGCGAGTAGACCAGGTTGACCGGGGCCTCGAAGCCGGGGACCAGGCGGTGGTACGAGTTCACCGTCGGGTTGGTGAAGGCGAGCAGCGACGGCGCGTGCTTGAGGATGCCGCCGATGTAGTAGCGGGCGATGTCGGACAGGCCCGCGTAACCCTGCTCGTCGTAGAAGAGCGGTGTGCCGCCCTGCCACAGCGACTGGTGGACGTGCATGCCGGAGCCGTTGTCACCGAAGATCGGCTTGGGCATGAAGGTCGCGGTCTTGTTGTTGCGCCACGCGACGTTCTTCACGATGTACTTGAAGAGCATCAGGTCGTCGGCCGCGGCGAGCAGCGTGTTGAACTTGTAGTTGATCTCCGCCTGGCCCGCGGTGCCCACCTCGTGGTGCTGGCGCTCGACCTGGAGGCCGGAGGCCTCCAGCTGGAGGGAGATCTCGGCGCGCAGGTCGGCGAAGTGGTCGACCGGCGGGGCCGGGAAGTAGCCGCCCTTGTAACGGACCTTGTAACCGCGGTTGTCCTCGACCGCACCGGTGTTCCAGGCCGCGGCCTCGGAGTCGATGTGGTAGAAGGACTCGTTCGCCGACGTCTGGAAGCGGACGCTGTCGAAGACGTAGAACTCGGCCTCGGGGCCGAAGTACGCGGTGTCGGCGACGCCGGTGGAGGTGAGGTACGCCTCGGCCTTCTTCGCCACGTTCCGCGGGTCACGGCTGTACGCCTCGCCGGTGATCGGGTCGTGGATGAAGAAGTTGATGTTGAGCGTCTTGTCCCGGCGGAACGGGTCCACGCGGGCCGTCGAGAGGTCGGCGCGCAGCGCCATGTCCGACTCGTGGATGGCCTGGAAGCCGCGGATCGACGAGCCGTCGAAAGCAAGCTCATCGGTCGGGTCGAACGTCGAGACCGGGACCGTGAAGTGCTGCATGACGCCGGGCAGGTCACAGAACCGGACGTCGACGAACTTCACGTCCTCGTCCGTAATGAACCGGTTGACGTCGTCGGCGTTCTGGAACATCCCACTCCTCCTAGGCCCGGCCCCACGGGTCGGGTTGGCAACTCGAGGCGCGCCAGTGCGGTGGCGCACACTGCCCCGACCATAGGGATCAGGGATTTCTCCAGCATGACCCATTTGTTTCCGAGGCGTTAACCGCGACGCCGGGGCGACACCCGGGCAGCGCCGTACGGGTGGGCGTCCGGAAGGCCCCGTCCGCGACCGCGCTGTAGGGCCGCGGACGGTGCCGGGTTACCGTGGTCGGGTGGACAACAGGGATGCAATCGGATCGTGGCTGTCGGGCCCGGGTGCCGCCGCCGAGCAGATGGGCGTGGAGTTCGGCTACCGCGGGCAGCGCCTCGGACTGCCGGAGAACGGGCCGGGTTCCATCGCGCCGGTGGGGCGCCGCGTCGTGGCGCTCTTCATCGACTGGTTCCTCTGTCTGCTGATCGCATACGGCCTGATCGCGCACCGTGACGCCGGCAAGTCCAATACCTGGACACTCGTCGTCTTCGGCGTGGTCAGCGTCGTCCTGCTGCTGACCGTCGGCACCACCTTGGGCAAGCGGCTGATGGGCCTGCGCGTCGTACGCCTCGACGGCGGCCGTCTGGGAGCCGTCGCCGTCGTCATCCGTACGGCGCTGCTGCTGCTCGTCGTCCCCGCCGTCATCTGGGACCGCGACACCCGCGGCCTGCACGACAAGGCCGCCAAGTCCGTACAGGTACGGATCTGACCCAGCCGAAGACACAAAAAGGGGGTCCGGGGACGCTGCCCCCGGACCCCCTTCGTACAACGACCTCCGTGCCCCGACCGCCTAGCGGCCCTTCGGCATCCGCATCCCCTTGGGCATCGGGCCCTTCGGGATCGGCATGTTGCTCATCAGATCCCCGAGCGCCCGCAGCCGGTCGTTCACCTCGGTCGTCTTCGGGCCGGACAGCACGCGCGGCAGCTTCAGCAGCGTGGTGCGCACCTTCTTCAGCGACAGCTCGTCCGGGCCGTTGCCGACGATGAAGTCGTGCACCGGCACGTCGAAGACGACCCGGTTGACCTTCTTCTTCTCGGCGGCCAGCAGGCCCTTCACGCGGTTCGGGTTGCCTTCACCGATCAGGACGACACCGGCCTTGCCGACGGCGCGGTGCACCACGTCCTGGCTCTTGTTCATCGCGACGGCCGGGGTGACGGTCCAGCCGCGTCCGACATTCTGCAGAACGGCCGCAGCGGCGCCCGGCTTGCCTTCGAGCTGCCCGAACGCGGCCTTCTCGGCCCGGCGGCCGAAGATGACCGCCATCGCGAGGAAGGCCAGCAGGAAGCCAAGGATGCCTGCGTAGATGGGGTGACCGATCAAGAAGCCGAGGGCGAGGATGACACCGAAGGTGACGATTCCCACAGCCGCAACGACAAGCCCGACCTTGGGGTCGGCCTGCCTGGTCATCTTGTAGGTCTGGACGATCTGCTTCAGTCGTCCAGAATTCTCGGGGTTCTCGGGTGTTTCCTTCCTCGCCATGCCGCTCAGGATACGCGAGGGGGGTGCCCGCTCAGTCGTTGAGGGCGCTTCCCCGTGCGGCGCTCACAAGGGCGTCCATCTCGTGCTGCGCCTCCCGCCGGTCGCGGGCCCTGCGGCGGTCCTCGACGACGGCTGCCCAGGCGTTACGGCGGGCTGTCTGCTGCCCACCGCGCAGCAGAAAGGACTCCACGGCGCGCAGCGCCAGGGCCGGACGGATGTGCACGGACTCGGACGGCATGGCGTCCCCCTCATATGCGGCTGAGAGCTGAGAGCTGAGAGCTGGGAGCAGGAAGGTGCGGGGCGGTACGTAAAGCGGGGCGGTACGTAAAGCGGGGCGGTACGTAAAGCGATACGTGGAGCGGTGCTGTGCGGGGCAGTACGTGATGACGCGCGTGATGCGGGCAAGCGCCGGTGGCTCGAAGAACCCCGTGCGTGACACCAGGGTCGCCACACCGTGTTACCAGTCGGTGACCACTCGGTCAATCTCGCATGAAAGCCTCAGTCCGGCAGCACGGCGCCCCGCCAGGTCACTCGCCCGGCGGGGCGTCGTCGGCGGTGAGCGGACTCACACGGCGAGGGTCGGAACCGAGGGTCGGAACAGGGCCATGACGGGGGTCACGGCCGGAGTCATACGGAGGGCGCCGCGACCGGGCCCACGGCCAGCCGCTCGCCCTCCCGCAGTCGCTTGTCCACGGCCTGCTGGAAGAGCCGCCCGGCGCGGTACGAGGAACGGACCAGCGGCCCGGACATGACGCCCGCGTAGCCGATCTCCTCGGCCTCCTCCTTCAGCTCCACGAACTCCGCGGGCTTCACCCAGCGCTCCACGGGGTGGTGCCGCACGGACGGCCGCAGGTACTGCGTGATGGTGATCAGCTCGCAGCCCGCGTCGTGCAGGTCCTGGAGGGCCTGGCTGATCTCCTCGCGCTCCTCGCCCATGCCCAGGATCAGATTGGACTTGGTGACCAGACCGGCCTCGCGGGCGCGGGTGATCACTTCGAGGGAGCGCTCGTAGCGGAAGCCGGGGCGGATCCGCTTGAAGATCCGCGGCACCGTCTCGACGTTGTGCGCGAGCACCTCGGGGCGGGAGCCGAAGACCTCGGCGAGCTGCGCGGGCTCGGCGTTGAAGTCGGGGATGAGCAACTCGACCTTGGTGTGGCCGCCCTCGCGCGCCGCCGTCATGGCGTGGATCTGCCGGACGGTCTCCGCATACAGCCAGGAGCCGCCGTCCTCCAGGTCGTCGCGGGCGACGCCGGTGATCGTGGCGTAGTTGAGGTCCATCGTGACGACGGACTCGCCGACGCGGCGCGGCTCGTCACGGTCGAGCGCCTGCGGCTTGCCCGTGTCGATCTGGCAGAAGTCGCAGCGCCGCGTGCACTGGTCGCCGCCGATGAGGAAGGTCGCCTCGCGGTCCTCCCAGCATTCGTAGATGTTGGGACAGCCGGCCTCCTGGCACACCGTGTGCAGCCCCTCGCTCTTCACGAGTTTCTGCATCTGCGTGTACTCGGGGCCCATCTTGGCGCGGGTCTTGATCCACTCGGGCTTGCGCTCGATGGGGGTCTGGCTGTTGCGGACCTCCAGGCGCAGCATCTTGCGTCCGTCGGGTGCGACTGCGGACACGACCGGCTCCCTAAAGCTTCGATTCTTCGGCGAACACCAGAGTACGCCCGTGATTCGTACGGCTTGATCCGTGCGGCTTCCTCTGGAAGCAACCAGCCGTGTCGTAGCCGCATTCCCGGCCGGATACCTGCTACCGCCGAGGCCCGGCGGTACGGCCACCGGCCCCGGCCGTACGCCCCCGGTTGTGCGGCCGGCGGTACGGCCCGCGAGCCCCCGTCGTACGGCCCACGGCCCCGGCAATACGGTCCAGTGCCCCGGCTATACGGCCCGCGGCAGCGGTACGACCGTGCCCAGGACGTCCGCCAGGTGCCGTTCCAGCACCGGCAGCACCTCGGTGACGCCGATGTCGCGGCCCAGTTCGTTGGAGAGCGAGGTGACGCCCGCGTCGCGGATGCCGCAGGGCACGATCCGGTCGAACCAGGTGTTGTCCGGGTCGCAGTTCATCGCGAAGCCGTGCATCGTCACGCCCTTGGCGACGCGGATGCCGATCGCGGCGAGCTTGCGGTCCTCGCGGCGCTGCCCGGCGTTGGAGGGCGCGTACTCGGGGCCGTTCAGCCGCGGGTCGAACTCGCTGTCCTCGCCCCCCCTCGACGAGGAGGAGCCCGCTCCCACCCGCGGGTCGAGGTCGAGGGTCAGGCCGTTGACCGCCGGGCGGTCCGCCACCGGGTCACCGAGCACCCACACCCCGCTGCGGCCCTCCACGCGCGTGGTCTCCAGACCGAATTCGGCGCAGGTACGGATCAGCGCCTCTTCCAGACGGCGTACGTGCGCGACCACGTCCACCGGGCGCGGCAGCTTCAGGATCGGGTAGCCGACGAGCTGGCCGGGGCCGTGCCAGGTGATCTTGCCGCCGCGGTCCACGTCGACCACGGGTGTGCCGTCCAGTGGGCGCTCGCTGTCGGTCGTACGGCGTCCCGCCGTGTAGACCGGCGGGTGTTCGAGGAGCAGGCAGGTGTCGGGGATCTCGTCCTCGACGCGTGCGGCGTGCACCCGGCGCTGTTCCTGCCACGCCTCGGTGTACTCGACGGCGTCGGCCCCGAACCCCAGGTGGACGAAGCGCAGCTCGTCCGTCCGCGCGGCGTCCTGCGGAAACCCCATGACCACTCCTCTGCGTGCCCGGCGGTGCTTGTTTCGCGCCTCTGCCACTGTACGGCGGCGGGTCCGTGGGGCCCGAGCGGGGCCGAACCTTCCCGCCCTGTGGGGATGGGCTTGAGGGCGGCGCCATAGCACGGTGCCTCCGACCGGTCGGGGCGGTTTACCGATCCTTGAGGGCCCTTATCGCCCATTCGGGCGAATAACGAGGTCTTACGGTGAGCTTCCCGGTACCGACCGTTACATTCACGCCGTTCCGGTTACCTCCCCAGTCCCAGGAAGTGGACCGCACTGCCGATGACGGACCGTTCCACGCAGCGAACCCCGACCCGTCCCAACAGCAGACTCGCCTCGTTGATCGCGGAGGCAGGCTTCTCCAACGCGGGGCTCGCCCGCCGGGTCGACCAGCTCGGCATAGAGCACGGCCTCGACCTGCGGTACGACAAGACCTCGGTGACCCGCTGGCTGCGCGGCCAGCAGCCACGCGGCACCACACCCGCGCTGATCGCCGAGGTCTTCACCCAACGGCTCGGCCGCCGGCTGTCCGCCCAGGACCTCGGGCTCGACGCGTGCGCGCCGGTCTACGCGGGCCTCGAATTCGCCGGATCGCCCGACGAGGCGGTGGACATCGTCAGCGGCCTGTGGCGCAAGGACACCGGCAACCAGACGGAGCTGCGGAAGATCGCCTTCACCGCGGCCGGGCTCGTCGTGCCCAGCCGCGACTGGCTGATCGGCCGCGCCGACGAGAGGGTCGCGCGGGGCGCCGACGCCGCGCCGCTACGGGTGCCCGCGCAGAGCCGCGGCCCCGGCCCTCTGGGGCTCCCGCCGTCCGCCGCGCCCGGACCCGCGCCGGGGCCGGGGCTCGCCGCCAAGGCCGGGCCGCCCCGCGCCAAGGTCGGGGCCGGTGACATCGCGGCCCTGCGCGCCGTCGGCGACCTCTTCCGGGGGCTCGACCACGCGTACGGCGGCGGCCACGCCCGCCAGGCCCTCGTCCGCTACCTGGAGCACGAGGCCGAGCCGATGCTGCGCGGCAGTTACGGCGAGGCACTCGGCCGCCGCCTGTTCTCCTCCGTCGCCGACCTCACCCGGCTCGCCGGATGGACGTCGTACGACATCGGCGCGCACGGGCTCGCGCAGCGCTACTTCGTCCAGGCGCTACGGCTCTCGCAGGCCGCGGGGGACCGGGTCTACGGCGGCTACGTGCTCGTCACCATGAGCCGCCAGGCCGTCTACCTCGGGCACGGCCGCGAGGCCGTCCAGCTCGCCCGGGTCGCCCAGCAGGGCGTCGGCTCCGGCGCGCCCGCCGTCGTCCAGGCCCTGCTGCACAGTGCCGAGGCGCGCGGGCACGGGCTGCTCGGCGAGATCCGGGCGTGTTCCGCGGCGCTCGCGCGGGCCGAACGCTCGCTCGGGGCGGCCCGCTCCGGTGACGAGGTGCCCTCCTGGGCGCGCTTCTTCGACGAGGCCCAGCTCGCCGACGAGTTCGGGCACTGCCACCGGGACCTCCAACTGCACCGGGCCGCCGCGCAGCACGCCGAGCGCTCCCTCCAGCTCCGCGCACCCGCGTACGCCCGCAGCCGGCTCTTCTGCCGCACCGTGCTCGCTTCCGCTCGCCTCGGGCTCGGGGAGGTGGACGTCGCCTGTGCTCTCGGCATCGAGGTCATGCAGCAGGCCACCGAGATGCGGTCGGCTCGCGCCGTCGAGTACGTGCGGGATTTCGGGCGGCGCCTTGAGCCGTATCGCGATGCCGCGGCCGTTCGCGCCTTCCGCGACCGCGCCGTCGCCTTGGGGCTGGTCGCCCCATGACGACCTCCGGTCGCGGTCCCTTACCCACCTCCCGCAGGTGGGTGCCCCCCAGGGGCGCGGTCCCCTGACGTTCACCCCGCCTCGGCGGGGCGGTTCGGTTGTGTCCGGTCCACCGGCCGGTGGTGGGTTGCTCGCGCAGTTCCTCCCCCAGCCTTCGGCCGGGAGGTGCCCCCAGCGCCCCTGGCGGGGCGGGCCGTTCTTCGGCTGGGCGGTGAGCCGGTCTTTGAGGGGCGCGGGGAACTGCGCGGCCAGCCACGATGCTGCCGCAGGTCACCACCGGCCCTGGCGGGGCGGTTCGGTTGTGTCCGGTCCACCGGCCGGTAAGGGCTAGGCGGCCTGGGGGGTGGGGGTGTCGGCGGGGTGGGGGACGGCGTCGCGGAGGATGCTGTGGGCGGCGCGGCGGGCGGAGAGAAGGGCGCCCTGGGGAGTGCTGGTGGTGCGGTGGGCACCGCAGATGTAGAGACCGTCGAGGAGCCGGGCGGGACGCCGCAGATCGTGGGGCGCGGGCATGGCCGGCACGGCCTCGGGATCGTTGTGGACGGCGAGCAGCTCCCACGCGTCGGTGGAGGTCTCGTACAGCTCGGCGAGGTGAGCGCGGACGGTCTTGTCGCCCGCCCCGTCGGGCGGCGGCCCGAGGACGACGGACGTGACGAGGGCGCGCCCGGCCGGCGCCCGGCTCGGGTCGATCTCACTGACCGGGAGAGTGTGCGAGACGGGCCCCATGCGGTCGGCGTCGAGGACGAGCACCGGCTCGCGTACGGGTGGGACGGGCGCCGCGTGGTGCAGGACGGTGACCTCGTGGAAGGACGGCACCCGCAGCCCCGGCAGGAGTTCGGCCGCGGCCCGCGCCCCGGTGGCCACCAGCACGGCCCGGCAGGGCAGTTCGGTGCCGTCCTCGGTCTGCACGCAGTTGACGGCGACCCGCACCGCGCGCGTGCCGAGCCGTACCGCGCCCGGCGGGAGCCCCGCGGCGAGCCGCTGCGGTACGGACGCCGCGCCCGTCGCGGGCAGGCACGTACGGCCACGGGCGAAGCCGCGCAGCACCAAGTCGGCGCAGCGGCTTGAGGTTTGCAGCTCCGGGTCGCACAACAGGGCGGCCAGCAGCGGCCGTACGAAGCCCTCGACGGTCCGCGGCGCGAAACCGCGTGCGCTCAGGGCCCGCGCGGCGGTCGTCTCGGGACGGCTGGCGAGCCGTGAAGCGGGCGTCGCGGCAAGGCGGTTGAGGGTGGTGCCGAGCCGGGCCCGGTCCAGCGTGGAGCCGATCGGGGCACGGGCCGAGCCGCGAACGGTACGAGAGCCGCGCGCGTCACCGACCCGGTAGCCGCGCCCGTCCGCTCTGACCAGGGCGCCGGGCGCGAGCGGCGCCAGCGGCAGCCCCCGCAGCCCCGGCGTGCGGCGCAGTTCCGGATAGGACGTGTTGAGCAGGTGAGCGCCGCGGTCGAGCCGGAAGCCGTCCACCGTGTCGGTGGCCATGCGGCCGCCGACGTGGTCGGCGGCCTCCAGGACGGTGACCGACAGGCCGCCGCCGATGAGTTGATGCGCGGCGGACAGCCCGGATATTCCTGCGCCGATCACGACGACGTCCACGATTCCCGCGACGTCACGGCGTGCTGGTGAGAGCACTGTGCCCCTCCCCGAGGTCGGGTTCGAATCCCCGCTCACGTCGGCGTCACGCCCGAGGCGTCGCAGAACGCTGGTAAAGGTCATGCCCTCATCAAAGCCATCTGATGCCGGGGCAACCCGCAGATTCCAGCCCTTATCCAGCGCTTTTCGGCACCCCCGGCCGAATGTCTCCGGCCCGCACCCGGATCCGGCCCGCCTGCCGCCGGGGCGGCCCGCTCTCCGCCCAGGCGCCCGCCAGCCGTTGCCAGCCGGCCTTCCGGCCTCCCGGCGGCCCCGGGCAGTCCGTATCGGCCCGTCAGCGGCCCCTGGCCGCACACCCGGACGCCCGGCGCGGCGCCGCGTTCGCGGCTATTCGGCGAGAGCCGCCGTCACGGCCTGGGCGAATTCGGGGAAGGCGAAGCGGAAGCCGGAGTCCAAGAGGCGCTTGGGGCGGACGCGTTGGCTCCCGGTGACGTCCTGGGCGAGCTCGCCGAGGACCAGGCGCAGGACGGACTCCGGGACCGCGGCCACGGTGGGGCGGTGCAGGACGCGCCCCATCTCGGCGGTGATCTCACGGTTGGTCAGCGGCTCGGGCGCGGTGAGGTTGACCGGCCCGGACAGGTCGGCCGTGTCCAGCGCGTAGCGAATGGCGGCCACCTCGTCGTGCAGGGCGATGAAGCTCCAGAACTGCCGCCCGTCGCCCAGGCGTCCGCCGAGCCCGGCCTTGAACAGCGGGAACAGCCGCGCCCACGCGCCGCCGCCCTTGGCGACGACCAGGCCCGTACGCGGGTGGACGGTACGGATGCCGGCCGCGCGGGCGGGATCGGCCGCGGCCTCCCACTCCTGGCACAGCTCGGCCAGGAAGCCGCTGCCCACCGGGCTGTCCTCGTCGACGGCCGTGTCGCCGGTGTCACCGTAGATGCCGATCGCGCTCGCGCTGACCAGGACCCGCGGCGGGGTGTCGAGCCCGGCGGCGGCCCGCGCGACGGCGCCGGTGCCGAGCACCCGGCTGTCCACCAGCTCCCTCTTGCGGCTGTCGGTCCAGCGGCGGTCGCCGATCCCGGCGCCCGCCAGGTGCACGACCGCCTCGCAGCCCTCGAGACCCGCGGTGTCGACCGTGCCGCGCGCCGGATCCCAGCGCACCTCGGCGGGACCGACGGGCGCGCGCCGCACCAGACGTACGACGTCGTGGCCGTCCGCGGCGAGCGAGCGGGACAGGGCGGAGCCGATCAGACCGGAGGAACCCGTGACTGCGATACGCATATTCGCATTGTGCCCGCCGACGGCCCGGGACGTCCGATGCCGGCGCGCGGCGCGCCATGGCACAGTGACCGGCGTGACCTCAGCGACCGTCCGGCCCGCGACCCGCGCCGACGACTCCGGCCTCGCGGCGCTCGACGCCCGTACCTGGTCCCCGCTGCACTCCGTACAGCCCGCACCGGCGCCCGGCGCCGCCTTCTACAGCTCGCCCGACGGACACCGGTACGTCCTGGTCGCAGAGGCCGAGGGCCGACTGGCCGGATATCTCAAGCTGGTCCCGCCGACCGCCCTGGCCTGCAACGCGCATGTGCGGCAGATACAGGGTCTGGCCGTCGACACCTGGGCGCGCGGGCGCGGCATCGCGCGCACGCTGATGGACGCCGCCGTCACCGAGGCGCGGCGGCAGGGCGCCGTCCGGATCACCCTGCGAGTGCTGGGACACAACGCCCCGGCCCGGCGGCTCTACGAGTCGGTCGGCTTCGCCGTGGAGGGCGTGCTGCCGGGGGAGTTCCTGCTGGACGGCGCCTACGTGGACGACGTCCTGATGGGCCGGGCGGTCGACCTCACGGCGGTCTGAGCCGACAGAGCCGCGCCGACAGAGCCCGCCGACAAAGGCGAGCCGCGCCGACAGAGCCCCGCCGGCAAAGGCGAGCCGGGCCGACAGAGCCCCGCCGGCAAAGGCGAGCCGCGCCGACAGAGCCCCGCCGACAGAACCGAAAGAGCCGGCTCAGCCGAAGCGCGACCACAGCTGCGGATACCGCTCCGCCATCGCCCGCTCGTCGTCCATGTCCAGCGACTCGCCCTCCGGCTGCTCCGGCTGCGGGAGTTCGAGGTCCGGCAGCCGGACCCCGGTGAGCTGCTCGTACGCCTCGTCCGCCGCGTAGCCCAGATCCTCCGCGTCGCCGTCCGTCTCCGGGTCGAACTCGGTGACGAGGAAGGCCAGGTCGTCGGGTGCGGCCAGACCGCCCTCGAAGACATGGCGGCCCTGGCCGATCAGCCAGCAGCGGAAGTAGTCGAAGGACTCGTCGTCCGCGCCGCCCAGCATGATGTCGGCGGCGCCCCACAGGTCCCAGCGGAAGGCCCGGACGAACCGGGTCTCGAAGTGCCGGGCGAAGTCCACCACGGAGTCCGGGTCGAGCTGGGCCAGCCGCTCGATCAGCAGGTCGGCATGCTCCTCCGGATCGCCGTCCGCCGCCTCTCGCGTACGGTCGACGATCTCCCAGAACTCCGTCTCGTCCATCACTGGTCCAGCTTCCCGGTTGCCGCGCGCACCCGCACGCGGAGTGCCCCGGATGCGTCCGTGTCGTTACGGACTCCATCCGTGCGGGGTGGGTCGCCCACTGTACGAGGTCCGGGGGGTCAGCGCCGACCGAGGGTGAGCTGGTACTCGACCGTGCGGCGCAGCGGCCGGAAGCCGAGCGCGGTGTTGAGGGCCAGCATGTGCCGGTTGTCGTCGGCGTTGTCCGTCTGCACGGCGGTGAGCTGCGGGAACTCCTCCCGTACCCGGCGCAGCATCTCGGCCTTCACCCACAGCCCGAGGCCGTGGCCGCGGTGCGCGGGGAGCACGGCCGTGTCGTACTGCTGGGCGGTGCCCGCGCCCTCCGCCGGGATCACCAGCTCGGTGTAACCGGCGACGGAGCCGTCGAGCGCGTCCACCGCGGCCACCGTCAGCAGCCGCTCCCCGCGCCGGGCGATCACCTCGGCGGCCTCGCGGACCGCGGCCACGTCCCAGCGCACCTCGCCGAAGTCCATGCCACCGGTCGGCATGTCGTCCATGGCGCGCCGGGCGTCCGCGAAGCTCTCGGCGAGCGCGTCGGGGACGACGCCGTCCCAGGACGTCAGCCGGTAGCCGGGGTGCGGGACGTCGGGGAGCTTGTGGATACGGTCGGGTACGTCGTCGAGCGCGAGCCGCTGCCAGGTCAGCCGCAGGACCGGCTGGAAGTCGCGGGTGGCCAGAAATCCCTCGTGCGGGGTACCCGCCATGACCTCGGTGACCACGCTGCGGCAGCCCGCCTCGGCCGCCGCCTCGGTCACCGTGGACAGCAGCCGCGAGCCGGTGCCCAGCCGCCGGTAGGCGGGGTGGACGGTCATCCTGACCTCGGCGAGGTGGCTGCGCCCCGGTTCGCTGAACAGCCGCAGGGTCGCGGTGGCCACCGGCTCCTCGTTCGCGTTGCGCACCAGCCACAGCAGCAGCCTGCTGCGGTTCCCCGTCGTCGTCAGCTTCGCCTGGAGGGCGGTGGCGGACAGCACGGGCTCACCTGGCCGGTCGTGTGCGAGAGCGGCCGACTGCACCCGGTGCCAGGCGCGGAAATCCTCGGCGGTCGGAGCCGTCAGAGGGCTGGGATTTGGTGGCATCCGAGGGAACGTAGCCGGTAGCTGTATGCGCCCGCAATCTCTTTCCGGCCAGGACGGGAGCGGGCGGTAGCCGATTCACGCACCTCTCACGTTGCACCGGACCGCACCCGTACCGCCGCACAGCCCTTACGGTACGGGCCGCGCGCGGCTTCGCGGGCTCTGCGGAGGGCCGCCGCGGCCGGTGGCACGGGGTGACTCGCGGGTGGCCGGAAACGTCTGCTGAAACCTATGAATATTCTCTGAGGCGGATACGGCCGCGCGGGGTGCGAAGGTCCGCGCGCGGCCGTACCAGGGCTGTCGGGGCGGGACGGGACGCGTACCGCGCCCGTCCGCCATCGGCCCTACAGGCCGTACCGCTCGGCGGCCTCCTTGACCGTCTCGGGCTTGATGTCGCCGCGCCGGGCGAGCGCGGCGAGCGCCGCGACCACCAGCGACTGCGGGTCCACCCCGAAGTGGCGGCGGGCCGCGTCGCGGGTGTCGGACAGACCGAAGCCGTCGGTGCCCACCGACGTCCAGTCCTGCTCCACCCACTGCGCGATCTGGTCCGGCACCGCCCGCATCCAGTCGCTGACCGCGACCACGGGACCCGGCGCGCCTTCCAGCGCCCGCGTCACGTACGGCACCCGCTCCTCGCCGCGCAGCCGGGCCGCGTCGCACTCCAGGGCCTCGCGCCGCAGCTCGGTCCAGGACGGCGCGGACCACACGTCGGCGGCCACACCCCACTCCTGCGCCAGCATCCGCTGCGCGTCCAGCGCCCAGTGGATCGCGGTGCCGGACGCCAGGAGTTGCAGCCTGGCCGCGTCCGCCGCCGGGTCCTGCGCCTGCTGGAAGCGGTAGAGGCCCTTGAGGATGCCGTCCTCGACGCCCTCGGGCATCGCGGGCTGCACCTTCGGCTCGTTGTAGACCGTCAGGTAGTAGAAGACATCCTCGGCGTCCGGCCCGTACATCCGCCGCAGACCCTCGCGGACGATCACCGCGACCTCGTACGCGAACGCCGGGTCGTACGAGAGCGCCGCCGGGTTGGTGGAGGCGATCAAGTGCGAGTGGCCGTCGGCGTGTTGCAGGCCCTCGCCGGTCATCGTGGTCTTGCCCGCGGTGGCGCCGATCACGAAGCCGCGGCCGAGCTGGTCGGCCAGCGCCCAGAACTGGTCGGCGGTCCGCTGCCAGCCGAACATCGAGTAGAAGATGTAGAACGGGATCATCGGCTCGCCGTGCGTCGCGTACGCGGTCGCGGCGGCCGTGAAGTCGGCGAGCGAACCGGCCTCGGTGATCCCCTCGTTGAGGATCTGACCGTCCTTCGCCTCCTTGTAGTACAGGAGTTGGTCGCGGTCGACCGGGTCGTACGTCTGCCCCTTCGGCGAGTACAGACCCGCGGACGGGAACAACGACTCCATGCCGAAGGTGCGGGCCTCGTCGGGGACGATCGGTACCCAGCGGCGGCCGGTCTCCTTCTCCCGCATCAGGTCCTTGACCAGCCGCACGAACGCCATCGTGGTGGCGATCTCCTGCGTGCCTGAACCCTTCTCCAGCGCCTTGTACGCCTTGTCCGGCGGCAGCGGCAGCGGTTTGGCGACCACCTTGCGGGCCGGGGCGAGACCGCCGAGCGCCGCCCGCCGCTCGCGCAGGTACCGCACCTCGGGCGAGTTCTCGCCGGGGTGCCAGTACGGGACCACGTCCGCGTCCAGCGCGCCGTCCGGGATCGGCAGCTCCAACAGGTCGCGCATCGTACGGAACTGAGCGCCCGTCAGCTTCTTCATCTGGTGGTTGGCGTTGCGCGACTCGAAGCCCGCGCCCAGCGTCCAGCCCTTGACGGTCTGCGCCAGGATCACCGTCGGCGCGCCCTTGTGCTCGACGGCCGCGCGGTAGGCCGCGTAGACCTTGCGCGGCTCGTGCCCCGCGCGCGAGCTCTGGAACAGCTCGGTCAGCTTGGCGTCGGTCAGCCGGGCGCCGATCGTCCGCAGCGAGGGGTCCGCGCCGAAGAAGTGCTCGCGCAGATAGGCCGCGTCCCGCGTGGCGTACGTCTGGAACTGCGCGTCCGGGACCTCGCGCAGCCGCTTGAGCAGCGCGCCGTCCACGTCCTGGGCGAGCACGTCGTCCCAGGCCGCGCCCCACAGCGACTTGACCACGTTCCAGCCCGCCGCGCGGAACTGGGACTCCAGCTCCTGCACGATCTTGAAGTTGGGGCGGACCGGGCCGTCGAGCCGCTGGAGATTGCAGTTGATGACGAAGGTGAGGTTGTCCAGGCCCTCGCGGCCGGCCAGCGCCAGGGCGGCGGTCGACTCGGGCTCGTCCATCTCGCCGTCACCGAGGAACGCCCACACGTGGGAGTCCGAGGTGTCCTTGATGCCGCGGTGCTCCAGATAGCGGTTGAACCGCGCCTGGTAGATCGCCGACAGCGGACCGAGGCCCATCGAGACGGTGGGGAACTCCCACAGCCAGGGCAGCCGCCGCGGGTGCGGGTACGAGGGCAGGCCGTCGCCGTTCGCCTCCTGGCGGAAGCGGTCGAGCTGGCCCTCGGTCAGCCGCCCGTCGAGGAACGCGCGGGCGTAGATGCCGGGGGAGGCGTGGCCCTGGAGGTAGAGCTGGTCCCCGCTGCCCGCGCCCTCCTTGCCCCTGAAGAAGTGCTGGAAGCCGGTCTCGTAGAGCCAGGCCGCCGAGGCGAAGGTCGCGATGTGGCCGCCGAGGCCCAGGCGGCTGCCGCGGGTGACCATGGCCGCCGCGTTCCACCGGTTCCACGCGGTGATCCGCGCCTCCAGTGCCTCGTCGCCCGGGTAGGCGGGCTCGGCGGAGGTCGGGATCGTGTTGATGTACTCGGTTTCGAGCAGCGACGGAAGCCCGACGCCCGCCCCGGCGCTTTCCAGGGTGCGACGCATCAGATACGCGGCCCGGTGCGGACCGGCCGCCTTGGCGACCGCCTCCAGCGACGCGAGCCACTCCGTGGTCTCTTCCGGGTCGCGGTCCGGGATCTGGTCGAGCTGGCCCCGCGGGGGGCGTACGTCGTCGGGCATGGGTGCCGCCTTCGAACGGAGGTTGGGGGTGGGGAATGCGCTTGTCGGCACGACAGGGCTGTTCCCCACTGACGACGATACGCCGACGATCGATGATCGATCAATGGCTTCCGGCCCAGCAATTCCAAGACGGCACGGGGTGCCAGACCTTAAGGCACGGGGTGCCTCGGCCTTGTGGCCTTGCATGTCACGGAAAACCGCCGACCGCCAGGGCCGCGGGGGGTGTCGTCAGACCTGGGGAGCGCAGCTCAGGACGTGGGACTTGATAAGACCGCAGATGTCCGGGTCGCGGCGCACGAAGGCGTCGACTATGTCCTGGTGCTCGGCCGCGTACGGGCGGGGCTCCGGGCTCAGCCAGCGGATGGACAGCGTCGTCCAGACCTCGATGCCCAGTGACTCCCAGGCGTGCAGCAGCACCGCGTTGTCGGCCGCGCGCACCAACTCGTGGTGGAAGGCGACGGTGTGTCTGACCTGGGCCTCGCCGTCCAGGGCGGCGTCGGCATCGCGCAGGGCGGCCACCTCGCGTTCGAGGGCGGCGGGGTCGGCGGCGAGCCGGGCTGCGGCCAGTTCCGCGGCGACCTGTTCGAGCCCGGCGCGCACCGGATAGCTCTCCTTGAGGTCGGCGGCGGTCAGGCTCCGTACGCGTACGCCCTTGTTGGGCGCGGACTCGATCAGCCGCAGCGTCTCCAACTCCCGCAGCGCCTCCCGCACCGGCGTCTGGCTGACCTGGAGCTCCACCGCGATCCGGCGCTCCACGATCCGCTCGCCCGGCTTCCAGCGCCCGCTCACGATGCCTTCGAGGATGTGCTCCCGGATCTGCTCACGCAGACTGTGGACGACCAGGTGCTGGACGACGGCAGGGGCCATGGGGCGCTCCTTCACGGTTTGCGTGACATAGACGATACGACCAGGAAGCGACGCTGCCTCCCCACAGGCCGCTGCGGGCGCCGCCGGGACGCGACGGAGCCCCCGTCCCGGAAGAGGGACGGGGGCTCCGTCGTACACGCCGTACAGGCCCGTGTGCGGCCTTACAGGCCCAGCTCGACCTCGAACTCGCCCGCTTCGAGGATCTCCTTGACCGCCGTCAGGTAACGGGCGGCGTCCGCGCCGTCCACCAGCCGGTGGTCGTAGGAGAGCGCCAGGTAGGTCATGTCCCGGACGCCGATGACCGTGCCGTCGGGGGTCTCGACGACCACCGGGCGCTTGACGGTCGCGCCGACACCGAGGATGGCGGCCTGGTTCGGCGGCACGATGACCGTGTCGAACAGCGCGCCGCGCGAACCGGTGTTGCTGATCGTGAAGGTCGCGCCCGCCAGGTCGTCCGGGGTGATCTTGCTGGCCCGCACGTTGCCCGCGAGCTCCGCGGTCTTCTTGGCGATACCGGCGATGTTGAGGTCGCCCGCGCCCTTGATGACCGGGGTCATCAGACCGCGCTCGGAGTCCACCGCGATCCCGATGTTCTCGGAGTCGAAGTAGGTGATCGTGCCCTCGTCCTCGTTGATCCGGGCGTTGATGACCGGGTGGGCCTTCAGCGCCTGGGCCGCCGCCTTGACGAAGAACGGCATCGGGGACAGCTTCACGCCCTCACGGGCCGCGAAGGCGTCCTTCGCCGCGTTGCGCAGCCGCATCACACGGGTCAGGTCCACCTCGACGACGCTGGTGAGCTGCGCCTGCGAGTGCAGGGCCTTCATCATGTTGTCGCCGATGACCTTGCGCATCCGGGTCATCTTGACCGTCTGGCCGCGCAGCGGCGACACCGCGGGCGCCGCCTTCTGGGCCGCGGCGGGCGCCGGCTTCGACGCGGCGGCCTTGGCGGCCTCCGCGGCGGAGATGACGTCCTGCTTGCGGATTCGGCCGCCGACGCCGGTGCCGCGCACCGAGCCGAGGTCCACGCCGCTCTCCGAGGCGAGCTTGCGGACCAGCGGGGTGACGTAGGCGCCGTCGTCACCGCTGGTGGCGACGGGAGCCGGGGCGGCCGGGGCCACCGGAGCGGGCGCCGGAGCCGGAGCCGGTGCGGCGGGCGCGGGAGCCGGTGCGGCGGCGACAGGCGCGGGGGCCGGTGCCGGGGCGGCCGGTGCGGGCGCCGGGGCGGCCGGGGCGGGCGCGGGAGCCGCCGGAGCCGGAGCCGGGGTGGGTGCCTCGGCGGGAGCCGGGGCTGCGGGCGCGGGCGCCGCGGCCGGGGCGGCACCAGCGGCGCCGACCACGGCCAGCTTCGCGCCGACCTCCGCGGTCTCGTCCTCCTGGACCAGGATCTCCAGCAGGGTGCCCGCCACCGGCGACGGGATCTCGGTGTCGACCTTGTCGGTCGAGACCTCCAGCAGCGGTTCGTCGGCCTCGACGCTCTCGCCGACGGCCTTCAGCCAGCGGGTCACGGTGCCCTCGGTGACGGACTCACCGAGCGCGGGCAGGACGACGTCGGTACCGCTCGCGCCGCCGCCACCGCTGGCCGCCTCGGCGGTCGGGGCGGGCGCGGGCGCCGCCTGCTCGGTGGAGGGAGCCGCCTGAGCGGGCTCGGGAGCCGCGGGCGCCTGGGCGGGCTCGGGCTCGGCCGCCGGAGCCGGGGCAGCCGCGGGCGCGCCGCCGCCGCTGCCGTCGTCGATGACGGCCAGCTCGGCGCCGACCTCGACGGTCTCGTCCTCGGCGACCTTGATGGACGCGAGCACGCCGGACGCGGGGGAGGGGATCTCGGTGTCGACCTTGTCGGTCGAGACCTCGAGCAGCGGCTCGTCGGCCTCGACGCGCTCGCCCTCGGCCTTCAGCCAGCGGGTGACAGTGCCCTCGGTCACGCTCTCGCCGAGCGCCGGCAGGGTTACGGAAACCGCCATGGTTGCGGTTACTCCTAACGATCTGTGCGGATGGGGTGGCGTGGAGGAGGGTCAGTCGTGCGAGTGCAGCGGCTTGCCCGCGAGGGCCAGGTGGGCCTCGCCGAGCGCCTCGCTCTGGGTCGGGTGCGCGTGGATGAGCTGCGCGACCTCGGCGGGCAGCGCCTCCCAGTTGTAGATGAGCTGGGCCTCGCCCACCTGCTCACCCATCCGGTCACCGACCATGTGGACGCCGACGACGGCGCCGTCGCGCACCTGGACGAGCTTGACCTCGCCGGACGTCTTGAGGATCTTGCTCTTGCCGTTGCCCGCCAGGTTGTACTTCAGCGTGACGACCTTGTCCGCGCCGTACAGCTCCTTGGCCTTCGCCTCGGTGATGCCGACGGAGGCGACCTCCGGGTGGCAGTACGTGACGCGCGGGACACCGTCGTAGTCGATCGGCACGGTCTTGAGACCGGCCAGCCGCTCCGCCACGAGGATGCCCTCGGCGAAGCCGACGTGCGCGAGCTGGAGCGTCGGGACCAGGTCGCCGACGGCCGAGATCGTCGGCACGTTGGTGCGCATGTACTCGTCGACCAGGACATAGCCGCGGTCCATCGCGACGCCCTGCTCCTCGTACCCCAGGCCCTGCGAGACCGGGCCGCGGCCGATGGCGACCAGCAGCACCTCGGCCTCGAAGGTCTTGCCGTCCGCCAGGGTGACCTTCACACCGCTGTCGGTGTACTCGGCGCTCTGGAAGAAGGTGCCCAGGTTGAACTTGATGCCGCGCTTGCGGAAGGCGCGCTCCAGCAGCTTGGAGCTGTTCTCCTCCTCGACCGGCACCAGGTGCGGCAGACCCTCGACGATGGTCACGTCGGTGCCGAAGGACTTCCACGCCGAGGCGAACTCGACGCCGATCACGCCGCCGCCCAGGATGATCGCCGACTGCGGCACCCGGTCCAGGACCAGCGCGTGGTCGGAGGAGATGATCCGGTTGCCGTCGATGGTCAGGCCCGGCAGCGACTTCGGTACGGAACCGGTCGCGAGCAGGACGTGCCGGCCCTGGATCCGCTGGCCGTTCACATCGACCGAGGTGGGGGAGGACAGCTTCCCCTCGCCCTCGATGTACGTCACCTTGCGCGAGGCCACCAGGCCCTGGAGGCCCTTGTACAGGCCCGCGATCACGTCGTCCTTGTACTTGTGGACGGCCGCGATGTCGATGCCCTCGAAGGTGGCCTTCACGCCGAACTGCTCGCTCTCGCGAGCCTGGTCCGCGATCTCACCGGCGTGCAGCAGCGCCTTGGTGGGAATGCAGCCGTTGTGCAGACAGGTGCCCCCGAGCTTGTTCTTCTCGATCAGGGCGACGTCCAGTCCCAGTTGCGCGGCACGCAGCGCGGCTGCGTAGCCGCCACTGCCGCCGCCGAGGATCACTAGGTCGAAAACAGTGCTGGCGTCGTTCGCCACGTCACGTCCTCCATGCATGGGTTCGCCGGAGCCGGTCCACCATGACCGGGCGGCGGCTTTGGTTCGGCCGCTTTGTCTAAAAGGGGGCCCTGTCGTGCCGAACCACATCTTCGCACTTGTTCGCGGCGGACGGGTCATCGGCCTGTGGGGTGAGACCCGTCGAATACGGCCCCGGACGCGCCGTCCGGGGCCGTAAGTGACCTATCTCACCTGTTCGGAGCAGGGTGCGGCGCGGCGGTCAGAGGAGATCGCCGTCCGCGGCCTGGTGGGCCAGGCTGAGCAGGGTGCGGACCGCGGTGCCGGTGCCGCCCTTGGGGGTGTAGCCGAAGGGCGCGCCCTCGTGGAAGGCGGGGCCCGCGATGTCGAGGTGGGCCCAGGTGATGCCCTCGCCGACGAACTCCTTCAGGAACAGCCCCGCGATCAGGCCACCGCCCGGCCGCACACCCATGTTGGCGATGTCGGCGGTGGGGGAGTCGAAGGTCTTGCGCAGCTCCTTGGGGAGCGGCATCGGCCAGGAGTCCTCGCCCGCGGCCAGCGCCGCGGTGTGGATCCGGGTACGGAAGCCGTCGTCGTTCGACATGATGCCGAACCGGCCCTCGCCCAGCGCCAGCACCATCGCGCCGGTCAGCGTCGCCACGTCGACGATCGCGTCCGGCGCCTCCTCGGAGGCGCGGGCCAGCGCGTCGGCCAGCACCAGACGGCCCTCGGCGTCGGTGTTCAGCACCTCCACCGTCGTGCCGCTGTACATCTTCAGCACGTCGCCGGGGCGCGTGGCGCCGCCGCCCGGCATGTTCTCGGCCAGCGCGAGCCAGCCGGTCACATTGACCTCCAGGCCGAGCTTCGCGGTCGCCACGACCGCGGCGAACACCGCGGCGGCGCCGCTCATGTCGCACTTCATCGTCTCGTTGTGCCCCGGCGGCTTCAGCGAGATGCCGCCCGAGTCGTACGTGATGCCCTTGCCGACGAAGGCGAGGGTACGGGTCGCCTTGGCGTGGGTGTACGCCACTCGGACCAGCCGGGGCGGCGTCGCCGAGCCCTGGCCGACGCCGAGGATGCCGCCGTAGCCGCCCTTGGCCAGCGCCTTCTCGTCCAGCACCTCGACCTTGAGGCCGTGCTCCTTGCCCGCCGCCTGTACGGCGGCGGCGAACGCCTTCGGGTTCAGGTCGTTGGGCGGGGTGTTGATCAGGTCGCGCGCCCGGTTCACCTCGGCGCCCACCGCGACGGCGCGGGCCGCCGCGGCCTTGTGCGCCTTGTCGCGCGGCTTGGCACCGGTCACGGCGACCTCGCCGAGCGTGCCCTTGCCGTTATCGGCCTGATACGTGGTGAACGCGTACGCGCCCAGCAGCGCGCCGGTGGCGACCGCTTCCAGGTCCGCCGGGTCGGCGGCGGGCAGCGCGAACGCCGCCTTCTTCGCGCCGCCGAGCGCGCGGGCGGCGACGCCCGCGGCCCTGCGCAGCGCCTCGGCGTCGAAGCCGGTGCCGTCCTCGGGGGTGTCGCCGAGGCCGACCGCGACCACCACCGCGGACTTCAGGCCCGCGGGTGCCGGGAGCTTGGTCACCTCGCCGTCCGCACCCGAGGCGCCCAGCGTCTCCAGTACGGCGGCCAGCTTTCCGTCGAACGCCTTGTCCACCGCCTCCGCCCCCGGTGCGACCTTGGGGCCCTTGGCCCCTTTGGTCACGCCCACGACGACGGCGTCCGCACGCAACGCTGCGGCGGAGGAGGTACTGAGTGTCAGAGCAGTCACGGTGGAGGGGGTCCTATTCGGTCGAGGTCCTGTGCTGCGGCCGGTTGGTTGGCCCGGCCCGGCCCCGGGCATCGTATTCCGCCACATCAGCGGGGCGGCACGCGCCCGTTGCCCAATCCCCGACCCTACGCCTGCGGCGCGCTCCCCCACCCACCCCTCTCCCGCCACCCCTCCCCCCACCTCGCGAAAGCCCCTCCCCCCTCGGTGCGGTCCTTCTGCCGCGACGCCGGCCACGTGCTTTTAGGCGCCCGGCCTCGGTGCGCTTCTTCTGCCGTGGCGCCAGGCCGAGTTCTTTGGGGGCGCGGGGCTGTGTGTGATCTGCGGCTGCCGCCGCGTGGGCGCGCTCAGCTGCGACGCTCCCGCAGGTCATGACCCGCCCTGGCGGGGCAGTTCGGTGGTGGTCGGGCCACCGGCCGGTGGGGGTTGCCCGCGCAGTTCCTCGCGCCCCTGACGGGGCGCACCGCTTTTCGTCCGGGCGGCGAGCCGATCTTTTCAGGGGCGCGGGGCTGTGTGTGATCTGCGGCTGCCGCCGCGTGGGCGCGCTCAGCCGCGATGCTGCCGCAGGTCATGACCCGCCCTGGCGGGGCAGTTCGGTGGTGTCCGGGCCACCGGCCGGTGCGCTCGGCCGCGATGCTTCTGCAGGTCACTACCTGCCCCGGAGGGGGTCAGCGGAGGGCGAGGAGGAGGAGGGAGGTGGTGGTGGCGGTTTCGCAGAGGGCGCCGAAAACGTCGCCGGTGGTGCCGCCGAGGCGGCGGACGGCGCGGCGGAGGAGGAGTTCGGCGCAGAGGAGGGCGAGGGCGGCGGAGAGGCCGGCACGGAGGGAGGTGAGGCCGCCGAAGGGGAGGCCGGCGGCGCAGGCGAGGGCGCAGCAGAGGACGCCGACCGACCAGGCCCCCCGCAGGGACACGGCGGAGGCGACGGCGGCGCCGAGGCCGCCGGGCCGGGCGGCGCGTACGCCCGTACGGCAGGCGAGTGTCATGGCGGCGCGGCCGAGGACGGCGGACAGCACGGCGGCGGTGCAGCCGTAGCGCCAACCGTGCGCGTAGCAGGAGGCGAGGGCGGCGGTCTGGGCGAGCAGGACGAGCACGAGGGTGAGGACGCCGAAGGGCCCGATGTCGGACTGCTTCATGACGCGCAGCGCCCCCTCGGCGGGCAGCCCGCTGCCGAGACCGTCGGCGGTGTCGGCGAGACCGTCCAGGTGCAGGCCGCGGGTGGCCACGGCGGGCACGGCGACCGCGCCGACGGCGGCGAGCAGCGGGCTCGCGCCGAGTGCGGTCAGGACGCCGCCGCCGAGTGCGGCGCCGAGGCCGACGACGGCGCCGACCAGCGGCGCGGCCAGCATCCCGCCGCGCGCCGCCGCCCGGTCCCAGCGCGTCACCGTCACCGGCAGCACGCTGAGCGTGCCGAAGGCGAAGCGCAGGGCGTCGCCGAGGGTCGCCCTGCCGCCGGGCTCGGGCAAAGGCTCGGGCAAGGGCCCGGACACGGGCTCGGGTTCGGTCACCGAGTGAGGCTATCGCGCCAGGTCAGCGCGGCCGCTGGCCCCGGCGGCAGGGGCCCCGCACCGGGGGCTCAGCGCACCAGGTCGGCGTGGTCGCCGCCGTCCCCCGAGGAGCCGTTCCCCGAGGAATCGGTACGGCGCCGCCGCCGCGCCCACCAGGTCTCGACGGCGAAGAGCAGCAGGACGGCGATGATCGCGGTCAGGTGCTCGTAACCGGCGAGATTGGCGAGGGCGAGCACCTCGATGACCATGGACATGGCCACGGCCGCCGCCGTCCACCAGGCGTGGTACCGGCAGGCGACGTACACCCCGAGCGCGACGACCGCGGCGGAGGGCCCGGTGTCGCGGCCGATGAGTTCGACGACGGGCAGCCCGAGGAAGCCGTCGGGGCCGACCCAGTACGAGTAGCGGGCGAAGGTCGTACCGGCCAGCGTCGTGTACAGCGCGATGGCCAGCGTCCGGCGCGCGCCCAGCGTCGTCTCGGCGATCCCGAAGACCACCACGACCTGGATGACAAGTCCCCAGATCGGCAGCGTCGGATCGGGGATGAACAGCGACAGGGGCGTGCGCAGCAGCGCCTTCCACCACGGCAGGGTGCAGTAGATGCCGCCGAGCCGGTCCACCCAGTCGCTCAGCCCCTGCACGTGCTGGACGAGTTGGAGGCAGAGGATGCCCACGCAGGACCCCAGCGTCAGCGGAACCGCCCGCAGCCCGCGCGCCCAGAGCCGGTCGCGTACGTCGTACGCCATCTGTCCCCACTCGGCGCGCGCGAACTCCCGCACCTTGTCGGACGCGCTCACCGCGCCTCCGCGGGGCCGGGCCCCCCGGCGGCCCGCGCGGGGCCCCTCACTTGGCGGTGAACCGTTCTCTGCGGCGCAGTGGCGACGGCATTCTGGGCGCTTCGAGGAAACCCTCGGCGCGGGCGCCCGCGATACCGATCCGGGGCAGTTCGCTGGACTTGCCGAAGAGCAGATAGCGGGGCTCCCAGATCGGGCGGAATTTGGCGTTCGCCCGGTACAACGACTCGATCTGCCACCAGCGCGAGAAGAACGTCAGCAGCGACCGCCACACCCGCAGGACGGGCCCCGCGCCGAGCCGGGAGCCGCGCTCGAAGACCGACCGGAACATCGCGAAGTTGAGCGAGATCTGCTCGACGCCGACCTCGTCCGCCCGCTGGACGAGCTCGATCACCATGTACTCGATCAGCCCGTTGTCCGCGCCCCGGTCACGCCGCATCAGGTCCAGCGAGAGCCCGCGCGGACCCCACGGCACCAGGCTCAGCAGCGCCCTGGGCGCGCCGTCGCCGTCGTGGCACTCGACCATCACGCACTGCCCGTCGCCCGCGTCGCCCAGCCGCCCCAGCGCCATCGAGAAGCCGCGCTCGGTGCCGCCGTCCCGCCACCGGTCGGCCCGCTCCAGCAGCGCCGCCATCTCCGCGGCCGGGATGTCGGCGTGCCTGCGGATGCGTACGGTGCAGCCGGAGCGCGCGACCCGGTTGTACGCCTGCCGGACCGTCCGCATCGCGCGGCCCTCAAGGGTGAACTCGGCGGTGTCCACGATGGCTTCGTCGCCCAGCTCCAGCGCGTCCAGGCCGTGCCGGGCGTAGACCGTACCGGCCTCCTCGCTCGCGCCCATCACGGCGGGCACCCACGCGTGCCCCGCCGCCTCCGCCAGCCACGCCTCGATGGCGCCGGGCCACGCCTCGGGGTCGCCGATCGGGTCGCCGGACGCCAGCGACACACCGCCCACCACCCGGTAGGCGATGGCCGACTTGCCGCTGGGCGACCAGATGACGCTCTTGTCGCGGCGCAGCGCGAAGTAGCCGAGCGAGTCGCGGTCGCCGTGCCGGTCGAGAAGGCCGCGCAGCCGCTCCTCGTCCGCCGGGCACAGCAGCGCCCGCCCGCGCGGCGAGCGGAAGGCGACGAAGAGCACGAGCAGGAAGAGCAGGGCGCTCATGGCGTTGATGACGACGTCCACCCAGCCGGGCGTGGAGATGGTCAGCGAGCCGCTGTCGTCCGGCACCAGGGACACCAGCCGCAGGACCGCGTAGCCGAGGCAGTCGCCGAAACCCGCGCCCTGGTCGTCGTTGGTGACCGTGACCAGCGCGGTGCCGAGCAGCGCGGCCAGCGGCAGACCGGCGGCGGCCACCAGGGCCGCGTCCCGCGGGTTGGCCGGGTCGCCCTTCGCCCGGAACTCGCCGCGGCCGACGAGCAGCGCCGCAAGGAAGGCGGCGGTGAGCGCCAGCGAGATCCAGTTCTGCGCGTGCCGGTGGATGTCGGGCCACACCATGCTGACCGACAGCGCGGCCAGGAACAGCCCGCACAGCACGAGGTTGAGGATCCACGCGGCGCGCTTGCGGCGGCGCATGGTGACGGCCAGGAAGAGCGCGAAGGCGCCGGAGGTGAAGCCCGCGCTCAGCAGGTACGGGGTGAAGTAGTCCTCGACGTTGTGGCGGCGGATGTCCTGGCCGAAGGAGACCCAGACGGCGCCGAGGAGATTCACGCAGGCGACGGTGCGCAGGTAGCGGACGGCGAAGGTGGCCGCGCGTCCCGGACACGCGTGAGGGCGCGGCTGTGTGCTGGTGGTGCTGCCCGTTCCCATAGGAGGGGATTTTATGACGTAACGCCCGATTTGGGGTCGCGCCGGGCCGCTCGCACCCTGGCGGGGACGGTTCCGCCGAGGGGCTTTTCGTTTACGAGGCGGGGTCGGCTTCCGGCTGCGGCGCCGGCTCTGCCTCCGGCTTTGCCTGCGCCTGTGCCTCTTCGGCGTCCGTGGCGTCCTTCTCTGTCTCCGGCTCCGGGTCCGGCTTCTCGTCCGGGTACGGGAGTTCGGCCGACAGGGCCGCCGCGGCCTGGAGGAGGGGGAGGGCCAGCAGGGAGCCGGCCGCGCCGCCGAGGTGCACGCCCTGGTCGAGCAGCGGTTCGAGGGAGATCCGGTCCAGCGCCTTCGCCTGGCCCGGCTCGCCGCTGGCGTGACCCGCCAGCCACCAGTCCGGTGCCCGGAAGGCGATCCGCTGGGCGACCAGCGCGCACGCGGCGCTGACGACTCCGTCGAGGACCACCGGGAGCTTGCGTACCGCCGCCTGGAGCAGGAAGCCGGTCATCGCGGCGAAGTCGGCGCCGCCGACCGCGGCCAGCAGCGCGAGCTGGTCGCCGAGGACCGGGCGGGCCCGGCGCAGCGCGTCACGGATCGCGGCGCACTTGCGCATCCACGCGAGGTCGTCGATGCCGGAGCCGCGGCCGGTGACGACGGAGGCGTCCGTGCCGCACAGCGCCGCGATCAGTACGGCGGCGGGCGTCGTGCCGCCGACGCTCAGGTCGCCGAGGAGTACGAGGTCCGTGCCGGAGTCCGCCTGCTCGTCCGCGACGGTCATGCCGACCCGGAACGCCTGCTCGGCCTCTTCCCGCGTCAGGGCGTCCTCGATGTCGATCCGGCCGGAGCCGCGGCGCACGCGGTGCGCCGTCACGTAGTCCGGCAGCTCGGACGGGTCGCAGTCCAGCGCCATGTCGATGACGTCCACGTGCGCGCCGTACTGGCGCGCCAGCACGCTGGCCGGTGCGGTGCCGCCCAGCACCGCCTTCACCAACTCGGTGGCCGTACCGGCCTTCCGCGCCGACACCTCCAGCGAGGCCACGCCGTGGTCGGCCGCGAAGATGAGCGCACGCGGTGCCGCGATCGGCCCGGTCGGCACCTCGCCGCGCACCGCCGCCAGCCAGTCCGCCAGCTCGGCCGGTTTCCCCAGCCCTCCCGCCGGCCGCACCAGCTTCTGCCAGCGCTCCTGCGAGTCCCGTCGAACCCCAGCGTCGGGCCGCTCCACGAGGGAGCCGAAGTCGTCCAAGTCGATGCCGCTCACCCGTGGAACCCTACCGGTCGCCTCGCCGGCGTGGCCTCACGGGTTCACCCGCCACCCCCAACCTCCCCGAGGGCCCGCCCTCTTCACCTCCCCCGTCCTTCTGCCCTCTACGACGGGGCGTCGAGGCCGACCTCTTGTCGGCTGCGGGAAACCGCGCGGCCCGCACCCACCGGGCCGGTGGTCCGGAGACAACCGAACTGCCCCGCCGCGGCCGGTGGTGACCTGCGGGAGCGCGCTGGCTTGTCGCGCAGTTCCCCGCGCCCCTCAAAAGATCGGCTCACCGCCCCGCCGGAGTGGGCCGTTGGGGCGGGTGGGGAGGCGCCCCGGCGAGGGGTCAGCGGAGGGGGAGGGGGAGGCCGGATACCAGGAGGAGGACGGATTCGGATTCGGCGGCGACGGCGGCGTTGAGACGGCCGAGCTCGTCGCGGAAGAGGCGGCCGGAGGGGTGGGCGGGGACGACGCCGGAGCCGACTTCGTTGGAGACGGCGACGACGGTGCGCGGGGTGCGGCGGAAGGCGGCGACGAGCTCGGCGGTACGGCCGCGGACCTCGTCGAGGGAAGCCCCCGGCGCCCAGGCGTCGGCCTTGTCGAGGACGGACGTGAGCCAGAGGCCGAGGCAGTCGATGAGCAGGGGCGGCCCGGGGGCGGTCAGCAGGGGGACGAGGTCGCAGGTCTCCTCGGTGCGCCACGAGGCGGGTCGGCGCTCGCGGTGGGCGGCCACCCGGCGGGCCCACTCGTCGTCGCCGTCGCGAGACCCCCCGGTGGCGACGTAGAGGACCCCGGGGAAACCGGCCAGCCGCCGTTCGGCCTCGGCGGACTTGCCCGAGCGGGCCCCGCCCAGCACGAGGGTCCGGCGCGGGATGTCCGGCACCTCCTGGTAGTCGCCGACGGTCAGCGTCGTACCGTCGGGGACCGCGCGGGCCCCGAGGGCGGCCAGCCGTCGGCCCAGCTCCGGCCGCGGCGGCGCCCCGTGGTCGAGGTGGACGGCGACCACGTCGGTCGTCGGCCCGACGGCGCCCGCCGCGCGCAGCCGGGCGAGGGCGTCCGGCCGTCCGACGGCGTCGAGCAGGACGAGGTCGTACGGCACCTGCCCGTCCGGCGTCCCGGCGGGCGCGCCGCCCGGCGGGAGGTAGAGCACGCGCAGCCCGTCGGGGGACTCGATGGCGTACCCGGTGCCGGGCGCGTCCATGGCGACGGCCTGCACATGGTGGCCGGTGATCAGCGCGAGCCGCTGCCCGTCGGGGACGCGGGTCGGGGCGGGCAGCCCCGGCGGGATCTCCACGGCCGGGCCGTCGTGCGGGTGCGAGAGCAGCACCAGGCGCAGCCCGCCGAGCGTGTGCCCGGCCCGCGCCGCGGCCAGCGCCACCCCGGGCGTCAGGTCGAGCAGCACCACACCGTCCACCAGAACGGCGGTCGCGCCGCGCGCGCCCGCGCCGACGGCGACCGCGCACGCCGCGCAGGGGCAGTCGGGCAGCGGCAGCCCCTCGGGGCCGCCGGTGCCGAGCAGAGTCAGTTCCACGGGACGATCGTCTCGCGTCCTGCCGCGCCGGGCGCGCGGGGTCCGCCATGCGGAGACTCCCGATACGGCGAGGACTCCCGATACGCTGCGGTGCAGGCGGCACGCGCCCGGTGATCCCCGCAGCTCGCGGCGGCGGGAACGGGAGCGCAGGCGGCACGGTGGACCGACGGGACCGAGGAGAGACACACATGGCGTGGACGTGGCGGTTCGAGAAGGCCGACGGCACCGAGGTGCAGCCCGCGGTGCAGCCCGAGGAGTTCACCACACAGGGCGACGCGGAGTCCTGGGTGGGCGAGGTCTGGAAGGAACTGTTGGAAGGCGGCACCGACCAGGTCCACCTCTTCGACGGCGACTCCAAGATCTACGGCCCGATGAGCCTGCACGGCGACGAGGACTGACCTCGGGGCCTGTCCGGGACGACGGCGGTGCCGCACCCGCGCATGGGGTGCGGCACCGCCGTCGTCATGCCGTACCGCGCTCACAGCGAGCCCAGCGTGACCTCCACGGTCTTCGCCGCCCCGTCCTGCTCGTAGCCGACCTGCACCTTGTCGCCCGGCTTGTACGAGGCCAGCGCCTCGGTCAGCGTCTGCGCCGTGGTGATCGGCGTCGAGCCCAGCTTGGTGATCACGTCGCCCGTCTTGAGCCCGGCCTTCTCGGCGGCGCCGCCTTTGGTCACCGAGACGATCGCGGCGCCCGCGGGCTGGAGCCCGTTGTCCACGACGCCGCGCACGGTGATGCCGAGCGCCGCCCGGCCGGAGTCCACGACCTTGCCGTCCTTGATGATCTGGCCGGCGATCCGGGTGACCGTCGAGGACGGGATCGCGAAGCCGATGCCGGGCGCCGAGCCGCTGCCGAGCTGCGGGTCGGTCGCGGCCAGCGTCGGGATGCCGATGACCTGGTTGGCGAGGTTCACCAGCGCGCCGCCGCTGTTGCCCGGATTGATCGACGCCGAGGTCTGCACCATGTCGGGGATGGTCGCCCCGGTCCCGCCGCCCGTGGCGCCTTCGCTGACGGTGCGGCCGGTCGCCGACACGATGCCCTCGGTGACGCTGCTCGACAGCCCCAGCGGATTGCCCATCGCCAGCACGATCTGGCCGACCGCCACCTTCGAGGAGTCCGCGAAGCTCGCCGGGTGCAGACCGCTCGGCGGCGACGACAGCCTGATCACGGCCAGGTCCTCGGCGGGGTAGGTCGCCACCAGGGTCGCGGCCAGCGCCTTGCCGCCGGTGGCCAGATTGACCTGGAAGCTCTTCGCGGTGCCGACCACATGGGCGTTCGTGACGATGTCGCCCTTGTCGTCGTACACGACCCCGGAGCCGAGGTCGGAGTTCGTCGTGATCTGCACGACCGACGGCAGCACGTTCTTCACGGTGTTCTCGTACGACGTCTGGAGGTCGTTGCTCCCCGACGAGGACGTGTCGGCCGCGGGCGCCACCGTGGCGGGGGCCGACCTCGCCGCCGAGCCGGAGTCGGAGCTGCAACCGGAGGCGAACATCGCCGTCGCGCAGACGGCGGCGGCGCCGGGCAGCAGGAACCGGGTGCGGTGCCAAGGGGTACGCGATCCACTCATGCCTGAATTGTCACGTTTGCGGCAGCCCCTGACCCGGCCCGCACAGCCAAACGGGTCTCGCCCCCGCAGGGACACCGTCCTTCGCCCGGGCCTCCACGCGGGACCTCACTCGGGCCTCCACGCGGCCATAACGCGGACCTCGTTACGTGCCTACACGCGGCCTTCACGCGGATCTCCGTACGGACCTTCACGCAGGCACGGTCAGCAGCGCACGCCGCACAGGTGCAGCAGCGCGGCCACCGCGCGGTACGGATCGGTCCGCCCGGCGGCCTCCTCCGCGTCGAGCAGCTGGGCCAGCTCGTGCGGGTCCTGCGGAGGGCGCGCGCCGTCCGGCGCGGTGTCGGTGAAGACCCGCACCCCGTACCACGCCTGGAGGGGCACGCCGATCCCGGCGAGCGTCGCCGTGAGGCGTTCGCGCCGGTCGGCGCGGGTGGTCAGGCCGAGCCGGTTGGTGTAGCCGGTGGCGCCGACCGCGCCCAGGGCGCCCGACCAGTCGCCCAGCAGCCCCGGCCGCATGGCCAGCGCGTCGCCGTTCCGCACGAGCAGCGAGAGCAGGCCGCCGGGAGCCAGCACCCTGGCGAGCGCGGCGAGCAGCGGCTCGGGGTCGGGCACGTACATGAGCACGCCGTGGCAGAGCACGACGTCGAAGCAGGCGGGCCCGAAGTGGCGGCCGGTCTGGCGGCCGTCGCCGCGCAGCAGCGCCATCCGGTCGCGTACGTCCTGCGGCTCGGCGGCGACCGCGGCCCGCAGGGCGGTGAGCATCGCCGGGTCGGACTCCAGACCGGTCACGATGTGGCCCGCGCGGGCCAGCCGCAGCGCCTGGGTGCCCTGGCCGGGGCCGATGTCCAGCACGCGCAGCGACCGCTGGTGCCGGGCGTGCGCGCCGCCGCTGGGCGGGAAGTGCGCGGTGAGGCGCTCGTCGAGCTGGCGCGAGACCAGCTCCTGCCTGACGGTGTTGCGCAGGCCGTCGAGCCCGGCCAGCCAGTTGCCCGCGCCGCCGGAGAAGCCGCCCGCGCCGGGCGCCTCCGCGACGGGAGCCCGGGGCGGGACGGGCACACCGGCGGCCGGAGTCCCGAAGCCGTACGCGCCGCCCGGATACGCCGACCCGTACGGCGCAACCGCGCCGAAGGACCCGGCGGACGGGTCGTCCCCGCCCGGAGCGGGCGCACCGAATCCGGCGGCGTCGGCCGCCCTCGCGTCGTTCAGAATCCGCCGCCGTTCAGAGCTGGTCGCCGCGCTGCACCTGCGGCTTGGGCAGCCGCAGACGGCGCATCTGGAGGGTGCGCATCAGCCCGTAGGCGACGGCGCCCTTGTGGCTCTTGTCGGGGAGCCGCTTGCGCAACTGCTGGCGCAGCCGGAACGCGGTGACGAACGAGTCGACCACGATCGCCACGATCACGACCAGCCACAGCAGCAGCGACAGGCTCTGGAGGGAGCCGATGATGCTCATCACGAGGATCAGGACCGCGACCGGCAGGAAGAACTCGGCCACCCGGAACCGCGAGTCGACGTAGTCGCGGGTGAACTTGCGCACCGGCCCCTTGTCCCTGACCGGCAGATACCGCTCGTCGCCACCGGCCAGCGCCTGGCGCTGCTTGGCCATCTCGGTGCGGCGGGCGTCGCGGGCCTGCCGCGTGGCCGCCTTGCGGTCGGTCGGCGCGGTGACGGCCTTGCGGCGCTGGCTCTGGGCCTCACTGCGCTTCGGAGTGGGGCGACCCTTGGGAGCCTGCGGGTCACGTACCTGGTCGTCGATCACCGCGGTGGTCGAGACCTGCTCATCTTCGGAACGACGTCGGAACACACCCCCAGGTTACGTGGTTCCCGGGCCCGGCCCCAGCCCCTCACCTACTCCTTGGGCCTGAGGTCACCGAACCGTGATCGTCCCTACGGATGACCGCATCCGCACCCGAACAGTGCGGTAATGGAACCAGGGCCCGTAGGCTGGGGTCTGTAGAGGTGCTGAGGCATGCTGGAGCAGTTGCCGGAGAAGGGGGCGCGCGAGGCCCATGAGCGGTGTCATGAAGCGGATGGGACTGATTTTCCGCGCGAAGGCCAACAAGGCCCTGGACAGGGCCGAGGACCCGCGCGAGACGCTCGACTACTCGTACCAGAAGCAGCTCGAACTGCTGCAGAAGGTACGGCGGGGCGTGGCGGACGTCGCCACCTCCCGTAAGCGGCTCGAATTGCAGCTCACGGAGTTGCAGAAGAAGTCGTCGACCTACGAGGACCAGGGGCGCAAGGCGCTGGCGCTGGGCCGTGAGGATCTGGCCCGCGAGGCGCTGTCGCGCCGGGCCGCCCTCCAGCAGCAGGTCGCCGACCTGGAGACGCAGCACACCACGCTCCAGGGTGAGGAGGAGAAGCTCACGCTCGCCTCCCAGCGGTTGCAGGCCAAGGTGGACGCCTTCCGTACGAAGAAGGAGACCATCAAGGCCACGTACACCGCGGCCCAGGCGCAGACCCAGATCGGCGAGGCGTTCTCCGGCATCTCCGAGGAGATGGGCGACGTCGGCATGGCGATCCAGCGTGCCGAGGACAAGACCGAGCAGCTCAGGGCCCGCGCGGGCGCTCTCGACGAGCTGCTGGCCTCGGGCGCGCTCGACGACCCGAGCGGTCTGGCCAAGGACGACATCCAGTCCGAGCTCGACCGGCTCTCCGGTGGCAGCGACGTCGAGCTGGAGCTCCAGCGGATGAAGGCCGAGCTGGCCGGCGGCAGCGCGCCGCAGGCGATCGAGGGCGGGCAGGGCGGTCAGGCCGCCAAGCCCGAGCCGCAGGACACCCCGCGGTTCGACAAGCAGTAGGTCTCACCGGCAGGAGGTCATGGCCGGCGGTAGGTCGTGACCAGCGGTGGATGTGGACTGCGGTGGACGTGGACAGGGACGCGCGCCGCAGGGGTACGCAGGACAGGCAAGCTCGGCCGCCGGGCGGCACGTCAGCAGGGTTACGGAGGAGGCCGTCATGATCGTACGGATCATGGGGGAGGGCCAGGTCGGGCTCGACGAGAGCCATCTCGGCGAGCTGAACAAGCTGGACGACGAGCTGCTCGCCGAGGTCAGGAACGGGGACGAGGAGGGCTTCCGGCGCACGCTGGGCGCCCTGCTCGACGCGGTCCGCCGCTTCGGCGAGCCGGTGCCCGACGACTCCCTGGAGCCGTCGACGCTGATCCTGCCGTCGCCGGACGCGAGCCTCGAAGAGGTCCGTGAACTGCTCAACGACGACGGACTGATCCCGGGCTGAGGGCGGAGCACCGGGCGGGTACGGGGCGCGCCGGGCTTCCCGTACCGTTGCCTACCGTGCAGTATCCGCTTCCGCCGAGGAATCCTCTCGTGGGCCCGAGCCGTTGGCTGCGGGCGCATCAGGGGACGGCTGACGCGGGTCTCGCCGCCCTCGTCTTCGCGGTGATCCTGGCCGGCACGGTGGCCGGGATCCAGACGTACCGGCTCGGCCTGGTCGACACCGCGCTCGCGGCGCTGGCCTGCGGGTCGCTCGTCCTGCGCCGCCGCGTCCCGTGGGCGGTGCTGGTCTTCACCTGTGTGCTCTCCGCGGTCTTCATCGCGCTGCGCCCGGTCGACGGCCGCATCCCGGTGATCTTCGCGGTGGCCCTCGCCCTGTGCACCGTCGCCGCCCGCACCGACCGGCACACCACCTGGGTGACCGGGCTGCTGGTCAGCGTCGGACTGACCGCGCTGGCCATGTCCTGCGGCCCGGGGCCCTGGTACGGGCAGTCCAACTTCGGCGTCTTCGCCTGGACGGGCATGGCCGCGGCGGCCGGTGACGCGGCCCGCAGCCGCCGCGCGTACGTCGCCGCCGTCGAGGAACGGGCGCTGCGCGCGGAACGCAGCCGCGAGGAGGAGGCCAGACGGCGGGTGGCGGAGGAACGGATGCGGATCGCCCGCGAGCTGCACGACGTGGTCGCCCACCACATCGCCCTGGTCAATGTGCAGGCCGGGGTCGCCGCGCACGTCATGGACAGCAGGCCCGACCAGGCCAAGCAGGCCCTCGCGCACGTCCGCGAGGCGAGCCGGTCCGCCCTGCACGAACTGCGCGCCACCGTCGGCCTGTTGCGCCAGTCGGGAGAGCCCGAGGCGCCGATGGAACCGGCGCCGGGCCTCGCCGTCCTCGATCAGCTCCTCGACGGCTTCCTGCGCGCCGGGCTGCGCGTCACCGTCGAATGCGCGGTGGACGGCCACGAGGTGCGCGAGGACGCGCGTGCGGGGCCGGGGGAGCGGGGCGGGAGCGCGATGGGCGACCCGGCCGTGCCGCCGCTGCCCGCCAGCGTCGACCTCACCGCGTACCGCGTGATCCAGGAGTCCCTCACGAACGTGCAGAAGCACGCGGGCCCCGGCGCGGGCGCCGTCGTCCGCATCCGCCGCGAGCCGGGCGTGCTCGAAGTCGTGGTGGACGACGACGGCGCCCCCGGCGAGGCCGCCTCGCTGCTGCCGTCCGGCGCGCTGCCGGGGCCCCGGCGCGGCAGCGGTTCAGGCGGTACGGGCGGTATGGGGAACGGCGGCCCGCCGGGTCCCGCCGACCGGCACGACGGCGCCCCCGGCGGCCACGGCCTGCTCGGCATGCACGAGCGGGCCAGCGCGCTCGGCGGCATGTGCCGCACCGGCGCCCGCCCCGGCGGCGGCTTCCGCGTCTGGGTCCGGCTCCCGCTCTCCACGCCCCCGCACCCGGCCGCCGCCCCGGCCGTCCCGCCGCGCGCCCAGGGGAGCGCCGGATGATCGGCACCGGCCGCCTCGCCGACGAGCGCGCGCGGGGACCGCTGCGCGTCGTCCTCGCCGACGACCAGGCCCTGCTGCGCGGCGCGCTGCGCGTCCTGGTGGAGTCCGAGCCCGACATGGAGGTGGTCGGAGAGGCCACCGACGGCGCGGAGGCGGTCGAACTGGCCAGGACCGCAAGCCCCGACGTGGTGCTGATGGACATCCGGATGCCGCGTACCGACGGCCTCGCCGCGACCCGCGAGATCACCGCCGACCCGGAGCTGACCGGGGTCGCGGTGCTGGTGCTGACCACCTTCGAGGCCGACGAGTACGTGGTGCAGGCGATCCTCGCGGGGGCCGCGGGCTTCCTCGGCAAGGGCGCGGAGCCCGAGGAACTGCTCGGCGGCATCAGGACGGTGGCCGCGGGCGACGCGCTGCTGTCGCCGTCCGCGACCAAGAGCCTGATCGCCCGTTTCGTGTCGCAGCAGATCGACGCCGGGGTCCGTACGGTCGCCGGCCTCGACGCGCTGACCGTCCGGGAGCGGGAGGTGCTGATCGAGGTGGCGGGCGGGCTGTCCAACGCGGCCATCGCGGCACGCCTCGGCGTCAGCCCGCTCACCGTCAAGACCCACATCAACCACACCATGGCCAAGCTCGCCGCCCGCGACCGCGCCCAACTGGTCGTCGCCGCCTACGAGTCGGGCCTGGTCCGCCCCCACCCCCGCTGACCGCCCCCCGGCCGGGCCCGTCGTCCGCCCCGCCACCGCCCGCCCGCAGCGGAGCCGCCTCGTCGGGCTGACCGCCCCTCGGCCGGCGCCCGCCTCGCCCCCGCCCGCAGCGGAGCCGCCTCGTCGGACTCCTCAGAGGAAGGTCTCCGAGGGGATGTACGGCATCGGCGGACGCATGCCGCGCAGGCAGACGAAGCCGGCGTTGGCGATCTCCAGTCCGGCGGCGATCCCGACGTCCAGGGCCCAGTCCTGCTCGGCGGTCAGCCGGTCGACGCGGGCGGTCTCGCCCTCGGGGACGCTCAGCAGCGCGGCGGTCAGGAGGCGGGAGGCAAGACGCCGCGAGGTGGCGGCGATCAGTTCGACGCTGCCGCCGCGCAGGTAGCAGTAGCCGCTGCCCGCGAGGTCGTCGACCACGAACAGCCGGTGGTGGCGCAGCAGTTCCTCGTGGTCGGCGCCGTGCGCGCCGCCCCGGGTCCTGCGGTCGAGGGAGTCCAGCAGGTCGCGGTGGCGGGCGGTGCCCTCGTGCACCGCGCCGTCCGGCGGCTTGAGACCGGCCGCGTCCACCGGGCCCGTGAGCCGCATCGCGGGGTGCAGCGTGAATCCGGCCCTGCGGTACGTACGGGCCGCCACCGGGTGCCGCGAGCCGCAGATGATGCCGCGCAGGCACGCCCTGCCGTGCACCAACGCCCGTGCGAGCAGCGCCTTTCCGACGCCCTTGCCCTGCGCGCCGGGCACCACGGCCAGCAGCGACAGGCCCCAGGTGCCCTCGCGCCGGGTGGACAGCGCGACCCCGACCGGCCCCGCCGTCCCGTCCTCGATCAGCCAGCAGCCGCCGGGGTCGCTGCGCGCCAGGTGCCGGGTGGCGCTGTGCTGTCTGGCGATCTCCGCGGCCGGTAACGGCCCTTGCGGCGCCTCGCCCTTCAGTAGGTGCGAGGCGCCGAAGGCGGCGGACGAGATCACCCGCACGACTTCGGCGTCCTCCTCGTCGTCACGTACCGGTCGAAGGATCACGTGTCCATCATCGCGCCGCGCGTTACGGCAGGGCCAGCATCTGCTCCAGCGCCAGCTTCGCGAAGTGCTCGGTCTCCGCGTCGACCTGGATGCGGTTGACGAGCTTGCCGTCGGCCAGCGACTCCAGCGTCCACACCAGGTGCGGCAGGTCGATCCGGTTCATCGTCGAGCAGAAGCAGACGGTCTTGTCGAGGAAGACGATCTGCTTGTCGGGGTGGGAGTTGGCGAGCCTGCGCACCAGGTTCAGCTCGGTGCCCAGCGCCCACGCGGAACCGGCGGGGGCCTCGTCCAGCATCTTGATGATGTGCTCGGTCGAGCCGACGTAGTCCGCCGCCGCGACCACCTCGTGCTTGCACTCGGGGTGCACCAGGACGTTGACGCCGGGTATCCGGGCGCGGACGTCCTCGACCGACTCCAGCGAGAAGCGGCCGTGCACCGAGCAGTGGCCGCGCCACAGGATCATCTTGGCCGCGCGGAGCTGCTCGACGGTCAGACCGCCGTTCGGCTTGTGCGGGTTGTAGACGACGCAGTCGTCCAGCGAGAAGCCCATGTCGCGTACGGCGGTGTTGCGGCCGAGGTGCTGGTCGGGGAGGAAGAGCACCTTCTCGCCCCGCGAGAAGGCCCACTCCAGCGCGCGCCGGGCGTTGGACGAGGTGCAGATGGTGCCGCCGTGGCGACCGGTGAAGGACTTGATGTCGGCGGAGGAGTTCATGTACGACACCGGCACGGTGACGTCGGCGACGCCCGCCTCGGCGAGCACGTCCCAGCACTCCGCGACCTGCTCGGCGCTGGCCATGTCGGCCATCGAGCAGCCCGCGGCGAGGTCGGGCAGGATGACCTGCTGCCGCTCGGAGGTGAGGATGTCGGCCGACTCGGCCATGAAGTGCACACCGCAGAAGACGATGTACTCGGCCTCCGGCCTGGCGGCGGCGTCCCGCGCGAGCTTGAAGGAGTCCCCGGTGACGTCCGCGAACTCGATCACCTCGTCGCGCTGGTAGTGGTGGCCGAGGATGAAGACCTTGTCGCCGAGGCGGGCCTTGGCGGCGCGGGCGCGCTCCACCAGGTCCGGGTCGGACGGTGCGGGCAGGTCCCCGGGGCACTCGACTCCGCGCTCGCTGCGGGGGTCGGACTCCCGGCCGAGCAGGAGGAGTGCGAGAGGCGTGGGCTGTACGTCCAGCGGTTGCGTCGTGGTCACGGGCCCGTAGCCCTTTCTTTGCAGCGCAGACCTTTTCGTCTACTTGACGTTATCTATCATAGCCCGTTCGTGTCAGATTGACGATGCCGGTTTCGTCAATGTGACGCATTCGCTCTCGCCGCTCCCTGCGCCCTCCCTCGCCGCCGCCGCGGTGTGCGAGCATGGAGGGGAATAAGTCGTAGCGGACCTCGACACGCACGGAATGAATCCGCGCGGTTGCCGGTTAGCAGTCGGTAGCCAGCAGTCCGTACAACCCGGGAGAGAAGCACATGACGGTTCAGGACGAGACCACCACGACGGACGGCATCCTCCTGTCCGACGCTGCCGCCATCAAGGTGAAGACCCTGCTGGAGCAGGAGGGCCGTGAGGACCTCGCTCTGCGCGTCGCCGTCCAGCCCGGTGGCTGCTCGGGACTGCGCTACCAGCTCTTCTTCGACGAGCGCTCGCTCGACGGCGACGTGGTCAAGGACTTCGGTGGCGTCAAGGTCGTCACCGACCGGATGAGCGCCCCGTACCTGGGCGGCGCCTCGATCGACTTCGTCGACACCATCGAGAAGCAGGGCTTCACGATCGACAACCCGAACGCCACCGGCTCCTGCGCCTGCGGCGACTCGTTCAGCTAACCGGTCCGCGGCCGGGCCCACGCCCGGCCGCACCGGAGCACGAAGGCGGCGGCGCCCCTGCGAGGGGGTGCCGCCGCCTTCACGTGTGCCCGGCGTACGCGGTGCGCTCAGCGCGCCTTCAGCGGGTGCCCGCTGGAGGTGTCCACGACCGTACGGCCGCCGAGCGGCTTGTCCAGCGTCACCTTCTCGGTGAACTCCTTGGCGAGCGTGACGCACGTGCCGCCCTTGTCGGCCGCGGTGACCGTCACCCGCACCTCGTCCGCCGACTCCGCGGCCTTCGCGCTGTACGTGCTGCACACCCCGCCGTAGAAGGTCAGCGACAGCGTGCCGCCGTCCGCGTGGTACGTGCTCAGACCGACCGTGTGGTGCCGCTGGGCGGGCCCGCTCGGCTGCTCCGGCACGCTGGAGGGCGGCACGGCGGTACCGGGCGCGTCACGCTGGATGTACGCCGGGTCCACCGCGGGCTGCGCCTCCACGCTCGACCGGCTCACACCGGGCTGCGCGACCTCGAAGAGCCAGGACGGCACCAGCACCTGGGCGCCGGACACGTAGTCGAGCGACAGGCCGAACTCGGCGCCGCGCACGTCCATCGGATGGCCGTTGCCCGGCACGCACGGCAGCGTGTGGGGGAGCGTCCTGTCCTCGCCGGGCGTGGTCGGCAGGGCGCTCGGCTTCGGCGCGGGCGCCGACTTTGCCGGACAGGCGGCGATCCCGTGATCGGGGTGCATCACCTGCCCGTTGAGGTCCTTCAGCGCCTGCGCGGCGCTCACCACGGGATAGCTGTCGCCTTTGTCGAGCGCCGAGAGGCGGCCGTGCGCCAGCGTGATCAGCCCGTCGGAGCCGACGTCGAGGCCGGTGCTCCAGTTGTGCGTGGGAAGGCCGTCCACGACCGGGTCGGCCGTCACCGCGCGGAGCGCGCCCGCCGTCTCGTGCGCGTCGACCGTGGCGCCCGACAGGCCGAGACCGGCCAGTACGGGCGCGGCCACCGCCTTCGCGCGCTGCTCGGACACCGGCGGCTCGGGCGTCGGCGCCTGCGTCGAGGTCGTACCGCTCGCGGGAGCGGAGGACACTGGTCCGTTCGTGCCGGGGCTGCCGGCGTTGCTCGAACCGCTGGAGCCCGTGCCGGTGCCGGCCCCCGGGCCGCTCTTCTCCGGGCCGCCGGGGTTCACCGGCCGCGGGGGATAGGCAGGTTCCGCCGGGTTGACGGTGGTCGCGCCGTACCGGCTGTACGACCAGGTGCCCGGCGCGGCCTTGGTGACCAGCAGCGTCGGCCCCGCGCCGTCGCCCGGCCCCACCCGCCACGAGTCGCCCTGCGCGGTGGCCGGGCCGCTCATCCCGAGCAGCTTCGCCAGCCGTTCCGCGTCGGCCGCGACGACCGGACCCTGCCCGCGGTAGACCGCGGCGGAGTCGGGGCCCTTGGGCAGCGAGCCGGTCAGCGTGTACGTGCCGCCGGACGCCGGACCGCTGCTCGTCCCGTTGTCCGCGCCGCTGCCGTCCGCGCTGCCCGAGCCTTCGCCGGGGGCGTCGTTCAGCCGCAGCGGGGCCGGCCCGGCCTTCGGGTGACCGCCCTCGTTCGCGGTCGCCGCCCAGTACGCCCCGCCGCCACCGGCCAGCAGGACGGCGGCGGCCACCGCCGCCACCAGCAGCCGTGGCCTGGGCGCGGACCGCTCGGGGCGGGGCTCTTCCGTCGTCGGGTCCGCGTTGTCGTCGCGTTCGGTGCTCACCGCGTGCTCCTTCGGCTCCGTACGTCAGATGCGGATCTGACGCGGCGGGCCGGATTCCGGTTCCGCCGGGGCCGTTGCGCCGTCCGGGGGACGGCGACGCGGGCCTCGCCGAAGGAGCCGGAGGAGCGGGCCAGAGGCTAGTCGCCGAACTCGGCCATACCGCGCACCACGTGCGCGGACGCGGGCGGGACGACGATGCCGTGCAGGCTGGCGGGGGCGACCACGGCCTGGGCCCTGGCGGCCGGGGTGTGCCAGTGCGCGGCCATCCGGCGGCAGTCGCCGAGCAACTGGTCGAGCGACTCGGGCTCGGCGAGCGGGAACGACGCGGACACCGGAGGCGCGGCCGAAGGGGCGGAAGCGGAGGACGGCACGGGTGCGGCGGGAGTAGACCTCATACCTCGACCCTAGGCACGGGCGGACCATCGAGAAAGCCCTACTATCGGGTAGTTTCGCCGTGTCCGACTGCTACGGCGCACCCGGTAGCGTGGGACGCCTGCTCTTCTCGTCGATCCCCCGCAGGAGCCTGCCGTCGTGCGTATCGCCGTAACCGGATCCATCGCCACTGATCATCTGATGACCTTCCCCGGCCGTTTCGCCGATCAGCTCGTCGCCGACCAGCTCCACACGGTGTCGCTGTCCTTCCTCGTGGACGGTCTCGACGTGCGGCGCGGCGGGGTCGCCGCCAACATCTGCTTCGGCATGGGCCAGCTCGGCACCTCGCCGATCCTGGTCGGCGCGGCGGGCAACGACTTCGCCGAGTACCGCGCCTGGCTCCAGCGGCACGGCGTGGACACCTCGTCCGTACGGATCTCCGAGGTGCTGCACACCGCCCGCTTCATCTGCACCACCGACGCCGACCACAACCAGATCGGCTCCTTCTACACCGGCGCCATGAGCGAGGCCCGGCTGATCGAGCTCCAGGCCGTCGCCGACCGCGTCGGCGGCCTCGACCTGGTCTCGATCGGTGCCGACGACCCCGAGGCGATGATCCGGCACACCGAGGAGTGCAGGACCCGCGGCATCCCCTTCGCCGCCGACTTCTCCCAGCAGATCGCGCGGATGGACGGCGACGACATCCGCGTCCTGCTCGAAGGTGCCGCGTACCTCTTCAGCAACGAGTACGAGAAGGGCCTCATCGAGGCCAAGACCGGCTGGAGCGACGAGGAGATCCTGGACCGGGTCGGCACCCGCGTCACCACCCTCGGCTCCCAAGGCGTCCGGATCGACCGCAAGGGCGAGGAGCCCATCCAGGTCGGCTGCGCCGAGGAGCAGACGAAGGCCGACCCCACCGGCGTCGGCGACGGCTTCCGCGCCGGATTCCTGTCCGGGCTCGCCTGGGGCGTCAGCCTCGAACGCGCCGCGCAGGTCGGCTGCATGCTGGCGACCCTCGTCATCGAGACCGTCGGCACCCAGGAGTACGAGCTGCGCCGCGGCCACTTCATGCAGCGCTTCAGCAAGGCGTACGGCGACACCGCCGCCGAAGAGGTCCGCACGCACCTCGGCGCGCGCTGAACCCTCCCCGGATGAGCGCCCGTCAGGCCCTGCGCCGCACCGTGTACGCGGTGCCGCGCTCCGCCGGGCGCTCACCCAGATAGTCGTGGGCCCGCATCTCGCACCACGCGGGGATGTCGAGCCGGGCGGCCTCGTCGTCGGACAGGACTGTGACGAGGCCGCCGACCGGCACGTCGTCGATGACCCGCGCGAGGTCGATGACCGGGATCGGGCAGAGCTTGCCGAGCGAGTCCACGACCAGAGCGGACTCCCGCGGCTCCCGCCCGCCCTGCCGGCCGGGCCCGGACGACGCGGCCGGCGCGGACGACGGCGCGCCCAGCGCCGAGCGGACCTCGGCGACGACCCCCGGCAGCACCGCGAGGAAGCGCTCGACGTCCTGCGCGGCGGTACCCGGCGGCAGCGACACCCGTACGTTCCCCTCGGACAGCACACCCATCGCCTTGAGCACATGGCTGGGCGTCAACGTGCTCGACGTGCACGACGATCCGGACGACACCGAGAAACCGGCCCGGTCGAGACCGGTCAACAGCGCCTCGCCGTCGACGTACAGGCAGGAGAAGGTGACCAGGTGCGGCAGCCGCAGCGTGCCGTGGCCGACCACCTCCACGTCCGGTACGACCCGCGGCACGCGCGACCTGATCAGGTCCACCAACGCCGAGAGCCGGACGGCCTCCTGGGCCGCCTCCTCGCGCACCGCCCGCAGCGACGCGGCGGCGGCGACGATCGCGGGCAGGTTCTCGAAGCCGGGCGCGCGCCCCGACTCCCGTTCGTCCGCGGGCCCCTGAGGCGCGAAGCGGGTGCCCTTGCGGACCACGAGCAGCCCGACCCCGGACGGCCCGCCCCACTTGTGCGCGCTCGCCGTCAGCAGCGACCACTCGCCCTCGACCCGCCCCCAGCCCAGCGACTGCGCCGCGTCCACCAGCAGCGGCACCCCGGCCGCCCGGCACAACGCCGCCGCCTCCGCGACCGGCTGCACCGTACCCACCTCGTGGTTGGCGGACTGGAGGCAGGCCAGCGCGGTGTCCGCGCGCAGCGCCGCCGCGAAGTCCGCGGCGGCCACCCGCCCCGACCGGTCGACGCCCACCGTCACCCGTTCGTACGCCTCCGCCGCGTGCAGCACCGACGAGTGCTCGACGGCCGAGACCACCACCTGACGGCCCGTCCGACGGCGGCCCGCCATGGCGCCGGACACGCCCGTGTGCACCGCGCGTGTCCCCGAAGGAGTGAAGACCAGTTCGTCGGGGCGGCAGCCGACCGCGTCCGCCGCGGCCTCGCGGGCCGCGTCGAGCAGCAGCCGCGCCCGGCGCCCCTCGCGGTACAGCCGCGCGGGGTCGGCCCACCCCTCGTCGAGGGCGGCGAGCAGCGCCTGCCGGGCGACAGGGTGCAGCGGAGCGGCCGAAGCCGTATCGAAATAGGACACCTCAGCACGCTACAACCCGCCCGCGCCGACCGGCCGGGCGCACTGTCAGAAGGCCCCCGAAGTGCGGGATTCCATCCCTTCGGGGTGTGCCCCGGCGCGTTGTACCCCCTCCCCGCGTGACCTCAAATAGCGTCCAGTAGGGTTTGGTCCGCATAAACATCCACACCTAATTGCCCGTGCACGGACCGACCGACCAGCAGGCGGCCGGGCACCCGGACGCTCGGGCGAGACTCTCGGGAAGGCGCTACGTGAGTCCCAACGGCTCCGACCTCCCCCACGGCCAGAACGGCGTGGGAGGTACCCCCTCGTCGCGGCGCCCGGTGCGGCGATGGCTGCCGCGGGCGCTGGCCGCGGGCCTGGTCCTTGCGACCGCCACTGGTTGCTCGTACAAGGACTATCCCCGCCTCGGCATGCCCAGTCCTGCCACGGAACAGGCACCCCGGATCCTCGCGCTCTGGCAGGGCTCCTGGGCCGCCGCGCTGGTGACCGGCTGCCTTGTCTGGGGCCTGATCCTGTGGAGCGTGATCTTCCACCGGCGCAGCCGGACCAAGGTCGAGGTCCCCGCGCAGACGCGCTACAACATGCCCCTTGAGGCCCTGTACACGATCGTCCCGATCATCGTCATCGCGGTGCTGTTCTACTTCACCGCCCGTGACGAGTCGAAGATCCTGGACACCTCCAAGAAGCCGCAGCACGTGATCAACGTGGTCGGCTTCCAATGGAGCTGGGGCTTCAACTACGTCGAGGACGTGGACGGCAACCCGGCGACCCCCACGGGCGTGCCGAAGGAACTGTCCGAGATCCCCGCGAACAAGCTGCTGCTGCCCCCCGGCGCCGAGGGCGTCTACGACGTGGGCACGCCGGCCAGCAGGAACCCGGACACCGGCAACCCCGGTCCGACGCTCTGGCTCCCCAAGGGAGAGAGCGTGCGGTTCGTCCTCACCTCGCGCGATGTCATCCACTCCTTCTGGATCGTTCCGTTCCTGATGAAGATGGACGTCATCCCCGGCCACACCAACGTCTTCGAGGTGACTCCGAGCAAGGAGGGCACCTTCCTTGGCAAGTGCGCCGAGCTTTGCGGTGTGGACCACTCCCGGATGCTCTTCAACGTGAAGGTCGTTTCGCCCGAGGAGTACAAGCAGCACCTCAAGGACCTGGCGGCGAAGGGCCAGACCGGGTACATCCCGGCGGGCATCGCCACCACGGGCAACGCGAAGAACTCGGAGCCCAAGACCACATGAGCATTCTGAACGAACCGCAGGGCGCCGCCGCGGCGGACGACTCCTACGCGGACGAGATCCCGGTGCGTCGGCGCAAGCCCGGCTCGGTCATCGTCACGTGGATGAGCACCACGGACCACAAGACGATCGGCTCGATGTACCTCATCACGTCGTTCGCCTTCTTCCTCATCGGCGGCGTGCTCGCGCTGCTGATGCGCGCGGAGCTGGCCAGGCCGGGCAACCAGTACCTGTCGAACGAGCAGTTCAACCAGGCGTTCACGATGCACGGCACCGTGATGCTGCTGATGTTCGCGACCCCGCTCTTCGCGGGCTTCGCGAACTGGATCATGCCGCTGCAGATCGGCGCCCCCGACGTCGCGTTCCCGCGGCTGAACATGTTCGCCTACTGGCTCTACCTGTTCGGCTCGCTCATCGCGGTCGGCGGCTTCGTGACCCCGCAGGGCGCGGCCGACTTCGGCTGGTTCGCGTACTCGCCGCTGTCGGACGCGGTCCGCTCGCCGGGCATCGGCGCCGACATGTGGATCATGGGTCTGGCGCTCTCCGGCTTCGGCACCATCCTCGGCGCGGTCAACTTCATCACCACGATCATCTGCATGCGCGCACCCGGTATGACGATGTTCCGCATGCCGATCTTCTGCTGGAACGTGCTGCTGACCGGTGTCCTCGTCCTGCTGGCCTTCCCGGTGCTCGCCGCCGCGCTGCTCGCCCTGGAGGCCGACCGGAAATTCGGGGCGCATGTGTTCGACGCCGCCAACGGCGGCGCGTTGCTCTGGCAACACCTCTTCTGGTTCTTCGGCCATCCAGAGGTGTACATCATCGCGTTGCCCTTCTTCGGCATCATCTCCGAGGTCATCCCGGTCTTCAGCCGCAAGCCGATGTTCGGCTACATCGGCCTGGTGGCCGCGACGATCTCCATCGCCGGTCTGTCCGTGACCGTGTGGGCGCACCACATGTACGTCACCGGCGGGGTGCTGCTGCCGTTCTTCTCGTTCATGACCTTCCTGATCGCGGTGCCGACCGGTGTGAAGTTCTTCAACTGGATCGGCACGATGTGGAAGGGGTCACTGAGTTTCGAGACCCCGATGCTGTGGTCCATCGGCTTCCTGATCACCTTCGCCTTCGGTGGTCTGACCGGTGTCATCCTGGCGGCGCCGCCGCTGGACTTCCACGTCTCGGACTCGTACTTCGTGGTCGCGCACTTCCACTACGTCGTGTTCGGCACCGTCGTGTTCGCGATGTTCGCGGGCTTCCACTTCTGGTGGCCCAAGATGACCGGCAAGATGCTGGACGAGCGGCTCGGCAAGATCACCTTCTGGACGCTGTTCTTCGGCTTCCACGGCACCTTCCTCGTCCAGCACTGGCTGGGCGCCGAGGGCATGCCGCGCCGCTACGCGGACTACCTGGCGGCGGACGGGTTCACCACGCTGAACACCATCTCCACCATCAGTTCGTTCCTGCTCGGTCTGTCGATACTGCCGTTCCTCTACAACGTGTGGAAGACCGCCAAGTACGGCAAGAAGGTGGAAGTCGACGACCCGTGGGGCTACGGCCGTTCGCTGGAGTGGGCCACCTCGTGCCCGCCGCCGCGGCACAACTTCACCACGCTGCCGCGTATCCGCTCCGAATCCCCGGCGTTCGACCTGCACCACCCGGAGATCTCGGCGATCGACTCGCTCGTCAACCGGGGTCCCGACCAGGCGCTCTCGGGCGTCGGTGGCGACCTGCACCACGACCGTAAGGAGTCCGGTCAGTGAGGGTCCAAGGCAAGATGTTCCTCGGCCTGGCCGTCTTCATCCTGGCCTCGGCCATCGTGTACGGCCTGTGGTCCAAGGAGCCCGCGGGCACCACGGCGCTCTTCCTCGCCTTCGCGCTGAGCACGATGATCGGCTTCTACCTCGCGTTCACCGCGCGCAGGGCCGACACCGGCGCGCAGGACCGGGAGGACGCGGAGGTCGCGGACGACGCCGGCGAGCTGGGCTTCTTCAGCCCGCACAGTTGGCAGCCGCTCGCGCTGGCCACCGGCGGCGCGCTGGCGTTCATGGGCATCATCTTCGGCTGGTGGCTGCTGTTCGTCTCGCTGCCGGTGATCCTGATCGGCGTGTACGGCTGGGTGTTCGAGTACTACCGCGGTGAGAACCGCACCCAGTAGCCACGCAGGGTGGGTACGCGGCCCTACGGGACCCGCGTCACCCAGGGAACAGAAGTACGGGCGGGCCCGGACACCGAGTCAGGTGTCCGGGCCCGCCCCTTCGCGCGCCCGACCTCTTTTGCACGTATCCACCGAGCGAAATCACCCGGTTGTTCCTAACTTGAGTGCATGAGCCACAATTCTCTACGCCGTAACGCGCTGCGCTGCTCCCTGCTGGTGGCGCCCCTCGCGGTGGGGCTCACCGCTTGTGGCGGCGGAGGCAATCCGCTCGCCGCCACGCCGCACGACGCCGCCGCCAAGGTCGCGTTCGGCTCCGCGGCCGGAGGCAAGGCCGACCCGTCCAAACCACTCCAGGTGACCATCAAGAAAGACGGGAGCCGGATAACCGACGTGACCGCTACGGACGCCGCAGGGCGCTACGTACGCGGCGAACTCGGCTCCGACGGCCTGAGCTGGCACTCCACCGGCGCGCTGGCCGCAGGCGCGCACTACACGGTCCGGGTGAGCACCGAGGACTCCGACGGCCGCCCCGGCCGAAAGACGCTCGGTTTCGACACCACGCCCGCGGACGCGGGACTGCACGTCGCCTTCGGCCCCGACGCGGGTACGTACGGCGTCGGACAGCCGATCACCGCCGAGCTGAGCGTCCCGGTCAAGGACCCGGCGGCCCGCGCCGCGGTCGAGGGCAACCTCAAGGTCAGCTCGACCCCCCAGGCCGCCCCCGGCTCCTGGTACTGGGTCGACGACCGCACCCTGCACTACCGGCCCAGCACGTACTGGCCCGCGGACGCCACGATCGACGTGACCAGCACCCTGAACGGCGTGCGCGTCCAGGACGGGCTCTACGGCGGCACCGACAAGTCCCTCGAGGTGCACACCGGCGACCGGGTCGAGGCGCTCACCGACGCGGGCACCCACCAGATGACCTTCAAGCGGAACGGGAAGGTCGTCCGTACGCTCCCCGTCACCACCGGCAAGCCCGGCTTCTCCACCCGCAACGGCATCAAGGTGGTGCTCGGCAAGGAGCAGTTCGTCCGGATGCAGAGCGAGAGCATCGGCATAGCGGCGGGCAGCTCCGACTCCTACGACCTGCCGGTCTACTGGGCCACCCGGGTGACATGGAGCGGTGAATACGTGCACGCCGCGCCGTGGTCCGAGGGCTCGCAGGGGGCCGCCAACGTCAGCCACGGCTGCACCGGCATGAGCATGGACAACGCCCACTGGTTCTTCGACAACGTCCGGCAGGGCGACATCGTCGAGGTCACCCACAGCCTCGGCGACACGATGACGCCGTTCGACAACGGCTTCGGCGACTGGAATCTGAGCTGGCCGCAGTGGAAGAAGGGCAGTGCCCTCGGCGCCGCGGGTCAGTCCGCGGCGCCGCAGAACACCGCCACCACCGCCAACAGCTCCAACCCGGCCCGGCTGCGCCCCCAGGCGCTCTGACCGGCCCCGCGGCGCTCAGTGCGCCGTCGTCGCCACGGCCGTGGTCTTCGGCGCCAGCCTGGCCCGCAGCAGCCCCGCCAGGGACTCGCTGAGGGCGACCGGGTCGACGGGGTGGGCAACCGCCGCGTCGGCCCGGCTCCAGGTCGCCAGCCAGGCGTCCTGGGGACGGCCGATCAGCACCAGCACCGGCGGGCAGCGGAAGATCTCGTCCTTCGCCTGACGGCACACCCCCATGCCGCCGGCGGGGGAGGTCTCGCCGTCGAAGACGCAGACGTCGATGCCGCCGCGCTCCAACTCGGTGAGAACCGCGGGCATCGTCGCGCACTCCACGTACTCCACCGGCGGCAGGTCGGCGGCGGGCCTGCGGCCGACGGCGAGCCGGACCTGCTCCCGGGTGTTCGCGTCGTCGCTGTAGACCAGCACCGTGGCGGTCGCCTGCATCGTGGTTCCTCCTCGTGAAGGCGTTCTCAAGTGCGTCGGATGCTACTCCCGCCAGCGCCTTCGCGAGGAGGGTTCGTACCCCGCGAAGATCGGCACCCCGGTCGCCCGACGCACCGTCATCCCTCCTTCGGGGGACGGCGGCGCTAGGCCACGCGGGTCTCCTGCGGGCCTTGACACACCGAATGGCACCCCCCGGAGTCAGCGCCAGATAAGCGACCGACATAATGTCGGACGTGGCGACAGCAACAGCAGTAGATACCGGGCACGCGCACCCGTCGGTCAACCGGCCGAACCTCACCAGCGTCGGAACCATCATCTGGCTGAGTTCCGAGCTGATGTTCTTCGCGGCCCTCTTCGCGATGTACTTCACCCTTCGGTCGGTCACGGGTGCCGACTTCTGGAAGGAGCACGCCCATGCGTTGAACGTCCCGTTCTCGGCGACGAACACGACGATCCTGGTGCTCTCCTCCTTCACCTGCCAGATGGGCGTCTTCGCCGCTGAGCGCGGCGACGTGAAGAAGCTCCGCTCCTGGTTCATCGTGACCTTCATCATGGGCGCGATCTTCATCGGCGGGCAGATCTTCGAGTACACCGAACTGGTCAAGAAGGACGGCATCTCGCTCAGCTCGGACCCCTACGGCTCGGTGTTCTACCTGACGACCGGGTTCCACGGGTTGCACGTGACGGGCGGACTGATCGCGTTCCTGCTGGTACTCGGGCGGACGTACGCGGCCAAGCGGTTCACCCACCAGCAGGCCACCGCAGCCATCGTCGTGTCCTACTACTGGCACTTCGTCGATGTCGTGTGGATCGGCCTCTTCGCCACGATCTACCTGATCAAGTAGCCGGTCGCACACCGCACACACATTCCAGAAGCATCGACGCAAGAGATCCTGACACCGGGGTAATCCGTGAAAAAGCTCTCCGCACGACGGCGCCACCCGCTGGCGGCGCTTGTCGTCCTACTCTTCGCGCTCGCGGTCACCGGGGGGCTGTACGCCGCGCTCGCGCCGGCGCCGAAGGCGCAGGCCGACGACGCGGCCCAGTCCCTCGCGATCACTGAGGGCAAGAAGCTGTACTCCGTCGGCTGCGCAAGCTGCCACGGCACTTCGGGCCAGGGCAGCTCCGACGGACCGAGCCTGGTCGGCGTCGGCTCCGCCGCCGTCGACTTCCAGGTCGGCACCGGCCGGATGCCCGCGCAGCAGCCCGGCGCGCAGATCCCGAAGAAGAAGGTCATCTACGACCAGGCCGAGATCGACCAGCTCGCCGCGTACATCGCGTCCCTCGGCCCCGGCCCCGCCGTGCCGAGCAAGGACCAGTACAACCCCGCGGGCGCGGACGCCGGCAAGGGCGGGGAGCTGTTCCGCACCAACTGCGCCCAGTGCCACAACTTCGTCGGCAAGGGCGGTGCGCTGACCAACGGCAAGTACGCGCCGACGATCCAGGGCGCCTCGCCCAAGCACATCTACGAGGCCATGCTGACGGGTCCGCAGAGCATGCCGTCCTTCCCGGACAGCACGATGCCGCAGGACACGAAGGCGGACATCATCGCGTACCTCCACGAGGTCAACAGCAGCGAGACGAAGAACCCCGGCGGTCTCTCGCTGGGCAGCATCGGTCCGGTGTCCGAGGGTCTGGTCGCCTGGGTCTTCGGCCTCGGCTTCCTGCTCGTCTGCACCACCTGGATCGCCGCCCGGACGACCAAGGCCAAGAAGTCATGAGCGAGACTGGATCTCACAAAGACGTGTCAGAGAACCTGCCAAGTGAGCACGGCGCTCACGGGAGCGAACCAGCGGTCCCCGACGACCCGTTCGCCAACCCCGGCCATCCCCCCCACGAGTACCGGCGTCAGGACATCGACGAGCGGGCCGAGAAGCACTCCGAGCGGGTGGTGGCGGGGCTGTTCGGCCTGTCGATGCTCGGCACCGTCGCGTTCATCGCCTGCTTCGTGATCTTCCCGGTCGACAAGATCGTCTTCATCTTCCCGTTCGGCAACGTGAGCGCGCTGAACTTCTCGCTCGGCCTCACGCTCGCCGTGGCGCTGCTGGGCATCGGCGCGGGCGCGGTCCACTGGGCCCGCACCCTGATGTCCGACGAGGAGTTCGCCGACGAACGCCACGCGGCGGGCGCGGACGAGGAACTGCGCGAGAACATCGAGCAGCAGTGGGCGCAGGGCGCCCGCGAGAGCGGGTTCGGACGGCGCAAGCTGATCCGCAACACGATGTTCGGCGCCCTGACCCTGGTCCCGCTGGCCGGTGTCGTGATCCTGCGCGACCTCGGCCCGCTGCCGGAGGACAAGCTCCGGCACACCCTGTGGGCCAAGGGCAAGGTGCTGATCAACCAGAACACGAACAAGCCGCTGCGCCCCGAGGACATCGTGGTGGGCTCGCTCACCTTCGCGATGCCCGAGGGTCTGGAGGAGTCCCAGGAGGACTTCCAGGAGCAGATCGCCAAGGCGGCTCTGATGATCGTCCGGATCAAGCCGGACGACATCAAGGACAAGCGCGAGCGTGACTGGGCCCACGAGGGAATCGTGGCCTACTCCAAGATCTGCACACACGTGGGCTGCCCGATCAGCCTCTACGAGCAGCAGACGCACCACGTGCTCTGCCCGTGCCACCAGTCGACGTTCGACCTGTCGGACGGCGCGCGGGTGATCTTCGGCCCGGCGGGGCACCGGCTGCCGCAGCTTCGGATCAGCGTCAATGGTGAGGGCAATCTCGTCGCTCTCGGCGACTTCGATGAGCCCGTCGGTCCGGCATTCTGGGAGCGCGGATGAGTACTACGACGGAAAGCTCGACCCGTCGGGGCAAAAAGCCGGTCGGCCAGCGGGCCGCCGAGTGGACTGACCCCCGGCTCGGTATCTACAAGTTGGCCAAGGCCAACATGCGGAAGATCTTCCCGGACCACTGGTCCTTCATGCTGGGCGAGATCTGCCTCTACAGCTTCGTCATCCTCATCCTCACGGGTGTGTATCTGACGCTGTTCTTCCACCCCAGCATGAACGAGGTCGTCTACCACGGCCCGTACGCGCCGCTCCAGGGCGTGCAGATGTCCGAGGCGTACGCCTCCACCCTGCACATCAGCTTCGAGGTGCGCGGCGGTCTGCTGATCCGGCAGATCCACCACTGGGCCGCGCTGATCTTCATCGCGGCGATGATCGTGCACATGATGCGCGTGTTCTTCACCGGCGGTTTCCGCAAGCCGCGTGAGATCAACTGGCTGTTCGGCTGGACGCTGCTGTTCCTCGGCATGTTCACCGGCTTCACCGGTTACTCGCTCCCGGACGACCTGCTGTCCGGCACCGGCATCCGGTTCGCCGACGGCGCGGTGCTCGCCACCCCGGTGGTCGGCTCGTACCTGTCGTTCTTCCTGTTCGGCGGGGAGTTCCCGGGGCACGACATCGTCAGCCGGTTCTACTCGATCCACATCCTGCTGCTGCCGGGTCTGATGGCCGGTCTGCTGACCGCCCACCTGATCCTGGTCTTCTACCACAAGCACACGCAGTTCCCGGGTGCGGGCAAGACCGAGAAGAACGTCGTCGGCATGCCGCTGCTGCCGATCTACACCGCGAAGGCGGGCGGCTTCTTCTTCCTGGTCTTCGGCGTGATCTCGGCCATCGCCGCGACCGTGTCGATCAACCCGATCTGGTCGATGGGACCGTACCGGCCGGACCAAGTGTCCACCGGCGCCCAGCCGGACTGGTACATGGGCTTCTCCGAGGGCCTGATCCGTGTGATGCCCGGCTGGGAGATCAACGCCTGGGGACACACACTCGTCCTGGGCGTGTTCATCCCGCTGATGGTCTTCCCGGTGGTGCTGGCGGCCATCGCCGTCTACCCGTTCATCGAGGCGTGGGTCACCGGGGACAAGCGCGAACACCACCTGCTGGACCGGCCGCGCAACCGCCCGGTGCGCACCGGCTTCGGTGTGGCCTGGCTGACCGAGTACTTCGTGCTGCTGATCGGTGGCGGCAACGACCTGTGGGCCACGCACTTCCACCTGTCGATCAACTGGATCACCTGGTTCGTCCGCGTCGGCTTCTTCGTCGCGCCGGTCCTGGCCTTCATCATCACCAAGCGGATCTGCCTCGGTCTCCAGCGGCGGGACCGCGACAAGGTGCTGCACGGTCGCGAGACCGGCATCATCAAGCGGCTGCCGCACGGTGAGTACATCGAGGTGCACGAGCCGATCTCGCAGGAGCAGCGGCACATCCTCACCGCGCACGTCCAGCCGGAGCCGATCGACGCGGGCCCCGAGGTGGACGAGAACGGCGTGGAGCGCAAGCTCAACCCGATCGAGAAGGCGCGGGCCAGGCTCTCCCGCGGCTTCTACGGCGAGCACAGCCAGATTCCGAAGCCCACGGCTGAGGAGTACGAGGAGATCACCAGCGGACACGGCCACCACTGAGCCGCCGCCGCTGAGCTGAGCCACCCACGGGCCGGGCCCGGGAATCCCCCTCAGGGGAGTCCCGGGCCCGGCCCTTCGGCGTCCGCCGTCCGCAGTGCGGGCAGGGAGCCGTCGGGCCCCGCGGCGCGGATAGGCTGAGCGCGCAGTTCCCCATCCCACCACCAGGAGCGTGGACCATGAGCGTTGTGACCCCGGCAGGCGGCGAGAGTCCGGCGACGCGGTCCTGGCCGGACGTGCTGACCACGCTGCTGGCAGGGCGGAATCTGGGTGGGGACGACACCGCGTGGGCGATGGACGCGATCATGCGCGGCGAGGCGAGCGACGTGCAGATCGCCGGATTCGTCGTCGCGCTGCGGGCGAAGGGGGAGACCGTCGAAGAGGTCTCCGGCATGGTGCGGTCGATGTACGCGCACGCGAACACCATCGAGGTTCCCGGCGCGACCGTGGACATCGTCGGCACCGGCGGCGACCGGGCGAAGACCGTCAACATCTCCACCATGTCGGCGATCGTGGTCGCGGGCACCGGGGCGAAGGTCGTCAAGCACGGCAACCGCGCCGCGTCCTCGGCCAGCGGCGCCTCCGACGTCCTGGAAGAGCTCGGCGTCAATCTGCAACTGACGCCGCAGCGGGTCGTTGAGGTCGCGGAGGAGGCGGGCATCACCTTCTGCTTCGCGATCAAGTTCCACCCCGCGCTGCGCCACGCGGGCACCGCCCGGAGCCAGTTGGGGGTGGCGACCGTCTTCAACTTCCTCGGCCCGCTGACCAATCCGGCCCGGGTACGGGCGCAGGCCACCGGGGTCGCGGACCCGCGGATGGCGCCGATCATGGCCGGCGTGCTGGCCGAACGCGGCTCGTCCGCACTGGTGTTCCGCGGTGACGACGGCCTGGACGAGCTGACCACCACCGCGACCTCCCAGGTGTGGGTGGTGCGCGACGGCAAGGTGGAGCAGACCGCCTTCGACCCACGGGACGTCGGCCTGCCCCTGGTGCCCGTGGAGGCGCTGCGCGGCGCCGACGCGGCCCACAACGCGGACGTCGCCCGGCGGCTGCTCGCGGGCGAGACCGGGCCCGTGCGGGACGCCGTGCTGCTCAACTCGGCGGCGGCGCTGGTGGCCCTGCGGCCCGGCGGCGGGCCGTTGGAGGAGCAGATCGCGGCCGGTCTGGTGACGGCGGCCGAGTCGATCGACTCGGGCGCGGCGGCGGCGACGCTGGAGCGATGGGCGGCGGCGAGCAACGCGTAATCGCCACTGTGGCGGAATTCGGATAGGTCCCCCGGGGGCCGAGCACAAGACGCTGTCCAATTTCTGGACGGCGTCTTGTGCGTTCGGCGCCTTGTGGCAGAATGCTGTCCAGGTCACGAGTGACAGCGTCAAGGCCCCGGCTCGCTGTCCGGCAACCCTCCGTCCGAGGCGGGGTGCCCCGGGTGATGACCAGGCCGTGAGCAGCGAGGCTCATGGCAAGCCGGACTTGGGGAGTTCTTTCATGAGCAAGCGAATGCGATAGGGCCTGTCGGCCCGGTTCCGCCGTTCCGCCTTCCGTTCGACGTTTCCATCCCGCGCGTCTGTACTGCGAGCCATTTCTTTTCGGCTTCGGACGTGCGGTGATTTCGCCTGCCGTAATCCGGGAGATCGCCATGACTGTGTTTATCGCTGCCACCGACCGTGAGATTTGTACCCCGCTGCCCGTTCTGGGCCGGGACGTCCTCGTGCCGCTCGTGACGGGCGGCGAAGTGACGTACGCCGCGCTCGACTACGCCGCCAGCGCCCCCGCGCTCCAGCGGGTGTGGGACGACGTGGCCGCCTACGCCCCCTACTACGGCAGCGTGCACCGCGGCGCCGGCTACCTCTCGCAGCTCTCCACCGACCTGTTCGAGCAGAGCCGGGTCACGGTCGCGGAATTCCTCGGCTGTCGGGCCGAGGACCAGGTGATCTTCACCCGTTCGACGACCGACTCGCTCAATCTGCTCGCCGCCGTCATCCCGGCGGGCACCCACGTCTTCGTCTTCGAGACCGAGCACCACGCCTCGCTGCTGCCGTGGCAGACGCGGGACGACGCGCGGGTCACCGTCCTGGGCGCGCCGCGTACGCCCGAGCAGGCCGTCGCCGCGCTCGACGTGGCCCTGCACGGCGCCCCCAAGGGGCCCAAGCTGGTCTGCGTCACCGGGGCCTCCAACGTCACCGGTGAGCTGTGGCCGGTGCGGGAGTTGGCCGCCGCCGCGCACCGGCACGGCGCCCGTATCGTCCTGGACGCCGCCCAACTGGCCCCGCACCACCCGGTGGACATCGCCGCGCTCGACGTCGACTGGGTCGCCTTCTCCGGCCACAAGCTGTACGCGCCCTTCGGCTCCGGTGTCCTCGCGGGCCGCGCCGACTGGCTGCGCGAGGCCGAGCCGTACCTCGCGGGCGGCGGCGCCAGCCGCAAGGTCGCGCGGCGCGCGGACGGCGGAGTCGACGTCGAGTGGCACACCACCGCGGCGCGGCACGAGGCCGGGTCGCCGAACGTCATCGGTGTCTACGCCATCGCCGCGGCCTGCAAGGCGCTGACCGAGGCCGGGTTCGACCAACTCGTCGCCCGTGAGCAGCGGTTGCTCGCCCGGCTGCGGGAGGGGCTCGCCTCCGTGCCCGAGGTGCGGGTGCTCTCCCTGTTCGGCGAGGACGCGCCTCGGGTCGGCGTGCTCTCCTTCGTCGTCCAGGGCTGGAACAGCTCGCACTTCGCCGCCGCGCTCTCCGCCGAGTACGGGATCGGTGTCCGCGACGGTCTCTTCTGCGCCCACCCGCTGGTGCGTACGCTCCTCGGCGCCGAGGGCGACGACCCGGGCGAGTGCGGCGCTCCCGAGGCCGCGCCCGGCGAGCGCGTCCTCAACGCCATCCGCGTGAGCTTCGGTGCGGGCACCCCCGAGGAGCACGTCGACCGCTTCGTCCACGCCGTCCGCACCCTCGTGCGCGACGGCGCCCAGTGGAACTACCGGACGGAGGACGGCCGCTGCGTGCCCGACCGCGGCTAGGGCCTGTCCGGCGGATCACGAACGGCGGCTTCGGTGCGGGACTCGATGGCCTTCAGGACGGCGATCATGTCCGCGGCCGGGTCGGTGTCGGCGGTCTCGGTGAACAGGGCGAGACAGGTGTCGAGCAGGGGAGTGGCGGTGGCGGAGGCGCGGGCGGCCTCCGCGATGAGGCGGTTGTTCATGAGGACGTCGGCGGCGGCGGCCTGGACGGTGAAGTCGCGGGCGAGCAGCTTGGGGGACTTCATCCGGGAGACGCCGCTGGCCATCGGTCCCGCGTCGAGCACGGCGAGGAACTGACGGGCGTCGACGCCGTGCCGCTCGGCGAAGTGGAACGCCTCGGTGAGCCCGGTGACCACGGTGATCAGGAAGAGGTTGACCGACAGCTTCATGAGCAGGGCGCCGGGCACCGGCCCGCAGACGAAGGTCTCGTGGCACATGGGCGCCAGCAGCGGCCGTACCGCCGAGACGGCGGCGTCCTCGCCCGCGAGCATCGCCACCAGGCGACCCGCCTCGGCCGGGGCGCGGGAGCCGGAGACCGGGGCCTCGACGTAGTGGCCGCCCGCCGCGCGGATCTCGGCTTCGAGGCCGAGCGAGTACTCGGGCGAGGTCGTGCCCATGTGCACGAGGGTGTGCCCCGCGACGTTCGCCGCGAAGGCGGGGGTGCCGCGGCCGAGGCAGGAGTCGATGGCGGCGCCGTCGGCGAGCATGACGAAGACGGTCCCGGCCCGGCGGAGGAGGTCGGCGGGGCTGTCGGCGGTTTCGGCGCCCGCCGCCCGCAGGGCCTCGGCGGCGGGCGCGCCGCGGTTCCACACCACCAGCGGGGTCCCGGCGCGGAGGAGATTGAGCGCCATGGGCCGGCCCATGACCCCGAGCCCCAGGAAACCGATGTCCACGACGCACCGCCGCCTCTCTTGCCGTTTATGACAGCCGTCATAATACTGGTCGTTATGACAGTGGTCATAGAGGGTGCGGGGCGGCGGACGGCCGCTCCCGCCGACGGGATCGACCTGCTCAGGCCCGCCGACGCGGACGCGGTGGCTGCCCTTTTCGCGGCCTGCTCCTCGGAGACGGTCCGGCTGCGCTTCCTCGGCGGCGCGCGCGAATTCCCCCGCGCCCACCTGGACCGTCTGCTGGCAGGGCCGCCCGCGGCGCACGACGCCGTGGTCGCGTACCGCGGCGGCCGGGACCGCCTGGTGGGAATCGCGGGCTTCGCGGCGGACGACGGCGCGGGGCCGGGAACCGGCGGCGAGCTGGGCGTGCTGGTCGTGGACGCCTGGCAGCGCCGGGGCGTCGGCACCGCCATGGTCGGCCTGCTGCTGGCCCGCGCGCGGGCCAGGGGCGTCGAGCACGTGACGGTGAACGTCCTCCACGGCAGGCGGGGGCTGCTCGCCGCGCTCGGCCGCCGCCTGGAGCCGGTCCGCGCGTCGTACACCCCGGACGGTCTGACCGCCGTCTATAAGGTGGCCCAGATGACCCGGGCGGCAGGGGTCGGAACGCAGTAGCTCCGTGGAGGTGTCGACGATGGCCGGGTCAGAACGCGGACCGCGCGAGCGGATGGTCTTCAGTGCGGCCCAGCTCATCCGGCGCGAGGGCGTCGGCGCGACCGGCATGCGTGAGGTCGCCGCCCACGCGGGCGCCCCGCGCGGCTCGCTCCAGCACTACTTCCCCGAAGGCAAGGAACAGCTCGTCAACGAGGCGGTCGCCTGGGCGGGGAACTACGCCGCCAAGCGCGTCGCCCGCTTCCTGGCCGCGCTGCCCGAGCCGACCCCCGGCGGGCTGTTCGCCGCGATGGTCGGCCAGTGGACGGACGAGTACGCGGCCGACGGCTTCGACGCCGGATGCCCGGTCGCCGCCGCCTCGGTGGACTGCGCGCGGACCACCGAGTCCACCCGGAAGGCGACCGCTGCCGCCTTCGCGGCCTGGACCGTGCCGGTGGCTGCGGCGCTGACCGGCATGGGCGTCCCCGAGGACCGGTCCGTACCGCTGGCGACCCTCATGATCAGCACCCTGGAGGGCGCGATCCTGATCGCCAGGGCCGAGCGCGACGTCCGCGCCCTCACCACCGCCGCACGGGAGTTGGGCCCGCTGCTGGACGCGGCGCGCGCGTGACCGCGTACCGGCAGCGCAGGACGAATCCGTAGGACGAACCCGTAGGCGGAATCCGTAGAAGGAGTCAGCCTCAGGCGTCGAGGCCGATCGCGAACGCGGCCTCCAGGTCGTGCTGCGAGTACGTACGGAAGGCGACATGGGTGTCGGTGGCCTCGACGCCGGGGATCTTGGAGATCCGGCCCGGAATGATGTCGGCCAGGTCGTCGTGGCGGGCGACGCGGACCAGCGCGACGAGGTCGTACGTGCCGGTCACGGAGTAGACCTCGCTGACGTTGTCCAGCGCGGCGATGGCCTCGGCGATCTCCGGAATCCGGTCGACGGAAGTCTTGATGAGCACGATCGCGGTGATCACGGCTGGATGTCTCCTTGGGTCGACCCGACTACGACGCTCAGCTTACGACGCGGCCGGTAGCACACCCAGGCGCACAGGAACCCGAAGGCGAAGCCGACGACATGGGCGAGATACGCCACCCCCGGACCGTTGTTGCCGGTCTGGGCGGCGAGCCACTGGAGGACGAACCAGAAGCCGAGCACCATCCACGCGGGGAAGCGCAGCGGGATGAAGAAGAGGAAGGGGAACAGGCTCGTCACCCGGGCCTTGGGATACAGATAGAGATACGCGCCCAGCGCCCCGGAGATCGCCCCGGACGCGCCGACCAGGCTCTGCGTCGACTCGGGGTTGGCGAGCGCGAAGCCGTACGTCGCCAGATAGCCCGCGACCAGGTAGAAGAGCGCGAAGCGCACCCGGCCCATCCGGTTCTCGACGTTGTCGCCGAAGACGTAGAGGAAGAGCATGTTGCCGATCAGGTGCAGCCAGCTCCCGTGCAGGAACATCGCCGTGAGCACCGACAGCAGCGGCGACTTCGCGTACGCGTGGGGGGCCGCGCAGCCCGCGGGCAGGTCGAGCCGGTCCATCGGGAGCTGGCCGTGGAACAGCTCACTGGGGATGACACCCCAGTGAGCGAAGTAGACGGCCTGCGCGCACTGGAGCTTGTCGCCCGAGCCGTAGGAGGCGTTGAAGCCGGACAGCGGTCCGAGGAGGAAGACCACGGTGCACAGGGCGATCAGCGCATACGTCACGACCGGCGTGCGGCGGACCGGGTTCTTGTCGTACACCGGGATGACCATGGACCGATGATGACGCAGCGGTCGTAACGGACATAGGCCGCCTCGCCGCAGCGCGTCGCGGGTCGGAGGCCGTAAGGTGACCCCGACGTACGCCCGTCAGCACTGATACGCCCGACCGAGGAAGAGGTGCAGGACCGATGCCGGTGCCCATGCCCACCGCCACCACCCGGTGGCGCTGCACGCAGTGCGGCAATCTGACCCGGTTCGACGTGACCCGCTCCACGCGGGTCGTGGAGTACGTCCATCTCGACCTCGGCGGCGAGCCGCGGATCGAGGAGACCGACGTGCTGACCGAGACGGTCGAGTCCGTGCGGTGCCGCTGGTGCAACGCCGCGGACCAGATCGAGCTGGTCGACCGGCCGGGCGCGGCCGTGGACGCGGGAACTTCCGAGGGAACGGCGGAGGAAACGGACTCCGGCGCGGACGCGGAGACCGGTTCGGCGCGGGACTGAGCCTCCTTACGGGGACAATGGATGCAAGAGGCGGCGGCCGGAGGGATCGAAGGGGGCCGGGGAGGCGCCGTGTAACCGGACGGGAGTGACTGGTGGACGGTATCGGCGGCTTTCCGCGGGCCGAGGCGGGCGGGTCCGAGTCGGATGCCGCCGACGGGCCGGGCGCCGACGCGTCCGGCGCCGCGGCGCAGGACCCCGACACACCGCGGGCCGCCGACGTACCGGGCGCCGAAGCACCGCCCGGCCGTGATGACGACGGCACTCCCGACAGCTCTTCCGGCAGCGTCTCCGGCGGCTCTCCCGACGGCAACGCTGCGCCCGGCGCCGACGCTCCCGGTGACACCGCCGATGACGCCGCCGCTCATGAACCCGCGCTCGACCGGCCGCTGCCCGAAGGTGTACGCCACCGCGTGGTCGCCATCGCCGCCGACGCCTTCGGCGGTTTCACCTTCGCCGAACTGCCGGTCTCGCTGCGGCCGTACGCCCGTTTCACCCCGTCCAGACGTGTGAAATACGCGGCCACCGCGCTGGCCGCCGCGCTGGAGGGCGACCCGGCGTTCCGGCACAAGGTCGCGGGCAAACTGCGCGAGGCGCAGCCCGAGCTGACCGGGGCCCTGGACGCCGGCACCCCGCCGCCCGCCGCGGACCCGCTCGACGTGGCCGCCGCGGCCTATCTGCTGCGCCCCGCGGGCTGGGCCAAGCTTGTCACCACCGCGGGCGAGGAGGCCCAACGGGCGCACGCCGAGCGGGCCGACGAGGAGACGCTGCGCGAACTGGCCAAGCTCCGCGAGGAGGTGCAGGGCCTGCACACGCAGCTCCGCTCGGACGCCGTACGGGCCCGCGCCGAACTGGACGCCGTCCGCAAGGAGGGCGACTCGGTGCACCGCAAGCTGCGCAGCGCCCTCAGCGACGTCAAGCGCGCCGAGGCCGCCCAGCGCAAGATCCAGGCGGAACTGGACGAGGCGCGGGCCGCAGCCGCCCAGGACAAGGCCGCCGCGGAGAGCGAGGCACGGCGGCTGCGCACCCGGCTCGCCGAGGCCGAGGCGGCGGTCGAGTCGGGCCGCCGCGCCGCCCGTGAGGGCCGCAGCATCGAGGACGTACGGCTGCGCCTGCTGCTGGACACCGTCCTCGACGCGGCCTCGGGGCTCCGCCGTGAACTGGCCCTGCCGCCGCGCGACACCCTGGGCGTACGCCCCGCCGACACGGTGGACGCGGTCGCGCCCGGGGCCTTCAGCCCGCGCGACATCGCCACCCGCGCGCTGTCCGAGACCGACCCGGCGCTGCTCGACCAGTTGCTCGCGCTGCCGCAGGCGCACCTCGTCGTCGACGGCTACAACGTCACCAAGACCGGCTATCCGTCGATGCCGTTGGAGAAACAGCGGCTGCGGCTGCTCGGCGGGCTCGCGGCGCTGGCCGCGCAGAGCGGCGCCGAGGTCACCTGTGTCTTCGACGGCGCCGACCTGGACATGCCGGTGCTGCTCGCGCCGCCGCGCGGGGTGCGGGTGCTGTTCAGCAAGGCCGGTGAGACCGCTGACGAGTTGATCCGGCGGCTGGTGCGGGCGGAACCGCCCGGCCGGCAGATCGTGGTGGTCTCCGCGGACCGCGAAGTCGCCGACGGCGTCGCCAAGGCGGGCGCCCGCCCGGTCGCCTCCGTCCTGCTGCTGAAACGTCTCGCACGCGTCTGAACCGCGCCTGCCGCCCGCGCCTCCGGCCCCACGGCTCCTGGTCGCCGCACCACCGCACCACCGGACACATCACTATTCGTTCGGGCATTCGGTTCGCGAACGCACCATCGTCGACGGAGCGTTGATCCACCCTCACTGCGCGTACGAAGGTCGTAAAGAATGTGCGAACCGGTCGAGATTTTGCCAACAAGGATTTGAACCGATCACAGATAGGTCACTAAGGTCAGGCGTCGAACCTCCGCGCAGTCGATCATCCAATCCGGATGGCGCGTCGGGGGCCGCCCGCCAGTCAACCGGTAGGCGGCTGAAGGAAGAAGGAGCTCGCCTTCGTGGCGTCCCACCGTCGTCCCAAGCCGGCAAGCCGCACGCGCGTGACCGTGCTGACCGCCACCGCCGCAGCCGCGGTGGCCCTCACCTCCCAGGCGGCCCAGGCCGCCCCCGCCAAGCCGACCGTCAAGGACGCCAAGGCGAAGGTGGACGCGCTGTACGAGCAGGCTGAGCAGGCCTCAGAGAAGTACGACGGGGCCAACGAGAAGCTGCACACCCTCCAGAAGGAGGCGGGCACTCTCCAGGACCAGGTCGCCAGGCAACAGCAGCACCTGAACCAACTCAGGGACGGCCTCGGCGCCATCGCCGCGTCCCAGTACCGCAGCGGTGGCATCGACCCGTCGCTCCAGCTCTTCCTGTCGTCCAACCCGGACAACTACCTGGACCAGGCGACGACGCTCAACCAGCTCACGTCGATCCAGACCGACTCGCTGCACCAACTCCAGGACGCCAAGCGGACCCTGGACCAGCAGCGCGCCGAGGCGACCGCCAAGCTGACCGAGCTCCAGACCACCCGCACCGAACTGGCCAAGCGCAAGGCCGAGGCGAAGGACAAGCTGGCCCAGGCCCAGCAGATCCTCAACTCGCTGACGGCCGCGCAGCGCGCGTCCATCGCCGCCGCCGACGCCCGCGCCAACCGCTCCACCACCCGCGTGGACCTCGGCGACGCGAAGCCCGCCTCGCAGCGCGCCGCCGCCGCCTTCTCCGCCGCGCAGTCCAGGGTCGGCCTGCCGTACGTGTACGGCGCCTCGGGCCCCAGCTCCTTCGACTGCTCCGGCCTCACCTCGTGGGCGTACAACCAGGCCGGCGTGACGATACCGCGCACCTCGCAGGCCCAGGCGAACGCCGGGACCCGGATCTACTCCACCTCCCAGCTCGCCGTCGGCGACCTCGTCATCTTCTACGGCGACTACCACCACGTCGGCCTCTACGCGGGCAACGGCATGGTGCTGCACGCGCCGAAGCCGGGCGCCTCGGTGCGGTACGAGTCGATCGGCAACATGCCGTTCCAGTTCGGCGTCCGCATCTGACGTCTTCCGGCGTCGTTCCTCACCGGTCTCACGGGTCCGCGGGAGTCTCCCGCGGACCCCGGTGCGTTCATACGGCGTTCGGACTCCTACGGCGTTCGGGTGATGAACAAGTGCCCGGTGCCGCCCGGCGCGGGTGCGTGACCTGCGCGGGAGGCGCGGCGCGGCGATGCGGGGGCCGCGCCTTCTTTGAACTCTCCGCGTCGGGCTGACTACTGTCAGCTCCCGTGGCTTCCCATCGACGCTCCCCACAGCCGGGCTTCGCCGCCCGCACCACCCGGGTCACCGTGCTGTCCGCGGCCGCCGCGGCCACCGCGGCACTGTCCGGCGGTGCGGCGCAGGTCGCCTCGGCCGATCCCGGCGGGGGCGCACCCGACACGGCGTCCCGGCTCGACCGGCTCTACCAGCAGGCCGAGCAGGCCACCGAGAAGTACAACGCGGCGCAGGAGCACGCCAAGCAGCTCCGCGCCGACCTGAGCACCCTCCAGGACCGGGCCGCCGAGGGACAGCAGCGGGTCAACGACATGCGGCAGGAGCTGGGTTCGCTCGCCTCCGAGCAGTACCGCAGCGGCGGCATCGACCCCTCGCTCGCCCTGATGATGTCCTCGGAGCCCGACCAGTACCTGGACCGGGCCACCACCCTGGACCGGCTCAGCGCCCGGCAGGCCGGGCAGCTGCGCCAACTCCAGGAGGCCGAGCGGCTGTTGCGCCAGCAGCGCTCCCAGGCGGCGGGCAAGCTCGCCGAACTGGACAAGGCCGGGGCGGTGCTCCAGGACCGCAAGCGGTCGGTGCAGCGGGCGCTCGCCGAGGCCCAGCGGCTGCTCAACGCGATGCCCGCCGCCCAGCGCGCCGGATACCGGCCCGGCATGGACGCCGCGCGCGCCTCCCGCGACCGTACGACCGCCGACCTGCCGAACATCCCGAATCTGCCCCCCGCCTCGGGGCGCGGCGCGATGGCCGTGGCCGCCGCCCGCCAGATGGTCGGCGCCCCTTACGTCTGGGGCGCCACCGGGCCCAACTCCTTCGACTGCTCGGGCCTGACGCAGTACTCGTACGCGCGGGCCGGAGTCGCGCTGCCGCGCACCTCGCAGGAGCAGATGAACGCCGGGCAGCGGGTGCCGCTGGACCAGGCGCGGCCCGGCGATCTGGTGATCTACCGAGGCGACGCCAGCCATGTCGCGATGTACGTCGGCGGCGGCCAGGTCATCCACGCGCCCTACCCCGGCGCCAGGGTCCGCTACGACCCGGTCGGCATGATGCCGATCACGGCCGTGACCCGGCCGTAAGGGCGCGGCGCCCCGGCCGTGGGGGGCGTCCTCGGGGCCGTACGATCGGGCCCATGGCCGTGGCGCCCCTACGACGTACGCCGACCGCTTCCCGTGTCCGGGCGGCGGTGCTCGGCCTGTCCCTGGCGCTGCTCGCGGCGCTCGTCGCCGGGTGCGGCGGGACCGCCTCGGGCGGGCGGCCCACGGCGGACGCCACCGACGCCGGAATCCGGCAGGCGCTCGACCGGCGGGCCGCCGCGGTGCTGCGCCACGACCGGGCGGCCTTCCTCGCCGGGATCGACCCGCGGGCGACGCGCTTCCTCGACCGGCAGAAGGCGATGTTCACCGACATCGCGGACGTGCCGCTGGCCGACTGGTCGTACCGGCTGGTGCGGACCGGCGCGTTCGGCCTGCCGCCGACCGCCGACGGCACGGTACGGGCCGCTGCCGAGGTCCAACTGCGGTACCGCCTCAGCGGATTCGACGCGGCGCCGGTCGCCGCGACCGACTACCTGACGCTGTCCCGGCGGGGCGGGAGCTGGTACGTGGCCGGGGACGACGACGGCGCCGCGTCCGGGCACCGCGGCGCCGTACAGCTGTGGGACCAGGGCCGGGTGACGGTGGTGCGCGGCACGGACAGCCTGGTGCTCGGGCTCGGCGACGCCGCCGGGCTGCGCGGCTACGCCGAGGACGTCGACCGGGCGGTGCCGGAGGTCCGGCGGACCTGGGGCGGCACCGGGTGGTCGGGCAAGGTGGTGGTCGAGGTGCCGCGCACGCTGGACCAGATGGCCGCGCTGGCCGACGCGGACCCGGCCGACTACCGCAACATCGCCGCCGTCACCACGGGGGAGGGCGGCGGCAGCGCGCGGGTCGGTTCCGACCGGGTGATCATCAACCCCGAGGCGTTCAGCGGGCTCTCCGCCTTCGGCCGGCAGACCGTGCTCACCCACGAGACCACGCATGTCGCCACCCGCGCCTGGACCACCGCCCGTACCCCGCTGTGGCTCTCCGAGGGCGCCGCCGACTGGACCGCCTACCGTACGGCGGGCCGTACCGCCCGCGAGCTCGCCCCGGAACTGGCCGCCGCCGTCGCCGCGGGCCGCGTCCCCGCCGCGCTGCCCGCCGACGCCGACTTCCACTCCGCCGACGCCGACACCCTCTCCCGCGCCTACGAGGGCGGCTGGCTCGCGTGCCGTCTGATCGCCGACCAGTGGTCCCCGGACGCGCTCGTCGCCTTCTACCGCGCCGTCGCCTCCGGCGGCACCGTCGACTCCCACCTGCGCACCACCCTCGGCACCACCCTCCCCGCCTTCACCGCCCGCTGGCGCACCTACCTCCACCAGGAGCTGCCATGACCCGTGACCCCGACGCGGAGCCCCCAGACCACCAGCCCCCGCCCGCGACGGACGCCGGCCCAGGACGCCCCCCGCACACCCCGCCGCCTCCGGCGGATGCTGGGCGGTCGGCGGAGGCGGGCTCTTCGCCTGCGGGGGCCGCTGGGCGACCGGCCGAGGCGGCACCTTCGGCTGCGGCCGAGGCGGCACCTTCGGCTGCGGCCGAGGCGGCACCTTCGGCTGCGGCCGAGGCGGCACCTTCGGCTTCGCCGGATGCTGGGCGGTCGGCGGATGCCGGCTCTTCGCCTGCGGCGGACGCTGGGCGGTCGGCGGAGGCGGGCTCTTCGCCTGCGGGGGCCGCGGGGCGACCGGCCGAGGCGGCACCTTCGGCTGCGGCCGAGGCGGCACTTTCGGCTTCGCCGGATGCTGGGCGGTCGGCGGATGCCGGCTCTTCGCCTGCGGCGGACGCTGGGCGGTCGGCGGAGGCGGCATCTTCGTCCTCGGCGGATGCTGGGCGACCGGCGGAGGCGGGACCTTCGGCTGCGGCGGAGGCGGAACCCTCAGCTGCGGCGGATGCCGGGGCTTCGGCCTTGGGGGCGGGGGGGTCCGGCGGGGGGGACTTCAGTGGGGAGGAGGTCGGGCGGGCGCGGGCTTTGCGGCGGGGGGTGTGGCCGGTCGCGCTCGGCGGGCGGGTGGCAGCGCTGGGGCTGATGCTGGGGCTGGGGTTGACGGCCGGGGGAGCGGGGCTGGTCGCGGCGTTCGGCGGGGGGACGTGGGGCGGGCGCGTGGCGGGCGCGGCGGTGTCGCTGGTGCTGCTGCCCGAGGCGCTGGGGCTGCCTTTCGCGGCGCGCGGGCGCGTCGTGCGCCGCCGGTTCGGGCTGGTGACCCAGGGCTGGGGCGGGTGGTGGGCGGACGTGCTGCGCGGCCTGCTGATCTCGCTGCCGCTGACCTTCGGCGCGCTCTTCGCCGTCTACGCCCTCGCCGGGGCGACCGGCCACTGGTGGGCGTGGGCCGCGCTCGGCGCCGCCGCGCTGACCGTCCTGATGTCCTGGGCGGCGCCCATGATCTTCGAGCCGCTGTTCAACCGCTTCACGCCGATGGAGCCGGGCCCCCTCAGGGACGCCCTGCTGGCGCTCGCCGCCCGCGACGGCGTCACCGTCGACGATGTCCTGGTCGCCGACGCCTCGCGCCGTACGACCGCGCTCAACGCGTACGTGTCCGGCTTCGGCCGCACCCGCCGCATCGTCGTCTACGACACCCTGCTGACCACGGCGCAGCCGCGCGAGGTGGAGCTGGTGGTCGCCCATGAACTCGGCCACGTCGTGCACCGGGACGTGCCGCGCGGCACCGCGCTCGGCGCGCTGGGCGCGGCCGTCGGCGTGTGCATCCTGGCCGCCGTGGTGACCTGGCGGCCCCTGCTCGACCTCGCGGGCGCCGACGACTTCGCGGACCCGCGTTCCGCCTGGCTGCTGGCGGCCGTCGCCACTGTCGGCGGCGCCGTCGCCGGGCCGCTGGGCTGCGCGGTGAGCCGCGGGGTCGAACGGCGCGCCGACCGGCACGCCCTCGAACTCACCTCGGACTCGGCCGAGTTCATCGCGATGCAGCGCCGCCTGACGGTCGCGAACATCGGCGACCCCGACCCGCCGCGCGCCCTGCACCTGATGTTCGGCACCCACCCCACCCCCGCCGAACGCATCGCCGCCGCCCGCGCCTGGCGCCCGGCCGCCCCGCCGGACACGCCCTAACCCTTGTCGTGCACCCCGACCCGCTCGGCCCGGGTCAGCACCGCGGCCGGGGCGTCGGCGGGCTCCCCCTCGACCGCGCCGCGCGCGGCGCGGCGCGGCACCGTGGCCGCCCACAGCCGACGGCAGGCGCTCAGGGACGCCAGGACGAGCAGGCCGTTACGGGTGACGATCAGCGCCACGCCCAGCTTGTCGCTGTGGGCGATGTCCTCGAAGAAGATCGGGAACTCCAGCGTGGTGAAGAGCGTCGCGCCCAGCATCAGTGCGACCGGCCGCCGTACCACCGACTCCCGCAGCGTCATGCAGACCGCGCCGATGCCGACCAGCCACACCATGTACTGCGGGCTGATCACCCGGCTGGTGGTGGTGAAGACCAGCACCGCGGTGAAGGCCGCGTCGAAGGGCGTGGCGACCGAGTACGAGCGGGCCCGCACCCGCCACAGCAGCAGCCAGGCGAAGGCCAGCAGGGACAGCACCATCGCCGCGGTGCTCACCAGGTGCACATGCGGGCCGATGAACTCGACCGACCCGTAGTGCATCCGCGCCGTGCCGTGCCAGCCGAAGTGCCGGGCGATGTGGAAGACGGTGGCGCCCAGCGACTCGACCTCGGTGCCGCGGTCGCGCTGGAAGGTGAGGAAGGACAGCGAGCCCGGCATGGCCAGGTGGAAGGCGAGCGCGATCACCGCCATCGTCACCGCCGCCGAGATCCACGACCGCCGGGTGGTACGGCCGCGGGGCGTCCCGATGAGCAGCAGCAGCGGCCACACCTTGAGCATGGCGCCCACCCCGGCCAGCACCCCGCCCGCCTTCGGGCGGCGCGGCAGCAGGAGCAGCCCCGCCACGGCGACGGCGGTGACCATCACGTCGTAGCGGGCGTAGATGATCGGGCCGAGCAGCGCGCCGCCGCCGACCCACACCCACACCCCGGCCATCCGGCCGCCGCGCCTGACCCGCGAGTCGCGCAGCAGCACCGCCAGGATCACCGCGTCCGCCAGGAAGGCCAGCCAGAAGAAGGCGGCGGTGTAACTGAGGAAGGGCAGCAGACCGGGCGCGAGGATCACCAGCGCGGCCCCGGGCGGGTACTGCCAGGTCACGTCGTGCAGCGGGAATCTGCCCGTGCTCAGCACCCCGTACCAGCGGTGGTAGACGGACGAGACATCGTGGGCGATGTACTGGCCGGGAAAGTGGATGAGCTCGAACACGAACAACAGGAACGCGGCTCGGGTGACGACCCAGGTGAGCACGGCCCAGCCCCGACCGCTGATATGTGTGTTTGTCACGATCTGTATCATGCGGCGAGCGGCAGCCCGGTCGCGGGACGGACGCGGCCGGTGGCGGCCAGCCGGGTGAACACCGCGTGAGCGGGTACTGTCGGCGGCGATGGACAAGACCCTGATCGTGACCAACGACTTCCCGCCCAGGCCCGGCGGCATCCAGTCCTTCGTGCACAGCATGGCGCTGCGGATGGACCCGGGACAGGTCGTCGTCTACGCCTCCACCTGGAAGGACGGCGCCGAGGTCGCCCGCTTCGACGCGGAGCAGCCCTTCCCCGTGGTCCGCGACCGCACCTCGATGCTGCTGCCCACCCGCCGGGTCACCCGGCGCGCCGCCGACCTGCTGCGGGAACACGGCTGCTCCTCCGTCTGGTTCGGCGCCGCCGCCCCGCTCGGCCTGATGGCGCCCGCGCTGCGCGAGGCCGGGGCGCGGCGGCTGGTCGGCACCACGCACGGGCACGAGGCGGGCTGGGCGCAGCTCCCCGCCAGCCGCTCGCTGCTGCGCCGGATCGGCGAGGGCACCGACACCCTCACCTACCTCGGCGAGTACACCCGCTCCCGGATCGCCGCCGCGTTGACCCCGGCCGCCGCCGCCCGGATGGTCCAACTGCCCCCGGGCGTCGACGAGAAGACCTTCCACCCCGGCTCGGGCGGCGCGGTGGTACGGGCCAGGCTCGGCCTCGCCGACCGCCCGGTGGTGGTGTGCGTGTCGCGGCTGGTGCCGCGCAAGGGCCAGGACACGCTGATCCAGGCCATGCCCCGGATCCTGCACGAGGTGCCGGACACCGCGCTGCTGATCGTCGGCGGCGGACCGTACCGGGGGGCCCTGGAGAAGCTGGCGGACCGGACCGGCGTCGGCCACGCGGTGCGCTTCACCGGGTCCGTGCCGTGGGAGGAGCTGCCCGCCCACTACGGCGCCGGCGACGTCTTCGCGATGCCGTGCAGGACCCGGCGCGGCGGCCTGGACGTCGAAGGGCTCGGCATCGTCTACCTGGAGGCGTCCGCGACCGGGCTGCCGGTGATCGCGGGCGACTCCGGCGGCGCGCCCGACGCGGTCCTGGACGGCGAGACCGGCTGGGTGGTCGCGGGCGGCTCGCCCACGCAGTGCGCCGACCGCGTCCTGACCCTGCTGCGCGACCCCGAACTGCGCGCTCGGATGGGCGAGCGCGGCCGTCGCTGGGTCGAGGACGCCTGGCGCTGGGACCTGCTGGCGCAGCGGCTCACGTCCCTGCTGTGACCCTTGGGCGCGGTCATGGCCGCCGTCCTGGCGCCCTCGTCGTACGAGACCCGCCGCCGTAAAAGACCATGCGTCATGGGCATGGAGGGTTCACGCGGACCCGCCCATCATGCGCGCATGACATCAGACCTGACGCGCCGTCACTTTCTGGGACTCGGCGCCCTCCAGACCGCAGCAGCACTCGGCCTCACCCGTATCGCGCTCTCCGCGACCCCCGCGTCCGCCGCACAGGCGGAGCCCGCCGCCACCACCTTCAGCCCCGCGATCGTGATCGGCTCCGGCTACGGCGGCGCCGTCGCCGCCCTCCGGCTCGGCCGGCGCGGTGTCACCACCACCGTCCTGGAGATGGGACGGCTGTGGGACACCCCCGCCGCCGACGGCAAGATCTTCTGCAACACCGGCTCGCCCGACCAGCGTTCGATGTGGTTCCGCAGCCGCACCGAGGCGCCGCTGGCCACCTTCCTCTGGCTCGACCTCGTCAACAAGGACATCACCCCCTACCCCGGCGTCCTGGACCGCGTGCACTACGGCGACATGTCCGTCTACGTCGGCCGCGGTGTCGGCGGCGGCTCCCTGGTCAACGGCGGCATGGCCGTCACCCCGTCCCGCGCGTACTTCGAGGAAGTCCTCCCGCAGGTCGACTCCGCCGCGATGTACTCCACGTACTTCCCGCGCGCCACCAGCATGCTCGGCGTCAACACCGTCGACCCCGCCTGGTTCGAGTCCACCGAGTGGTACCAGTTCGCCCGCGTCTCCCGCGACCAGGCCCACAGCGCCGGCCTCAACACCACCTTCGTGCCGAACGTGTACGACTTCTCGTACATGAAGGCCGAGGCCGCGGGCACCGCCACCAAGTCCGCGCTGGACCAGGAGGTCATCTACGGCAACAACCACGGCAAGCGCAGCGTCGACAAGACCTATCTGGCCTCGGCGCTCGGCACCGGGCACGTCACCATCGAGACCCTCAGCCGGGTCAGAGCCGTCAGACGAGCGGCCGACGGCACGTACGTCCTCACCGTCGACCGGATCGACCTGACCGGCGCGGTCGTGGAGACCCGCGAGGTCGGCTGTCGCTACCTCTTCCTCGCCGCGGGCAGCCTCGGCTCCACCGAGATCCTGGTCAGGGCCCGCGAGACCGGCACCCTCCCGCGGCTCAACGCGAGCGTGGGCACCGCCTGGGGCGGCAACGGCAACATCATGCTCGCCCGCGCCAACTACCTGTGGAATCCCACCGGGGCGCACCAGTCCACCATCCCCGTCATGGGCATCGACGACTGGTCCAACGCGAGCAACCCGGTCTTCGCCGAGATCGCGCCGCTCCCGATCGGCTTCGAGACCTGGATCAGCCTCTACCTGGCCATCACCAAGAACCCCGAACGCGGCACTTTCTCCTACGACGCCGCCACCGACTCCGCCCGGCTGAACTGGACGCTCGCCCAGAACCAGCCCTCGGTCAAGGCCGCCAAGACCCTCTTCGACCGGATCAACCGCAAGCAGGGCACGATCTACCGCTACGACCTCTTCGGCGGCAACAAAGCCTTCGCCGACGACTTCTGCTACCACCCGCTGGGCGGCCTGCCGCTCGGCCGCGCCACCGACGCGTACGGCCGTGTCAGCGGCTACGACCACCTCTACGTCACCGACAGCTCCCTGATCCCCGGCTCCATCGGCGTCAACCCGTTCGTGACGATCACCGCGCTCGCGGAGCGGCTCATGGACAGCGCCCTCGCGGAAATCAGCCCGTCCGGCGTTTGAGGACAGAACCTCAGCGCTGGTAAAGGGCCTCGATCTCCGCCGCGAAGTCCGTCAGGACGACATTCCGCTTCAGCTTCAGCGACGGCGTGACGTGGCCGGACTCCTCCGTGAACTGGGTCGGCAGAATACGGAACTTCCGCACCGACTCGGCCTTGGAGACGGCCGCGTTGCCCTCGTCCACCGCGCGCTGCACGGCCGCCAGCAGCTCCGGGTCGGCCGCCAGCTCGGCGACGCCCGCGCCCGCCTTGCCGTGCTGTTCGGCCCAGTGCGGCAGGAACTCCTCGTCCAGGGTGATCAGGGCCGCCACGAACGGGCGCCCGTCACCGACCACCATGCACTCGGCGACCAGCGCGTCCGCCCTGATCCGGTCCTCGATCACCGCGGGCGCGACGTTCTTGCCGCCCGCCGTCACGATGATCTCCTTCTTCCGGCCGGTGATCGACAGATAGCCGTCCTCGTCGAGCGAGCCCAGGTCACCGGTGTGGAACCAGCCGTCGGAGACCGCCTCCGCCGTCGCCGCCTCGTTGTTCCAGTACCCGGTGAACAGGTGCTCGCCGTGCAGCAGCACCTCGCCGTCGTCCGCGATCCGCACGGTCGAACCGGGCAGCGGCTGGCCGACCGAACCGATCTTCGTACGGTCCCAGGGGTTGAAGGCCGTGGCCGCGCAGGACTCGGTGAGGCCGTAGCCCTCCAGCACCGTGAAGCCGATGCCGCGGTAGAAGTGCCCGAGGCGCTCGCCCAGCGGCGCGCCGCCGGAGATCGCGTGGGTGGCCCGGCCGCCGAGGACCGCGCGGAGCTTGGCGTAGACGAGCCGGTCGAAGACCTTGTGCGTGAACCGCAGCTTCAGCGACGGGCCCGCCGCGGTGTCCAGCGCCCGGCTGTACTCGATCGCGGTGGCCGCCGCGCGGTCGAAGATCTTGCCCTTGCCGCCCGCCTCCGCCGTGGCCCGCGCGGTGTTGTAGACCTTCTCGAAGACCCGCGGCACCCCCAGGACCATCGTCGGCCGGAATGAGCCGAGGTCGTCGGTGAGGTTCTTGACGTCCGGCACATGGCCGAGCCTGATCGGCGCCATCACGGCCGCGACCTCGACCAGCCGCCCGAAGACGTGGGCCAGCGGCAGGAAGAGCAGCACCGAGGAGTCGCCGGTACGGAACAGCGGGCTCAGCCGCTCCACCACGTTGCCGCACTCCGCGAAGAAGCTGCGGTGGCTCAGCACACAGCCCTTGGGGCGGCCCGTGGTGCCCGAGGTGTAGACGATGGTCGCGGGGGAGTCGGCGCCCGCGCTCGCGCTGCGCTCGTCCACCACCGCGTCGGAGATGTCGGTACCCGCCGCGTTCAGCGCGTCCACCGCGCCGGTGTCGATCCGCCACAGGTGCTTGAGCTGCGGCAGCCGCTCCCGTACGGACTCCACCGCGCTCTCGTGCGGCTCGGACTCCACGACCGCCGCGACCGCGCCCGAGTCGCTGAGGATCCACTCGATCTGGGACGCCGACGACGTCTCGTAGACCGGCACGGTGACCGCGCCCGCGCTCCAGATCGCGAAGTCCAGCAGCGTCCACTCGTACCGCGTCCTGGACATCACGGCCACCCGGTCGCCCGGCTGCACGCCCGAGGCGATCAGACCCTTGGCCGCGGCGCGCACCTCGGCGAGGAAACCCGTCGCGCTGACGTCCTGCCACCGGCCCGCGGAATCCTTGCGGGCGACGACGGCGGTGTCCGGATGCTGAGCGGCGTTGCGGCGGATCAGATCCGTCAGATTGGCGTCCGCGGGGACCTCGTACAGGGCCGGAAGACTGAACTCACGCAAGGCGGCTGCTCCTCATCGGTGCCACGGCGCACCCGGAGGGAAGATGTGGACGGCGTGGACGTTACCCATCGGTAAAGCTCTGGCGATAGGGGGGCCGTACAGATGTTCTCAGCGTCACACACACATCACACGCGCTTCACACACCGGGGTGGAGCGGCTGGGTTCCTGCCCGGAAGAGTAGTCCAGCGCCCGGCCGGGCCGCCGCTGACCCGCTATGGCGTGCCCAGCTATAAAGTGTCCGCATGCGGGTCCATGTGGTGAGTGACGTCCATGGCGCTGCCGAGGCCCTGAGCCGGACCGGGGACGGCGCGGACGCGCTGGTCTGCCTGGGCGACCTGGTCCTCTTCCTCGACTACGCCGACCACTCCCGCGGCATCTTCCCCGACCTCTTCGGCGTCGCCAACGCCGACCGGATGGTCGAGCTGCGCACCGCCCGTCGCTTCGACGAGGCCAGGGTCCTGGACCAGGAGCTGTGGGCCGGGATCGACCGGCGCACCGCCATCGAGTCCGCGGTACGCAAGCAGTACGCGGAGCTGTTCGCCGCCTTCCCCACCCCGACGTACGCCACCTACGGCAACGTCGACATCCCGGCTCTCTGGCCGGAGTACGCGGGCCCCGGCACCACCGTCCTGGACGGCGCGACCGCCGAGATCGGCGGCCGGGTCTTCGGCTTCGTCGGCGGCGGCCTGCGCACCCCGATGCGCACCCCGTACGAAATCTCCGAGGAGGAGTACGCGGCCAAGGTCGCCGCCCTCGGCCCGGTCGACGTGCTCTGCTCCCACATCCCGCCCGCGATCCCGGAACTCTGCTACGACACCGCCGCCCGGCGCTTCGAGCGCGGCAGCCAGGCGCTGCTGGAGGCGATCCACACCGTCCGGCCCAAATTCGCGCTCTTCGGCCACGTCCACCAGCCGCTGGTGCCGCGCACCCGGATCGGCCGCACCGAATGCGTCAACGTCGGGCATTTCAACCACACCCGCCGTCCGTGGGTCCTGGAGTGGTGACCCGGCCGCCGGACGCGACCGGCGGCGCCCGCAGCGGTGACGGCCGCCCCACCTGCACGCGGTAGCCTTCAGCAGCAATGGCATGCGATGTCCCGGAGGGGCTACGGCGATGGCGGAACACACGAAGTCGAGCATCACGATCGAGGCGGCTCCGGCCGCCGTCATGGGCGTCATCGCCGACTTCGGCCGCTACCCGGAGTGGACGGGAGAGGTCAAGGAGGCGGAAGTCCTCGCCACCGACGCCGAAGGCCGCGCCGAGCAGGTCCGGCTGGTGCTCGACGCCGGGGCGATCAAGGACGACCACACCCTGGCGTACACCTGGATCAGCGCCACCGAGGTGCGCTGGTCGCTGGTCAAGTCCCAGATGCTGCGCACCCTCGACGGCTCCTACGCCCTCGCGCCGCGCGACGGCGGCACGCGCACCGAGGTGACGTACCAGCTCACCGTGGACGTCAAGATCCCCATGCTCGGCATGATCAAGCGCAAGGCGGAGAAGGTCATCATCGACCGGGCGCTCGCGGGCCTGAAGAAGCGCGTCGAGTCCGGGAGCGGCGAGGGCGGGGACGCGGCCGGCGTGCCGGACTCCGCCGACGCCGCGGCCGACTCCGCCGCCAAGCCCGACGACCCGGCCTGACCCGGTGACCCGCGCCCCGCGACCGCCCCGCACCCTGCTCGTCACCGGCCACGGAGGCGCGGGCCGCACCACGGTCGCGGCGGCGACCGCCGTGGCCGCCGCCCGCGACGGCGTCCGTACGGTGCTGCTCACCGGCGACCGCGCCGACGTGGCCGCCCTGCTGCCGCTGTCCGCGGCGCCCGAGGCCGCGGGACCGCTGTCCGGTTCACCCGCGCTCGGCCGCCCCAGCGCGGTGGACGGCGTGCCGGAACTGCGGGTCGCGGCCGTCGACACTGCCGCCTCCTACCGGGCCGCCACCCTCGACCTCCAGCAGCGGATCGGCACCCTGCTCGACATGCTCGGCGCGGCCCCCCTCGACCCCGAGGAGCTGACCGAGGTCCCCGGCGCCGACGCGCTCGCCCTGCTGCGGGCACTGCGCGACGTGCACACCGTCGGCCACGACGACCGGCCGCCGTGGGACCTGGTCGTCGTCGACCTGCCGCCCGTGCGCGACGCCGTCGCGCTGCTCGCCCTGCCGGAACAACTGCGGCGCTACCTGCGGCGGTTGCTGCCCGCCGACCGGCAGGCGGCCCGCGCGCTGCGCCCGGTGCTCGCCCAGCTCGCCGGGGTCCCGATGCCCGCCGAGTGGGCGTACGAGGCCGCCGTCCGCGCCGACCGCGAGCTGTCCGCCGTGCAGTCGGTGATCGAGGACACCGGGACGACCGTGGCGGTCGTCGTGGAGCCGGGACCGCACGCCGAGCGCGTGCTGCGCGACGCCCGTACCGGACTCGCCCTGTTCGGCCACCGCCTCGAAGCCGTGGTCGCCAACCGCCTGCTGCCCGCCGACTCCGCCGACCCCTTCCTCGCCGGGCTCGGCGCCCGCCAGCAGGACCGGCTCAAGGCGATGGCCGAGACCTGCGCGACCGACGCGGTGGCGCTGCGCGAACTGCCGCACCTGGGCGCGGAACCGGAAGGAGCCGCGGAACTGGCGGCGCTGGCCGTCGACACCTTCGAGCACCGCTCTCCTCAAGCCGGTGTCTCCGGTTCGCGGGCCGCAGATCCCTGGACCGTCGACGACCGCCTCGCGGCCGAGGGCCACTTCGTGTGGTCGCTGCCCCTGCCCGGCGCGAGCCGCGAAGGGCTCGACCTGGTCCGCCGCGGCGACGAACTCGTCCTGGACGCGGGCGGCTTCCGGCGGATCGTGCCACTGCCGTCCGCCCTGCGCCGCTGTACGGTCTCCGGCGCCGCGCTGCGGGACGGCGTGCTGCGCGTACGGTTCACGCCGGACCCGGCGCTCTGGCCGAACTGAGCGGGCGCCCCCGACTCTCCCCGGGCTCCCCGCCACCGGCTGCCCGTTCCCGGCTCCCTGTCGCCGGTGCCCGCTGTCCCGTCGGCCGGTCGGGTACCGTCGAGGGAGCCGACGCAATCAGCCCGGAGCGCCCCTTTTGGAGCCGATCATGAGCGAATCCACGGAACGTCCCGACGCCGACGCCTGGGCGAAGGCCAGCGCCGAGGACATCGCGGCCGAGCACGCCAGACGGCGCGAGCAGGCGGGGCAGGGAGTCGGCAGCGCGGGCGAGGAGCTGCGCCGCCTCGCGGAGGCGTTCGGCGAGGCCGTCACGGACAAACTGGGGGCGCTGCGGAACCCCGCGGTACAGATGGCCGCCCAGGGCGTCATGTCCCAGGTGCGTTCAGTTGTCGAACCCATCAAGGACCGTAATCCGGATGTGTTCGACCATCTGACGGCCGCGGGAGCCGAACTGCTCGCCGCATACCGCTCTGCGGTGGCCCAACACGAGACGCGGTGGACGGGCGAGGACCGCGCTCCGAGTTCACCGACTGAACACATCGACCTCGACTGACCTCCCCTCCGGTACGGTTCTCCTAAGCGGGGATCGACCGAAAACTGAGGGACACATGGGACTCACCATCGGCGTCGACATCGGCGGCACCAAAATCGCGGCCGGCGTGGTCGACGAGGAAGGCTCGATTCTCGAGACCGTCAAGGTGCCGACGCCGCCGACTCCCGAAGGCGTCATCGACGCGATCGTGGAGGCGGTACGCCAGGTCAGCACCGGTCACCAGATCGAAGCCGTCGGCATCGGCGCCGCCGGCTATGTCGACGACAAGCGCGCCACCGTCCTCTTCGCCCCCAATATCAACTGGCGGCACGAGGCACTGAAGGACAAGGTCGAGCAGCGTGTCGGGCTCCCCGTGGTCGTGGAGAACGATGCCAACGCGGCGGCCTGGGGCGAGTACCGGTTCGGTGCCGGGCAGGGCCATTCCGATGTGATCTGCATCACGCTCGGGACGGGTCTCGGCGGCGGCATCATCATCGGCAACAAGCTGCGGCGCGGCCGGTTCGGCGTCGCGGCCGAGTTCGGTCACATCCGGGTCGTGCCCGACGGGCTGCTGTGCGGTTGCGGCAGCCAGGGCTGCTGGGAGCAGTACGCGTCCGGGCGCGCGCTGGTCAGGTACGCGAAGCAGCGGGCCAACGCGACCCCGGAGAACGCGGAAGTGCTGCTCGCCCTCGGCGACGGCACGGTGGACGGCATCGAGGGCAGGCACATCAGTGCCGCCGCCCGCCAGGGCGACCCGGTCGCCGTCGACTCCTTCCGCGAGCTGGCCCGTTGGGCGGGCGCGGGGCTGGCCGACCTGGCCTCGCTCTTCGACCCGTCGGCGTTCATCGTCGGAGGCGGTGTGTCGGACGAGGGCGAACTGGTCCTCGACCCGATCCGCAAGTCCTTCCGGCGCTGGCTGATCGGCGGGGAGTGGCGTCCGCACGCGCAGGTGCTGGCCGCCCAACTCGGCGGCAAGGCGGGGCTGGTGGGCGCGGCCGACCTGGCACGACAGGGCTGACACGATGCCAGTGGAGGATCTGCCGAGCTCCGCCACCGAGCCGGGGGGCTCGGCGGTCGTCCGCGTGCTCAGCTACAACATCCGTTCCATGCGGGACGACACGGCGGCGCTGGCCCGGGTGATCCGAGCCTGCGCCCCCGATCTCGTCCTCGTCCAAGAGGCTCCGCGGTTCTTCCGATGGCGTAAGGCCGCGGCCCGTCTCGCCCGTGCGTCCGGCCTGGTGTACGTGACCGGCGGGGCGACCGCCGCGGGCCCGATGATCCTTTCCTCGCTCCGCGCGCATGTGGAGCGGGTCGAGGATCCGCTCATGCCGCACCGGCCCCCGCTGCACCAGCGGGGGTTCGCGACCGCCGTGCTCAGGATCGGCGGCGCGCGGCTGGCCGCCGTCTCCACCCACCTGAGCCTGTCGCCCGCCGAGCGGTACGAGCAGGCCGGATACGTACTGGACCGGGTGGCCGCGATGGGCGAGCCGTATGTGGTGCTGGGCGGCGACTTCAACGAGCCGCCGGACCGCCCCGGCTTCTCCCGGATCGCCGACGTCCTCCAGGACGGCTTCGCCACCGCGCCGTGGGGCGCCGAGATCACCAACCACCGGGCCCCGTTCCAGCGGATCGACGCCGTCTTCAGCACACCGGGCATCGAGGTGCTCGGTTGCGGGGTCCCGTTGGGCCTGCCCGGAGTCAACGAGGCCGATCTGTACGCGGCCACCGACCACATGCCGGTGCTCGCCGCGCTCCGCGTACCCGCCACCGCGATGGAGGCGGAAGCGGAGGGTGACGCGGAAGCGGAGGCCGGGGCGGACGCGCGGGGCGGCGCCGAGGCCGAAGCCGAGGTGGAAGCGGCGGGTTAGCCCTGCCGCCGCTCCTCGTCAGGGACGCGGGGCCTCAGACGACGGCCCCGCCGCCCGGCAGGTCGTCGTCGTCCTCTCCCGTGCGCATCCGCGCGACCAGCGTGGTGAAGCCGCCGAGGAAGCCGCCGACGCCCAAGAGGATGGCCCACCAGGTGAGTTCGACCTGGAAGAGGACGAAGCCCAGCATGAGGAGCGGTCCGCCCAGGACCGCGATCCAGGCGAATTTCGTGGTGACGTCCGCGTCGGGCAGCGGCGGCGGCTCGGGCGGCACGTAATGCGCGTCCTCGTCGTCGTCGGCCAGTTCGTAGTCGCGCGGACCCTGGATGACCGGGTGCACGACGATGCTGCGGCTGGAGCCGGGCAGCGCGGGACGTCCGGCGCCCGCCTTCGCGTCGGGCCCGGCCTCGGCCTCGTCGTCCTTCTCGCCGTCCTTCTCCGCGTCCGCGGAGCCGTCCCCTGGGCTGTTCCCCGAGGCACGCCCGGAGCCGTCCCCCGAGCCGTCCGCCGGCCGGTCGCCCGGCCGCTGACCCGTGCCCGACGTGGTGGGTCCCGAGGCCGTCTCCGTGACGTTCTCCGAGTCCGGCCACGCCACCGACCCCGGCTCGGGCTCGTCGTCGTAGCCGGCGATCAGCGCGGCCCACGCCGCGTCCTCGTCGAGCGGCGGACGGGCCGGCTCCTCCTGCGGTGCGGTGCCCTCGTCCTCGCGGTCAGCCACCGGCCGTACCCCCCTTTACCGCTTCGTCGGCCGCGCCGCCCTCGGCGAGGTCCCCTGCGGGCTCCCCACCCGGCCGGGACAGCCGCTGGATGAAGTCGTACGACTCCGTGAAGATCTGCTCGGCGTCGTGGTCGAGCGTGGCGACGTGGAAGCTGCGCTCCAGCACCCGCTCGGTGACATCGGTCGAGGAGACCTTGCTGAGTACCACCGCCGAATTCGACGGGTGCACCACATGGTCGACCCTGCTGTGCAGGAGCAGCAGCGGCTGGGTGACCTGGGGCAGTCCGGCGCGCACGACGGACCAGAACTTGCTGAGCGAGTGCACGGCGTGCAGCGGCGTCCGGTCGTAGCCGAGTTCGGCGCCGCCCTCACGGGCGATGTCGCTGGCGATACCGGGCACCGACGGCACCAGGTGCCGCAGCACGGGCACCGCCTTGAGTTGGAGGCTGTCGGCCTTCACCGACGGGTTCACCAGCACGATCCCGCTGATCGCGGCGCCGTGCCGCTCGGCCAGCCGCAGCGCCAGTGTGCCGCCCATCGACAGACCGCAGACGAAGACCTGCGAGCAGCGGGCGGACAGCGACCGCAGCTCGCGGTCGACCTCGGCGTACCAGTCCTGCCAGCCGGTGACCTGCATGTCCTGCCAGCGGGTGCCGTGGCCGGGCAGCAGGGGGACGGAGACGGTCAGCCCGCGGGCGGCCAGATATTCGCCCCAGGGACGCATGGACTGCGGTGTACCGGTGAATCCGTGACAGATCAGGACGCCGATCTCGCCGCCGTCATGGCGGTACGGCTCGGCTCCGGGCATGAGCGGCACCGTGGGTCTCCTGTTCGAGGGCGCGATCGCGGGTACACGAAGGTGAGAGGTTCAGCGTACGCGGACCGGATACCAAGCGGTAAGCCCCGTCGGTGGCCGCGGCGGCCGTGGCCCGGCGGCCGTGGCGTGCCCATGGCACCGTCATGGCGGCGGCACGACGGTGCCGTGACGTCGTCACGGCGTGGCCGCGGTGCCGGGGTGCGTGGGGACAGACCGCGCCCGACTGGCGTTAAGGTCTTCCCGTCGGCTACAGGAGGTCCTCGGTTGTTCTACGGTGCGATGAAGATCGCCATCGGCTCGCCGCTCAAGGCTGCCTTCCGCCCCTGGGTGGAGGGCCTGGAGAACATCCCCAGGGAAGGGCCCGCGATCCTGGCGAGCAACCACCTGTCCTTCTCGGACTCCTTCTTCCTGCCCGCGATGCTGGACCGCAAGGTCACCTTCATCGCGAAGGCCGAGTACTTCACCTCCCCCGGAGTCAAGGGGAAGCTGACGGCCGCCTTCTTCAAGGGCGTCGGACAGCTCCCGGTGGACCGCTCGGGCGCGCGCGGCGCGGGCGAGGCCGCGGTCAAGAGCGGTATCGCGGTGCTGGAGCGCGGTGAGCTGTTCGGCATCTACCCCGAGGGCACCCGCTCGCCCGACGGCCGCCTCTACCGCGGCAAGCCCGGCGGACTCGCCCGTGTCGCGCTGGCCAGCGGCGCCCCGGTGATCCCGGTCGCGATGATCGACACCGAGAAGGTGCAGCCGGTCGGCCAGGTGATGCCCAAGCTCTCCATCCGCCCCGGCATCCGGATCGGCAAGCCGCTGGACTTCAGCCGCTACCACGGCATGGAGGGCGACCGCTTCATCCTGCGCTCGGTCACCGACGAGGTGATGTACGAGATCATGAAGCTGTCCGGCCAGGAGTACGTGGACATCTACGCCACCGCCGCCAAGCGCCAGATCGCCGAGGCCGCCAAGCGCGCCGCCGAACTGGAGAAGGCCGCGGGCCGCGGCTCCGGCACGGACGGAGGATCCGGCACCGGGGGCGGGGGAACCGGCGAGGGCGGCCCCGGCGACATAAAGCAGGAGCAACCCGCAGGCCAGTGACCGGCCGCGGGGGGAGGGGACCCGGCATGAGGATGTCCGTCGAACAGCCGTTGTGGCGCGCGCTGGTCGCCTACCGTGTCCTGACCCTCGGTTACGCGCTGTCGTTGTACGTCTACGCGTACAACGACCTGCTGCACCCGCTCGGCGCCGGCGCGTACATGCTGGTGCTCGCGGTGTGGACGCTGTCCACGCTCGGCCGCGTGATGTCGGCCGAGCGCTGCACCAAGCGGTTCCTGACCATCGACCTCACGGTCGCGATCACAGGCATCCTGCTCACCGCCGTGGTCGACACCCAGGCCAGGATCGACTCGGGCTCCTTCACGCTGCCGTCGATATGGACCGCGGGCTCGGTGCTGGCCTTCGCCGTCAAGGGCGGCTGGCGGTGGGCCGCGGTCGCCTCCACGCTGGTCGCCGCCGCGGACCTGATCGAGCGCGGCACCCCCAGCCGCGACACCCTGCACAATGTCGTGCTGATCTGGGTGGCGAGCATCGCCATCGGCTATGTGGTCGAGGTCGCGCGGGCCAGTGAGCGCACCCTGGCCCGCGCCCTCCAGATCGAGGCCGCCACCCGGGAGCGCGAGCGGCTGGCCCGCGACATCCACGACGGCGTCCTCCAGGTGCTCGCCATGGTGCAGCGGCGCGGCAACCAGGCCGGGGGCGAGGCCGCGGAGCTGGGCCGGATGGCGGGCGAGCAGGAGGCCGCGCTGCGCACCCTGATCACCGGCGGTCCGCTGCCCGAGGCGCGCGGCGCCGGTGACGCCCTGACGTCCGGCCCGCACGACCTGACCACGCTCCTCACGCCGTACGCCTCGGCGAGTGTCACGCTGTCCGCGCCCGGCCCGCCCGTCCTGCTCGCACCGGACGCGGCGGCCGAACTGACCGCCGCCGTGGGCGCGGCGCTTGACAATGTGCGCAAGCACGCGGGCGACGGCGCGCACGCCTGGATCCTGGTCGAGGACGAGCCGGACGCGGTGCTGGTCAGCGTGCGGGACGACGGCCCCGGCATCTGCGAGGGGCGGCTGGCGGCGGCGGAGGACGAGGGGCGGCTCGGTGTCGCCCAGTCGATCCGCGGCCGGCTGCGGGACCTCGGCGGCACCGCCGTGGTGGAGTCGGTGCCGGGCCAGGGCACGGAGGTCGAACTGCGGCTGCCCAGGGGGCCGTCGAAGGACACCGGCCCCGACCCCGCGCCCGTGTCCGTGTCCGACCCCGTGTCCGTGTCCGACCCCGCGCCCGTGTCCGTGTCCGAGCCGGAGGACACCGACCCCCGCACCCGTATCCGAACCCGCACCCGTATCCGGCCCTGACCCCGTATCCCGGCCCGTGCCCGTACTCAGCGAGACAGAGGGAAGCAGGACCGCATGACCGATCAGTCCGTGACGGTGATGGTCGTCGACGACCACCCCATGTGGCGCGACGCCGTGGCCCGCGATCTGTCCGACTCCGGCTTCACGGTGGTGGCCACCGCGGGCGACGGCCCCGAGGCGATCAGGCGGGCGCGCGCCGCCCGCCCGCAGGTGATCGTCCTCGACCTCAACCTGCCCGGCGCCTCCGGCGTGCAGGTGTGCAAGCAGGTCATGTCGGACGACCCCGCCGTCCGCGTCCTGGTGCTGTCCGCCAGCGGCGAGCACGAGGACGTCCTGGAGGCGGTGAAGTCCGGTGCCACCGGCTATCTGCTGAAGTCCGCGGGGCGCGACGAACTGGTCGACGCGGTGCGCAGGACCGCCGTCGGCGACCCGGTGTTCACACCGGGCCTGGCCGGACTCGTGCTCGGCGAGTACCGCAGGCTCGCGACCGTGCCGCCGCCCGCCACGACCGGCGAACCCGCCGCGCCCCGGCTCACCGAACGCGAGACCGAGGTGCTGCGGCTGGTCGCCAAGGGCCTGAGCTACAAGCAGATCGCGCAGCGCCTGGTCATCTCCCACCGGACCGTGCAGAACCACGTGCAGAACACCCTCGGCAAACTCCAACTCCACAATCGCGTCGAGCTTGTCCGATACGCGATCGAGGCCGGTCTTGACGGCGACCTGGACGGCGACATGTGACCCAAGTCACGCTAGCTTGGCCGGTGTTTGTCACATCCGGCACAGCTGGCTTGCGACGAAGGGAAGAGTCCATGCGGGTCGGAGTTCTGACCGGCGGCGGTGACTGCCCAGGTCTCAACGCGGTCATTCGCGGCATCGTCCGTAAAGGCGTCCAGGAGTACGGGTACGAATTCACCGGCTACCGGGACGGTTGGCGCGGTCCCCTCGAAGGGGACATCGTGCCGCTCGACATCCCGGCCGTGCGCGGCATCCTGCCGCGCGGCGGCACCATACTCGGGTCCTCGCGCACCAACCCGCTCAAGGTCGAGGGCGGCGTGGAGCGCGTCCAGCGCAATCTCGTCGAACAGGGCGTGGACGCGCTCATCGTGATCGGCGGCGAGGACACCCTCGGCGTGGCAGCCACCCTGCACGACGAACACGGCGTCAAGGTCGTCGGCGTCCCCAAGACCATCGACAACGACCTCGACGCCACCGACTACACCTTCGGCTTCGACACCGCGGTCAACATCGCCACCGAGGCCATCGACCGGCTGCACACCACCGCCGAGTCCCACATGCGCGTCCTGGTCGTCGAGGTCATGGGACGGCACGCGGGCTGGATAGCCCTGCACTCCGGCCTCGCGGGCGGCGCCAACGTCATCCTCATCCCGGAACAGCGCTTCGATCTCGACCAGGTCTGCGCGTGGGTCGAGAGCCGCTTCAAGATCCGCTACGCGCCGATCGTGGTCGTCGCCGAGGGCGCCATGCCCAAGGACGGCGACATGGTCCTCAAGGACGGCACCCTGGACTCCTTCGGCCACGTCCGGCTCTCCGGGATCGGTGAGTGGCTGGCCAAACAGATCGAGAAGCGCACCGGCAAGGAGGCCAGGACCACCGTCCTCGGCCACGTCCAGCGCGGCGGCACCCCCAGCGCCTTCGACCGCTGGCTCGCCACCCGCTTCGGCCTGCACGCCATCGAGGCGGTCCGGGACGGGGACTTCGGCAAGATGGTCGCGCTGCGCGCCACCGACATCGTCCGGGTGCCGATCGCGGACGCCACCGCCCGTATCAAGACCGTCGATCCGCTGCTCTACGAGGAGGTCGGCGTCTTCTTCGGCTAGGGCCTGTCGCGTGGATCTCGGTGGGGAGGGAGCGGTGTCCGGTGCGTGCGGATGCAAGGCGGAGGAGGGAGGCGACGCGGAGCGTCGTCGACCGACGACTACGCGGCAGATGTGCGTGCCGGGCGCGGGGACGCCGCGGAGATCCACACCACAGGCCCTAGGCCTGCTCCCCGCCGGAAGTTCTTTTGCCCGTCGCTTGCCCGACACCGCTTGTCACCAGCGATCTCCTCGCCCTATTCTCCCTCCACCCGGCATCGGACCTGTCCAGTCCCGCCGCTTCGTTTCCCCCCATTGAGCACATGAGGAGCGCCCGGTATGACGGGTGTGGCGATTGGGCAGCACGTGCCCCTACTGGCGGTCGCAGGCGGCACCGCATCCGGCAAGTCCACGCTTGCCGAGGCGTTGGCGCGGCATGACCCGGAGACCGTCGGTCTCATCCATCTCGACGACTTCTACGTCCCCGCGCACGATCCTGTGCGCGGGGTACGTACGCGGAGCGCCTCGGGCGCCGACACGCTGGACTGGAACCATCCGGGTTCCATCGACGAGGGGGCCGTCACGGCGGCCGTCGACGCCGCGACCTCCGGCGGGCGGTACCGGTTGGTCGTCGTCGAGGGCCTGTTCGCCCTCACCCTCCCCGCCGTCGTCACCCGCGCCACCTGGCGCGTCTACGTCGACACGCCGGACGACATCCGGCTGGCCCGGAAGATCCTCCGCAAAATCGACGTCCTCGGCCAGGACCCGCGGCTCTCCCTCCTCAACTACCTTCAGAGCGGACGCGAACGCCACGCGGCCTACGTCGCCCCCTCCCGGGCCTGTGCCGATCTCGTGCTCGACGGCACGGCCGACGGCGCGTCGATGCTGCGTGCGGTGACCGCACTCATGACGCTGCCCCCAAGGGGTGCGGGGAACTGCGCGATCGGCCACAGCGTGGCGGCACTCGCCCCGCAGGCCGAGCCGCTTGCGGTCTGATCTCTCCCACCGGCCGGTGGGAAGTGGCCGCGCGGTTCCTCGCGCCCCTGAGGAACGAGGCACCGTCGCTCGCTGAGCGGACCTTCAGGCGACCGTCACCGACGTCAGTAGCTCGGCCACGACGGCGGGGCCGTTCAGGGTCAGGACGGACTCGGGGTGGAACTGGACGCCGGCGAAGCCGGGGCCGCGCAGGGCGTGGACGTCGCCGGTGGTGGGGTCCAGGCTCAACTCCACCTGGTGCATGGCCAGTTCCTCCGCGACGGCGGAACCGGGGGCGCAGCGGGCGGTGAAGGTGTTGTAGAAGCCGACGGTCTCGGGGCGCCCGAAGAAGTCGATCCGCTCCTGGGCACCCTGCGCGGGACGCGCCTTGCGGACGACGTCGAGGCCGAGCTCGGCGGCGAGCAGTTCGTGGCCGAGGCAGACCCCGAGGATGCCGTGCCGGTGCCGGGCGACGAGATCGGCCGCCAGGCCGCGCAGCAGCCGCATCTTGGGGTCGGCGGTGTCCGACGGGTCGCCGGGTCCGGGGCCGAGGACGACGGGTCCCGGGTGGCCCAGGGCGGCCTCCCGCAGACCGGGCTCGTCGAAGCGCCGTACCGTCACGGCCAGCCCCGAGGAGCGCAGGACGTGCGCGAGCATCGCGGTGAAGGTGTCCTCGCCGTCCACCACCAGCGCGTGCGCGGCCGGCGGCGCCTCGTCCGTGCGCGCGGTCCGCATCCGCAGCCAGAACGGGGCGAGGTGCGCCCGCCGGGCGTCCAGCGCCGCCCGTACCCTGATGTCGTCGGCCAGCCTCGGCCGTACCCCGCTCGCCGGGGCCGCGGGGGCCGGGCGGACCCCGAGGGCGGTCAGCACCCCGGCGACCTTGGCGTGGGTCTCGGCGACCTCGCCGTACGGCTCGGAGTGCCGGACGAGGGTCGCGCCGACCGGCACCTTCAGCTCCCCGGCGGGGGAGATGTCGGCGGTGCGGATGAGGATCGGCGAGTCCAGGGTCTGCGCTCCGCCCGCGTCGCGGCCGAGCAGGGCGAGCGCGCCCGCGTAGTAGCCGCGTCCCGCGCCGTCGGGGCCGACCGGTTCGTAGCGCTCGATGACACGGCACGCGTTCTGCACCGGTGAGCCGGTCACCGTCGCGGCGAACAGGGTCTCGCGCAGCACGTCCCGCACGTCCATGGTGGAGCGCCCGCGCAACTCGTACTCGGTGTGTGCGAGATGGGCCATCTCCTTCAGCCGCGGGCCGACGACGACCCCGCCGAGGTCGCCGACCGTGCACATCATCTTCAGCTCCTCGTCCACGACCATCGTCAGCTCCTCCACCTCCTTCGGGTCGTGCAGGAACGCCAGCAGCCCCTCGGCCGACGGCCCTTCGGCCGGGTAGCGGTAGGTGCCGCTGATCGGGTTCATCACCACCGCGCTGCCCGACATCCGTACGTGCACCTCGGGGCTCGCCCCGACCAGGGTGCGCTCGGGCGTGTGCACCACATACGTCCAGTACGCGCCGCGCTCGCCGCGCAGCAGCCGGGCGAAGAGCGCGAGCGCCGCGTCCGGGCCGTGGTCGGCGACCGTGCCCCGGAAGGTGCGGCGGATCACGAAGTTGGCGCCCTCGCCGCGCCCGATCTCGTCCTCGATGACCCGCTCGACGATGCCCGCGTACGTGTCGTCGTCCACGTCGAAGGCACCGCCCTCGACGCGTACCTCGCGGTCGGGGAGCGCGTCCAGCAGGTCGGCGAGCGGGAACGCGTACGCCTCGTCGGGCCGCAGCACGGTCAGCGGGGTGCCGTCGTCGTGGACGTCGAAGCCGCGCTCGCGGATCTGCCGGAACGGGACGAGGGCGAGCGCGTCGGTGGTCGGGGAGCTGTCGGCGGGCGCACCTGTCGGCAGCGGGATGTCGGCCAGCCGCTCGACGGACCCGACCGGGCCGAGCAGCACCTCCACCACGGCGTCCGGGCGGCCGGGCGTACGGCGGTGCAGCAGCGCGAACGGCGGGCAGCCGGGGGCGGTCAGGCGCTCGACGAGGGCGTGCGAAGTGGGCTGGGTGACGTGCACGGCGGTTCCTTCCAAGGGAGTTCGGAAGGGGCGGCCGGCCCGGCGGGGAAACGCCGAAGGCCGCCCCTGGGGGCGGCCTTCGCGAAGTGTCGTGCGCGCGATCAGTGGGCCGCCGGAGGAGCGGTCCACCACCAGTTCTGGTTCAGCGACTGAATCGTCGTTGTCGGCGCGTTCATACCGCCGACCTTAGCGCACGGCCCGCGGGTGGGACAGCCGATTCCACCCGCGGGCCGGGCCCGTGGTCACGCGCGGCAGCGGTGGGTCAGAACAGCAGGTTGTACGCGTTCCAGCCGCCGCCGATCTGGGACTTGGCCGCGAAGGGCCCGCCCGTCGCCGTCCCGTTGCCCTTGTAGAACCACAAGGTGCCCGAGGCGTCCCGCGCCACGGCGTCCGGCTTCCCGTCGCCGTTGAGGTCGCTGACCCCGACGATGGTGTTGTACGCGTTCCAGCCGCCGCCGACCTTCACACGCGCCGCGTAGGGAGCGCCGGCGTTGCCGGTGCCCTTGTACAGCCACAGCACACCGGCGGTGTCGCGGGCCAGCAGGTCCGCCTTGCCGTCACCGGTGATGTCACCCGTGCTGATCAGCATGTTGAAGATGTTCCAGCCGGGGCCGATCTTCACCTTGGTCGCGAACGGCGCCGCCGGGTTGCCCGTGCCCTTGTACAGCCACAGGTTGCCCGAGGAGTCGCGCGCGATCAGGTCCGGCTTGCCGTCCCCGGTGATGTCCCGGGCGCCGATGATCATGTTGTAGGCGCCCCAGCCGGGCCCGGTCTTCAGCCGCGCCTTGAACGGCCCGGACGGCTTGCCGCTGGCCTGGTAGTACCAGAGCACGCCCGAGGTGTCGCGGGCCACCAGGTCACCGGTGCCGTCCGCGCGCAGCGCGGTCATCGCGGTGACCGCGTTGAAGATCTGCCAGCCGGGGCCGACCTTGAACTTCGTGTAGAAGGGCGTGGTCGCGCTGCCCGTGCCCTGGTACTGGTACAGGCCGCCGGAGGCGTCGCGGGCCAGCAGGTTGTAGCGGGTGGTGCCGGAGTCCGCCGCCGTGCTGGTCTTGAGCTGGACGTCGCTGGCCTTCACCCAGGCGATCCGGTGGTTGTACCGGATCGGGTAGAAGAGGTTCGTCTTGCCCTGCACCAGCGTGCGGTCACCGGCCGCGGTGCCCGCGAAGGTCCCCGCGAACCAGTAGTCGCCCGCCTTCTGCACACCCGCCGTCGGGTACGCCTGGCCGGAGAGCACGCTGTACTTCGTCAGCGACGCGTTGTTCTGCGACTGCACCGGCACGTTGGTGCCGCTGTACGCCGCGTCCTCCGGGTACGCCCGGCCGTAGACCGGGATCGAGGTCGCGCCGGTCTTCGGGGTGATCACGCTGGTCGGCGTGACGACCGAGGTGTACTGGCCGCCGGGGTTGCGGAACCACAGCTTCTTGCCGCCGTACCAGATGGCCGTCCAGTCGTTCTGCGCCTCGGCGACGACGTAGGCGCCGCCCGCGAGGACCTTGTTCGACCAGTTGGAGCCCTCGGTCGGCAGCGGGCCCGTACCGACGTACGGGTCGGTCGGCTGCGCGGCCGTGGTGGACGGCGAGTTGTACAGGTACAGGAAGTTCGCGGGCTGCGCGGCCACCGCGGTGCCGCCGTTGGTCAGCTTCGGCTGGTTCGCCGTGCTGTACGGCGGGACGACCCGGACGAGCTGGCCGGCCTTGACCGGACCGCCCGCGCCGCCGGCGCCGTCGGGCGCGCCGAGCAGCGACATGTAGTGGTTCCAGTCGAAGAACGGTCCCGGGTCCCAGTGCTGCGCGCTGACGTTGGTGTCGAGCACGCCCGGCACCTCGTCGTGGCCGATGATGTGCTCACGGTCCAGCGGGATGTCGAACTTCGCGGCCAGGTACTTCACCAGCGTCGCCGAGGACTGGTACTCCTGCTCGGAGACCCACTGGCCGTTCTTGATCGCGTAGCCCTCGTGCTCGATGCCGACCGAGTGCATGTTCAGGGTCTTGTTGGCAGCGTGCCACGCCTCGTTCTTGGTCTCCACGGCCTGGGCGACCTGGCCCTGGCCGCCGACCACGTAGTGGGCGCTGGCGTACCGGGACACGTCCTTGAACGTCGCCAGGGTGCCCGCGAAGGTGCCCTCGGCGTCGTGGATGACGATGTAGCGGATGTCCTCGCCGTTGGCGGGCCGGTTCGACTCGTTGTAGTTGCCGAAGTCGTCCGCCGCGGAACCGGCCTTGGCGTATTTGGCCGGGTCGAAGGTGCAGTGCAGCTCGGCCGGGCACTCCGGGGTCGGGACGGCCGCCGTGCTCGCGAAGGTCGCGGTCACCGGGACCTTGGCGGGCTTGACCACCCGCACTGTCGGGTCGGCGGGCAGCGTCAGCGACTGGCCGTCGGTGGTGACCCGGCTGACGCCGGTCTTCACCGAGCCCAGTACGCGCTCCGCGAAGAGCTGCGCGCCCTGCGGGTCGGTCGACTGGCTGTAGCGCGCGATGCCCGCGTACCACTGGCCGGGGTCGGCCGACAGCGAGCCGGTGGCCTCCTTCTGGTACCGCGCGAGCAGCGCGGCGCCCGCGCGGACGCTCTGCCGCTCGTCGGTGCGTACGTCCTCTTCCGAGGTACGGGTCAGCTTGGCCGCCGCGTCCAGCGTGTGCAGCCGCGGGTCGTCGGTGTTCACCTTCGCCGGGTCGGACTTGAGCGCCCGCGCGGCGTTGAAGTGCTTGGTGACCACCGGGTCGCCGCTGAGGTTCACCTCCGCCAGCTTGTCGGCGGTGCTCGACTCCTCCAGGTCCTCGGGCTCGACCTGGGTCAGCCCCATGACGTTGTACGCGCCCGTGGTGCTCGGCTGTCCGTTGTGCGCTTCCCACAGCGTCTGCTGATACGAAACGGCCATCAGCACGCTCTGCGGGACCTTGAACTCCTTCGCCGCGGACGCGAAGGCGTCCTGCAACGAGGTGGTGGAGCCACCCGCCTTCGCGTCCGTCCCGCCCCCGGATGACGGTGTCGCGATGGCGATGGTGCCGTATGTGGCGACGGAGGCCAGCACGACGGCGGCGGCTCCGTAAGCGATCAGTGATTTCTTCCGGCGGTGTCTACGTGTCAACGCGCAGCCCTTGGCTATTGCGGCACGCGAGTCGCGCGCCCTCCCCTTGATGACCGCGGGGTTTGGCGGTCACCGGCCCTGGGGCCGGTCCGGCGGATCGCGAACGGCCCCTTCGGCTTCTGGACCGCTCGTGCAATCAGCCCGACAGGCCCAGGCGGCCAGACATTAGCAGTCACGGAAGGGGCAGGAGTGGACCGGGTCCGTGTCGAACACCGGACCCTTCGCCTCCGTTTTTGACCGGTGGTGACCACCGGGTCCGTCTCACTTCCTGAGCGGGGCCATAAGCACGTGACACGACCCCGTAATGTTGGGCCCGTGACCGTGAACGCAGATATCCACGCCGGTGACAACACCTGGCATTCTCTTCCCGCGGCGCAGCAGCCTGAGTGGCCCGACTCCGAGGCTCTGCGCGATGTGATCGCCGACCTCGCCTCGTATCCGCCGCTCGTCTTCGCGGGGGAGTGCGACCAGTTGCGCAGTCGCCTGGCGGCTGTGGCCAAGGGTGAGGCGTTCCTGCTCCAGGGCGGTGACTGCGCGGAGGCGTTCGACGCCGTCGGCGCGGACCAGATCCGCAACAAGCTCAAGACGCTGCTCCAGATGGGAGCGGTGCTCACCTACGCGGCGTCCGTGCCGGTGGTCAAGGTCGGCCGGATCGCCGGGCAGTACAGCAAGCCGCGCTCCAAGCCGACCGAGACCCGCGACGGCGTGACCCTGCCGACCTACCGCGGCGACTCGGTCAACGGCTTCGACTTCACCCCCGAGGCCCGCATCCCGGACCCCGAGCGGCTCAAGCGGATGTACCACGCGTCCGCGTCCACGCTGAACCTGGTGCGCGCCTTCACCACGGGCGGTTACGCCGACCTGCGCCAGGTGCACGCCTGGAACCAGGACTTCGTCAAGTCCTCGCCGTCCGGGCAGCGTTACGAGGCGCTGGCCCGCGAGATCGACAACGCGCTGAATTTCATGGCCGCCTGCGGCACCGACCCGGCCGAGTTCCGCACGGTCGAGTTCTACGCCTCCCACGAGGCGCTGCTGCTCGACTACGAGACCGCGCTGACCCGTACCGACTCGCGGACCGGGCGGCTGTACGACGTGTCGGGCCACATGGTGTGGATCGGCGAGCGGACCCGGCAGCTCGACGGGGCGCACATCGAGTTCGCGTCCCGGATCAGCAACCCGATCGGCATCAAGCTCGGTCCCGGCACCAGCCCGGAGGAGGCGCTCTCCTACATCGAGCGCCTCGACCCGGAGCGCGAGCCGGGGCGGCTGACCTTCATCGTGCGGATGGGCGCCGACAAGGTGCGCGACAAGCTGCCGACGCTGGTGGAGAAGGTCACCGCGTCCGGCGCGCAGGTCGCCTGGGTCTCCGACCCGATGCACGGCAACACCTTCGAGGCGGCCTCCGGCCACAAGACCCGGCGCTTCGACGACGTGCTCGACGAGGTCAAGGGCTTCTTCGAGGTGCACCACGCCCTCGGTACGCACCCGGGCGGCATCCACGTCGAGCTGACCGGTGACGACGTCACCGAGTGCGTCGGCGGCGGCGACGAGATCTTCGTCGACGACCTGCACCAGCGGTACGAGACGGCCTGCGACCCGCGGCTCAACCGCAGCCAGTCGCTGGACCTGGCCTTCCTCGTGGCCGAGATGTACCGCGGGCAGTAGTGCGCGGCGGCCCCACCGGCCGTTTCGTCCAGAGGGGCGCGGATCACACCGATCCGCGCCCCTCGGCGCTTTTCCTGACCAGGGGCGCCGGGTAAGGTAAGGGTAACCTCAGCTCCTGAGGCACTCCTGGGCCCTGATCGGCGGTGACCGCGTGTACGTCTGCTCCTGCTTCGGCATCACTGAGCAGCAGGTCAAGCAGCACGCCGACGACGGCCGCTGCACCCCGCGCCAGATCGCCTCCGCCTGCAAGGCGGGCACCGACTGCGGCTCCTGCGTCAAGCGCATCCAGGGCCTCCTCGGCCGCGGCGCCGCCCCGGCCACCACCCGCACCCAGCGGCTCGCGGCGATGCTCGCGGACGCCCGCGGCGCGGAGCAGCCGGTCGCGGCACGGGTGGAGCCGGACGTCCCGGCGGCCCGCGCCGAGCGGATCGCCGTGCCCGGCGGCAACGAACCGCCCGCCGCCGCGCAGGCCGCCTGACCGAGGCCGCGAAGCGCGGCTACGGGACCGCGGGGCGCCGGCCGACGGGACCGTCCGTCAGGATTCGGGCTGCTCGATGAGCTGCGCGATGTACAGCGGCTCGCCCAGCTTCTCGACCAGTTCGAGCTGGGTGTCGAGGTAGTCGATGTGGTGCTCCTCGTCCTCCAGGATCGACTCGAAGATGTTCGCCGAGGTGATGTCGCCCTTGGCACGCATGACCTCGATGCCGCGCCGCAGGCGGTCGATCGCCTCGACCTCGACCTGGCGGTCCGCCTGGAACATCTCGGTGACCGTCTGGCCCACCCGGACATGGAAGAGCCGCTGGTAGTTCGGCAGCCCGTCGAGGAAGAGAATCCTGTCGGTCAGGATCTCCGCGTGCTTCATCTCGTCGAACGACTCCGACCGGGTGTACTTCGCGAGCTTCGTCCAGCCGAAGTTCTCCTGCATCTTCGCGTGCAGGAAGTACTGGTTGATCGCGGTCAGCTCAGCGGTCAACTGTTCGTTGAGGAACTCGATGACCTCGGGGTCGCCCTGCATGGCAACGCCGTCCTTCCGATCGGGCTGTCAGGTTCCGCGCATCTTCGCACTGCTCAGGCATCTGATCCAGTAAGCGCAGGCTTACGTTCCGAGGCCCGGCTTGCCCGGAAAGACCCCGCCCGGTCGGAAGCATCACGCCCCGTCTGTCACCATGGAGACATGGGTCAGTCCGAACGCCAGACGGGGGAGCTTCCTCCGGGGCAGCGGATCCAGCGGGGCTGGCCGGTCACGCACTACGGCCCCGTACCCCGTTTCACAGCGGACCGCTGGGAGTTCCGGGTCTTCGGCGCGACCGCCGACAACGGCAAGACCTGCTGGAACCACGAGGAGTTCTCCGCGCTGCCGTATGCCACGGTCGTCGCCGACTTCCACTGCGTCACGAAGTTCTCGATGCTCGGCATCGAATGGGGCGGGGTTTCCACCGATACCGTGCTGAAACTGGCGCCGCCCGCGGACGACGTCACGCATGTGATGGTGTGGGCCGAATACGGATTCAGCTCGAATCTGCGGATCGAGGACTTCATCGACGACAAGTCGATATTCGCGACCCATAAGGGCGGCGAACCCCTCACCGCGGAACACGGATTTCCGGTCCGCCTCGTCGTCCCCGGCCTCTACGCCTGGAAGGGCCCCAAATGGGTCCGCGGCGTGGAGTACATGACGGCGGACCGCCGCGGCTTCTGGGAGGAGCGCGGCTATCACAACCTCGGTGACCCCTGGAGCGAGCAGCGCTACTCGTACCAGGAGGAGCCGGGCGACGGGCCCGAGCTGTAGCGGCTCAGTGGTGGTATTGGTGCACCACCGCGTGTCCCTTGCCCCGCCCGATCAGCCACTTGTTGACCGGGGTCGTGACGGCGAAGGCCACCACGAAGGAGAGCGCCAGGCTCACCCAGAACAGGGCGTCGGCCAAGGTCGCGTCCATGGCGCCGGGGAAGACCAGGATCGTGCCGTTGTCGGCCAGCTCCATGAAGATGATCGACACGGTGTCGGCGGCGAGCGCCACCCGCAGCGCGGAGCGCGGGTCCAGGCCCGCGCGCAGCACCCCGCGCATGGTGAGCGAGTAGCCGAAGGCAAAGGCCAGCACGATCGCCAGCAGCATCGTCCGCACGTTGTCCCAGCCGAGTGCCGTGCCGATCAGCATGCCGAGGACCTCGCCGATGGCGCAGCCGGTGAGGCAGTGCAGGGTTGCCTGGGCGGCCGTCCGCCAGCCCGCCCCGCCGCCGCTGCCGCCGTGGTGCGCGTGCGCCGCGTGGTCGTGCGCTGCCTGATCGTGCGCTGCGTGGTCGTGTGCCGCGTGCTCGTACGCCATGGGATGTCCCCGTCCTCAGGAAGTGCGTGCGGTGCCCTGCGGTCAGCACAACCGCATACCCCCTAGGGGTATTCCTGAGGGGCCGGGAACGGCCCCTATCCGCGCAGCTCCTTCAGCAGCTTCACGTCCGACGCGTGCCTCTCGGGCCCGCCCGGCGTCTCGATGACCAGCGGCACGCCCTCCGTCGCGGGATGCCGCAGCAGCTCGCGGAACGGCTCCGCGCCCAGATGGCCCGCGTCGATGTTCGCGTGCCGGTCCTTGCGCGCCCCGCACACGTCCTTGCTGCCGTTGGCGTGCACCAGCCGCAGCCGCCCCTCGCCCGCCGTCGCCGCCAGCTCGTCCAGCATCGCCGTCATCCCGCCGGGCGACGCCATGTCGTGCCCCGCCGCGAAGGCGTGACAGGTGTCCAGGCACACCCCGAGCCGGGGATGCCGGTCGAGCGCCGCCATGTACGGGCCCAGGTCCGCGACCAGCGAGCACAGCGAGGAGCCCTGCCCCGCCGTCGGTTCCAGCAGCAGCCACGGGTCGTCGTCGTGCGTCAGCTCGTCCAGCAGCGGCCGTACCCGCTCGCGCACCTGCGCCAGCGCCACCTCGCGGGTCGTGCCGCCGGTCGCCGAGCCGGTGTGCACCACCACGCCCAGCGCGCCGATCGCCCGCGCCCGGCGCAGCGAGTGCCGCAGCGACTCCACCGAGCGGTCCACCGTCGCCTCGGTGTGCGAGCCGAAGTTGATCAGATACGGCGCGTGCACGTACGCGGGCAGGTCCAGCTCCGCGCAGCGCGTCCGGAACTCCTCGTCCTGGGCAGGGCTGCCGGGCGGGGTCGCCCAGCCGCGCGGATTGGCCGCGAAGACCTGGACGGTCTCCGCGCCGATCCGCTCCGCGTACCCCAGCCCCACGGTGGCCAGCCCGCCGGCCACCGGCACATGGCTGCCCACCGGATTGCGCGACCGCATCAGCCCGCCGCGTCCGTCGGTTCGTCCATCGCCACGCGCATCAGCGTACCCAGATGGTGATCGTCGCGCCCTTGGGCGCCTGCCCGCCGCCGTCGGGGGACTGGCTGAAGACGGTGTCGCCGAAGAACACGGTGATCACCCGGACGTCGAAGCCCGCGTCCTGGAGGATCTGCTTGGCCTCGTCCTTCTTCTTGCCCGTCACGCCCGGCACGTCGAACTGCTGCTGGCCCTTGGACACGGTGATCGTCACCGTGTCGCCGGTGCCGACCTGCGTCCCCACCTCGGGGGACGCCAGCGCGACCTTGTCCTTGTCCGCGACGTCGGAGAACACCTTGTCCGGCGCCAGGACGACCTTCAGACCCGCGTCCTCGAGTTGCTGCTGCGCGTCGGTGACCGAGTCGCCGATCACGTCCGGCACGTCGACCGGAGCCCCGCGCGACACCTTGATCGCCACCGGGGTGTCGGGCGCCCGCCGGATGCCGCTGGCGGGGTCGGTGGAGACCACCTGACCGCGGGGCACGTCCTCGCTGAACTCCTGGGCCACCGTGCCGGGCGTCAGACCCGCGTCCTTCAGCTCCTTGCGCGCGGTCTCCAGAGGCTTGCCCCGGACGTCGGGCACCTGGACCTGCTGCGGGCCCTTGGAGACCGTCAGCGTCACCGTGCCGTTGTCCCGGACGCGCTTGCCGGGACCCGGATCCGTCGAGATCACCTTGCCGCGCGGCACCGTGATCGAGAAATCCCGCGTCACCTTCGCGCGCAGCCCCGCCGCGTCCAGCTTCTTCTCCGCGTCGGCCTGCGACAGCGCCAGCACCGCGGGCACCTTCGTGAACTGCCCGTCGCTGATGTACCAGACGCCCGCGCCGACCCCGAGCAGCACCAGCAGCGCCAGCACCACCGCCAGCGGCCCGCGCCGCCGCGGCGCACCGTCCCCGCGGCCCCGCCGCCGCGGCTGCCGAGGACCCGCGGGCGGCTCCTCGGGCGGCGGGGGCGGCAGCAGCAGCCTGCTCGTACGGTTCAGCTCGCCGCTGTCGGCCGCCGCCGGTACCGGCGGCGCGGCCGCGGGCATCGGCTCCGACGCGAAGGCCGCCGACGGATAGCGGTGGACGACGCTGGTCGGGTCCTCGGACCCGGCGCCGCTCATCTCGCCGATGGTGTCCGCGGGCTCGCGGTCCAGCTGCGCCGGGGTCAGCGCCGCCCGCACGTCGCGCACCTCGGCCAGCAGATCCACGGCGTCCGCGGGCCTGCCCCGTGGGTCACGGCAGGCGGCCCGCGCCACCAGGGCGTCCAGCGCGGGTGCCAGACCGGCGACGACCGAGGACGGGGCGGGCACGTCCTCGTTGAGGTGCTGGAACATCACCTGCGCGGGCGTCGTCCCGTCGTACGGCTTGCGGCCGGTCAGCGTCTCGTACAGCACGACCCCGCACGCGTACACATCCGTGCGCTGGTCGACCACGCCGTGCCCGATCTGCTCGGGGGCGAGGTACGAGACGGTGCCCAGCAGCGAGCCGGTCGATGCGCTGGTCTGGGTGTCCACCGCTCTGACCAGGCCGAAGTCGGCGACCTTGACGCGGCCGTCGTCCCCGATCAGCACATTCTCCGGCTTCATGTCACGGTGGACCAGGCCCGCGCGGTGCGCGGCGCCGAGCGCCGCCAGCACCGGCTCCATGATGTCCAGCGCCGCCCGCGGCTGGAGCGCCCCGCGCTCGCGCACCACGTCACGCAGCGTGCAGCCGGCCACGTACTCCATGGCCAGGTACACGTAGGTGCCGTCGGCGCCCTGGTCGAACATCCCGACGACATTCGGGTGCGCCAGCTTCGCCACGGCTTTGGCCTCGCGGATGAAGCGCTCGACGAAGCCGGTGTCGGTCGCCAGGGCCGGGTGCATCACCTTGAGCGCGAGCACCCGGTCGAGGCGGGTGTCCACGGCCCTGTACACCGTGGCCATCCCCCCGACAGCGATGCGCGCCTCGACCCGGTAACGGCGGTCGAGCGTCTGCCCGACGAGCGGGTCCTGCACGGTCGTGTCCACGATCGCCGATTCTACGAGGCCGGAATGTTCCGAACGGCGCTGCGCGCCCGGTCTGTACCCCACCTGTTGCGTGCCGCAACGCTTCCGTGACCTCCCGTCCCCTTGCCCGGGTGCGGCGCCGCACGCCCACCTTGCGCAGGTGGGTGCCCTTCCTCGGGGCTCCGCCCCTGTACGGCCCTTCCCGAAGGGCGGCGGGCCGATCCTTCAAGGGGCGCGGGGGGCACGTCCTGTGCACAGTGGACGCGGGCCCGGGGCCTAGAAGGCGGGGCGCTCGGGGTCGAGGGAGGGGAGACCTTCGGGCGGGGAGGAGGGGAGGGCGAAGTGGCGGCGGGGGATACGCCCGGCACGAAAGGCCAGGCGCCCGGCCGAAACGGCGTGACGCATGCCCTCGGCCATGAGAACCGGCTGCCGCGCCCGCGTGACGGCCGAGGCCAGCATGACGGCGGCGCACCCGAGTTCCATGGCGAGCGCGGCGTCGGACGCCGTCCCCGCCCCGGCGTCGAGGACCACGGGAACACCGGCCCGCTCGGCGATGAGTTGAAAATTGTGCGGGTTGCGGATCCCGAGCCCCGACCCGATCGGCGACCCGAGCGGCATGATCGCCGCGCACCCCACATCCTCCAGCTTCCGCGCCAGCACCGGATCGTCGCTGGTGTACGGCAGCACCGTGAAGCCGTCGTCCACCAACGTCTCGGCGGCGTCGAGGAGTTCGACCGGATCGGGCAGCAACGTCCGCTCGTCCGCGATGACTTCCAGTTTCACCCAGTCGGTGCCGAGGGCCTCGCGCGCCAGTCGCGCGGTCAGCACGGCCTCACCGGCCGTGAAGCACCCGGCGGTGTTGGGCAGCACACGGATGCCGTGCCGCCGCAGCACCGACAGCACCGACCCCTTCGTCGTGGGGTCGAGCCGCCGCATGGCGACGGTGGTCAGCTCCGTACCGGACGCGAGCAGCGCCTGCTCCAGGACCTCCAGGCTCGGCGCCCCGCCGGTCCCCATGATCAGCCGCGAGGAGAAGACGGCGTCCCCGATCCGCAACGGGTCGCTGACGTCGACAGCGGAAGTCGTCATCCCTCAGCCCCCCTGCACGGCGGTGAGGATTTCCACGCGATCACCGTCGGACAGCGGCGTCGCCGCCCACCGGGTGCGCGGGACGACAGTCTCGTTGAGTGCGGCGGCCACGCCGGAGGTGGCCGGGGTGAGGTCGGCCACCAGGGCGTCGAGGGCGAGGGGCGCGGGCAGGGAGCGGCGCTCGCCGTTCACCAGGACCGTGATCGTCATACGGTCTGCTCCTCACGCGCGGCGGCGGCCGGGGGAGCGGGCACCGGGAAAACGGGCACCGGGACGGCCGCGAAGCGGGAAGCGGCGAACGGCCGCGCGTACGCGGGCAGTTCGCCCGTGACCAGCGCCTCCGCCATGATGTCGCCGGTGATCGGGGTGAGCAGCACGCCGTTGCGGTGGTGGCCGGTGGCCACCAGCAGGCCGTCCAGCGCGCCGCGGCCGAGGAGCGGGGCGTTGTCCGGGGACCCCGGCCGCAGGCCCGCCAGGGTCTCGGTGAGTGGCAGTTCGGTGATGCCGGGCACCAACTCGTGCGCGTCCCGAAGGAGTTCGTAGACCCCGCCCGCGGTCACCGTGGTGTCCCAGCCCAACTCCTCACTGGTCGCGCCGAGTACCAGCTCCCCGTTCTCGCGCGGCACCAGGTACACATGGCTGCCGCGTACCACCGCCCGGACCGTACGGGACAGGAACGGCGCGTGGCCCGGCGGGATGCGCAGCCGCAGGATCTGCCCCTTCACCGGCCGTACCGGCGGCAGCGCGGCCTCGGGCACGCCCGCGATCCGGCCGCTGTCGCTGCCCGCGGCCAGCACCGTACGACCGGCCGTGACCGCCGTACCGTCGTCGAGCAGCGCGCCGACGGCCCGGCCGCCCGAGATCTCGACGCGGGCCACCGCCGAGCGGTGCAGGACCACACCGGCCAGCTCCGCGGCCCGCAGCAGCGCCGTGGCGAGACGGCGCGGGTCGACCTGGTGGTCGCCGTCCACCCGCAGTCCGCCGCGGACACCGGGGGCGAGCAGCGGTTCGAGGCGGCGGCAGTCCCGGCCGCTCAGCCACTCCGAGGGCAGGCCCAGCGAGGTCTGGAAGGCGTGCAGATCGCGCAGGTGCGCGCGGTCGTCGGCGTCCAGCGCGACGGTCAGGGTGCCGCAGGCGCGGAAGCCGACGTCGAGGCCGGTCGCCTCGGTCAACTCGGCCACGAAATCCGGGTATCGGCGCGCCGACGCCAGATTGAGGTCCAGCAGCGTCTGCTCGCCGTACTGCGATTCGGTGACCGCGGCCAGCATGCCCGCCGCCACCCGCGCCGCGCCGCCGCCGGGGTCCGGGTCGGCCACGGCGGTCCGCAGGCCGCGCTGCGCCGCCCGCCAGGCGGTGACCAGGCCGATGACGCCGCCGCCCACCACCAGGACGTCGTACGACGCCGCCGCGCGCGAGCTCTGCGGCGCGGCCGTCGAGGCCGCCGGTTCGCTCGGCGCCGTCGGTTCAGGTGTACCCATCGAATACCGCCCTCCCTTCGCCGGAATGACCCGGATCAGGTTCGTACGGTCGGCGGCCGTCCAGCCGCCCTCTCAGCCCGGTGCGTCCGGGCTCCCGCGTGTTCTCTGGCCCCGACACCATATCCCCGCCCGCTGCCCGGGGGTGGCCCGGCGTCGTCGGCGGCCCGTACCGACTACCGTGAATCATGTGAACGACGTCGTGATTGTCGGGGCCGGGATGGCCGGGGTGCAGACGGCGGTCTGCCTGCGCGAGCAGGGCTGGCGGGACGGCATCGTGCTGATCGGCGACGAGCCGCACCCTCCGTACGACCGCCCGCCGCTGTCGAAGGCGGTCCTGCTCGGCACGGCGGGCGAGGACACCGACGTCCGCTTCGACGTCGACTTCGACGCCCTGGACGTGGATCTGCGCCTGGGCGTACGGGCGCAGGGGCTGCGGCCCGGTGACCACGAGGTCGTCACCGACAAGGGCGGCCTGCGCTACGGCCGTCTCGTCGTCGCGACCGGCGCCTACCCCGTGGCGCTGCCCGGCACGGCGGGCCTGCCCGGCGTCCACCTGCTGCGCACCCTGGACGACGCGGCGGCCCTGCGCCCGGTGCTGGACGCCCAAAAGGACGTCGTGGTGGTCGGCGCGGGCTGGATCGGCGCCGAATTCGCCACCGCGGCGCGGCAGGCGGGCTGCGAGGTGACCGTCGTGGAGGCCGCGGACCGGCCGCTTTCCGGCGCGCTGCCCGCGACCATCACCGGCCACATGAGGGCCTGGTACGCCGACGCCGGGGTACGGCTGCTCACCGGCACGCCCGTCGCCGAGGTCGAACCCGGCGCCGTGGTGCTCGCCGACGGCACCAGGCTGCCCGCCGCGGCCGTCGTGGTCGGCATCGGCGCCAGGCCCGCCACCGGCTGGCTGGCCGGTTCCGGCGTCGGCCTCGGCCAGGACGGCGCCGTGCTCGCCGACGACCGGCTGCGCACCACCGCGTCCGACGTGTACGCCGTCGGCGACTGCGCGTCGTTCCCGTCCGCGCGCTACGGCGAGCGGCTGCTCATCCACCACTGGGACAACGCCGTGCAGGGCCCGCGGACCGCCGCCGCGAACGTCCTCGGCGGCGACGAGGCGTACGACCCGGTGCCGTACTTCTGGTCCGAGCAGTTCGGCCGCTTCGTGCAGTACGCAGGGCACCACACGGGCGCCGACACGATGCTGCTGCGCGGCGACCCGGCGAGCCCGTCCTGGTCGGTGTGCTGGCTGCGCGGCGGCGCCCTGGCCGCGCTGCTGGCCGTGGACCGGCCGCGGGACCTGGCGCAGGCCCGCAAGCTGGTCGCCCGCGCGGCGGTGCTGGACCCGGCGCTCGCCGCCGACCCGGCGGTGCAGCTCAAGTCGGCGGCCCTGCGCTGAGCGGCGCGTCCCGCTAACGGCGCAGTGCCGCAGCGGTTGTCGGCGGCGGGTGGCACCCTTGTCCTGTGACTGTTTTCTCGTCGGTTGACGCACACATTGACGCTCTCGTCCCCTCGTGGCTCACGCTGCCCGAGGTCGCGGAGCGGCTCGGACTCGACATCACCCGGATTCGCCCCCTCATCAAGGAGGGCCAGCTCATCGCGGTCCGCCGCGGTGAGAACAAGGTGCTCATGGTGCCCGCGGACTTCGTCGGCGAAGGCGCCATCACCAAGGGCCTGTCCGGCACGCTCACCGTGCTCAAGGACGACGGGTTCTCGGACGATGAGGCGCTGGAATGGCTCTTCACGCCCGACCCGAGCCTCCCCGGCACCCCCGCCCAGGCGCTGCGCGAGAATCGCGGGACCGAGGTGAAGCGCCGAGCGCAGGCGCTCGCCGTGTAACCCGTACGCCTCAGGGGGAAACGCCCGCATGACGACCACCGCCGCCGCCACCGCCGTGGGCACCGCCCGTGACCGGCTCGCCGCCGCCCGGCTCTATCTGTGCACCGACGCCAGGACCGAGCGCGGCGACCTCGCCGAGTTCGCGGACGCGGCACTGAGCGGCGGGGTGGACGTCATCCAGCTCCGGCACAAGGGCATCGAGGCGGGGGCCGAACTGGCGGCCCTCGCCGTCCTCGCCGAGGCCTGCCGCAGGCACGGCAAGCTCCTCGCGGTCAACGACCGCGCCGACGTGGCGCACGCGGCCCGGGCCGACGTCCTGCACCTCGGTCAGGGTGACCTGCCGGTCCCGGCCGCGCGCGCCATCCTCGGCGACGAGGTGCTCATCGGGCGCTCCTGCCATGCCCCTTCCGAGGTGGACGCCGCCGCCGTGGAGCCCGGCGCCGACTACTTCTGCACCGGGCCCGTCTGGCCCACCCCCACCAAGCCTGGGCGTCCCGCCCCGGGGCTCGACCTCGTCCGACACGCCGCCGGGCTCACGACCGACCGGCCCTGGTTCGCCATCGGCGGCATCTCCCTCGCCAACATCTCCCAGGTCCGCGCCGCCGGTGCCCGCCGCGTCGTCGTCGTCCGCGCCCTCACCGAAGCCGCCGACCCCGCCGCCGCCGCCTCGGCCCTCCGCGCCGCCCTCGCCTGACACCCAGGCGGTGAGCATCCCCAGGGCCCGGCCCCTGGACGGTCCTCTGCCGCAGGCGGCAAGCCGATCTTTCGGGGCGCGGCCCCCGCCCGCTCACCTTGCACAGGTGGGTGCCTTTCAGGGGCGCGGGGAACAGCGCGGCCCGCCCCCACCGGGCTGTCAGCCCGGGAACAACGGCATCTGTCCCGCTGGATCCGGTTCTCAAAGGCGCGCCACCGCCGTGGCTGAGCGCGCAGTTCCTCCCCCAACCTTCGGCCGGGAGGTGCCCCCAGCGCCCCCAACTGCACGGTGTGCCGCCCAGTGCAAGGAGGCCGCCCGGGGCCGCGCCCCTCACTACACGGTGTGCTGCCCCCGGCAGAGGAACCGCCCGGGGCCGCGCCCCGGGAGAAGCAGGGTCCCGCGCGAGGGGAAGGTGGCTTCACCGTGCCCTGACGGGGCGCGAGCCCTGCGGAAGGCGCGGGCATGGGCGCCAAGCCCACTCGGTGTCCAATCCGTGGACCGCCGGTGGCCAGGAAATGGACGTACAAGGTCATATCGCCCCGTCCGGTTACGGACGGTGGCCAGCCGGGGCTAGCCTTCAAGGCATGGCTTTGGGGACACCTTCCACGCGAACAGACCGGGCGATCACGATCCGTGAGCTCCTGGCGCGGGGCGAGCGCTCGTACTCGTTCGAATTCGCCGCGCCGAGGACGGAGAAGGGCGAGCGGACGCTGTGGAACGCGATCCGCAGGATCGAGGCGGTCGGCCCCACGTTCGTGTCGGTGACCTACGGCGCGGGCGGCTCCTCGCGGGAGGGCACGGTGCGGGCCACGGACCGGATCGTGTCGGACACGACGCTGACCCCGTGCGCGCACCTCACGGCCGTGAACCACTCGGTGGCCGAGCTGCGCAACATCATCGGGCAGTACGCGGACGCCGGAATCCGCAACATCCTTGCTGTGCGCGGCGACCCGCCGGGCGACCCGCTCGCGGAGTGGGTGCCGCACCCGGAGGGCCTGACGTACGCGGCGGAGCTGGTCCGGCTGATCAAGGAGTCCGGCGACTTCTGCGTCGGCGTGGCCGCGTTCACCGAGATGCACCCGCGCTCCACCGACCCGGCCGAGGACACCCGGCACTTCCTGGACAAGTGCCGCGCGGGCGCCGACTTCGCCATCACGCAGATGTTCTTCGACGCGGAGGGCTACCTGCGGCTGCGCGACCGGGTCGACGCGGCGGGGTGCAGCACCCCGATCATTCCCGAGGTCATGCCGGTCACCAACGTCCGGCAGATCGAGCGTTTCGCGCAGCTCGGCAACGCCCCCTTCCCCTCCGACCTGGCGGAACGCATCCTCGCGGTGCAGGACGACCCGGTCGCGGTCCGGGCGATCGGCATCGAGTTCACCACCGAGATGTGCCGCCGTCTGATGGCGGAGGACATTCCGGGGCTGCACTTCATTACTCTTAACCACTCGACAGCGTCGCTGGAGATCTACGAGAACCTCGGTCTGCACCAGCGGACGTGACCGGCTCGGTACAGTCGGCTCGGTCCAGTTAAGGAAGTGGGCGCATGGGCTACTCGGTGCTGTACGTCGCCTTCGGAATCGTCGCGCTGTGGCTGCTCGGTGAGGTGCTGCTCCAGTACAAGGCGCGGCTGCGCTATCGCGTACTGGCCTTCGCCGGGTTCCTGGGCGTGGTCGTCGGCGTGTCCCAGCGCAATGTGATCATCATCGTGCTCGGTGCGCTCGCCTTCGGCGCGGGCCAGTCCTTCGTGACGCTTTCCTACAAGCGCGGCTTCTCCACCGGCTGGGCGCTCGGCGGGCGTCCCGGCTCCAGCCGCCGCCGCAGGAAGGGCGGGGTGACCGAGCCGGTGCTGGAGGTCAGCCCGGTCGAGGAGGAGTACCCGGAGGAATTCGCCGCCGCCCGGCAGCCGGGTCCGCGCGACGAACTCGACGCGGACGAGCCCGATCTGTTCGGCGGCGGGCGGCCGTTGGACTCCGGCCAGATCTACCAGCCGGTCCCGATGCACGAGGACAGTGGCGAATACCCGGTCTACGACGGCCAGTCGACGTACACCCCCGACCCGTACACCAGCGGCGGCTACGAGGGGTACGGCGCGCAGGGCTATGCGGGCTGGGGCGGCGAACCCCAGCCCGCGGCGGCCTCCTACGCCGGCGACGGCTCCGACCAGTCCGGCTGGGGCGGCCACGAGTACGGCTACGACCCGGGCGCCTACCAGGAACCCGCCCCCGCCCCCTACGGCTACGACACCCCGGCCAGCGGCGGCGAGCCCTACCCGTACCCGTATCCGCAGCCCCAACCGCAGCCGCAGTACGAGACCTACGGCGGTCAGCAGGAGCAGGAGCAACAGCCGCTGGGCAGCGACCCGTTTGGCTACCCGTACCAGCAGCAGCCCGACCCGCAGGCGCAGCCGTACATCCCCCAGCAGCAGTACCAGTCGCCGTACGAGCAGCAGCAACCGCCCCAGCAGGAGCAGGAGCAGGAGCCGCAGTACGCCGACCCGTACGACCCCTACCGCTACTGAGAGTTCGGCCCGCTGCCCGGAACGCTGCCCGGCCCTAAGCCGGCCCGCTACCCGGCCTGGGTGCGGGCCGCGTGCAGCAGTGACGGCAGCCGGGCCGCCGCCGTGCCCAGGCCGTTGGGCGCGGCCCAGGTCTGGGCGGGCAGCACCGCGGCCACGTGCGGGAAGTCCCGCCGCAGCGTCTCCTCCTCGTAGCGGTGGCAGCCCTCGTGCCAGGTGAGGATGCCCGCAAGCCAGTCGCGCAGCTCCTGCGCGTAGCCGAGCAGCACCTCGCGCGCCGCGTCGTCGAGTGCGAACTCCTCGAAGAGCGTGGGCAGTTGGTTCTCGGTGATGTGCTGGAACTCCTGCATCCGCGCGGCCATCAGATCCCCGACCACGTCCATCGCCTCCTGCGGCGAGCAGTCCAGGAAATTCTGCACGACGAGCACCGCGTTGTGGATCTCCCCCTCGAACTCGATCTCCTTGCGGTACGAGAACACGTCGTTGAGCAGGCAGGCGAAGTCGGCGGCGGCCACCTCCATGGACTGCACGGGGCGCGAGCGGTAGACGGCGTCCGGCAGTGCGTCACCGTGGCCGATCCGCGACAGGCTCATCGTCAGGTCGGAGCCGAAGGTCTTGCGGCGCATTTCGATGTAGTCGACCGGGTCCGGCACCCGGTTCTGCTTCTGGTTGGCCAGCTCCCACAGCCAGCTCTCGCACATGTCCTCGACGGCGAAGCGGAATTTGCCCCGCGCGTCAGGGGACATCGGGCCCGCGGTGCGCCGCCACAGATCCGCGAGACCCCGCTCCAGCGCGCTCACCGGCGTGGGCGCCGGCTCGTCGCCCAGCGGCATGAACAGCTTGAACCGCTCGGTGGCCAGCCGGGCCGCTCCGGTGTCGGGGGACCGGCCGAAGACCAGCGGGTAGTAGTCGTCGCCGTAGGTGCCCCAGGTCAGCCAGTCCGTGGTGAGGCTCAGCTCCTCCGGCGAGGCGGCCGGGTGGATGCCCGCCGCGCACAGCGCGAAGTCGTAGTCGGCGAGCTTGCGTTCGTTCCACAGCCCGCCGGGGACGGGGAAGCCGGGCTCCGCGCCGAGGATGCCCATCGCCCGGCCCCACTCCATGTTGTGCCGCCGGGCGGTGTCCAGATGCGGGCTGAGCGTGGTCTCGAACGGCATGTGGATCTCGGCGCGCCGGACCGTGCCGGTGCGCTGGTGCGGGGCGTGCGAGAAGGACCGGGCGCGCTGGGGCAAGGTCGCGGCCAGCGAGTGCAGGATCTGCGCGGCCGAGGTGCCCAGGCCCGTCGGCCCCCCGATCGCGCCGCCGCCGATACCGGCGCCCGCGCCCACCGCGCGGGAACTGCCGTCCGCGCCGTTCATGTACCGGCTGGAGCGCATGTGCCACTCGTGGCCGCCCGACTGCCAGTCCTGGAGTCCCTTGACGTACGCGAAGACGCCGAGACGTTCCTGCGGGGTCAGGCCGAACTGCCCGAACAGCGGCTCCACTTCGGTGAACGCGGTGTGCTCGAACTGGTGCAGCCGCGAGGTCAGCAGGTCGTTCACCCGGTCCGCTGCCTGCTGGGCGGTCAGATCGAGGAACCGCTCAAGGACCAGGACGGCGTTGGAGAGTTCGCCCTCGTCCTCGATCTCCCGCTGGTACGAGAACAGGTCGTTGCGCAGGTGCACGCTGTCCGCGAAGCAGTCGCGCAGCACCCGCATCGGACGGCTCCCGGCGATCCGCGCCGGTACCTCGGCGCCCGCCGCGTGCTCGATCAGATTCGCCGACCAGGGCGCGCCGCCCACCTTGCGGCGCATCTCGATGTACTCGATCGGATTCGAGACCCGGCCCGCGTTGATGTTGGACAGCTCCCAGAGGGACTCCTCCAGCAGGTAGTACGTGCTCTCGTGGAACCGCTCCCTGAAGTCCTGCGACATCGTCGGCACCGTGCGCGCCCACAAGTCCGCGAGCCCCGCCTCGACCTGGTTGGTCGGCTCCGGCACCGGCTGTCCGAGATCCACCGGCATGAAGGCGGGCAGCCGGTCCAGGTACGCCTTCGCGCCCTGCATGTCCTGGCTGCGCTTGAAGATGTCCAGGAAGTGGTCGTCGAAGAAGAACACCCACACGTACCAGTCGGTGACCAGGTCCAGTTCGGGACCCGACGCGTCGGGATGGGTGTACGCGCACAGCAGCGCGTAGTCGTGGGCGTCGTAGTCCGCCTCGTCCCAGATCCCTGAGCCCTCGATCATGTCCATCTCGCGGGCCCACGCCTTGGAGTGCTCCCTGGCCCGTTCCAGGTGGGGGTTGAGCCGCGCCGGATACGGCACGTAGAACTGCGGGAGTTCGAAGGGCTGCGGCATGCTTCGTACGGCCTTCCGCTCGGTGATCACGGGCCACCGTTCACGCTAGGCGGCCACCGCGCGCCCCCGGAGCGCCCACCGGGCTTTTCCGTCCGATCGGTTGAATCCGGGCGGTGGTCCGCTTAAGGATCTTCGCGGCGGTAACGGGGGCGGCAAGAGGCGGGCGGCGGACGGGAGTCCGTCAAGCGAGCCGTCAACGAGCGCGCGGCGCACGCCCGTTCACCGGCTGCCGCCGGGCCCGCCCATGATCAGGTCCGCCACGATCGCGCCCGACATGCCCGCGTGCGGCAGCCCGCCGCCCGGATGGGCCCAGCCGCCGACCCGGTAGAGCCCCGGCAGGCCGTCGGCGTTGGGGGAGCGCAGCAGTGAGCCGTGCGCGCCCGCGAGCGACGGGGCGGGGACCGAGCCGCCCGGCGCGCCGGTCTCCCGCTCGGTGTCCGCCGGCGTCCTGACGATCCGCCACAACTCCCGCTCCCGCAGGCCCGGTACGGCCGCCGCGGCGGCGGCCACCGCCCGTTCGGCGACGGCGTCGGCGGCGCCGGGAGCCGTCCAGTCCAGGCCGCCCCTGCCGTGCGGCGGCACGGTCACCCGTACGGTGACCGCCTCGTGCCCGTCGTCCGGGCGCAGCGCGGGGTCGTCGGGCCGCAGCACCGTCACCGTGGGGACGGCGTCCCGCGCTCCGGGGGAGTCGAATGCCCAGGCCAGCGCGCGCTCGCGGTCCGGGGCGTGCACGACCGTACGGTGCACGGCGTCGGCCGGGCGCGCGCCGCGCAGCGCCAGGTGGACGGTGAGGACGCCCCGCGGGTGCGGCGGGCCCCAGTCGGGCCACTCGTCCTCGTACTCCCAGGGCAGCACATGGTCCCGGTAGAGGGCGGGCAGCGGCGCGCCCGCCACCACGAATTCCGCCTCCGCCGTACCGCCCTCGGCCAGTTGCACCCCGGCGGCGCGGCCGTCCTTCTCCAGCACCCCGGTGACCTCGGAGCCGAACCGGAACTCCACCTTCCGCGCCAGGCAGCGCGCGTACACCGCGTCCGCCAGCGCTCGCAGCCCGCCGGGCACGTACCAGACCCCGAAGGTCTGCTCCACATACGCCAGTACGGTCGCGGAGGCGGGAGCGGTGCGCGGGTCGAGGCCGTAGTCGAGCGGATAGCTCTCCAGCAGCGCGGCCAGCCGGAGGTCGCGCAACTCGCCGTCCGCGACGGCGGACAGGGTCCGCGCCCGCGCCGCGCGCCGCAGCAGACCGCGCCGCCCGGCCGCCGGATACGGGTCCTCGCGCAGCGCGGCGGTCGCCTCGGACACCGCGTCCTCCAGGAGGGGCCTTCGGGTGGCCTCCCAGGCCTCCCGGGCGCGCAGCATGACCTCGCTCCACCGCTCGCCGCTTCCGGCGCCCAGAGCGCCGTCCAGCGCCTCCATGACCCCGGAGCGCGACGCGTTGGGCAGCGTCAGATCCGTACCGTCGGCGAAGACGTGGCGGGCCGCCGGATCGGCCTGCACCAGACCCACGGACTGTTCGAGCGACTCCCGGCCGGTCTTGACGAACAGATCGCGCTGCACGGCGGGCAGCAGCAGGAGACCGGGGCCGGTGTCGAAGGCGAAACCGTCCCTCTCGACCCGGCCCACACCGCCGCCGTACGTCGCCGACCGCTCGTGCACCACCACCCGGTGGCCGCCGATGGCGAGCCTGGCCGCCGCCGCCAGCGAGCCCATACCCGCGCCGATCACCGCAATCCGTGCCATGGCAGGGACTGTATCGAAGGCCACCCGACAGGCTCTCAGGTGGGCGCCGGGGTGCCGTCGCGGTTCTTGCGCTCCCTGCGCTCCCTGCGGCGGCGCAGCGCGCGCCGGATCCGGGACAGCAGCAGGAGCACGACGGTCATGCCGAGCACCAGCAGCACCGCCGCGATGATCGCGGCGGGCAGCGGATGGAAGAGCGCGAAGGTGACGATGCTCGCGACGCCCAGGTCCTCGGCGAGGCTGACCACGATATTGCTCGCGGGCTCGGGCGAGGTGTTCACCGCCAGCCTCGTGCCCGCCTTCACCAGATGGCTGGCCAGCGCCGTGGACCCGCCGACCGCGCCCGCCGCCAGCTCCGACAGCGAACCCGACTGCCCGGCCAGCAGCGCCGCCACCACCGCGCCCGCGACCGGCCTGATCACCGTGTGCACGGCGTCCCACGCCGAGTCCACGTAAGGGATCTTGTCGGCCACCGCCTCGCAGAGGAACAGGGCAGCCGCGATCAGCAGCACATCGGTGCGCTGGAGCGAGAGCGGCACCTCGTCGGTGATACCCGCCCGGCCCATCACACCGAGCAGCAGCACGACGGCGTAGGCGTTGATCCCGCTCGCCCAGCCGCTGGTGAAGACCAGCGGAAGTACGGACATGCGCGGGACTCTAGCGAACCCCGCCCACTGTCACTGAGCGAAATCGCGCGGTCATGAGTATCCGTACCTAGACGCGCGGTTGAGTACGTTCGCGGATGGGGCGTCGGCCGGGAAACCGGAAGAGTGGGGACCGCGGACGGGCTTCGGTGCCAGAACCGCCGACACGGGGCGGCGGAAGTACACCGGTCCGTACGTGAACGGGGGGCGCACGGGGGAGGCGCTGTTCTGGCACGGACCGGCGGGGGACCGGACCCTGCCAGAACAGCGCACCCGCGGACCGCTCACTGGCGCGCCGAACGCCCGCCGACCCGGCCCTGGAGCAGCCGGGACAGCGCCGCGTGCACCTCGTCGATACCGCGCTCCGGCTGGAACGCCTGCCAGTCCAGCGCGGCGACCAGCACCATCCCGAACAGCGCGGACGCCGTCAGCGGTACGTCGATCTCGTCGTTCAGCTCACCCGCCGCCACGGCCTCGCCCAGCACCTTCTCGACCACCGCCACCGCCTCCTGACGCAGGATCATCAGCGTGTCCTGCCAGGTGCGGTTGGTGCGCCACAGCTCGGCCACGTAGAGCTGCGTGAAGGACGGGTAGCGCACGATGAAGTCGAGCCCCGCGTGGATCATCGCGTCCAGCGCGTCGACCTTGCCGCCGCCCTTGGCCTCCGCGTCCTGCGCGGCCTCGCGCAGTGAGACGGTCAGCAGACCCACGCCGTGCCGCAGCAACTCCTCGAACAGGTCGTTCTTGCTGGCGAAGTTGTAGTAGACGGTGCCTTTGGCGACCCCGGCCCGTTCGGCGATCTCGTCGACCGTGGTGGCGGAGAAGCCCTGTTCGGCGATGAGGGTGACGGCGGCCTCGTACAGCTTCTGACGAGTGGCCTGGCGTCGTGCGGTGGTCATGGTGCCGATTCTGCCTGTCCGGCGTCCGGCATGTTCACCGGGCACGTTCACCCGGCGGATTCCGGCCACCCCGCGAATGTCCCGTTTTCGGGCGTTACCCCAGGTCAGGACCGATTGTCAGTGGTAGCCCCCACTATGGGTGGCATGGAGAAAGGAGGCTCGCCATGGCAGCTCCCGTAAGCGACATCCATCCTGTGCTGCGCCGCGCCACCGCGTCACCCGCCGCCCTTGACCTGCTCACCCAGGCGCACCTCGGCCTCGAAGAGGCCGCCGTCCTGGAGACTCCGAACGAGCGCTACGCCACCGCCCACCTCGCCGCCCTGCGCACCGCCGCCGCGGTGCTCGCGGTACGCGGCCGACCCGAGCCCGCCCCGCGCCGCCGCCAGCGGATACGCACCGCCTGGGAGGTGCTGCCCGAGGTCGCGCCCGAACTGGCCGAGTGGAGCGCCCTGTTCGAGGCGGGCGCGGCCCGCAGGGCCCGCGCCGAGGCCGGCATAGCCGGAGCCGCGGGCCCCCGCGACGCCGACGACCTGCTGCGCGCAGCGACCATGTTCCTGCGCCTGGTGGAGCGCATGCTGCTCCTCCAGCCCCCGCTCGCGGGCAAGCCGCCCCTGATCCCGGCCCCCGCGGCCGCGGAGCCACCCCGCAAGCGCGCCAACTGACACCCGGCCGCGCGCGGCGGCCACGCCTCGGCCGGGGGCTCTAGAGTGGAGCCGCCCGATGTGACCAGCCCCTGCGAGGAGCCGCGCGCCATGTCCCGTCAAGGAGGGGTGGACCCGATGCGCCCCCGTGCCAGTCTGCGTACCGCCGTGGTGTGGGAGGTCCTCAAGGACGCTCTCGAACGGCGGGCCAAGACCGCGGACACGGCGGCACTCGACGTCCTGGACACCGGCGGCGGCACCGGCAACTTCGCGGTGCCCGTCGCCCGGCTCGGCCACCGCGTCACCGTCGTCGACCCCAGCCCCGACGCGCTCTTCGCACTGGAGCGGCGAGCCGCCGAGGCCGGGGTCACCGACCGGGTCAGCGCCGTCCAGGGCGACGCCCACGGGCTGCCCGACATCGTGCCCCGCGCGAGCTGGGACATGGTGCTGTGCCACGGCGTCCTGGAGTACGTGGACGACCCGGCGGAGGCCGTGCGCAACGTGGTCGGAGCGCTCCGGCCCTCCGGCGCCCTCAGCCTGCTCGCGGCGGGCCGCGGCGGCGCCGTACTGGCCCGCGCCCTCGCCGGGCACTTCGCGGAGGCCCAGCACGCCCTCGGTGACCCGGACGGCCGATGGGGCGACGGCGATTCGCTGCCCCGCCGCTACACCGCGGACCAGCTCACCCGGCTGGTCACCGACGCGGGCCTGCGGGCCGCCGCCGTCCACGGCATCAGGGTCTTCGCCGACCTCGTCCCCGGCGTCCTGGTCGACACCGAGCCGGGTGCCCTGGAGGCGCTGCTGCGGCTGGAGCTGGCAGCGGCGGAGGAGCCCGGATTCCACTCGGTGGCCACCCAGCTCCACGTCCTCGGCGAGCGCGGCTGACGGACCCCGCGAGACCCCGGAAGGACCTCTTCCGCTTCACCCGCCCCCGCCACCGGCCGGAGTAGTCGGTCACAGGCCCCCCGTACCGCCATTGCTGACCGTATGCTGGCATGACGTAACGGCGGACGGGGAATGAAGCCCCCGTCGGATTGGCGTAGTGGGGCGGGTTTCATGGGGGCGAATCCCTGCCTATCCTGAAAGGGTCGGACCGGTCGCCCCCCTGCGACCGACGAGTAGGAGGACTCCGTGCCGCTCTCGGAGCACGAGCAGCGCATGCTCGAGCAGATGGAGCGAGCGCTGTACGCCGAAGATCCCAAGTTCGCGTCGGCGCTTGAGGGAAGTGGGCTGCGCACGTACACCAGGCGGCGTGTCTACCAGTCGGTGGCGGGCTTCCTGGTCGGTATCGCGCTGCTCATGGGCGGCATGATCGCCAAGCAGCCCTGGATCAGTGTGGTGGGCTTCCTGGTCATGCTGGCCTGTGCGGTGCTGGCCGTCACCGGCTGGCGCAAGGCGGGCAAGCCGGGCGAGGCGGCGCCCGCCGCCGGGGCTCCCAGTGCCCCCGGCACACCCGGCCGGCGGCTCAGCCGCCGCAACCAGGCCAAGCGGGGCAAGGTCATGGACCGGATCGAGGAGCGGTGGCAGCGCCGCCGCGACGAGCAGCAGGGTGGCCGCTAGAGGGTCGCTTCCGCCAGCACGGCGCACCGTCCGAGGGTCCCGCACCCTCCCGACGGTGCGCCGATCTTTTTGCCCCCCGTGCGCCCACCTGTCGCCGTGCGGCGAGCCGATCTTTGAGGACGCGGCCCCCTGAGGCCGCGCCTGGCGCAAGGCTTGTGCCCCGTAGGGGCGCTGGGGGCACCTCCCAGCGTTGGCTGGGGGAGGAACTGCGCGGGCAACCTCCCACCGGCCGGTGGTCCGGGAACAGCCGGACTGCCCCGCCGGGGCGGGTGGTGACCTGCGGGAGCGCTCCGGCTGAGCGCGCAGTTCCTCCCGCCCCTGACGGGGCACGCCCCGCGCGGACAGTGCAGCCCCCTGAGGGGCGCCCCACCCGCGCGGTGGGGACTTACGCCTGGCGGGTCAGGCGCCTCCTCAGCGGAGCGACAAGGCGATGCCCGGCCTCGGACAGACGAAGAGTGAACGCGGACCACCGGTCCGAAAGGTGCCAGATCACCCGGGCGGAGGAACGCGGCACAAGCACCGCCCGAAGGCGACCGCGGCGCCCGGCCGCCGCGTGCAGGCCCTCGCGGACGTGCCGGACGTCGGCCGGCAACCCGGTGACCGGCTGGGGCCTGGGCGAGTAGAGCACCTGCTCCACCGCCGTGGCCAGGGCGCCCGCGGAGACCGCGGCCTGGCCGGTCAGACCGCCGTCCTGGACCAGCCGGGCCATCGCCCGCCGCGGGGTCTCGGAGTCGTCCGGCGGTACGCCGTAGTCCCAGCCGGTGTCGACCACCTCGCGCCAGGCGGACAGGACGAGCCCTTCGGCCCTGTCACGTCCGCCGCCGAGCCGTCTGGACCGCTGTCGGCGCCGCCAGAGCATGGGCAGCAGCGGGACGGCCAGCACCAGCAGCGCGAGCAGCGTGAGCACGGCGATCCTGCCGCCGCCGAACCCGCCGCCGCCGGAACCGCCGGAAGCGGCCACCGCCGTGTTGTCGCAGGAGCTCTGCGCCCGGTTGTCGCTGCCGCAGCTCGCGCTCGCAGACGGCGTCGGGGTCGGCGTCGTCGCCGTGCCGTGCTGCCCCTGGTCGGCGGGCTCGTTGGTGCCCGAGGGCGTCGTGGTCTGGGTGTACGAGGGGGCCGTACCCCGGTACGGGGTCGGCTCGAAGCGGGTCCAGCCGATGCCCTCGAAGTACAGCTCGGGCCAGGCGTGCGCGTCCTTGAGGCCCACCGACATCGTGCCGTCCGAGCCCTGCTGCGAGCCGGGGGTGAAGCCGACCGCCACCCGCGCCGGGATGTGCAGCGTGCGGGCCATCGCCGCCATGGTGAAGGCGAAGTGGATGCAGAAGCCTTCCTTGGTGCGCAGGAACCGCGCTATGGCGTCCACGCCGGTGCCCGACTGCGCCTTGGTGTTGTAGACGAACGCGCCCGAGGTGAAGTACCGCTGGAGCGCCAGCGCCTTCTCGTAGTCGTTGTTCGCCGACTCCGTCACCTGCTGCGCGGTCTCCGCGACCACCTTCGGCAGCGAGCCGGGCACCTTGGTGTACTCCTCGGCGACCCGTCCGGTGGCCGGGGGCGCGGCGGCGAGCTGCGCGGCCGTCGGCTGCACCTGCATGCTCGTCACCGCGTACGTCAGACCCGAGGTGTTCTGCCCGCGGTCGCCGATGATCGTCCGGCCCTCGGGCTCGAACCGCCAGTGCCCCGACACGTCGACGCCCAGCGCCGGGAAGGGCATCGGCAGCCAGCCCTGCGCGTAGCCGTCGTCGACCTTCACCGTCGTCTGGACCTTGGAGTACTTCACATCGGAGGCCATGCCCGCGGGCTGCGGCAGCACCGACGGGATGTCCTCGATCTTCCGCTTCGACGGCTGCCACTGCGTGCCGTCGAACTGGTCGAGCGCCACGATCCGCAAGTACATGCTGGACAGATCGGTGGAGTTGGTCCTGTACGTGAGGACTTCGCGGTTGTCCTGCTGGTTGAGGTTGTCCTGGAGGGCCACCACCGGGTTGACCGCGGAGATCGTGCCGCCGCGTCCCGGTCCCGTACCGGTGCCCGAGGTGTCCAGCAGGCCGCTGCCCAGCGACGGCAGCACGGCGGGCGCGACCAGGGCCAGGCCCAGCGCCATCACGCCGATCCTGCGGCCGGTGCGCACCGGGGCCAGCGCCCGGCTGCCGGAGGCCGGGTTGGCGGAGCCGCCCCAGCCGTTGGCCGGCGGACCGCCGCCGAACACCCGGCCCCAGCGCGAGAGCCGGTCCCGGCCCTCGGCCAGGAGCAGCAGCAGGTAACCGGCGGCGGCGACCACGAAGTACAGCCACCGCGCACCGCCGTTGGACAGCCCCGCGGCCACCGAGTACAGCGCCAGCAGCGGAAGTCCCGCGGGGGCCGCGCTGTTGTACGTGACGGCCAGTGTGTCCACCGCGAGCGCGACCACCAGCACACCGCCGACCAGCAGCATCCTGATGCCGGGCGTGACCGGCGCCGGGATGGCGAACTGGCTGACGTCGGTCAGCCCGTCGCGTACCAGGTCGCTGAGGTGGACGAAGGCGTTGGGACCGGGGATGACGCCGCCCAGTGCCTGGTGCGGCGCGAACATCACGGTCAGCACGAGCAGCGAGACCACCGCCTGCGCGAGGACGGTCAACGGCCGGGCCAGCGGCACCCGTCGGGCCAGTGCGCCGACCCCGGACTGGAGTGCCACGAAGAGCACGGCCTGGAACATCCAGCCCGCGGGGGTGGCCAGCGGCAGCAGCGAGCAGGCGGCCATCACGGAGGCGGCCGCCGCACACACCGTCAGCCGGGCACGTCCGCTCATGTTGTGGCCCCTGCCTCTTGCTGTTCCTCGCGTGAGCGGTAACGGTCGGCCCGCTGCCACAGTTCCGGCAGCGAGTCCCCGGCGCGTACCGACAGCACCGTCCAGCCCGCCTCGCGGAGCATCCGCAGCGGTGTCGGGGTGTCGTCGTCCTCGGCGCCGGTCTCCCGCGCGCCGTGCTCGGCCGGGGGTTCCGACCGGGCGCCCGGCTCGCGGGCCGTCCAGTCGTCGCTGTCCAGGACGAACGCGACGGCGCCGCCCGCCCGTTGCCGCATCCGGCCGACGTTGGCCGCCTGCTCCTCCTCCAGGTCGCCGAGGAAGGCCACCAGCAGGCCCTCGTGGCTGGACCGCAGCACCTCGTAGGCGCGGGACAGGCCGTCGCCGTGCGCGCCGTCGGGGCCGGAGCCGGGCGACTGCGCCAGGTCGTCGGAGTGGTCGACCACGGCAAGGGTGTCCAGCAGGACGCCCGCCATGTCCGAGGAGTCGCCGACGTATCCGCCGGTGCCCTCGGGGCCGGGGACGCTGCTGCCGGTGTCGGTCAGCAGCCGTACCGCGAAGCCGCGTTCCAGCATGTGGGTGGAGACCGAGGCGGCGGCCGAGACCGCCCACTCGAACGCCGAGTCGGGGCCCGCGCCGTAGTAGGCGGAGCGCCGGGTGTCCAGCAGGACGGTGCAGCGCGCGCGGTGCGGCTGCTCCTCGCGGCGCACCATCAGCTCGCCGTACTTGGCGGTGGAGCGCCAGTGCACCCGGCGCAGGTCGTCGCCGTGCCGGTAGCCGCGCGGGATGACGTCGTCCTCGCCGGCGAAGGCCAGTGCGCGGGTGCGGCTCTCGCCGTAGCCGTTGGCCTCACCGGCCAGGCGTACCGGCGGCAGCGCCTCGACGCGCGGCACCACGGTGAGCGTGTCGAACGCGCTGAAGGAGCGGGTCAGTTCGCACATGCCGAAGGGGTCGGTCAGCCGCAGTTGCAGCGGGCCGAGCGGGTAGCGGCCCCGCAGGTCGGAGCGGACCCGGTAGGACACCTCGCGGTGGCCGCCGGGCTCCACCCGGTCCAGCACGAAGCGCGGGCGCGGGCCGAGCACGTACGGCACCCGGTCCTGGAGCATCAGCAGTCCGGTGGGGATGCGCGAGACGTTGTCGACCCGCAGGTGCACGCGGGACTCCGACATGGCGGGCACCCGCGAGGGGGCGAGCCGCCTGCTGCCCGCGACCCGGTAGCGGGTGCGGTAGAGGACGGCGACGCAGACCAGCGGCAGGATCGCCAGCAGCAGTCCGACCCGCAGCAGGTCGGGCTGGCCGAGCACGTAGGCGCATATCCCGGCGGCGACCCCGGCAGCGACGAAGGACCGGCCTCGGGTGGTGAGTCCGCCGAGCGCGGTACGGAATCCGCCGCTCGCCTGCTGCGGTCCCGCGGCGCCCGGCGGGCCGCCCTGGCGGCCCTGCGCCGGGCCGCGCTGCGGCTGCGGCGCGGGTTGCGGCGGTCGGGTCGGCGGCGGGGTCCCGGCGCCGGGCGTGGCCATCACAGGCCCCGCAGGCCCTGCGGGCGGGCGGACGGCTTCTGCGGCCAGCCACCGGCCGCCGGGTCGGGCACCGGGACGCGCTGCACGATCTCGGCGACCACCTGTTCGGGGGTGCGCCGGTTCAACTGCGCCTGCGCGGTGGGCAGCAGGCGGTGCGCCAGCACGGAGGAGGCCAGGCCCTGCACGTCGTCGGGCAGCACGTAGTCCCGGCCGTCCAGCGCTGCGGAGGCCCTGGCGGCCCGCACCAGGTGCAAGGTGGCGCGCGGCGAGGCGCCGAGCCGCAGATCGGGGTGGTTGCGGGTGGCGCCGACCAGCGTCACCGCGTACCGCCGTACCGGCTCCGAGACATGCACCATCCGTACGGCCTCGACGAGCTTGACGATCTCGTGGGCGTGCGCGACGGGCTGGAGGTCGTCGAGCGGCGAGACACCGCCGTGCACGTCGAGCATCTTCAACTCGGCGTCCGGGCTGGGGTAACCGATCGAGACCCGGGCGGTGAACCGGTCCCGCTGCGCCTCGGGCAGCGGATAGGTGCCCTCCATCTCCACCGGGTTCTGGGTGGCGATCACCATGAAGGGGCTCGGCAGTTCGTACGTGGTGCCGTCCACGGTGACCTGCCGCTCCTCCATCGACTCCAGCAGCGCCGACTGGGTCTTGGGCGAGGCGCGGTTGATCTCGTCGCCGACCACGATCTGCGCGAAGATCGCGCCCGGCTTGAACTCGAAGTCCCGCCGCTGCTGGTCGAAGACGCTCACTCCGGTGATGTCGGACGGCAGCAGGTCGGGTGTGAACTGGATGCGCCGCACCGAACAGTCGATCGACCGTGCCAGGGCCTTGGACAGCATCGTCTTACCGACACCCGGCACGTCCTCGATCAGTAGATGCCCCTCGGCGAGCAGCACCGTCAGTGCGATGCGGACGACTTCGGGCTTGCCCTCGATCACGTTCTCCACACTGCGGCGCACCCGGTCAGCGGTCGTCGTCAGATCGCTCAGGCTTGCTCGTGCGTCAAAGGTCGTCACCCGGTACTCCTAGGCCATGTTCCTCGGGACACGGTCATCCCTGGACCGGCCCACCCCACTTGCGTGCCGCTCGTGCTCGCGCCGGGCGAGGCAGTGCGGTGCCGCATGATGCATTCTTCCCTTACGCGGCACCCCACGTCACTCGCCTGCCGTTACTTGTTCGTGATTTCCCGGAGTAGACCAGTGTGCACGTCGAAGACGAACCCGCGCACGTCGTCGGTGTGCGCGAGGAAGGGCGAGGTGCGCACCCGGTTCATCGACTGCCGGACATCCTGGTCGATATCGGTGAATGCCTCCACCGACCAGGTCGGCCGCTGGCCGACCTCCCGTTCCAGTTCGGTACGGAAGTCCTCGGTGATGCTCTGCAGGCCGCAGTTGGTGTGGTGGATCAGCACGACGGAGCGGGTGCCCAGCGCGCGCTGGCTGATGGTGAGGGAGCGGATGGTGTCGTCGGTGACCACGCCGCCCGCGTTGCGGATGGTGTGGCAGTCGCCCAGCTCCAGGCCGAGCGCCCGGTGCAGGTCGATGCGGGCGTCCATGCAGGCCACGACGGCGACCTTCAGAACGGGCCTGGCATCCATGCCGGGGTCTTGGAACGCGTCGGCGTAGTGCTGGTTGGCTTCGACGAGCCGGTCGGTAACGGACGCGGTGGCGGTGTCTCCGGAGCGGCCGCTGACGTCGGTCGGCGCTGGGGAACCACTGGCAGATATCGACATGTCTCTGACGGTACGGCTCCGGGTGCCGTTCCACCTGCTGTGAGTTCCCACGAAATTTCGGCTCATAAAGGATAAGCATCGGCAATTCCACGGTGTGTGAGGTAGCCCACACGCCCTCCGGAGTCCACCGGAAAGGGGGTGGCGCGAGGAGACACGAGGGGTGACGCGGAGGTCGCGCGGGACGTGACGCGCCCGGCCCCGCTCTGCGTTGACCGTGGGGGCCGGTGGAGTAAAGTGGCGCGAAGTGGTGCCGTCTGCTGGAGGTGTGCATGTTCCTCGGGACGTACACCCCGCGGCTCGACGACAAGAACCGGCTGGTGCTGCCCGCCAGGTTCCGCGAGCAGTTCGCCGACGGACTGGTGATCACCAAGGGGCAGGAACGCTGCTTGTGCGTGTGGTCGGTCGACGGCTTCAAGGCCGCCACCAGAAGCCTGTCCGACGCCCCGCTGACCTCGAAGGGCGCGCGGGACTACCTGCGCGTGCTGTTCGCCGGGGCGCATGACGAGGTCCCCGACAAGCAGGGCCGGGTCACGGTGCCGCAGCCGCTGCGCGCCTACGCCGGGCTGGTCAGGGACTGCGCGGTGATCGGCGCGGGCAGCCGGGTGGAGATCTGGTCCGCGACCGCATGGGAGGGCTATCTCGCGGCCCAGGAAGACACCTTTTCGGCCCTGTCCGAGGAGGTTCCGCCCGGATTACTGTGAGCGCGGCCCGACCGGTCCGCGCCCCGGCGCACCTGCGCGCACCCCACGCTTTCACTCCGTACCACCGCGCGGACGTACGGCCCGGCCTCCTCCCGCTCTGCCGCTCCGCTGGCACCACTTCCCCGGTGCCAGGGGAACATTTCCTTTCGAGCGGGCGGGGACCCGGTTCTACGTCCCTCGTACCGCCGAGAAGGGCCCCATGAGCGACACCACCCCCGCGCAGCCCCAGCCGCGCCATGTGCCGGTCATGCTCCGGCGCTGCCTGGACCTGCTGGCACCCGCGCTCGCCGAGCCGGGCGCGGTCGTCGTGGACGCCACCCTCGGCCTCGGCGGCCACAGCGAGGCGCTGCTCAGCACGTTCCCCGCCGCCCGGCTGGTCGCGCTCGACCGCGACACCGAGGCGCTGAAGCTCTCCTCCGAGCGCCTGGCGCCCTTCGGCGACCGCGCCACCCTCGTGCACGCGGTCTACGACGAACTGCCCGACGTCCTGGACCGGCTCGGCATCGTCCGCGTCCAGGGCGTCCTGTTCGACCTCGGCGTCTCCTCCATGCAGCTCGACGAGGCCGGCCGCGGCTTCGCCTACGCGCAGGACGCGCCGCTGGACATGCGGATGGACCAGACCACCGGGATCAGCGCCGCCGAGGTGCTCAACACGTATCCGCCGGGCGACCTGGTGCGCATCCTGCGCGCGTACGGCGAGGAGAAATTCGCCCGCAAGATCGTGGACGCGGTGGTGCGCGAGCGGGAACGGGAACCGTTCAGCAACAGCGCGCGCCTGGTGGAGCTGATCCGTACGGCGCTGCCGCAGGCCGCGATGCGCACCGGCGGCAACCCGGCCAAGCGGACCTTCCAGGCCCTGCGGATCGAGGTCAACGGCGAGCTGTCGGTGCTGGAGCGGGCGGTTCCCGCGGCCGTCGGGGCGCTCGCGGTCGGCGGCCGGATCGCCGTGCTGTCGTACCAGTCGCTGGAGGACCGGCTGGTCAAGCAGGTCCTCGCGGCCGGGGCCGCCACGACCGCGCCGCCCGGCCTGCCGGTGGTGCCCGAGCAGTACCAGCCCCGCCTGAAGCTGCTCACCCGCGGCGCGGAACTGCCCACCGAGGACGAGATCGCCGAGAACCGGCGGGCCGCGCCCGCCCGGCTGCGCGGCGCCGAGCGGATCCGCGAGGACGCGCGGTGAGCCAGGACCGGCCGGGGGACCGGCGACGGCCCCCCGGCGACGACCGGGCACGCCGGGACCGGTCACCGGAGGGCCGGCCGGGCGACGGCCGGGCACGCGAGGAACCGGCGCGCGGACGGAGCCCCCGCGAGGACCCCGCCCGTGGCCGCGCCCCGCGCCAGGAACCGCCCCGTAAGCGGGCCGCCGGTCAGGAACCGTCCCGCGAGCGGGCCGCCCGCCAGGACCGGCCGCCGCGCCAGGGCCGCGGGGAGCCGCGCCGCGGGACCGCGAAGGTGCCCGGGCCGCCGCGCGCGCCCGGCCTGTCCGTACGGCCGTCCGCGGGCCGCGGGTCCGCCCGGTCCGCAACCGCCGCCCGTATGCCGTTCGTCCTTCTTGTCGTGACCCTCCTCGCGGGCGGCCTGCTCTCCCTGCTGCTGCTCAACGGAGCGGTCAACCAGGACTCCTTCGAGCTGAACAAGCTTCAAAAGGAGACGAACGGTTACACGGACGAGCAGCAGCAGCTCCAGCAGGAGGTCGATCAGTACGCGGCCCCCGGCGGCCTGGAACAGCGCGCCCGGCAGCTCGGCATGGTGCCGGGCGGCAACCCGGCCTTCCTCAACCCGGACGGCAGCGTCCGGGGCACCCCCGAGGAGGCCACGGCGCCGCCCGCGCCGCCGCCGACCAGCAAGGCGCCGCCGACCCCGACCGGCACGCCCACCGCGACCCCGCCGAGCGGCACCCCGACCGGGGCGGCCGCCGCCGCCGCGACCGGGTCGCCGCCCGGCACCGCTCCTTCGGCCCCCACGACCGCCGGCGGCGCGCACGCCGCCGCCACGACCACTCCCACTCCCCCCGGCAGGTGACTTCGTGAAGCCTCAGCCACCCTCCCCGACCGCCCGTTCCCCGCGCCCCGCGCGGAGGGCCGGCCGGTGAGCGAGCCGAGACGACCGCAGCCGGGCCGCGCCCCGCGCCCCGGCGCGCCGCGCCCCCGCGCGTCCGGAGCGGGCAACGCGGCAGCCGGAGCCGCAGGAGCCCCCGCGGGCCGGATCCGCCGCCCGCGCCCCGAAGGCGCCGCGCCCCGCCCCGCCCAGCGCGCGGGCCAGCGGCTCGGCCAGCGCCCCGCCGCCCCCCGCCCGCGCCGCACCGCCCCGCCGCCCCGGGCCCCCCGCGGCCCCCGGCTGGTCAGGCTCGGCAGGCCCAAGCCCCGGCTGCGGCTGGTCGGCGTCGCCCTCACCCTGGTGATGGCCGCCTTCGTGATCCGGCTGCTCCAGGTCCAGGCCGTGGACGCCTCCACCTACGCGGCCAAGGCCGCGGTGAACCGCTGGGTGACCCACGACGTCACCGCCGACCGCGGCACCATCACCGACCGCTCCGGCGTCGACCTGGCCACGACCGTGGACGCGTACGACATCACCGCCGACCCGTATCTGTTCACCCCGGAGCAGACCAAGACCAAGGACGCGCCGCTCCAGGCCGCCGAACTGCTCGCGCCGATCGTCGGCGGCGACCCGACGGCCATCGCCGAGGCGCTGGCCACCCCCAAGTCCCGCTACCAGGTGATCGCCCGCCAGCAGTCCCCGCAGGTCTGGAACCAGATCAAGGACCTGAAGAAGGCGTTCGCCGCCAAGTACGCCAGGGGACAGGGCGCCAACGTGCTGGCCGGGGTCTTCAGCGAGACCCACACCAAACGCGTCTACCCCGGCGGCGACCTGGCCGCCGGCGTCCTCGGCTTCGTCAACAGCCAGGGTGTGGGCGGCGGCGGCCTCGAATCCATGCTCAACAAGGAACTCGCGGGCAAGAACGGCAAGATCCGCTACGCCCAGTCCGACGGCCGCCAGGTGCCCACCGCGGGCGTCCAGGAACACCCAGCCGTGCCCGGCTCCGACGTCGAACTGACCCTGGACCGGGACATCCAGTGGGCCGCCCAGAGCGCGATCACCGCCCAGGTGCAGAAGTCCAAGGCCGACCGCGGCTATGTGATCGTCCAGGACTCCAGGACCGGCGAGGTGCTGGCCATGGCCGACGCCCCCGGCTTCGACCCCGGCGACCTCGCCCACGCCGACCCGCGCGCGCTGGGCAACGCGGCGATGCAGGACGCGTACGAGCCCGGCAGCGTCAGCAAGCTGATGTCGATGGCCGCGATCCTCGACACCGGCACCGCCACCCCCGACACCCGGGTCACTGTCCCCGGCACCCTGCCGCGCGCCGACCGGGTCTTCCACGACGACGTCGACCACGGCACCTGGTACCTGACGCTCAACGGCGTCCTGGCCAAGTCCAGCAACATCGGCACCATCCTGGCCAGCCAGCAGCTCGGCACGACCCAGCCGCAGGCCAACCGGGTGCTCTACTCGTACCTGAAGAAATTCGGCATCGGCGACCCCACCGGCATCGGCTTCCCCGGCGAGACACCCGGCATCCTGGCCAAGCCGCAGGACTGGAACGCCTCCCAGCAGTTCACCATCCCGTTCGGCCAGGGCCTGTCGGTCAACGCGCTCCAGGCCACCTCGGTCTACTCGACGATCGCCAACGGGGGCGTACGCGTCCAGCCCACGCTGATCCGCGGCACCACGGGACCCGACGGCCGCTACGTCCCCGCGGACCCGGCCAAGAAGACCCGGGTGGTCAGCGCGCAGACCGCCAAGACGCTCTCCACGATGCTCGAATCGGTCGTCGGCGACGAACAGGGCACCGGACTCCACGCGCGGATCGCCGGATACCGCGTCGCGGGCAAGACCGGTACGGCCAACCGGGTGGACCCGGAGACCGGCAAGTACAAGGGCTACACCTCGTCGTTCCTGGGCTTCGCGCCCGCCGACAACCCGCGCGTCACGGTCTCCTGCGTGATCCAGAACCCGACCAGGGGCAGCTACTTCGGCGGCTCCATCTGCGGCCCGGTCTTCAAGCAGGTCATGGAATTCGCGCTCAAGACGCTGAAGGTCCCGCCGTCCGGCACCAAGGCCCCCCATCTGCCGGTCGACTTCGACCCGGCCCAGCCCGCGACGCCGCCCGGCACCGCGAAGCCCGGCACGGACAAGGCGCGGTGATCATGAATTCTGGCTCGCACCCCGGCCAGCCCGGTAACCTCACCGCCGTGCCCAAAGCTGATCAGCCCACCCTCACCCAGCCGGGCGCGCCGCGCCCGACGCGTATCCGCCCCAAAACCCTGCACGAACTCGCGGAACTCGCCGGACCTCTCGCTACGCGGGTGCCGGAGGGCCCCACCGCGCAGGTCACCGGCATCACGCACGACTCGCGCGCGGTCCGCCCCGGTGACCTGTACGCGGCGCTGCCCGGCGCGCGCTTCCACGGCGCGGACTTCGCCGCGCAGGCCGCCGCCGCCGGAGCCGTCGCCGTACTGACCGACCCGGCGGGCACCGAGCGCGCCGCCGCCACCGGACTGCCCGTCCTGACCGTGGACGACCCGCGGGCCCGGATGGGCGAGCTGGCCGCCGCCGTCTACGACCAGCCGGGCGACGGCCTGCTGCGGGTCGGAATCACCGGCACGTCGGGCAAGACCACCACCGCCTACCTCGTCGAGGGCGGCCTGCGGGCCGCGCGCGACGGCGGCACCGGCCTCATCGGCACCGTCGAGACCCGGATCGGCGACGACCGGATCAAGAGCGAGCGCACCACACCGGAGGCCACCGACCTCCAGGCGCTCTTCGCCGTGATGCGCGAACGCGGTGTCGAGTCGGTGGTCATGGAGGTCTCCAGCCACGCCCTGGTGCTCGGCCGGGTCGACGGGGCGGTGTTCGACGTGGCCGTCTTCAACAACCTCAGCCCCGAGCACATGGAGTTCCACGCGGGCATGGAGGACTACTTCCAGGCCAAGGCGCAGCTCTTCACCCCGCGCCGCAGCCGGCTCGGCGTGGTCAACCTGGACGACGCGTACGGCCGCAGGCTGGTCGGCGAGGCCACCGTGCCGCTGGTCACCTTCTCCGCCGAGGGGCGGCTGGACGCGGACTGGCGGGCCGAGGACGTCGAGGCGGGGCTGCACGGCAGCACCTTCACCGTGCTCGGCCCCAAGGGCGAGCGGGTGGACGCCACCGCGCCGCTGCCCGGCCCCTTCAACGTCGCCAACACCCTGGCCGCGATCACCGCGCTGGCCGCCGCGGGACTCGACCCGCAGACCGCCGCCGACGGCATCGCCGCCGTCCCCGGCGTCCCCGGCCGCCTGGAGCGGGTCGACGCGGGACAGCCGTATCTGGCGGTCGTGGACTACGCGCACAAGACCGACGCCGTGGAGCTGATGCTGCGCGCCCTGCGCAAGACCACCCGCGGCCGGATCCACGCCGTGCTCGGCTGCGGAGGCGACCGCGACACCACCAAGCGCGGGCCGATGGGCGCGGCGGTCGCCCGGCTCGCCGACACCGCCGTACTGACCTCAGACAACCCGCGGTCGGAGGACCCGCTGGCCATCCTCGCCGCGATGCTGAACGGCGCGTGCGAGGTCCCCGCGCAGCAGCGCGGGCACGTCATCGTCGAACCCGACAGAGCAGCCGCCGTCGCCGCCGCCGTCGCACGGGCCGAGCCCGGCGACATCGTGGTGGTGGCGGGCAAGGGCCATGAGCAGGGCCAGGACATCGCCGGAGAGGTACGCCCCTTCGACGACCGAGAGGTGCTGCGCGCCGCGATCGAGAAGGACCGACAAGCACTGTGATCCCCCTCACCCTCGCCGAGGTCGCACGCGCGGTCGGCGGGAGCACGCACGACATACCGGACACGGAAGTACGTGTCACCGGCCCGGTGGTCAGGGACTCCCGCGAGGTGGTGCCCGGCGCGCTCTTCGTGGCGTTCGCCGGAGCCAAGGCCGACGGCCACGACTTCGCCGCCGACGTGGTCGCGGCGGGCGCCGTCGCGGTGCTCGCCACCCGGCCGGTCGGCGTACCCGCGATCGTCGTGGACGACGTACAGACCGCGCTCGGCGCCCTCGCCAAGCACGTCATCGAGCGGCTGGGCGCCACCGTGGTGGCGCTGACCGGCTCCGCGGGCAAGACCAGCACCAAGGACCTCATCGCGCAGCTCCTGGAGCGGCACGCGCCCACCGTGTGGACACCGGGCTCGCTCAACAACGAGATCGGGCTGCCGCTGACCGCGCTGAGCGCCGACGAGCACACGCGGCACCTGGTGCTGGAGATGGGCGCCCGCGGTATCGGCCACATCAGCTACCTGACCGGACTGACCCCGCCGCGGATCGGCCTGGTGCTCAATGTCGGCACCGCGCACATCGGCGAGTTCGGCGGCCGGGAGCAGATCGCCCAGGCCAAGGGCGAGCTGGTCGAGGCGCTGCCCGCGGCGGCCGAGGGCGGCATCGCCGTACTCAACGCCGACGACCCGCTGGTACGCGCCATGGCCTCCCGTACCAAGGCGCGCGTCGTGTACTTCGGCGAGTCGGCCAGGTCGGTCGACGGCGTGGACGTCGAGGTGACCGCCGAGAATGTCCGGCTCAACGACCGGGGTCAGGCCGTCTTCACGCTGCGAACACCCACCGGGTGCGCCGACGTGACCTTGCGCCTGTACGGTGAGCACCACGTGTCGAACGCGCTCGCCGCGACCGCCGTAGCCCGTGAACTGGGCATGCCCGTCAACGAGATCGCCACCGCGCTCTCCGAGGCCGGCACGCTCTCGCACTGGCGCATGGAGGTCACCGAGCGGCCCGACGGCGTGACGGTCGTCAACGACGCCTACAACGCGAACCCCGAATCCATGAGGGCTGCCCTGCGCACACTCGCAGCGATGGGCAGATCCACACAGGCGCGCGGGGGGCGCACGTGGGCGGTGCTCGGAAAGATGGCCGAACTCGGCGGGGAAGCACTCGTCGAGCACGACGCGGTGGGGCGGCTGGCCGTCCGGCTCAACGTCAGCAAGCTCGTGGCCGTGGGCGGTACCGAAGCCGCCTGGCTGCAAATGGGCGCCTATAACGAGGGTTCGTGGGGTGAGGAGTCGGTGCACGTGTCCGACGCGGAGGCGGCGATCGACCTGTTGCGCAGCGAAGTGCGCCCGGGGGACGTCGTACTGGTGAAGGCATCGAGGTCGGTCGGCCTGGAGTCCGTCGCCCTGGCGCTGCTCGAAGCCGACGGCTTCGACGGCTCGGCCCGTGAGGGTGCCGCCCTGTGAAGCAGATTCTCGTCTCCGGCGTCCTGGGGCTCTTCCTGTCGCTGGTCGGCACCCCGCTGTTGATCCGCCTGCTGGCCCGCAAGGGCTACGGACAGATGATCCGGGACGACGGTCCGAAGGCGCACCACAGCAAGCGCGGCACGCCCACCATGGGCGGTATCGCGTTCATCCTGGCCACGCTGATCGCGTACGCGGCGACCAAGCTGATCACCGGTGACAAGCCGACCATGTCCGGCGTGCTGGTGCTCTTCCTCTTCGCCGGTATGGGCCTGGTCGGCTTCCTCGACGACTACATCAAGATCGTCAAGCAGCGCAGCCTCGGTCTGCGCGCCAAGGCGAAGATGTCGGGTCAGCTCATCGTCGGCATCGCCTTCGCGGCGCTCGCGCTGAACTTCAAGGACTCCCGCGGCCAGACCCCGGCCTCCACCAAGCTGTCGTTCACCACCGACTTCGGCTGGTCCATCGGCCCGGTGATCTTCGTGGTCTGGGCGCTGTTCATGATCCTGGCGATGTCCAACGGCGTGAACCTCACCGACGGCCTCGACGGCCTGGCCACCGGCGCCTCCACCATGGTCTTCGCCGCCTACACCGTCATCGGCGTGTGGCAGTACGGCCAGTGGTGCGGCGCCCCGGTCAGCGCCAACGGCGCGTGTTACGAGGTCCGCGACCCACTCGATCTCGCGGTGGTCGCGGCGGCCCTGATGGGAGCCTGCTTCGGCTTCCTGTGGTGGAACACCTCACCGGCCAAGATCTTCATGGGCGACACCGGCTCGCTGGCCCTGGGCGGCGCGCTCGCGGGCCTGGCGATCTGCTCCCGCACCGAGATGCTGCTGGCCATCCTCGGCGGCCTCTTCGTCCTGATCACGATGTCCGTGATCATCCAGGTCGGCTCCTTCCGGCTCACCGGCAAGCGGGTCTTCCGGATGGCGCCACTCCAGCACCACTTCGAACTGAAGGGGTGGAGCGAAGTCCTGGTCGTGGTCAGATTCTGGATCATCCAGGGCATGTGCATGGCCGTGGGACTCGGCATCTTCTACGCGGGCTGGGTGGCCGCGTCGTGACGACCGATTCCCCGGCGTCCCCGGCCTCCGCGTCCGCCGCCGGGCAGGGCTTCGTGAACCCCGACTTCACGGACCTGCGCGTCACCGTCGCCGGGCTCGGCGTCTCCGGCGTGCCCGCCGCGAAGGCGCTGCACGCCCTCGGCGCCCGCGTCACCGTCGTCAACGGCGTCGCGGGCGAGCGGCAGCGGGCCGAGGCGGCCGAGTTGGAAGCGCTCGGCATCACCGTGCGCCTCGGTGACGGCGCGACGCTGCCCGAGGGCACCGAACTCGTCGTCACCGCCCCCGGCTGGAAGCCGAGCAGCCCGCTGTTCACGGCCGCCGCCAAGGCGGGCGTGGAGATCTGGGGCGACGTCGAACTGGCCTGGCGGCTCAGGAAGCCCGGCGCGGCCCCCTGGCTCGCGGTCACCGGCACCAACGGCAAGACCACCACCACCCGCATGCTCGCCGCGATCCTCACCGCGGCGGGCCTGCGCACCGCGGCCGTCGGCAACATCGGCGTCTCCCTGCTCGACGCGGTCCTCGGCGACGAGCCGTACGACGTCCTCGCCGTCGAGCTGTCCAGCTACCAGCTCCACTGGGCGCCCAGCATCCGCCCGCACTCCGCCGCCGTGCTCAACCTGGCGCCCGACCACCTCGACTGGCACGGCTCGATGGCGGCGTACACCGCCGACAAGGGCCGGATCTACCAGGGCAACCAGGTCGCCTGCGTCTACAACCGCGCCGACCCGGAGACCGAGCGGCTGGTTCGCGAGGCCGACGTCGAGGAGGGCTGCCGGGCGATCGGCTTCACCCTCGACGCGCCCCGGCCCTCCGACTTCGGCCTGGTCGACGGCATCCTGGTCGACCGCGCCTTCGTGGACGACCGGGTCAACAGCGCGCAGGAGCTGGCCGAGACCGCCGACGTCAACCCGCCGGCCCCGCACAACATCGCCAACGCGCTGGCCGCCGCCGCCCTCGCCCGCGCCTACGGCGTCGAACCGGCCGCCGTACGCGAGGGCCTGCGGGCCTTCCGTCCGGACGCGCACCGCATCGCCGAGGTCGCCACCCGCGACGGCATCACCTGGGTCGACGACTCCAAGGCCACCAACACCCACGCGGCCGAGGCGTCGCTGGCCGCGTACCCGTCGATCGTCTGGCTCGCCGGCGGCCTCGCCAAGGGCGCGGTCTTCGACGACCTGGTCATCAAGTCCGCCGACCGGCTGCGGGCCGCCGTCCTGATCGGCGCCGACCGCGCCCTGATCCGTGAAGCGCTCGCGCGACACGCGCCCCAGGTCCCGGTGGTCGAGCTGGGCCGGACCGACACTGGGGCGATGGCCGCCGCCGTCGCCGTGGCGCGCGACCGGGCCCAGCCCGGCGACACCGTTCTGCTGGCACCGGCCTGTGCGTCGATGGACATGTTCGCCAATTACAACGTGCGCGGCGATATGTTCGCGGAAGCCGTCCGGCGCCTGGGCGCCGACGACAGCGACGAGCCCTAGCCGCAGGTGCCGTGCGGCGCCCTCGCTCCGATGGAGGTCCCATGACGGCCACTGCGTCCCCCCGCCGCCCCGCGCACCGCCCCCGCGGGGGGCGGGTATGAGCACGTACCCGGCCCGGCAGCGCGGCAGCGCGCTCCGGGGCGCGGCCCGGCTCCCCGAGCGGGTACGCGCCGCCTGGGACCGCCCGCTGACGGCGTACTACGTCATCCTCGGCGCGGCCCTGCTGATCACCGTGCTCGGCCTGGTGATGGTGTACTCCGCCTCGATGATCCAGGCGCTGCGCTACGGCCTGCCGTCCACGTACTACTTCCGCAAGCAGCTCCTCGCGGTCGCCCTCGGCTCCGTGCTGCTCTACGCCGCCGCCCGGATGCCGGTCAGACTGCACCGCGCGCTCGCGTACCCGCTGCTGCTCGGCGCCGTCTTCCTGATGTGCCTGGTCCAGGTCCCCGGAATAGGGCAGACGGTCAACGGCAACACCAACTGGATCTCCATTGGCGGCCCGTTCCAGATCCAGCCCAGCGAATTCGGCAAGCTGGCCCTGGTGATGTGGGGCGCCGACCTGCTCGCCCGCAAGGGCGACCGGAATCTGCTGATCCAGTGGAAGCACCTGCTGGTGCCACTCGTGCCCGTCACGTTCCTGCTGCTCGGACTGATCATGCTCGGCGGCGACATGGGCACCACGATGATCCTCACCGCGATCCTCTTCGGCATGCTCTGGCTCGCGGGCGCCCCCACCAGGCTCTTCGCGGGCGTGTTGTCCGGCGCGGCGGCGCTGGCGGCCCTGGCCATCATCACCAGCCCCAACCGGATGGGCCGGCTGCACTGCATCGCCGCCACCGACCCCGGCACCAACGACCAGTGCTGGCAGGCCGTGCACGGGATCTACGCCCTCGCCTCCGGTGGCTGGTTCGGGTCGGGACTCGGGGCGAGTGTGGAAAAATGGGGTGAACTCCCGGAGCCGCACACCGACTTCATCTTCGCCGTAACCGGGGAGGAATTGGGTCTGGCGGGGACGCTGTCGGTACTCGCCCTCTTCGCGGCACTAGGCTACGCGGGTATCCGCGTGGCCGGTCGTACGGAGGACCCCTTCGTCAGGTTCGCAGCGGGTGGCGTGACCACCTGGATCACGGCCCAGGCCGTGATCAACATCGGTGCGGTGCTCGGCCTGCTGCCGATCGCCGGAGTCCCGCTCCCGCTGTTCTCCTACGGAGGTTCAGCCATCCTGCCGACCATGTTCGCGATCGGGCTGCTCATCTCCTTCGCGAGAAACGAGCCCGGAGCGCGAGCGGCCCTGGCCATGCGGGGGCGTAGTGCTTTCAGCGGGGCAATGACACGGACGATGCGGCGGTACGTCACCAGGCGGCCGTCCGGAGAGCGGTGAATTTCGGTGCATGTCGTACTCGCCGGCGGGGGGACCGCCGGCCACATCGAGCCTGCGCTCGCGCTCGCCGATGCCCTGCGCAGGCAGGACCCGACCGTGGGCATCACGGCCCTCGGCACCGAGAAGGGCCTGGAGACCAGGCTGGTGCCGGAACGCGGTTATGAACTGGCGCTCATCCCGGCCGTCCCGCTGCCGCGCCGCCCCACCCCGGAACTGATCACCGTCCCCGGACGGCTGCGCGGCACCATCAAGGCCGCCGAGCAGATCCTGGAACGCACCAAGGCGGACTGCGTGGTCGGCTTCGGCGGCTACGTGGCGCTGCCCGGCTACCTGGCCGCCAAGCGGCTCGGCGTGCCGATCGTCGTGCACGAGGCCAACGCGCGGCCGGGCCTGGCCAACAAGATCGGCTCGCGGTACGCGCACGCGGTCGCCGTCTCCACCCCCGACAGCAAGCTGCGCGACGCCCGTTACATCGGCATCCCGCTGCGCCGCACCATCGCCACCCTCGACCGGGCCGCCGCCCGCCCCGAGGCCCGGCACGCGTTCGGCCTCGACCAGAACCTGCCCACCCTGCTGGTCTCCGGCGGCTCCCAGGGCGCCCGGCGGCTCAACGAGGTGATCGCCACCGTCGCGCCGCGGCTCCAGCAGTCCGGCGTGCAGATCCTGCACGCGGTCGGCCCCAAGAACGAGCTCCCGCGGTCCGACAACATGCCCGGCATGCCGCCGTACCGCCCGGTCCCCTACGTCGACCGGATGGATCTCGCCTACGCCGCTGCCGACATGATGCTGTGCCGTGCCGGTGCCATGACCGTCGCCGAACTGTCCGCGGTCGGACTGCCCGCCGCCTACGTGCCGCTGCCCATCGGCAACGGCGAACAGCGGCTCAACGCCCAGCCGCTGGTGAAGGCCGGCGGCGGCCTGCTGGTCGACGACGCCGAACTCACCCCCGACTGGGTGCTGGGACACGTGCTGCCCGTCCTGACGGACCCGCACCGCCTGTACGACATGTCGCGCGCGGCCGCCGAGTTCGGCCGCCGCGACGCGGACGACCTGCTGGTCGCCATGGTGTACGAGGCGGTGGCCGCGGGCCGCCGCTGACGGTGGCCGCCGCGCCGAGGGCGTGTCCCGCGGCGCGGCGGACCGGGCCTGGCACGATAGGGCCCGCGGGGCGCGGACGCGCTCCGCATCCGTCGACGCGGGGAGGCCGGGGTGACCGGGGTGACCGGGACGCAAGCGAAGCCGGTCGGCGCCGACCGGGACGGGGCGGCGTCCGGCACCGGACGGCGCCCGCGCCCCCGGCCGACCCTCCCCAGCCGCCGGACGGCGATCATCACACTGGTCGTCCTCACCGTCCTCGTCGCGGGCGGCACCTGGGCCGTCTACGGCTCCTCCTGGTTCCGCGCCACGCGCGTGACCGTCACGGGCAACGACGTGCTGACGCCGCAGCAGATCGAGCGCGCCGCGGGCGTACCGCTGGGCGGCGCGCTGGTCTCCGTGGACACCGGCGCGGTCCGCAGGCGGCTGCTCGCCGCGCTGCCGCGGATCGGCCATGTGGACGTGGAACGGTCGTGGCCGCACACGGTCCGGGTGAAAGTGACCGAACGAACGGCCTCCGCCGTACTGAAAAGCGGCGACAAGTTCACCGAAGTGGACCCGGGCGGTGTGCGATTCGCGACCGTCGACACCGCGCCGCGCGGCGTACCGCTCGTGCAATTGACGCCGGATCAGTCGCCGAGCCTTCGGCATTTCGGAACAAAGAGCCTGCTGCGGGCCGCCATTGCGGTCGCCGCCGATCTTCCGGAATCGCTGCACGGCCAGGCGACCGCGATCCGGGTCCGTTCCTACGACAACATCACCGTCGAACTCTCGCGCGGACGCAGCGTGATGTGGGGGAGCGCGGAACAGGGCGCGCGGAAGGCCGCGGTGCTCAATGCGCTCCTGAAGGTCCAGCCACACGCCTCCCACTACGACGTGAGTGCCCCCAGCGCCCCTGCGGCGTCAGGGAGTTGACGCCCCTTATGGCATTATTCGACCCCTGGCCCAGCAGCCGGTGACGTGATCACATAGGGTCAAAAGAAAAACGGTAGGTTCGGCGTGTTCGTTGAACCACTACCGCTTGTCGACTTAGTGTCTCGTCCCAAGGAACACATGGGACATGCATACTGGTAACCCTAAACCTCACGGTTAGGGTTCGGAACGGCATCGGCGAGCGTACCGACCGTCCCACAAGATACGTAACTCGAGGCGAGAGGCCTTCGACGTGGCAGCACCGCAGAACTACCTCGCAGTCATCAAGGTCGTCGGCATCGGCGGCGGTGGCGTCAACGCCATCAACCGGATGATCGAGGTCGGTCTCAAGGGCGTCGAGTTCATCGCGATCAACACCGATGCGCAGGCCCTCCTGATGAGCGACGCCGACGTCAAGCTCGACGTCGGCCGTGAACTGACCCGGGGCCTCGGCGCCGGGGCCAACCCCGACGTAGGCCGCAAGGCCGCCGAGGACCACCGCGAGGAGATCGAAGAGGTGCTCAAGGGCGCCGACATGGTCTTCGTCACCGCGGGTGAGGGCGGCGGCACCGGCACCGGCGGCGCACCCGTCGTCGCCAACATCGCCCGCTCGCTCGGCGCCCTGACCATCGGGGTCGTCACCCGCCCCTTCACCTTCGAGGGCCGCCGCCGCGCCAACCAGGCGGAGGACGGCATCGCGGGGCTGCGGGAGAACGTCGACACCCTGATCGTCATCCCCAACGACCGTCTGCTGTCCATCTCGGACCGCCAGGTCAGCGTGCTCGACGCCTTCCGCTCGGCCGACCAGGTCCTGCTCTCCGGCGTGCAGGGCATCACCGACCTGATCACCACCCCCGGTCTGATCAACCTCGACTTCGCCGACGTGAAGTCCGTGATGTCCGAGGCGGGTTCGGCCCTCATGGGCATCGGCTCCGCGCGCGGTGACGACCGCGCGGTCGCCGCCGCCGAGATGGCGATCTCCTCGCCGCTGCTCGAAGCCTCCATCGACGGCGCCCGCGGGGTGCTGCTCTCCATCTCCGGCGGCTCCGACCTCGGCCTGTTCGAGATCAACGAGGCGGCTCAACTCGTCAGCGAGGCGGCCCACCCCGAGGCCAACATCATCTTCGGCGCGGTCATCGACGACGCGCTCGGCGACGAGGTGCGGGTCACCGTGATCGCCGCCGGGTTCGACGGGGGCCAGCCGCCCACCAAGAGCAGCGCCAAGGCGCTCGACGGATACCGCGACACGACCCCCGCCTCCGGCGCCCGGATCGCCAGCCAGCCCGAACCCGCCCGCCCGGCGACCTCGTACACCGGCCTCGGCAGTGTCCCGGTCGCCTCGTCGGACCGCGACAGCGACAACGAGCCCGTCGCGGAGGCGCCGACCCCGGTCCCGCCCCCGCACGTGCCGCCGGCCCGTCCCTACCAGGACACCGCGGCCGAAGAGCTCGACGTACCCGACTTCTTGAAGTGATAGGGCACCGCCAGACAGCGAGCGGCGCGCACTTCGCCTTCACCGACCGGTGGGGCGGGGTGAGCGCCGTTCCGCACGACAGCCTCAACCTCGGCGGCGCGGTGGGGGACGACCCCGCCGCCGTACGCGCCAACCGCGAGCGCGCCGCGGCCGATCTCGGCCGCGACCCCGACCGGGTGGTGTGGATGAACCAGGTGCACGGCCGCGACGTCGCCGTCGTGGACGCCCCGTGGGGCGACCGGCCGGTCCCGGCCGTCGACGCGCTCGTCACCACCCGCGCCGACCTCACGCTCGCCGTACTCACCGCCGACTGCGTACCCGTACTGCTCGCCGACCCGGTGGCCGGTGTCGTGGCCGCCGCGCACGCGGGACGGCCGGGACTGGTCGCGGGTGTGGTGCCCGCCGCCGTCGAGGCGATGACGGCCCGGGGCGCCGACCCCGCGCGGATCACCGCGCTGCTCGGGCCCGCCGTCTGCGGAAAGTGCTATGAAGTGCCCGCCGCGATGCGGGACGAGGTCGCCCGGGCGGTGCCGGAGGCGTACGCCGAGACGAGCTGGGGCACTCCGGCGGTCGACGTGGCTTCGGGGGTGCGCGCCCAACTCGCGCGCGCCGGAGTGAACCTCGGGCCGAGCGCCGGATCATCCGACGGGCCGGGCGCGGGTGTGTGCACCCTGGAGTCCGCCGATCACTTCTCCTACCGCCGTGACGGTGTCACCGGTCGCCTGGCGGGCTATGTCTGGCTGGACGGCGCCGCGTGACCGAGCATCAGACCGACCCCGAGGCCGAGGACGGCGCCAGGCGCGCGGAACTCGCCGCGAATCTGGACCGTGTCGAGAAGCGGATCACCGCCGCATGCGAGGCGGCCGGGCGGGACCGCGCGGACGTGACCCTGATCGTGGTCACCAAGACCTACCCGGCAAGCGACGTCCGGCTGCTGGCCGGCCTCGGCGTCCGGCATGTGGCGGAGAACCGCGACCAGGACGCCGCGCCCAAGGCGACGGCGTGCGCCGATCTTCCGCTTACTTGGCATTTTGTGGGGCAGTTGCAGACCAACAAGGCTCGTTCAGTGGTCCGTTACTCTGATCATGTGCACTCGGTCGACCGGCTCCGGCTGGTCGGCGCGCTGTCGACCGCGGCGACCGCCGCGGGAAAGCGGCTCGGGTGCCTCGTCCAGGTCGCCCTGGACGCGGAGTCGGGCACTCAGGGAGAGCGCGGCGGGGTGGCACCCGACGCGGTCGCCGCGCTCGCCGACGCGATCGCGGCGGCACCGGGGCTGCGTCTCGACGGCCTGATGACCGTCGCGCCGCTGGCCGGGGCATACGCGGGCCAACCCCGCGCCGCCTTCGATCGGTTGATGGAAATCTCATCCGGCCTGCGCGAGACCCATCCGGCTGCGAACATGGTCTCGGCAGGGATGAGCCAGGACCTCGACGAAGCCGTTGCGGCCGGAGCGACACATGTACGCGTCGGTACGGCGGTACTCGGAGTCCGTCCCGGGCTCGGGTAACGTCACCAACAAGTCGGACCACAGCATAAATATGGTGTGGCGGCCGTCCGAGCGGCGGCCGAGGACCGCAACCCCGCTGAGAGGACGCAGAGCATGGCCGGCGCGATGCGCAAGATGGCGGTCTACCTCGGCCTCGTGGAGGACGACGGATACGACGGGCCGGGATTTGACCCCGACGACGAGTTCGAGCCCGAGATGGCCGCTCCGCCCGCAGCACGGGCCAGCGCCGACCCCGAGCGTGCCCCTCGCCGTCAGCAGCAGGTCAGCCAGCACGTGCCGCAGCACGTACCACAGAGCCAGCACCAGTCGTCGCAGGACGAACCGGCGCGTCTCGTACACGCCCCGGCGCCCCGTGAACCGCGGATCGCCCCCGTGGCGTCCATCACACCCGAACGTCACAGCCTGGAGAAGAACGCACCGGTGATCATGCCCAAGGTCGTGTCAGAGCGAGAGCCGTACCGGATCACGACACTGCACCCCCGGACCTACAACGAAGCCCGTACCATCGGGGAACACTTCCGCGAGGGAACGCCGGTGATCATGAATCTGACGGAGATGGACGACACGGACGCGAAGCGTCTTGTCGACTTCGCCGCCGGCCTGGTCTTCGGTCTTCACGGAAGCATCGAGCGGGTGACGCAGAAGGTGTTCCTCCTGTCGCCTGCTAACGTCGATGTCACGGCGGAGGACAAAGCCCGGATCGCCGAGGGCGGGTTCTTCAACCAGAGCTGAACGAGACGCAACCGCAGGGACCCGGCCACCGGGCCGAAGACGAGCAGGGGAGAGGGAAGCGCGATGAGTGTCGCACTCCAGGTGCTGTACATCGCGCTGTACTGCTTCCTGTTTGTGCTGATCTTCCGATTGGTGATGGATTACGTCTTCCAGTTCGCCCGTTCATGGCACCCTGGGAAGGCGATGGTGGTGCTCCTGGAGGGCACCTACACTGTCACCGATCCGCCACTCAAGCTCTTGCGGCGGTTCATCCCGCCGCTACGTCTCGGGGGCGTGGCGCTCGACCTGTCCTTCTTCGTATTGATGATCATCGTGTACATCCTGATCTCCGTCGTTGGGAACTTGATGTGAACGGTGCGGGCTCCCGATATGTCGACGATCACGTTGAGGTGAAGAGATGCCGCTGACCCCCGAGGACGTTCGGAACAAGCAGTTCACGACCGTCCGCCTCCGAGAGGGCTATGACGAGGATGAGGTCGACGCCTTCCTCGACGAGGTGGAGGCGGAGCTGACTCGATTGCTCCGCGAAAACGAGGACTTGCGCGCCAAACTGGCCGCGGCCACCCGTGCCGCCGCCCAGAACCAGCAACAGGGCATGCGCAAGCCCGAACAGCAGGACCGGCCGGTGCCCGCTGCCATATCCGGTCCGCAGCCGGTGCCGCAGCAGCAGATGGGTCCGCCGCAGCAGCAGGGCGGTATGCCGCAGTTGCCGCCCGGCCCCAGCGCCCAGCAGCAGCACGGGCCCGGCCCGATGCAGCAGCAGATGGGGCACCCCATGCAGCAGCAGGGGCCTGGCCCGATGGGCCAGCACCCGATGCAGCAGCAGGGACCCGGCCCCATGGGCCAGCACCCGATGCAGCAGCAGCAACAACAGCAGCAGCACCACCCGATGCAGCAGCAGGGACCCGGTGGCGACAGCGCTGCCCGCGTGCTCTCGCTCGCGCAGCAGACGGCGGACCAGGCCATCGCGGAAGCGCGTTCCGAGGCCAACAAGATCGTCGGCGAGGCCCGCAGCCGCGCCGAGGGCCTGGAGCGGGACGCCCGCGCCAAGGCGGACGCTCTTGAGCGGGACGCCCAGGAGAAGCACCGCGTCGCGATGGGCTCCCTGGAGTCCGCCCGCGCCACGTTGGAGCGCAAGGTCGAGGACCTGCGCGGCTTCGAGCGCGAGTACCGCACGCGTCTGAAGTCCTACCTGGAGTCCCAGCTCCGTCAGCTCGAGAACCAGGCCGACGACTCGCTGGCTCCGCCGCGTACCACCCCCGCGGCTCCCTCCCTCCCGGCCGCGTCCACCATGGGCGGCTCGATGGGCGGATCCATGGGCAACGGCGGTATGGGCAACGGCATGGCACCGGCCGGCGCGGGCGCCGGTATGGGACACGCGGGCTCCGCGCCGTCCTACGGCGGCCAGGGCATGGGCGGTCACACCCCCGGCCCGACGTACGGCGGCCAGCAGCAGATGTCTCCTGCCATGACCCAGCCGATGGCACCGGTACGGCCGCAGGCGCCGCAGCCGATGCAGCAGGCGCCGACGCCGATGCGCGGTTTCCTGATCGACGAGGACGACAACTGACCTAGCGGTCGGCTGGACCCGCACCACACAGGGCCGGGCCCCCGGGGAATCCTTTTCCCCGCGGGGCCCGGCCCTGTTCTGTGTGACGACCACCGTGCGAAGGGGACTTCGCCCCTACGGGGCTCAGCTCTTGCGCAGGTGGAAGGTCAGGGCCAGGGACTCGTCCGTGAACGCCGGGCCGAAGGAGGCATCGGCCGACGCGTCGGTGAAGCTGTCCGCCAGGACCTCCTCGGAGATGAGGGAGGCGTGGGTGGACAGGGCCGTCGAGACGTCGGGCTCGGCCGTGGCGTAGCGGACGTGGATCCGGTCGGCCACGTCGAAGCCGGAGGTCTTGCGGGCCTCCTGGATCAGACGGATGGCGTCGCGGGCGAGCCCGGCCAGGCGGAGTTCGGGAGTGATCTCCAGGTCGAGCGCGACCGTGGCGCCGGAGTCGGAGGCGACCGACCACCCTTCGCGCGGGGTCTCGGTGATGATGACCTCTTCAGGAGCGAGCGCGACCTCCTCGCCGTCCACGACCACCGAGGCCGTACCGCCGTCGCGCAGCGCCGCCGACAGGGCCGCCGCGTCGGCGGCGGCGACCGCGGCCGCCACGGCCTGGACGCCCTTGCCGAAACGCTTGCCCAGCGCGCGGAAGTTGGCCTTGGCCGTGGTGTCGACCAGCGACCCGCCGACCTCGGACAGCGACGCCAGGGAGCTGACGTTCAACTCCTCGGTGATCTGCGCCCGCAGCTCGGCCGAGAGCCCCTCGAAGCCCGCGGCGGCGACCAGCGCGCGCGACAGCGGCTGACGCGTCTTGACGCCGGACTCCGCGCGCGTGGCACGGCCCAGCTCGACCAGCCGCCGTACGAGCAGCATCCGCTCCGACAGGGCCGGGTCGACGTGCCGCTCGTCCACGACGGGCCAGGACGAGAGGTGGACGGAGTCGGGGGCACCGGGGACCACCGGCACCACCAGGTCCTGCCAGACCCGTTCGGTGATGAACGGCACCAGCGGGGCCATCAGCCGCGTCACGGTCTCCACCACGTCGTGCAGGGTGCGCAGCGCGGCCGGGTCGCCCTGCCAGAAACGGCGCCGCGAACGGCGCACGTACCAGTTCGACAGGTCGTCCACGAAGGCCGACAGCAGCTTGCCCGCGCGCTGGGTGTCGTACGACTCCAGCGCGTCGGTGACCTCGCGCACCAGCACGTTCCGCTCGCCGACCAGCCAGCGGTCGAGCAGCGGGCGGTCCTCGACGGCCGGGTCGGCCGCCGAGGGGGCCCAGCCGGACGTACGGGCGTACAGCGCCTGGAAGGCGACCGTGTTCCAGTACGTGAGCAGCGTCTTGCGGACGACCTCCTGGATCGTGCCGTGGCCGACCCGGCGGGCCGCCCACGGGGAGCCGCCGGCCGCCATGAACCAGCGCACCGCGTCGGCGCCGTGCTGGTCCATGAGCGGGATCGGCTGGAGGATGTTGCCCAGGTGCTTGGACATCTTGCGGCCGTCCTCGGCGAGGATGTGGCCGAGGCAGACCACGTTCTCGTAACTCGACCTGTCGAAGACGAGCGTGCCGATGGCCATCAGCGTGTAGAACCAGCCGCGGGTCTGGTCGATCGCCTCCGCGATGAACTGCGCCGGGTACGTGCGCTCGAAGACCTCCTTGTTGTGGAACGGGTAGCCCCACTGCGCGAACGGCATCGAACCCGAGTCGTACCAGGCGTCGATCACCTCGGGGACGCGGGTCGCGGTGCCGCCGCAGGACGGGCAGCCGAAGGTGACCGCGTCGATGTACGGGCGGTGCGGGTCGAGCCCGGACTGGTCGGTGCCGGTCAGTTCGCCGAGTTCGGCCAGCGAGCCGACACACGTCAGATGGCCGTCCTCGCAGCGCCAGATCGGCAGCGGCGTACCCCAGTAGCGGTTGCGCGACAGCGCCCAGTCGACGTTGTTCTTCAGCCAGTCGCCGAAGCGGCCGTGCTTGACCGAGTCCGGGTGCCAGTTGGTCTTCTCGTTCTCCCGCAGCAGGGCGTCCTTGACCGCGGTGGTCCTGATGTACCAGGACGGCTGCGCGTAGTAGAGCAGCGCGGTGTGGCAGCGCCAGCAGTGCGGGTAGCTGTGCTCGTACGGCAGGTGGCGGAACAGCCGTCCCGAAGCCTGGAGTTCGGCGACCAGCGCCTCGTCGGCCTTCTTGAAGAAGACCCCGCCGACCAGGGGGACGTCCGGCTCGAAGGTGCCGTCGCGGCGCACCGGGTTGACCACCGGAAGGCCGTACGCGCGGCAGGTCTTGAGGTCGTCCTCACCGAAGGCGGGGGACTGGTGGACCAGGCCCGTGCCGTCCTCGGTGGTGACGTACTCGGCGTTCACCACATAGTGCGCGTCCGGGATCTCGACGAAGTCGAACGGCCGCTGATACGTCCAGCGTTCCATCTCGCGGCCGGTGAAGGACTGCCCGGTCGCCGTCCAGCCCTCACCCAGCGCCTTGCCGAGCAGCGGCTCGGCGACGACCAGCTTCTCGGTGCCGTCGGTGGCGACGACGTATGTCACGTCGGGGTGCGCGGCGACGGCGGTGTTGGAGACCAGCGTCCAGGGCGTGGTCGTCCACACCAGCAGCGCGGCCTCGCCCGCCAGCGGGCCGCCGGTCAGCGGGAAGCGGACGAAGACCGACGGGTCGACGACCGTCTCGTATCCCTGGGCCAGTTCGTGGTCGGACAGGCCGGTCTGGTCCTTCGGGCACCAGGGCGCCACCCGGTAGTCCTGGACCAGCAGGCCCTTGTCGAAGATCTGCTTGAGCGACCACCACACGGACTGGACGTACTCCGGGTCCATCGTCCGGTAGGCGTTGTCGAGGTCGACCCAGTAGCCCATGCGCGTGGTCAGGTCGGTGAAGGCGTCGGTGTACCGGGTCACCGACTCACGGCACTTCGCGTTGAACTCCGCGACGCCGTAGTCCTCGATGTCCTGCTTGGTGGTGAAGCCCAGTTCCTTTTCCACCGCCAGTTCGACCGGCAGCCCGTGGCAGTCCCAGCCGGCCTTGCGGGTCACGTGGTGGCCCTGCATGGTCTTGAAGCGCGGGAAGACGTCCTTGAAGACGCGGGCCTCGATGTGGTGGGCGCCGGGCATGCCGTTGGCGGTCGGCGGGCCCTCGTAGAAGACCCAGTCGGGCAGGCCGCGGCTCTGCTCGACGGAACGGGCGAAGGTCTTCCGCTCGCTCCAGAGGTCGAGCACCTCGTGTTCGAGGGCGGGCAGGTCGACCTGGGCGGGCACCGGCCGGTACTGCGGCGGCTGCGGCTGTCCCTGCGCGGTCTGGTGGTCGCTCATCGGTGGTTTCCTCCGGCGGACACTGGTGCGTACTCCGTCGAAGGGACGAGAGCGAGCGCTCCCGCGGTACCACCCTCCTTGGCGGTGGAGGCGCCCCGCACGCGGGGAACCCACCGCCCCCTCATTGGGGCAGCGACGCCGGTTCTACTCGCCCGGGGGCCTTGAGGGGCCTCCCGCGGGCTTTCTTCCGGCGGCTCCGGGGTGATTTTCGCACCGCGCACACCCCCGGGCTTCCACCGTCCCCGGGTCGCTCATGGCTGCGTGCGGCGCTACTCGTCCCATCCACGCCTTTCGCTGCGCTCAGTGTACGGCGCTGGGAGCGGCCCGGCCGAACGGTTTGCCGGGGCCGCCCACTGACCCGAATGGCCTGCTCCGCGCGCCCTGACGGCGACTGTCACGGATCGTTACCGCCAGGTACCGGAATACCTGGCGGTGAGCTGGGCACAACGGATGCAGACCTGCCCGTCCTCCGGGGCGGACCGGTCGGCCAGGCAGCGCGCCCCGTTGCCGCGGGTCCGGAGCCGATTTACCGTTTCCGGCACGATTCGCGAACAAGATCACGGATGTGAAGGGGTCGCGGCCATGGTCGTGAAGAAAACGGGACGGCCTGCGGCCGGCTCTGACCATCCCGGTGTGACCGGGGCGTCCGTGGCGCCTGCCCGCGGGCCCGCGGCGGCGAGGAAGTCCGTGCGTACGGTCACGGTCGCCATCGATGCGGAGGAGGGCGACGCGGCCGAGGAGGCACCGCGGAAGAAGGCGGCGGCCAAGAAGGCCCCGGCCAAGAAGGCAGCCAAGAAGACGGCGGCGAAGAAGGCAGTGGCGAAGAAGACGGCAGCCAAGGAGACGGCTCCGGCAGGGAAGGCCGCCGCCGCGAAGGCGCCGGCGAAGAAGACGGCCGCGAAGAAGGCGGCGGCCGAAAAGGCGGCGACGGGCCGTACGGCGAAGAAGACGGGAGCCGGCAAGGTGGCAGCGAAGAAGACCGCGGCGGGTACGGCCGCGACCACGGGGGCCGCGTCCGCGGTGCCCGCCGCCCGCACCGCGGGCCCCGGCGGCCTGGCCGTCCTCCCCGGCGAGGACCCGTGGACGCCGGAGGAGGTCGAGGAGGCCCGCGCCGAGCTGCTGGGCGAGGTTCAGCGGCTCACGGAGGGCATCAGCTCCTCGGAGGCGGCCGTGGCGGGCCTGCTGCGCGACTCGGGCGACGGCGCGGGTGACGACGAGGCCGACACCGGCACCAAGAACATCACCCGCGAGTACGAGATGGCGCTCGCCGCCAACACCCGCGAGATGCTGGCGCAGACCAGGCACGCCCTGGAACGGCTGGACGAGGGCACGTACGGCCTCTGTGAATCCTGCGGCAATCCGATCGGCAAGGCCCGCATGCAGGCGTTCCCGCGGGCCACGCTGTGCCTGGACTGCAAGCAGAAGCAGGAGCGGCGCTGAGGGCTCCTCCCGCGGACGGCCCCGGTCGTACGGGCGTGCCGTACCCTCGTCATCAGTCAGGATTCGGCCTGGCGGGCACGGAGCACAAAGGCTGAGGGACTCACGTGACGGAAGCGGAGCGCACCATCACCACGCCGGAGGAGACGCCGGACGCGACGCCTGACGGCGGTACGGGCGTCGAGGAGTCGGGCGTCGCCGAGCCGTCGGAGCAGGCCGCTCCGGCGGCGGACGGGACGGAGCGGGCGGCGCAGGGCGACGAGCCCGCCGGGCCGCAGGCCGTCTCGCGGCGGCGGCGCCGGATCGTCACCCTGATCGGGGTGGCGGCGCTGGCGTACCTCCTCGACCTGCTCTCCAAGATCTGGGTGGTCTCCAGCCTGGAGAACCACGAGCCGGTCAATGTCTTCGGCCACTACCTGCGGCTGGACGCGATCCGGAACGCGGGGGCGGCCTTCGGCATGGGGCAGGGCATGACGATCGTCTTCACGATGATCGCGACCGGTGTCATCGTCGTGATCGCGCGGCTCTCCCGCCGTCTGCACAGCCTGCCGTGGGCCGTCGCGCTCGGCCTGCTCCTCGGCGGCGCCTTCGGCAACCTCACCGACCGCGTCTTCCGCACTCCCGGTGGCTTCCAGGGCCGGGTGGTGGACTTCATCGCGCCCGAGCACTTCGCCGTCTTCAACCTCGCCGACTCCGCCATCTGCTGCGGCGGCGCCCTGATCGTCCTGCTCTCCTTCCGCGGCGTCGACCCGGACGGCACCGTCCACCGCGAGGACTGACTCCCGTCGGGGGCGCCCTGTCCCGCGCCCCTCAAAGAACGGGTCCTGGGCAAGGGGGCCGCTCGGGCGCGCGGGCCGAGAACCCGGCGTACCGTCCCTCGCGAGCGCGGCGTCCCGCACTGGTACGGCCGGGGGCGGCGGGTCCGGCATACTCGTGTGGTGAGTACCGTTCCGGAAATCCGTTCCCTGCCCGTGCCCGACGGCCTCGAGGGCGAGCGTGTCGACGCCGCCATCGCCCGGATGTTCGGCTTCTCGCGGACGAAGGCCGCAGAGCTGGCGGCGGCGGGCAAGGTGTCGATCGACGGGTCGGCCGCGGGGAAGTCCGAGCGGGTGCACGGCGGGGCGTGGCTGGAGGTCGAGATGCCCGAGGCCGCCGCCCCGGTGCGGATCGTCGCGGAGCCGGTCGAGGGCATGGAGATCGTCCACGACGACGAGGACATCGTCGTCGTCCTCAAGCCGGTCGGCGTCGCCGCCCACCCGAGCCCCGGGTGGACCGGCACCACCGTGATCGGCGGCCTCGCCGCCGCCGGATACCGGATCTCCACCTCGGGCGCCGCCGAGCGCCAGGGCATCGTGCACCGGCTCGACGTCGGCACCTCGGGCCTGATGGTGGTCGCCAAGTCCGAGCGGGCGTACACACTGCTCAAGGCGCAGTTCAGGGACCGTGTCGTGGACAAGCGCTACCACGCTCTGGTGCAGGGCCACCCGGACCCGATGAGCGGCACGATCGACGCGCCGATCGGCCGTCACCCCCACCACGACTACAAGTGGGCGGTCGTCGCCGACGGCAAGGCGTCCGTGACGCACTACGACCTCATCGAGGCGTTCCGCTCCGCCAGCCTGCTGGACATCAAGCTGGAGACCGGCCGCACCCACCAGATCCGGGTGCACATGTCCGCGCACCGCCACCCCTGCGTCGGCGACATCACCTACGGCGCCGACCCGACACTCGCCAAGCGCCTGGGCCTGACCCGGCAGTGGCTGCACGCCAAGCAGTTGGGCTTCGAACACCCTTCGGACGGGCGCTGGGTGGAGTTCAGCAGCGAGTACCCGGACGACCTCCGGCACGCCCTCGACGTGATCCGCGCCGACAGCGAGTAGCCGTATCGGGGCCGGTGAAACGGCACGGCAGGGCAGCCGGGGGTCCGGCGGCGCGGAGCCGGTGTGGCATCGTGACGCCGTGGATCAGCTCGCTCTCTTCTTCTTCCTCATGCTCGCGGCCATCGTCATGGTGCCGCTCAGCGACCGGATCGGGCTGCCCTCGCCGGTCCTGATGACGCTGCTCGGCGGGGTCCTCGCGCTGCTCCCGCAGGTGCCCAACGTCCAGATCGACCCCGACCTGATCCTGCCGCTGGTGCTGCCCCCGCTGCTCTACGCGTCCGTACAGCGCACCTCCTGGCGGCAGTTCGCCGCGAACCGGCGGGCGATCTTCCTCCTCGCGGTCGCGCTGGTCTTCGTCACCACGGCCGCGGTGGCGGCGGTCGCCGACGCGGTCGTGCCGGAGATCACACTGGCCGGGGCCTTCGCGCTCGGCGCGCTCGTGGCGCCGCCCGACCCGGTGGCCGCCACGGCCGTCGCGGGCAGCCTCGGACTGCCCCGGCGCATGATCTCCATCCTGGAGGGCGAGGGGCTGTTCAACGACGTCACCGCGATCGTGCTGTACCACGTGGCCGTCGCGGCGGCGCTGTCCGGCAACTTCTCCGCGCCCCACGCGGCCCTGGAACTCGTGCTGTCCGCCGTGGTCGCGATCGCGGTCGGCCTGGCCCTCGGCTGGGGCGCCAACAAGCTGATGGGCGTGGTCGGCGATCCCACCTTGCAGATCGGCCTGTCACTGCTGGTGCCCTTCGCCTCCTACGCGCTGGCCGAGGAGTTCGGCGGCTCCGGCGTCCTTGCCGTGCTCACCACCGCGCTGTTCCTGGCCGAATACGCCTTCGAGGCCGACGACGTGACGGCCCGTCTGGCGGGCAACACCTTCTGGGAGATCGTCGACACCCTCGTCACCGGCATCGCCTTCGGCCTGATCGGCCTCGAACTGCACAATGTGTTCCGGGTCGGCGCGGGCGACTGGGGCCCGATGGTGCGGCACGCCGCCATAGTGGTCGCGGTGGTCATCGGCGTACGGCTGCTGTATCTGCTGCCCGCGACCTGGGCGGCGCGCAAGATGCACAAGCTGCGCGACCTGGACGAGGACATCCCGATGAGCTGGCGCGAGAGCGTCATCATGTGGTGGTCGGGGATGCGCGGCGTTGCGTCCGTCGCGCTGGCCCTGGCCATCCCGCTGACCACCGACAGCGGCGACGGCTTCCCGGCCCGCACGGAGATCTTGTTCATCGCCTTCGCGGTGGTGCTCAGCACGCTGGTGCTCCAGGGGCTGACGCTGCCGTGGCTGGTGAAACGGCTCGGGGTGCGCAGCGACATCGACGCCGAGCACGACCTGGAGAAGATGCTCGCGCTGCGGGCCATGACGGCCGCCAAGGCGCGGCTGCGCGACATCGAGTCCGTCGAGCCGCTGAGCGACGACCTGTCGGAGCTGCTGCACCGCCGCGCCTTCGACCTCGGCGCGCGGATCTGCCCGGACATCGTTGACGACGAGCGGCGCGAGAGCCACGCCAAGCGCGTCAAGCGGCTCAAGTCGGTCCGCCGCATCCAGGACGAGATGATGTCCGCCGCCCGGCACGAGGTGCTGTCGGCGCGCAGTGAGGCGGGGTACGACCCGGAGGTCGTCGACCGGGTGCTGCGCCAGCTCGACCTGCGCTCGATGCGCGGCTGACAGGTGAGAGCCCCGCATTGCCGTAACGCCCCGCAGCGTAAGGGCCCCTCGGAAGCGTAAGAGCCTCTTACCTGGCGCCCGGTCCCGGGCCCAGGTCGCCCGAGTCCGGTGCCGGGGCCGCCTCCCGGCCCGGGTCCTGCTCCTGGCCGGGCGCGGGCGCGGTGCTGAGCCGGGGCAGCGCGTACGGGTGCTCGCAGCGCAGCCAGTCGATCAGCTGCTCGCGGACGATGCAGCGCAGGTTGAAGATGTCGTCCGAGTCCTTCGCGGTGGCCAGCGCCCTGACCTGGATCGTGGTCGGGGTGGAGTCGATCACGACGAGCCCCCACGCCCTGCGGTCCCACTCCGCGCAGCTCTCCAGGATCTCCAGCAGCCGCTTGCGCATCAGCGCCACCGGCGCCGAGTGGTCCAGGTGCAGCAGGACGGTGCCGGTCATCCGCGGGTCGCCGCGGGACCAGTTCTCGAACGGATTGCTGGTGAAGTACGACACCGGCATCGTGATCCGCCGCTCGTCCCAGGTGCGCACGCTCAGGAAGGTGAGGGTGATCTCCTCGACCACACCCCACTGGCCCTCCACGACCACCGTGTCGCCGATCCGCACCATGTCGCCGAAGGCGATCTGGAGACCGGCGAAGAGATTCGCGAGCGTGGACTGGGCGGCCACACCGGCGACGATGCCGATGATGCCCGCGGAGGCCAGCACCGACGCCCCGACCGTCCGCATCGCGGGGAAGGTGAAGAGCATCGACGCGACGACGATGACCGTCACGATCGCGGTGAACACCCGCTGGATCAGCGTGAGCTGGGTGCGCAGGCGGCGGATCTTGGGCACGTCGTGGCTTACCGCGACGTAGCGCGCGTACGAGGAGTCGATGACCGCGGCGGCGACCCGTACCACCAGCCAGCCGGACGCGGCGATCAGCACCAGCACGAGGAACTGGCCGACGGCCTCCGCGTGATCCCTCGACAAATGGGCGGACCGGTAGCCGCCGCGCAGTATGGCGGTGCAGATCACCACCTGGAGGGGTATGCCGCAGCGGCGCAGCAGATGCCACAGCGGGGTCTCGGGGTGCCGGCCGTCCACCTTGCGCAGAGAGCGGTCGACGGTCCACCCCACGACCAGCGAGACCCCGACCGCCACACAGACGACGAGAACCGGGCGCAGCGCGCTGTCCATCACCATCCCGCGTCCACCTCGGCTTTCTTGTAGGAAACCCGGATCATCGGGTCTTCGTATCGCGGCGCTCCGCCCAAGGAGGGTAGCTGGCACCATGGTCGCGTACCGAACCCGAACAAAGGCAGCCCTGTGACGATCGTCCTGTTCCACTCCGTCTACGGACCGCGTCCCGCCGTGCACGCCGCCGCCGACCGGCTGCGGGCGGCCGGGCACGAGGTCGTCGTGCCCGATCTGTACGACGGCCGCGTCGTGGACACCGTCGAGGCGGGACGGGCGATCCGCGAGGAGATCGGCAATGAGGAGCTGCTGCGCCGGGCGGTCCTCGCGGCGGCGCCGTACTCGGAGCGGGAGCTGGTCTACGCGGGCTTCTCGCTGGGCGGGGCCCTCGCGCAGACCGTGGCGCTCGGCGACGAGAAGGCGCGCGGGCTGCTGCTCCTGCACGGCACCTCGGACATCGCCGACGACGCGGCCACCGACATCCCCGTACAGCTCCACGTCGCCGACCCCGACCCCTTCGAGTCCGAGGACTGGCTGAACTCCTGGTACCTGGGGATGCGCAAGGCCGGCGCCGACGTCGAGGTGCACCGTTACCGGGGCGCCGGCCACCTCTACACCGACCCCGACCTGCCGGACCACGACGCCGAGGCCGCCGAGAAGACCTGGGCGGTCGCCCTGGACTTCCTGGCCGGGCTGTAGGACCGCGGGGCCGCAGGAGACCGCGCCGCGCCAAACGGCAGGGGCCGGTCCCGTACGCGTACGGGACCGGCCCCTGCCGTTCGGAGCAGCGTGCCGCTACTTCAGGCCCGCCGTGATCTGGTCCATCACGCCGTCGGCGGTCAGCGCCTTGCCGTTGAGCCTGATGGTCGGCGTGGACTGGATGCCCGCCGCGTTGAACGCGTCGGAGGAGTCCAGCGCCCACTTGTCGTAGGTGCCCTCCTTGACCGCGGTCTGGAACGCGGCGTTGTCCTTGAGCGCCGGGACCAACTGCGCCAGCTTGATCATGTTGGCGTCGTCCGCGAACAGGTCGGGGCCGGACTCCTCCGGGTGGTGGTCCTTGGAGTAGAGCAGCGTGTGGTACGCCTCGAAGGCGTCCAGGCTCACGTTGGCCGCCGCGCCGACCGCGCTCAGCGCGTTCTTGGAGCCGGTGCCGCCGAGGTTGCCGTCCAGGAACGTGCCGAAGTGGTACGTGATCTTGTACTTGCCGTCCTTGGCGCCCTTGAGGACGTCCGCGCCCGAGGTCTGCTCGAATTGCGCGCACGCCGGGCAGCGCAGGTCCTCGTACAGGTCGAGGTTGTTCTTGTTCTTCGGGTCGCCGACCACGATGGTCGAGCCGTTGGTGCCCGAGGTGTTCGCGGGCTTGACCAGCTTGTCCTTCTTGGCGGACTCCCAGTAGCTGGGCTTGTTCGCCGCGTTGACCGCGACGGCGACACCGCCCGCGATGGCCAGCACCGCGACGACGCCGACGCCGACGAATATCTGGCGGCGGACCTTCGCCCGCTTCGCCTCGCGCTCGCGCTCCGCGCGCAGCCGCTCGCGGGCGGCCTGCTTGCTGGCCTTGCTGTTCCTGCTGCTCATGGGGGATCTCCGTGATGACGCGTGGTGGTATGAGAGGAAAAGTGCCGGTACGACGGTCAGACTGCGACCGCGACGGGCGGACCACGGCGTACGACGGAGTGCAGCAGCGGGCGCGCGGCGAGCGGGCCTGCCGAGGCGCGGGCGGCCGGGCGGAACCGGCGCGGCGGCACCGCGTGCCCGGTGCGGGCGGCCACGGCCAGCAGCAGCGGCCGGAAGGCGGCGGCGGCCATCACGCGCAGCACCCGGTGCAGCGCGGCCTCACCGCGCCGCAGCCACCAGGACGCGACCAGGCCGACGGTGACATGAACGGCCAGCAGCAGCCACGGCAGCGCGGTGGACGGCATCTGCGCCGCGGCGGCGCCGCCCGGTACCGCGGACAGCCCCTGGCCGCCGACCTGGCCGCCGTTGCACAGGAACGTCTCGTGGAACGACCACCACGAACCGGTCACCGGGCCGCCCGCGGGCCCGTAACAGGCCTGCTGCCCCGCGGTGAAGACGGTGTCGACGGCCAGTTCCAGCGGGACCATCAGGCCCGCGATCGGCCAGAAGCCGCGCTCGTGCCGGCCGCCCAGCAGATACGCCAGCGTGAAGACGCCGCCGAACGCGCCGCCGACCACGGTCAGCGGCAGCGGGGTGTGCGACATCAGCACATGGGAGGTGGAGGAGAGGGTGACGCACAGCGCGGCGAAAAGGGCAGCGCGCAGCGCCCTCAGCCTCGGCCGTATGTCCTCCATGGCGACAGAGTGTGCCATGCGCGAGCGTATGTGTGACCTAAAGGCGGGTAACGGATGGGACTACAGAGGGCGGCCGGCGCGCGGCGGACCCCTCCGGCGGACCGGCGCGGGTGGCGGTACGGGGAGCCGCGCCGTGTTGTCGGACCCGAGTCGTAGACTCACAGCGCCGCCAGAACCAGCCAGCGACGCACCAGCAGTCCGCCCCCTCTCGCCGGAGGTATCGCCGCCCGTGACCGACCAGCCCTTCACCCATCTCCATGTCCACACCCAGTACTCGCTGCTGGACGGAGCGGCGAGATTGAAGGACATGTTCAAGGCGTGCAACGAGATGGGGATGAGCCATGTGGCCATCACCGACCACGGCAATCTGCACGGGGCGTACGACTTCTTCCACCAGGCCAAGGACGCCGGCGTCACGCCGGTGATGGGTATCGAGGCGTATCTCGCGCCCGAGTCGCGGCGGTACAACAAGCCCGTCAAGTGGGGCGCGCCGCACCAGAAGCGGGACGACATCTCGGGTGCCGGCGCGTACACCCACATGACCATCTGGGCGCGCAACGCCGTCGGGCTGCACAATCTCTTCCGCGCCCAGTCGCGGGCCGCCTTCGAGGGCTACTTCCGCAAGCCCCGGATGGACCGCGAACTGCTCAGCGAGTACGCCGAGGGCCTGATGGGCACCACGGGCTGCCCCTCCGGCGAGATCTCCACCCGCATCCGGCTCGGGCAGATGGACGAGGCGATCAAGGCCGCCGGTGAGTACCAGGACATCTTCGGCAAAGAGAACTTCTTCGTCGAGATCATGGACCACGACATCGACATCGACCGCCGGGCCCGCGCGGGCCTGGAGGAGATCGCCAAGAAGATCGACGCGCCCTTCGTCGTCACCAACGACTCGCACTACACGTACGCCAGCGAGTCCTCGGCGCACGACACCCTGCTGTGCATCCAGACCGGCTCGAACATGTCGGACCCCGACCGGTTCAAGTTCGACGGCAGCGGTTACTACCTGAAGTCGGCCGCCGAGATGTACGCGATCGACTCCTCGGACGCGTGGCAGGAGGGCTGCCGCAACAGCCAGCTCCTGATCGCGAACCGCATCGAGACCGAGGGCATGTTCGAGACGAAGAACCTGATGCCCAGGTTCGACGTCCCCGAGGGCTACACCGAAGTGACCTGGTTCCGCGAGGAAGTGGCCCGCGGCATGGCCCGGCGCTTCCCCACCGGCATCCCCGAGGACCGGCAGAAGCTCGCCGACTACGAGATGGACACCATCGTCCAGATGGGGTTCCCCGGCTACTTCCTCGTCGTCGCCGACTTCATCATGTGGGCGAAGAACAACGGCATCGCGGTCGGCCCCGGGCGTGGTTCCGCGGCCGGTTCGATCGTCGCCTACGCCATGGGCATCACCGACCTCGACCCGGTCCCGCACGGCCTGATCTTCGAGCGCTTCCTCAACCCCGAGCGCGTGTCCATGCCCGATGTCGACATCGACTTCGACGAGCGTCGGCGCGGCGAGGTGATCCGCTACGTGACCGAGAAGTACGGCTCCGACAAGGTCGCGCAGATCGCCACCTACGGCACCATCAAGGCCAAGGCCGCGATCAAGGACTCGGCCCGCGTGCTCGGTTACCCCTTCTCCATGGGCGACCGGATCACCAAGGCCATGCCCGCCGACGTCCTCGGCAAGGGCATCCCGCTCTCCGGCATCACCGACAAGGACCACCCGCGCTACAGCGAGGCGGGCGAGGTCCGGGCGATGTACGAGAACGAGCCGGACGTCACGAAGGTGATCAACTCGGCCAAGGGCATCGAGGGCCTGGTCCGGCAGATGGGCGTGCACGCGGCGGGCGTGATCATGTCCGCCGAGCCGCTGATCGACCACGTGCCGATCTTCTCGCCGAAGAACGACGGCGCGGTCGTCACGCAGTGGGACTACCCGAGCTGTGAGTCGCTCGGCCTGCTGAAGATGGACTTCCTCGGCCTGCGCAACCTGACGATCATGGATGACGCGGTCAAGTCGATCAAGGCCAACAAGGGCATCGACATCGACCTGCTGTCCCTGCCGTTGGACGACCCCAACACGTACGCGCTGCTCGGGCGCGGCGACACCCTGGGCGTCTTCCAGTTCGACGGCGGCCCCATGCGCGCCCTGCTGCGCATGATGAAGCCCGACAACTTCGAGGACATCTCCGCCGTCTCGGCCCTGTACCGGCCGGGCCCGATGGGCATGAATTCGCACATCAACTACGCGCTGCGCAAGAACAAGCAGCAGGAGATCACCCCGATCCACAAGGAGCTGGAAGAGCCGCTCCGCGAAGTCCTCGACATCACCTACGGCCTGATCGTCTATCAGGAGCAGGTGCAGAAGGCCGCCCAGGTGCTGGCCGGCTACTCGCTCGGCCAGGCCGACCTGCTGCGCCGCGCGATGGGCAAGAAGAAGAAGGAAGTCCTCGACAAGGAGTTCATCCCCTTCCAGGCGGGCATGCGCGAGCGCGGCTACTCCGACCAGGCCATCCAGGCGGTCTGGGACGTGCTGGTGCCGTTCGCCGGATACGCCTTCAACAAGGCGCACTCCGCCGCGTACGGCCTGGTCTCCTACTGGACCGCGTATCTCAAGGCCAACTACCCGGCCGAGTACATGGCGGGCCTGCTGACCTCGGTCAAGGACGACAAGGACAAGATGGCGCTCTACCTCAACGAGTGCCGCCGGATGGGCATCAAGGTGCTGCCGCCGGACGTCAACGAGTCCAACGCCAACTTCACACCGCGCGGCGACGACACGATCGTCTTCGGCCTCACCGCCGTGCGCAACGTCGGGACGAACGTGGTGGAGTCGGTGGTCCGCAGCCGCAAGGCCAAGGGGCGGTACGCGACCTTCCCGGACTTCCTCGACAAGGTCGAGGTGGTGGCGTGCAACAAGCGGACCGTCGAATCGCTGATCAAGGCCGGCGCGTTCGACACGATGAAGCACACCAGGCGCGGTCTGACCGAGCACTTCGAGACGATGATCGACAACGTGGTGCAGGTCAAACGCAAGGAGGCCGAGGGCCAGTTCGACCTGTTCGGCGGCGCGGGGGAGGAGGGCGACGACACCCCGGCCTTCGGGATGGACGTGGTCTTCTCCGACATCGAGTGGGACAAGACGTATCTGCTCGCGCAGGAACGGGAGATGCTCGGCCTCTACGTCTCCGACCATCCGCTCTTCGGCATCGAGCACATCCTCAACGACAAGACGGACGCCGCGATCGCCGCGCTGGCCGGTGACTACTCCGACGGGGCGATCGTCACCATCGGCGGCATCATCTCCGGGCTCCAGCGGAAGATGACCAAGCAGGGCAACGCGTGGGCGATCGCCACCGTCGAGGACCTGGCGGGCTCGGTCGACTGCATGTTCTTCCCCGCCACCTACCAACTGGTCTCGACCCAACTCGTCGAGGACGCCGTGGTCTTCGTCAAGGGGCGGCTCGACAAGCGGGAGGACATCCCGCGGCTGGTGGCGATGGAGCTGATGGTCCCCGACCTGTCGGACGTGGGCACCAACGCGCCGGTGATGATCTCCATCCCGACGGTCAAGGTGACCCCGCCGCTGGTGGCCAGGCTCGGCGAAGTGCTCTCCAGTCACAAGGGCAACACCGAGGTACGGGTGAAGCTCCAGGGCGCGCGCACGACCACGGTGCTGCGGCTCGACCGGCACCGGGTGACCGCGGACCCCTCGCTCTTCGGCGACCTCAAGGCCCTGTTGGGCCCCGCGTGCCTGGGCGCCGCGCAGCAGCAGGCGGGCTGATCACCGAAGCGGGGGCGCGTTGACCGCCGGAGCGCGGCCCGCACGAGCCCGGCGCGCGTGATGTGAGTGCGGGGGCACCCCTGGTGGAGGGGTGCCCCCGCGACCACGCGGTGGGACTAGTTGTGGCCGAACTTCTGCTTGTTCTGCTTGTGCGAGAAGTCCTGCGCGGGCGCCATCTCCTGCTGGTCCTCGTCCATCGGGCGCTGCGTGCGCTCCCGCTCCTCGGTGGCGGCGGCGCCGCGCTGCTGGTTCTGGTTCTCGCGCTGACGGTTCTGGTTCTTGTTCTTAGCCACGATCGTCTCTCCTAGTGGGGGATGTCGGCCGTTGGCCTGGTGGCCCATCGGCCGCCATCAGATTTGCACGGGAGTACGAAGCGCGCATTTCGGGCAGTTGACGGAGTGGGGCGATCGGAAAAGTGACCGCCGCCACGCCGATGATCGGGTTCGAGGTCATAACCCCCGAGCATTCGGGCAGACTCGGGGGAAATCCGTGCCGGGGGGCGACCGGAAGAGGTGCAACATGGACCGCTGCGTCGTCCTGGTGGACGCAGGCTACCTACTGGGCGCTGCGGCGAGTCTGTTGGCGGGTGAACCCTCCCGGTCCCGGATCACCGTTGATCATGCCGCCGTCGTCGCTGGCCTGCGCGAACGTGCCGAGTTGGAGACCGGTCAGCCACTGCTGCGGATCTACTGGTTCGATGGCGCACCCGACCGGGTTCCGCAACCGGAACACCGTCGGCTGCGGGTGATGCCCCGAGTGACCGTACGACTGGGCGCGCTCACCCGGACGGACGGCCGGTGGGCGCAGAAGGGCGTGGACGCCGCCATGCACGCCGAGCTGTCGGAGCTGGCCCGTAACCGCGCGTGCTCCGACGTCGTCCTGGTGACCGGTGACGGCGATCTGCTGCCCGGCATGATGTCCGCCAAGGAGCACGGCGTCGCGGTCCACCTGTGGGCCGTCCAGGCCGCCGACGGGGACTACAACCAGTCGGAAGACCTCGTCGCGGAGGCCGACGAGCGGCGCGTGCTGGACCGCCAGTGGATCACCGCGGCGATCAGGGCCCGCGAGATCCCCGGCGTCTGTCCGCCGCCCGGCCCGCGCCCGGAGATCGCCGCGATCCTCTCCGCGCCGCTGCCCGAGTCGGCCTCGGGTGGCGAGCGGCTGGCGCCCCCGGAGGAGCGGCCGGGCAAGAACGGCACCGCGCCGGAACCGGCGGCGGCCGAGGGCACACCGCCGGGCAAGGTTGCCCCTCCGGAGCCCGCCGGTCCCACCGTGCCCACCCCGAAGGATCTCGCCGGTCTCGGCCGCAGCCACGCCGCCCCCGCGCCGCCGCCGGCTCAGCCCGCCCCCAGCGCCACCCTGCGCTGGTCGTCGGACAAGGGCTGGACCGACCGCGGCGCGGGCGCCGACCTGCCCGACACCAGCGGCCTGCCCACCCTCGCCCAGCTCACCTCCGCCGAACAGCGCTGGGCGGACCGCGAGGCCGACATCACGGCGGTCAGCGGCGACCCTTTCGAGGTCGGCCAGGTCTTCGCCCGCCGCTGGATCGCCCGCCTCACCGACGCCTCCCAGCTCCAGCAGCTCTCCACCCACTACCCCCGCGTCCCGCACCGCATAGACGGTGAGCTGCTGCGATACGCCGCCCGCTTCGGCCTGCTCGCCCACAAGGACGACCAGATCGACGAGCACGACCGGTACGCGATCAGGGCCGGATTCTGGCGCGAGGTCGACGCCCACGCGGTCGCCGAGCACGCACCCGCGGGGGAGTGAGCGGCCGGGCCCGCGCCCTCCCGCGCCTCGGGCGGGTCCGAGGGGAAAGCGGGTGAACCGGGCCCCCCTTGCGCCGGATGCCCCGTGCGGCGCGTACTCTCGATCCTCGTGAGTACGGGCACGGAGGAGACGGCGCCCCCAGCGGTCGCCACAGCCCGCGACACGGTGTGCACCGTGCGCGGTCTGGTCAGAACGTACCCGGCCGGTTCCGCGGCCAGGGGTCGAGGGCTGCGCCGCCGCCGTACCGCCGCCGACCAGGCACCCCAGACCGCCGCCGCGCCCAGGCCCGGTGTCGTACGGGCCAACGACGGCATCGACCTCGACATCGGCCGCGGCGAACTCTTCGGCATCCTCGGCCCCAACGGCGCGGGCAAGACCACCCTGGTCCGCCAGCTCACCGGCCTGCTGCGGCCCGACGCCGGATCGATCGACCTGCTCGGCCACGACCTCGTACGCCACCCGGACCGGGCCTCCCGGCTGGTCGGCTACCTCGGCCAGGAGTCGTCCGCGCTGGACGAGCTGACCGTCGCGCTCGCCGCCGAGACCACCGGACGGCTGCGCGGCCTGGACGCGCGCGCCGCCCGCGCCGAACGCGACGCCGTCCTGGACGAACTCGAACTCGGCCCGATCGCGGGACGCCCCATCAAGCGCCTCTCCGGCGGCCAGCGGCGGCTGGCCTGCTTCGCCGCCGTCCTGGTCGGCCAGCGGCCCGTCTTGGTCCTCGACGAGCCCACCACCGGCATGGACCCGGTCGCCCGGCGCGCGGTGTGGGCCGCGGTCGGCCGCCGCAGGATCGAGCACGGCGCGACCGTGCTGCTGGTCACCCACAACGTCATCGAGGCGGAGAACGTCCTGGACCGGGTCGCCGTGCTCGACCACGGCAAGGTCATCGCCTGCGACACCCCCACGGGCCTGCGGTCGCTGGTCGCCGACGAGGTCAGGCTCGACCTCGTGTGGCGCGACGAGCCGCCGATGTCGCTGCCCGCCATCGCCGCCCTGCACCCGCTCGCCGACATCTCGGGCCGCCGCTGGACGCTGCGGCTGCCCCAGGAGCGAGCCCGCGCCGCCGTCGCCGAGGTCACCGGGGGACCGGCCTTCGCCGCCCTGGACGACTTCACCCTGGCGATGCCCAGCCTGGAGGACGTCTACCTCGCGCTCGGCGGCAGGGGAGAGGGCCTGGTGAAGTCATGAGACGGGTCCCGCCGCGGTCCGCGCCGCACCGACCGGCGGTCGCGCCGTACGCACCCGCCCTCGGGCCGTACGCACCCGCCCTCCGGTCGTACGCACCCGCCCTCCGGCCGTACGACCCCGTGCCTTCGCCGTACGACACGGCCCCGCCGTGTTCCGCACCGACGCGTGGAGCCTGCGTATGAGCGTGCTCACCCAAACCGTTCCCGCGCCCCGGGGCGTCGCCGCGCAGCAGTCCGGCGCCGCGCCGCTCGCGCCGCGGGCCCGGCTGTGGCCCGCCTTCGGCGCGGTCTACCGCGCGCAGCTCTCGCGGGCCCGGGTGGCCCGGATACCGCTGCTGTTCGTCGCCACCTTCCAGTCCGTCGGGATCATGGTGATGATGCGCGGAGTGGTCGACGGCGGGGACGGGGAGGCGGCGCGCTCGGTCGTCGCGGGCTCCAGCGTCCTGGTGGTCGCCTTCGTCGCCCTCAATCTGCTCGCGCAGTACTTCGGACAGCTCAGGGCGTCCGGCGGACTCGACCACTACGCGACGCTGCCGGTGCCGCCGGCCGCCGTTGTCCTCGGCGCGGCGGGCGCGTACGCGTCCTTCACCGTGCCCGGCACCCTCGTGACGGCCGTGACCGGCTGCGTCCTGTTCCATCTGCCGCTGGCCAATCTGTGGATCCTCGCCGTCGTGATCCCGCTGGCCGGGGCCGCGCTCTCCGGCCTCGGCGCGGCCCTCGGGCTGCTCGCGCCGCGGCAGGAGATCGCCACGCTCTTCGGCCAGTTGGGCATGTCGGCTGCGCTGCTGCTCGGCGTGCTGCCCGCCTCGCACATGCCCGCGCCGATCTCCTGGGCGCGCGATCTGCTGCCCTCCACGTACGGCGTCGAGGCGTTCGCCCGCACCTTCGGCGGGCATCCGCACTGGGCCGCGGTCGTCGGCGACCTGGCCGTGTGCGCGGCCGTCGGCGTCGGCTCGCTGGCCGTCGCCACCTGGGCCTACCGCAGGGCGGCCTGCCGATGAAGCGACGGACAGGCAGACCTGGCACGATGGGCGGGTGACCGCACCCCTGACGCCGCACGACCAGCCGCCGCCGTTCCCGCCGTACCCGGGCGCAGGCCCCGGTGGAGGCGACGGCAAGGGGGACCGGCCCTCACCGGTCGCCGAGTTGGGCCGCGCCGCGCTCGTCGCGGTCGCCGTCACGGTGTGCGGGGTGTTCCTCGGGCTGCTGTGGGCGTGGCTGTCACCGCGCGTCCCGCTGATCTCGGACGGCAAGTACATCTACCTCAAGGACACCGAGGGCGAAGAGGCGATCGGCGGCGACGGCACCTTCGTGCTGATCGCGCTGTGCCTGGGCGCGCTGACCGCCCTCGGCGTCTTCCTCTGGTACCGCCGGGGCGGCGTCGCCGTGGTCCTGGGCCTCGCGGTCGGCGGCGTCCTCGCCTCCATCGTCGGCTGGCGGCTGGGCATCGTCCTCGGACCGACCGTCCACATCAAGGCACACGCCAAGGAGGTCGGCCCGAACGTCGTCTTCGACGGGCCGCTGAAGCTGCGCGCCAAGAGCGCGCTGGTCGCCTGGTCGGCGGCGGCGATGCTGGTGCACGCGGGCCTGACCTCGCTCTTCGGGCCGCGCGACCCGCAGCCGGTGTACGTGGCGCCGCAGCCGTGGGGCGCGCCGCCGCCTCCGCCGCCCCCGGCGCAGTGACGCTCGCACGCTCCGGTTGAGGTCGAGACTTCCGGCTCAGATACGGGAGATCCGGGCCGTCACGGCTGAGGTGAGCGCCACCAGGTCGGCGGGGGACAGCTCCAGCTCCAGGCCGCGCTTGCCCGCGGAGACGAAGACCGTGGGGAAGCCGAGCGCCGAGGCGTCCAGGGCCGTGGGCAGGCGCTTGCGCTGGCCCAGCGGGGAGATCCCGCCGAGCACGTAACCGGTGCTGCGCTCTGCGTCGGCCGGCGCCGCCATCGTGGCGCGCTTGCCGCCCACCGCCGCGGCCAGCGCCTTGAGGTCGAGCGAGCCCGCGACCGGGACGACCGCCACGGTCAGAGCGCCGTCCACCTCCGCGACCAGCGTCTTGAAGACCCTGCCCCGGACCTCGTCGGGGGGAACCCCGAGCGCCGCGCCCAGCGCCGCCGCGGCCTCGGCGCCGTAGGAGAGTTCGGACGCCGGGTCGTGCGCGTAGGCGTGCACGGTGAACGGCAGGCCCGCCTTCTCCAGGGCGACCGTGGCCGGGGTGCCTCCGGCCGTACGCGCCTTCTTCGCCATTGCCGACCCCCTGATACGCGCTAGTTGGCGCTGATCGCCTGGTGGGTGAGTTCCACCGCGGGCAGTGACGGCAGCTTGTCGATCACCGCGCTCTCGCGGCGCAGCAGCCGCAGTTCGGCTGTCAGCCGGGCGGCCGTGTCCGCCGCCTCCAGCAGCTCCTGCTTCACCGAGGTCTCCACGACCACCGCCGCCGCGACGAGATACGACAGCACCGTGGCGTCGTCGGGGAACTCCTGCCCCGGCGCCAGCGTCCGCTCCCGCGCCCCGGCCAGCCGCTTCTGATACGTGCCGAACACCCGTGAGACCTCGGAGGCCAGCGCTCCCGCGCCCGCGCCGGGCTCGTCCGGCAGCTCCTCGTACTCGGCCGTCAGATAGGGCCCGCTCGCGTCCACCGACAGCAGCTTGAACCGGATCAGACCCGTGGCCACCAGTTCGTACCCGCCGTCGTCGCGCTCCGCGATGCCCGCCGCGTCCGCGATGCACCCGTAGCCGTACAGCGCCGCCTCCGGGTCCTCGCCGAGACCGGCGGCCGGACCCGTGTCCCCGCCGTCCTGGCCCGTCGGAGCGACCTCCTGGCCGTTCTTGATCGCCACCACGCCGAAACGCCGCGGCGCGTTCTCGGGCAGCGCCAGCAGATCACCCACGAGCGCGCGGTACCGCTCCTCGAAGACGTTCAGCGGCAGCACCAGGCCGGGAAAGAGCGCCGTACTGAGCGGGAAGAGCGGAAGACGATCGGTCACAGTGAGCAAGGGTACGGGCAGTACGCCCGCCTTAGGCATCCGCTGCACCCCTCGGGGCCGCGGCGGGCCCCGAAACGCCGCCGATCGGTTGAGCGGGGGTGACGCACCTCATGGCTGCCGCCCGGCTCTCCCGCACACGGCGCCCGCCCGGCCCTGACGGCTGTCGTCCGGCTCGACCGCGGCTGAGGGCAGTCGCCCGCGCTCAACCGCGGCTGAGCATGCGGGAGGCGCCCGCGGCGACCGTGGTGGCGAGGGTCCAGCCGAGCAGGGTGAGCAGGGAGGCCACCCACTGGCTGACGCCGACCTCCCGCCACGCGTTGTCCTGGCCGAGATCGATCACCGGCAGGAGCAGGTCAAGGGCGTAGAGCGCGGGGCTCCAATGCGGCCGGTAGTCGTTCCCCGCCGGGGGCGGCGTCTTGTGGAGGGCGAAGTACAGCGCGCCCAGCGCCCACAGCACCGCCATCCACACCGCCGCCCGGCCGGGCCGGTAGCCGTATCCGACCGTCACGTCCTGGAGCCACCCCCACACCCGCCCGGCCGGCGGCAGCGACTCGCGGCGGCGCCGCTGCTTGGCCAGCAGCACCTCGCGGGCGTGCGCGTCCTCGCCGCCCGCCCGCAGCGCGGCGGCCAGCCGCTCGTACGGGCCGGGACTGTATTCCGGCGTCGCCGCGTTCAGCCACGCGACGCGCTCGCGCAGCGGGAAGGCGGTGCGCGGGGTCAGCGCCTCGTACGAGAAGTCCGTCAGATCGACCTGTCCCGGCCCCGGCCAGCTCTGCGGCGCGTCGGTCAGCCGTCCCACCCGCGCGCCGGCCAACGACACCGTCCCGCTGGGCGGCGTCCCCAAGGTGATCCGCAACTCGGGCGTCTGCAAGCGCCGTAGCGAGAGCTGCTGCCCTTCCCCCAGCCGGAACCGCGCCCGGTCGATCACCACGGCGTTGCCCACCCGGGCGTCGTCCAGCCGCACCCCGCCCTCCGCGCTGAACTCCCTGCGGGCCGTGCCGGACGGCTCGCCGCCGCCCGCGGGGTCCGTCCCGCCGGGAGCCGCGCTCGTGTCGGGCGAGCGGTTCGCGGGCCAACTGGTGGTGAGGTAGACGGTGTGCTCGACCGTGGTCCGGGCGGCGTTGAGCGCGTCGCGGCCGTACGGATTGCGCAGGGTGGCGCCGCGCAGGTTGAGACGGCCGCCGACGCGGGCGCTGCGGAGGCTGAACTCGCCGCGCAGGTCCAGGAGTTCGGCGTCCAGGTCCTGGCCGACGGTGAGACCGTCGGCGGCGATGGCGCGGCCGTGGCGGTCGCGGCGGACGGTGAGCTGGTTGAGCAGGAGGTCGGTGCCGATCCGGGCGTCGGTCAGGCGGATGCCGCCGGTCACGACGCACTGCGGCAGATGCAGGTCACCGGTGATCTGGAGCCGGGCGGCCTCCAGCCGCGGGAGGTGGCAGCGCACCAGCCGGACACTGCCCGCCCGGCACTCCGGCAGCAGCACCTGGTCCTCGAAGCGGCAGTCGTCGAACTGCACGTAGGGGGCGACGGTGCCGCCCGCCAGCGACAGACGGCCGGTGATCCGCAGGCCCGCCAGCTTGAGCGCCGCCACCCGCCCCGGCTCCGGCGGCGGCCCGTCCAGCAGCAGCTGCGCGACGGCGTCGGCCCGTACCGAGGGCGTCCCCTCGGCCCCCGCCCCGAAGGTCGCACCGAGCCGGAAGGCCCGCCACATCCCCTGCTCCACAGCCGTCCAGTCGCCCGGCGGCCCCTCACCACGACGCTCGCTCACCCTTCCCCCTCCCACGACCCGCCGCCACGCTAGGGCATGCCCGCGACAGCGGCGGGCCCGCCCCGGGCGGCGTATCACGGAGTGGAACCGCGGAACGTCCCCCATGCCCGGGTCTCTACACTTGGCAGGGTGATCTCCCGAATCGATCTGCGCGGTGCCGCCTTCCCCGAGGGCGGGATCGACCGCGACCTGCTGCCCCGAGCCGAGTTCGACGTGGAGGCGGCGCTGAACACCGTGCGGCCGATCTGCGAGGACGTGCGCCATCGCGGCACGGCGGCGGTCATCGAGTACGGAGAGCGGTTCGACGGCGTCAGGGTCGACCGGCTGCGGGTGCCCGAGCGGGCGCTGAGCGACGCGCTGGCCGCGCTCGACCCGGCCGTGCGCGCCGCGCTGGAGGAGTCGATCCGCCGCGCCCGCCTGGTCCACCGCGAGCAGCGCCGCCAAGACGTCACCACACGGGTCGTACCCGGCGGGACCGTCACCGAGAAGTGGCTGCCCGTCCAGCGCGTGGGCCTCTACGTGCCCGGCGGCCTCGCCGTCTACCCGTCGTCCGTCGTGATGAACGTCGTGCCCGCGCAGGAGGCCGGGGTCGAGGGCATCGCGGTGGCCTCTCCGCCGCAGAAGGACTTCGGCGGCTCCCCGCACCCCACCATCCTCGCCGCCTGCGCCCTGCTCGGCGTGACCGAGGTGTACGCCACCGGCGGCGCTCAGGCCGTCGCGATGTTCGCGTACGGCACCGACGAGTGCCGCCCGGTCAACCTCGTCACCGGCCCCGGCAACATCTACGTGGCCGCCGCCAAGCGCCTGCTCAAGGGCCGGATCGGCATCGACGCCGAGGCCGGCCCCACCGAGATCGCGATCCTCGCCGACGCCGCCGCCGACCCCGGCTACGTCGCCGCCGACCTGATCAGCCAGGCCGAGCACGACCCGCTCGCCGCCGCCGTCCTGGTCACCACCTCGCCCGAGTTGGCCGACGCGGTCGACAAGGAGCTGGAGGCCCAGGTCGAGGCCACCCGGCACACCCAGCGGATCACCGCCTCGCTCACCGGCCGCCAGTCGGCGACCGTGCTGGTCGACACCCTCGACCAGGGCCTGGAGGTGGTGGACGCCTACGCCGCCGAGCACCTGGAGATCCAGACCGAGGACGCCGCCGCCGTCGCGGCCCGCGTGCGCAACGCGGGCGCGATCTTCGTCGGCCCGCACGCCCCGGTCTCGCTCGGCGACTACTGCGCGGGCTCCAACCACGTCCTGCCCACCGGCGGCTGCGCCTGCCACTCCTCGGGCCTGTCCGTGCAGTCCTTCCTGCGCGGCATCCACGTCGTGGACTACACGCGCGACGCGCTCGCCGAGGTCGCCCACCACGTGGTGACGCTCGCCGAGGCCGAGGACCTGCCCGCACACGGCGCCGCGGTCAAGGCCCGCTTCGGATGGGACCTCCCGTGACCGGCATCGACGACCTGCCCATCCGCGACGAACTGCGCGGCCAGTCCCCGTACGGCGCGCCCCAGCTCGACGTGCCGGTGCGGCTGAACACCAACGAGAACCCGTATCCGCTGCCCGACGCGCTGGTCGCCCGGATCGCCGAGCGCGTCACCGAGGCCGCCCGGCAGCTCAACCGCTACCCGGACCGGGACGCCGTCGAGCTGCGCACCGAGCTGGCCGCGTATCTGTCCAGGACCGCGGGCCACCGCGTGAGCAGCGACCAGGTGTGGGCGGCCAACGGCTCCAACGAGGTCATCCAGCAGCTCCTTCAGACCTTCGGCGGCCCCGGCAGGACCGCGATCGGCTTCGAGCCGTCGTACTCGATGCACGCGCTGATCTCGCGCGGCACCGGCACCGGCTGGATCTCCGGGCCGCGCGACGCGGATTTCCGGATCGACGTGGACGCGGCGGTCCGCGAGATCCACCGCCGCCGCCCCGACGTGGTGTTCGTCTGCTCGCCCAACAATCCGACCGGTACGGCCGTGGACGCCGCGACCGTACTGGCGCTGTACGAGGCCGCGCAGGCCGCCAAGCCGTCGATGGTGGTGGTGGACGAGGCGTACGGCGAGTTCTCGCACCGCCCGTCGCTGCTGCCGCTGATCGAGGGCCGCCCGCACCTGGTGCTGACCCGCACCATGTCCAAGGCGTTCGGCGCCGCCGGGCTGCGGCTCGGCTATCTGGCGGCCGACCCCGCCGTGGTGGACGCGGTGCAGCTCGTCCGGCTGCCGTACCACCTGTCCTCGGTCACCCAGGCGACCGCGCTGGCCGCCCTGGAGCACACCGACACACTGCTCGGCTACGTCCAGCAGCTCAAGGACGAACGGGACCGGCTCGTCGCCGAGTTGACGGCGATCGGCTGCGCGGTCACCGAGTCCGACGCCAACTTCGTGCAGTTCGGCCGCTTCGCCGACAGCCACGCCGCCTGGCGGGCGATCCTCGACCACGGGGTCCTCGTCCGGGACAACGGCGTCCCCGGCTGGCTGCGGGTCTCCGCGGGCACCCCGGCGGAGAACGACGCGTTCCTCGACGCCGTCAGGACCGTGGTCAAGGAACACAGCGACCAGCAGCACATCAGGCACCACCGTACGGAGGAGTCCGCATGACCCGCGTGGGCCGCGTGGAGCGCAGCACCAAGGAGACGTCCGTCGTCGTCGAGATCGACCTGGACGGTACGGGACAGGTGGCCGTCTCCACCGGTGTGGGCTTCTACGACCACATGCTCGACCAGCTCGGCAGGCACGGCCTGTTCGACCTGTCGGTGAAGACCGAGGGCGACCTGCACATCGACACGCACCACACGATCGAGGACACCGCGCTCGCGCTCGGTGCCGCGTTCAAGCAGGCGCTCGGCGACAAGGTCGGCATCTACCGCTTCGGCAACTGCACGGTCCCGCTGGACGAATCCCTCGCCCAGGTGACCGTCGACCTGTCAGGGCGCCCCTACCTGGTGCACACCGAGCCGGAGAACATGGCGCCGATGATCGGCTCCTACGACACCACGATGACCCGGCACATCCTGGAGTCCTTCGTCGCCCAGGCGCAGATCGCGCTGCACGTCCACGTGCCGTACGGGCGCAACGCGCACCACATCGTGGAGTGCCAGTTCAAGGCGCTCGCCCGGGCGCTGCGCTACGCCAGCGAGCGCGACCCGCGCGCCGCCGGAATCCTGCCGTCGACCAAGGGCGCGCTATGAACACGTACTCGACCCTCTTCATCCTGCTCGGGCTCTTCCTCGCCGGAGGCGTCTACTCCTTCTGGCAGCAGAAGCAGTCCAAGAGCATGATCGCGGTCCTGGCCATCGGCTCCGTGATGGCGCTGGCGGCCGGGCTGCTCCAGCTCTAGCGGGAGGAGCCGACATGACTGGACTGAGGCACAAGAGCGTGGTCGTCCTCGACTACGGCTTCGGCAACGTCCGTTCGGCCGAGCGGGCGCTCGCGCGCGCCGGGGCCGAGGTGGAGATCACCGCCGACTTCGACCGGGCGATGAACGCCGACGGGCTGCTGGTGCCCGGCGTCGGCGCCTTCGCCGCCTGCATGGCGGGGCTGAAGGGCGTACGCGGCGACTGGATCGTCGGCCGCAGGCTGGCCGGCGGACGGCCGGTCATGGGCATCTGCGTCGGCATGCAGATCCTCTTCGCCCGCGGCATCGAGCACGGCGTGGAGACCGAAGGGCTCGACGAGTGGCCCGGCACGGTCGAGCCGCTGAAGGCGCCCGTCGTCCCGCACATGGGCTGGAACACCGTACGGCCGCCCGCCGACTCACGGCAGTTCGCGGGCCTGGACACCGACGCCCGCTTCTACTTCGTGCACTCCTACGCGGTGCGCGAGTGGGAATTCGACACGCACAACGCGGCGATCCGCGCGCCGAAGGTCACCTGGGCCACACACGGCGAGCCGTTCGTGGCCGCGGTGGAGAACGGCGCGCTGTGGGCCACCCAGTTCCACCCGGAGAAATCCGGCGACGCGGGCGCCCAGTTGCTCACCAACTGGCTGGACACCCTCTAACGCGGTCTCACGCGTCGACCGCTCGACCCGCTGGACCCTCTCACACGCCGCCCGGCCCCCTTCCACCGTCCGCTTCCACCTCCTCCCTTCTACGACGTAGGACGCACCCGATGAACAGGCTCGAACTCCTCCCCGCCGTCGACGTCCGGGACGGCCAGGCCGTACGCCTCGTGCACGGCGAGTCCGGATCCGAGACGTCCTACGGCGACCCGCACGCCGCCGCGCTGGCCTGGCAGGCGGCGGGCGCGGAGTGGCTGCACCTGGTGGACCTCGACGCGGCCTTCGGCACCGGCGACAACCGGGCGCAGATCGCCGAGGTGGCCCGTTCGATGGACATCAAGGTCGAGCTGTCCGGCGGCATCCGCGACGACGACACGCTCGCCGCCGCGCTGGCCACCGGCTGCACCCGCGTCAACCTCGGCACGGCCGCGCTGGAGACCCCGGAGTGGGTCGCCAAGGTCATCGCCGAGCACGGCGACCGGATCGCGGTCGGCCTCGACGTACGCGGCACCACGCTGCGCGGCCGGGGCTGGACCCGCGACGGCGGCGACCTCTACGAGACGCTGGCCCGGCTGGACTCCGAGGGCTGCGCGCGGTACGTCGTCACCGACATCGCCAAGGACGGTACGCTCCAGGGCCCCAACCTGGAACTGCTCGCCGGGGTCTGCGCGGCCACCGACCGGCCGGTCGTCGCGTCCGGCGGCGTCTCGTCCCTCGACGACCTGCGCGCCATCGCGACTCTCGTGCCGCGGGGTGTCGAAGGCGCGATTGTCGGAAAGGCGCTCTACGCCAAGGCGTTCACCTTGGAAGAAGCCCTGGAGGCGGTATCACGATGACGGAGACCCCCGCAGTACGGCGCGACCAGTCCGAAAGCCCGCTGGAGGAGACCATCGGTTTCGCCCGCGCCGTCGCGGCGGGGGACATGGTCCTGGTGTCCGGCACGATGCCCCTCGTCGACGGCGAGGTGCGCGGCGAGGGCAGCCCGTACGAACAGGCCCTGCTCGCCTTCGGGAACGCGCTGGCGGCGATCGAGCCCTTCGGCCTCGGGCCCGACAGCGTGATCCGCACCCGCATGTACATGAGCCACGCCAGGGACGCCGACGACGTCGGGCGCGCCCACCGGGAGCTGTTCGGGGCCGTGCGGCCCGCCGCCACCATGGTCGTGGTGGCCGGTTTCATGGACTCCCGTGTCCTGGTCGAGGTGGAGATCGAAGCCTACCGAGGAGCCGGCAGATGACCCTCGCGGTCCGTGTCATCCCCTGCCTCGACGTGGACAACGGCCGCGTCGTGAAGGGCGTCAACTTCCGGAATCTGCGGGACGCGGGCGACCCGGTGGAGATGGCCAAGCTCTACGACGCCGAGGGCGCCGACGAGTTGACCTTCCTGGACATCACCGCGTCCTCCGGCGACCGGGAGACCACGTACGACGTCGTCCGCCGTACGGCCGAGCAGGTCTTCATCCCGCTCACGGTGGGCGGCGGTGTGCGGACGGTCACGGACGTGGACCTGCTGCTGCGCGCGGGCGCCGACAAGGTGGGCGTCAACACGGCGGCCATCGCCAGGCCCGAGCTGATCCGGGAGATCGCCGAGCGGTTCGGCCGGCAGGTGCTGGTGCTGTCGGTGGACGCGCGGCGCACCCCCTCGGGTTCCTTCGAGGTCACCACGCACGGCGGGCGGCGCGGCACCGGCATCGACGCGGTGGAGTGGGCGCAGCGCGCGGCCGAGCTGGGCGCGGGCGAGATCCTGCTCAACTCGATGGACGCGGACGGCACCAAGGACGGCTACGACACGGAGATGATCGCGGCCGTCCGCAAGCTGGTGACGGTCCCGGTGATCGCCTCCGGCGGCGCGGGCCGCCTCGCCGACTTCGCGCCCGCGGTGGCGGCGGGCGCCGACGCCGTACTGGCCGCGTCCGTCTTCCACTTCGGAGACCTGCGGATCGGCGAGGTCAAGACGGCGCTGCGGGAGGCCGGGCACCCGGTGCGCTGAGCGGCGGGGTTTCCGTCGGCCGGCGCTCTCCATGTGCGGCGGCTGCGCTTTTTGACGGCTCAGTCCTGGCGGCGGGTGCAGACCAGCGCCGCGAGGTCCGGCGCGAGCGGTATCTCCACCGAGCGCAGCGCCGGGTGCTCCAGCCAGTGCAGCCTGGCCAGATCCGGGCTGCCCTCGTGCAGCGGCGGCCACCGCGCGGCGGGCGTGAAGTCGTCCACGACGAGGACGCCGCCGGGCCGCAGCAGCTCCACGGGATCGGCCGCCTCGTCCCCCTTCCCCTGGCCGCCGCCGTCGAGGACCAGCAGGTCGAAGGGGCCGTGCGCGGCGATGTCCTTCCAGTCGCCGCATTCGACGGTGACCTGCGGCGCGAGTTCCGAGAACAACCAGGCGGCCGTTTCGGCGCGCCCCGGATCGCGCTCGACGCTCACCGCGGTGGCGTCGTCCCGCATGCCCGTGACCAGCCAACCGAGCCCTACTCCAAGTCCCGTACCGGTCTCGCCGATACGGGTGGCGCCCGCGGCGAGCGCGCGCAGCAGGCGGCCCTGCTCGGGGCGGCAGGAGTAGGGGAAGCCGAGGTGCTGTGCGGTGCGGGCGGCGCGTTCGACCAGCGGGGGCAGGTCGCCGGGGCCGCGGAGGTGCGCGCGGGTGCCGTCGAGTGACATGCCCGACATCCTGCCGGGGGCGCCCGGTCCACTGCCGGTGAACAGATGAGAAAGAGAAGTTGCGCAAATTAAATTGCGCAACTTCTCTTTCCTAACTAGGCTGGTGGTCGTGCCAGAAAATGACGACGCCCCCCGGCCCCAGGCCCAGCGCATCACCGACCTCGACGCGCTGAAGGTCTTCACCCACCCGCTGCGCATCCAGCTCTACCGCCACCTGGTCACCTCGGGTGCCGCCACCGCCTCCCACCTGGCCGACCAGGTGGACGAGGCGGTGTCCCTGGTCAGCTACCACCTGCGCAAGCTCGCCGCCCACGGCTTCATCGTCGAGGCCCCCGAGAAGAGCACCGACGGCCGCGAGCGCTGGTGGAAGGTCTCCGCCGAACGCGGCTTCTCCTTCCGCAGTGGGGACTTCACGGACCGGCCCGAGGGCGTCGCCGTCGTCAACGAGGTCACCAGGCAGCTCCTGGCCAGCCGTTACGAGCGGTACGAGCGCTACCTGGCCCAGCAGGCCGCCTGGGCGGGCAAGTGGACCGACGCCTCCTTCAGCTCCGAGTACATGCCACGGCTCAGCGCCGCCGAACTCCACGAGATGGACGAGGAGATCACCGCGCTCATGCGCCGCTGGATCGACCGCGGCAAGGCGGCGGTCGAGGCGGGCGACACCGAGGGGCGGGAACTCGTGGCCGTGCAGATGTACGGATTCCCGTTCCGGGAGTGACCGCGGAAGGCCCCTGAGACCGCGCCCGACCCTACGTCGAGACCAGAGGAGGGCCGCCACCATGACGGCGACCGCGATATCCGCAACACCGCACGGCAGGCCCGCGCACAAGGACGGGAACGCCCTGCGCTGGCTGATCGCGTACACCGCGTCCATGCTCGGCGACTCCGTCTACTTCCTCGCCCTCGGCTTCGCCGCCGCCAAGGTGGCGCCGCCGACGCAGGTGGGCCTGGTGATGGCGGTCGGCGCGGTGCCGCGCGCGGTGCTGATGCTCGGCGGGGGAGTGATCGCCGACCGGTTCGGGCCGCGCAAGGTGGTGATCGGCGGCGACGCGGTGCGCTGCGCGCTGATCCTCGGCGCCGCGGCGACGCTGGCGCTCTCCTCGCCCGGCCTGTGGCTGCTGGTCGTGGTCTCGCTGCTCTTCGGCGTCGTGGACGCGCTGTTCATGCCGGCCGTGGGCGCGCTGCCGCCGCGGATCGTCGCCGCCGACCAGCTCACCCGGTTGCAGGGCATGCGGTCCCTCACCATCCGCTTCGGCACCATCGTCGGACCGCCGGTCGGCGGCCTCGCGATGGGGCTCGGCGGCGCACCGGCCGCCTTCGCCCTGGCGGGCGCGCTCTTCGCGGTCTCCGTACCGCTGCTGATCGCCACCCGCATGAGCCCGCTGCCCGAGGCGCCCGCCGGGAGCGACGGGCCCGAGGAGGGCGCGAGCGCCTGGCGGGATCTGCTCGACGGACTGCGGTACGTCCGCCGCCACCGGCTCGTCGGCCCGCTGGTCCTGTCCGCCGCCATCTGCGAACTGGGCCTGGTCGGCCCGTTGAACGTCGGCATGATCCTGCTCGCCCAGCACCGCGGCTGGGGCTCGTCCGGCTACGGCTGGATCATCGCGGGCTTCGGCGCGGGCGCCGGGTGCAGCGCGCTGCTGCTGACCGTACGGGGCCGCCTGCCGCGGGCCGGGGCCGTCCAGATCGGCGCCCTCTTCGCGGGCGCCGCGGGCGTCGGCCTGATCGGCGTGGCGCCCTCGCTGGCCCTCGCGGTCGCCGTCGCCGCGCTGAGCGGCCTGTTCTGCGGCATCTGCGGCAGCCTCGCGTACGCCCTCACCCAGTCGGCAGCCGACCCCGGCTACCTCGGCCGCGTGACCTCGGTGATGAGCCTCAGCAGCTTCGGCCTCGCCCCCTTGGCCTACCCGCTCTTCGGCGCCGCCGTCGCCGCCTGGGGCCCGGCCCCCGTCTTCCTCACCAGCGCCGTCCTCACCATGACCGGAGGCGTTGTCGGCCTCGCCACCCCCGCGATCCGCACCGCGGAACTTCCCCGCAGGAAGCCGGCCCCGCGCCCGGCGGCGGACGTGACGGCTGCCGCCGAGCCGGTGGCCGCGGGTCGGGACTGACGCCCGCTGAGCCGGTGGCCGCGGGTCGGGACTGACGCCCGCTGAGCCGGTGGCCGCGGGCCGGGACTGACGCCGAGAAAATGCTGTGACGTGCCCGGGGGCCTCCTGTTAGCTTCGCGCTCATGGACCCGCTCGGTGATGCGCAGATTCGCGGCTCGTTCGTCAATTGCTCCAAGGGGGAGGCGAAGCGGATCAGCCTGCCCAGGGATCTGGGCGACCTGCTGTGGAGCGACCTGGACTTCCTGGGCTGGCGCGACCCCGGCGCCCGCGACCGCGCCTATCTGGTGCGGCCCGGCGACGAGCCCGTGGGCATCGTCCTGCGGATCGCACCCGGCGCCCGGCGCAATCTGATGCGCAGCAGCCTCTGCTCCCTCTGCCTCACCGGCCACTCCGGCGGCGGCGTCGACCTCCTGGCCGCCCCCCTCGCCGGCGCCGCCGGCCGCCAGGGCAACACCGTCGCCCTCTACATGTGCGCCGACCTCGCCTGTTCCCTCTACGTCCGAGGCAAAAAGAGCTCCGCCCTGGTCAAACGGCTCGAGGAGACCCTCACCCTCGACGAACAGATCGCCCGCACCCTCCGCAACCTCGACGCCTTCCTCGCCAAGGTCGTCGCCTAGCCGAACGAACGGCGGTGCGCCGATCTTTTGCTTTGAGGGGCACGCCCCCTGTGCCCTCCCCTTGCGCGGGAGGTTGCCTACCAGGGGTGTTGGGGGTGCCTCTCGGCCGAAGGCTGGGGGAGGAACTGCGCGCTCAGGCACGGCGGTGGTGCGGCTTTGAGAACCCGCCCCATCGGGGCAGATGCTGTTGTTATCGGGCTGAAAGCCCGGTGGTGGCTGAGCGCGCGTCCTCCCCGGCCTGAAGAAGCCGGGTCACGCGGTCGGCGCGAGGACGAGCCGGCGGCCCGGCTCGACGGGAGCCGTCCAGGCGCGCTCGACCTCGGAGAGGGAAACGGCGTCGGCCGCGACGGAGAAGACCCCGGCCGTGAGCTGAGCGACCAGCGAAGGAAGTTCGGCGACGATGCCCGCGGCGGTGAGGGAGCCCTGGCCACTGCCCATGACGCGGAGATTGGCGGCGCGCAGGACGAAGGACGGCAGGGTGATGTCGGGTCCGGCCGTGGAGCCGATCTGGATCCAGTCGAGGGCGGCGGCGCGGTCGGTGCGGCGGGTGAGCAGCGCGGGGAGGGCCCGCTCGGTCGGCGAGCCCCAGGTGTAGTCGATCACGACGTCCACGTCCGCCGCGGCCTCGCCGAGCCGGTCGGCGGCCTCCTCGGGGTCGCCCGCGAGGGAGACCACGTCCGTGGCGCCGAGGCCGCCGAGCAGGGCGAGCCGGTCGGCGTCCCGCCCGGCGGCCACGACTCGCTCGGCGCCGAGGTGCCGGGCGATCTGTACGGCCATCTGTCCGGCGTTCCCCGTCGCGCCGAGCACCAGCACGCTCTGGCCCGCCCGGAAGGAGATCCGGCGGCGCAGCGCGACCCACGAGGACATGGCGGGGTTCATCGCCGCCGCGACGATCACCGGGTCGGCGTCCGCGGGCAGCGGTACGGCGCGCCGCAGGTCGACCAGCGCCCGCTCGGCCATGGTGCCGGGCACGTCGTCGTCGGCCACGAAGTACACCGAGCTGCCGTCGGGCAGCCGCCCGACACCGTCCACGCCGGGGATCAGCGGCAGCCGCCCGTCACTGGTGTAGTGCGTGCCGTTGGCGCCGGAGCGGACCCGCGGGTGCAGTCCGGCGGCGAGCACGTCCACCAGGACGTGCCCCTCGTCGGCCTTCGGGGTCTCGAACTCCTCGTAGCGCGGCGGCTGGTCGAACGAGCGGACGACGGCGGCGTGCATGACGGCTCCTCGGAGGCGGGTACGCAGGATTAGTACGTGACACCAACCAAATTAATTGGTGCCACGTACTAAATCAAGTACGATGAGGCCATGCCACACGACGCCGCCCCCGCCGCACCGTCCGCCCGAGCGCACGACGAACCGCCCGCGCACGCGGCTGACCTGGGAATCGTCGACGCTCTGGCGCAGCTCTCGTTCCTCGTGCAGAACGCGCTGGGGAAGGTCGCGGCCGAGCTGGGCCTGTCGGTCATCCAGCTGCGCCTGCTGGGCGTGCTCAGGGACCGGGAGCCGGGCATGCGGGAACTCGCCCGCCATCTGGAGCTGGACAAATCCAGCATCACCGGCCTGGTCGACCGGGCCGAGCGCCGCGGTCTGGTCCGCCGCACCCCCGCGCCGCACGACGGCCGCGCCGTACAGGTGTCACTGACCGACGAAGGGCGGGCGGCGGCCCGGGCGCTGGAGGCCGACGCCGATCGGCGGATCCGGGCGCTCGCGGCCGACCTCACCGACGAGCAGTGCGCCGCCCTGTCCCTGCTGGCGAGCGCTGTGGTGTCCGGCAACAGCGCCCTGTGAGAAGCCCAGGGTCGACGGGGCCGAGGCTCTATCGCCCGCCCAAGCGGCGGACGCGCTGCCGCCTACCGCGTCACAGCCCGAGCTTCGCCGCGTACAGCCGCGCCACCGCGTCCTTGTCGCCGTCCACCTCGACCTCGGCGGCGTCCTGGCGGCCGAAGACGAAGATCGTCAGCTCGGACGGCTCACCAGTCACGGTCACCACGGGAGAGCCCTTGCGGGCGACGGCGGTCTGGCCGTTCGGACGGCGCAGCACCAGGCCGACCGGGGAGCGGCGGCCCGCGAGCCGGGCGGCACGCTCCAGCCGCGCCCACAGCGTGTCGGCGAAGACGGGGTCGATGGCACGCGGCGTCCAGTCGGGCGTGGCACGCCTGACGTCCTCGGCGTGGACGTAGAACTCGACGGTGTTGGAGGCCTCGTCCACCTGCTTGATGGTGAAGGGCGACATCCGCGGCGGGCCGGTCCTGATGAGCTGGATCAGCTCTTCGTACGGCTTTCGCGCGTACTCCTTGCGGACCCGTTCCGCGCGGTCCTTGAGCTGCGGGATGACAAGCCCCGCCGCCGCGTCACCGCGCCGTTCGCGTACCACGACGTGCGCGGCCAGGTCGCGGGTGGACCAGCCCTCGCACAGCGTCGGGCCGTCGGGTCCTGACTGCTCCAGCAGATCGGCGAGGAGCAGACGTTCGCGCTGGGCATGTGTCGACATGACCCCAGATTAACGGCCTCTTGGCCGATACGTCCGCTCCCCGCCCCTGCCGCCCCCGTGAGGCGTCAGCCCAGCGGAGCGTAGAGCTTCTTGCTGTTGGTGCCGTTGTTGAGCGTGAGCGAGCAGGTCACCGTCTTGCGGCCCTGGAGCTCGTAGGTGGTCAGCTTCGGGAAGAGCGCGTACGGGTAGTACAGCCGCCCGTCCGCGGGGAGGTGCTTCTTGGCGTCGGCCGTGCACAGCTCCAGCGCCTTCGACTGGATCTCCGAGTCGGTGCTGAAGGTGCCGGACAGCGTCTCGTTGGCGACGACCTGGCCGTCGTGCGCGGAGCTGCACGACTTGGTGGTCACCGTGTCGACGGTCGGCGTGAGGGTCGGCGCGTCGAAGCACTTGCCCGGCGAGAGCACCACGTACGGCACGACCTTCTCGGTCGGGGTGATGCTCGGGAAATCGGTGAACGGGTCGTCGGTCGGGGTGTCGAAGGTCGGGGTGTCCGACGGCAGCGTGAAGCTGGGCGTCGGCTCCGTGAAGGACGGCATGGACGGCAGTCCTGACGGCAGACCGCTGATCGACGGCGTCGGCTTCGCGTCGTTCTTGCTGTCACTGCCGCCGGAGACGGCGACCGCGGTGCCGATACCGCCGATCACCACGACCGCGGCTATCGCGATCAGCACATTGCGCTTGGTGTTGTTCGGCGGCGGCGGGGGCGGCGGGTAGCCGCCGGGGCCCTGCGGGTAGCCGTAGCCACCGGGCGGAGCCGGCGGTCCGGGCGGCCCCGGCTGGCCGTAGCCGCCCTGCTGACCGTAGCCCTGCTGGCCGTATGGACCTGGCGCGGCCTGCGTCGGCTCCTGCGGATAACCGTAGTTCTGACCGCCGCCTTGTTGCGGATAGCCATAGCCACCGTCAGCGGGCGGCGGGGGAGGAGGGGGGCCGAAGCCCTGCGGTGGCCCGAAACCGCCTCCTTGATCCGGAGGCGGCGGCGGTCCTTCTTGCGGCGGTGGTGGAAAACCCATGCAGGCAGGATGCCCCATACGGGTGACATGAGCGAGCGACAACCGGATGGTGGTCAACTCACTTGCCCTCTTTGCCGGTTATTGACACTTTTCGAGTTCTTGATATTCGGCGGCAGAATGGTCACCATGCCCGCCACCGCACTCGACCCAGCAGTCGCCGCCCGCCTCAAGCGCACGGCCGACGGACTCGTACCCGCCATCGCCCAGCAATACGACACCGGTGAAGTGCTGATGCTGGGGTGGATGGACGACGAGGCCCTGCACCGCACCCTCACCACCGGCCGCTGCACCTACTGGAGCCGCAGCCGCCAGGAGTACTGGGTCAAGGGCGACACCTCGGGCCACGTCCAGCACGTCAAGTCCGTCGCGCTGGACTGCGACGGCGACACCCTGCTGGTGAAGGTCGACCAGGTCGGCGCCGCCTGCCACACCGGCGACCGCACGTGTTTCGACGCCGACGTGCTGCCGCTCGGCCAGCCGGTCCGCGCTGCGCCGTACCGGCCGCTCCCGGCGCCCGGCCGTGACCACTAATCTCGGCTCATGGACCTTGAGACCTTCCGCAAGCTGGCGGTCGACCGCCGGGTGATTCCCGTGACGCGCAGGCTGCTCGCCGACGGCGACACTCCGGTCGGGCTGTACCGCAAGCTCGCGGGGGAGCGGACGGGAACGTTCCTGCTGGAGTCGGCGGACGGAGGCACCTCCCAGGCCGAAGGCTCCGGGGGAGACCGGACGTGGTCGCGCTACTCCTTCGTCGGCGTACGGTCGGCCGCCACGCTCACCGCGCGCGACGGCCAGGCGCACTGGCTCGGCACGCCGCCGGTCGGCGTCCCGGTCGACGGCGACCCGCTGGAGGCGCTGCGCGTCACCGTCGACGCCCTGCACACCCCGCGCGACCTGGCGGCGGGGATGCCGCCCTTCACCGGCGGCATGGTCGGCTACCTCGGCTACGACATCGTGCGCCGCCTGGAGCGGATCGGCGAGCGGACCCGCGACGACCTGCGGCTGCCGGAACTGACCATGCTGCTCACCTCCGACCTCGCCGTCCTCGACCACTGGGACGGCACGGTCCTGCTGATCGCCAACGCGATCAACCACAACGACCGCGACACCGGGGTGGACGAGGCCCACGCGGACGCCGTCGCCCGCCTCGACGCCATGCAGGCCGACCTGGCCAAGCCGGTCGAATACGTCCCCGTCGAGCTGCCGCCGTCGGAACTGCCGGAGTACACCGCCCTGTGGGGCGGCGCCGCCTATCAGCGCGCGGTCGACGACATCAAGGAACGTATCCGCGCGGGTGAGGCCTTCCAGGTCGTCCCCTCGCAGCGCTTCGAGACCCCGTGCACGGCCAGCGCGCTCGACGTCTACCGCGTCCTGCGGGCCACCAACCCCAGCCCGTACATGTACCTCTTCCGCTTCCCCGGCGGCGAGGGCGGCGATTTCGACGTCGTCGGCTCCAGCCCCGAGGCCCTGGTCAAGGTCGAGGACGGCCGCGCCATGGTCCACCCGATCGCGGGCACCCGCCCGCGCGGCGCCACCCCGCGACAGGACACCGCGCTGGCCGAGGAACTGCTGGCCGACCCCAAGGAACGCGCCGAGCACCTGATGCTGGTCGACCTCGGCCGCAACGACCTGGGCCGCGTCTGCGAACCCGGCAGCGTCGAGGTCGTCGACTTCATGTCCGTCGAGCGCTACTCCCACGTCATGCACATCGTCTCGACCGTCACCGGCCAGGTCGCCGAGGGCCGTACCGCCTTCGACGTGCTCACCGCCTGCTTCCCCGCGGGCACCCTCTCCGGCGCCCCCAAGCCGCGCGCCATGCAGATCATCGAGGAGCTGGAGCCGTCCCGGCGCGGTCTGTACGGCGGCTGCGTCGGTTACCTCGACTTCGCCGGTGACTCCGACACCGCCATCGCCATCCGTACGGCGCTGCTCCGCGACGGCACCGCCTACGTCCAGGCCGGGGCCGGTGTCGTCGCCGACAGCGATCCGGTGGCCGAGGACACCGAGTGCCGCAACAAGGCCGCCGCCGTCCTGCGCGCGGTGGCCACGGCCAACCGCCTGTGACGGTCGGCTTCCGAAGGCGGTCGGCCGGTCTTCGAGGGGCGTGAGCGACGAGCCACGACGTGCGCGCACGTCGTGGCTCGTCGCGCGGTTCCTCGCGCGCTTAGGGGGCGCAGTCAGCCCGCGAAGGCCGCCGTGCCGTTCGGCGTGCCGAGGCCCGTCGGGCCGTCGAAGCCGCTCACGCCGGTGCACAGGTACGAGCCGCCGCACGAGCCGTTCGAGCCGCTGGCCACGTCGTTGAGCGCGTCGGAGTGCGCGTAGGGGAACGAGGCGGGGTAGGACCCGGCCGAGGGCGCCCCGGCGAGGGCGTAGACGGCCGCGATCAGCGGCGACGAGGCGCTGGTGCCGCCGAAGACCTCCCAGCCGGTGTCCGAGCTGTACGTGTCGTAGACGGCGACGCCCGTCGCGGGGTCGGCGACCGCCGAGACGTCGGCGATGGTGCGCTTGCCGCAGTCGGCGTCGGTCTGCCAGGACGGTTTGGCGTCGTAGGAGGAGCAGCCGGAGCCGGTGCCCGTCCAGACGGACTCGGTCCAGCCACGGCTGGAGGAGTCGCTGGTGAGCGAGGTGCCGCCGACGGCGGTGACGTACTGGGAGGCGGCCGGGTACTCGGCGCCGTAGCCGCTGTCACCGGCGCTGACGGTGATGGCGACACCGGGGTGGTCGAAGTACGAGCTGTCGTACGACGGGTCCGAGGAGGACTCGCCGCCGCCGTAGCTGTTGGAGACGTATTTCGCGCCCAGCGACACCGCGGTGTTGACGGACTCGCCCAGGTTGGTCATCGAGGAGTCGTCGGCCTCGACCAGGAGGATGTGGCAGTCGGGGCAGGCGGCGCTGACCATGTCGAGGTCGAGCGATATCTCCTCGGCCCAGCCCGCGTCGGCGCTCGGCAGCGAAGAGGCGCTGCCGGACTGGCCGACCTTCGAGAAGCAGCCGTTGTCGGTGGTGCAGGCGGGCAGGCCGTACGTGGAGCGGTAAGTGGCCAGATCCGCTTCGGCGTTGGGGTCGTCGTACGCGTCGACGATCGCCACGGTCGCGCCGGACCCGCCGGAGGAGGGCAGGGCGTACGCGCTCTGGAGATCGGCCGGGCCGAAGCCGGAGGGGGCCGCGGCCGGGTTCACCGAACCGGTGGACTTCTTGAGCGTGTTGACGCCCTGGGTGACCTTGAGCGCCTTGCACGCCATCACGTCCGGATGGGTGCTGACGGCGCAGGAGCGCGCGGTGCTGACGCCGTGCGCGGCGGGGGAGGCACCGGCGTACGGCGCCAGGGCCAGCCCTGACAGGGCCAGTCCGGCGGCGGCGGTGACCGCGAGCGCGGTGCGGCGGGCAGTGGGTGTGAGGGTGATCGAACGCAACTATTGCCTCCTGTGGGGGTGAACCGGGGGCTTGTGGGATGCGTGACAGGTGGTGCCATTGGTGCGAGTTGACATCAGTGGGACGGCCGAGAACGTATGGTGACGAGCGCACGCCAACAAGGAGGGGGCTGGAAGCTATACCTCCGCTTTACTTGTGACGTAAGGGAGTTGGGCAAGGCATTGCCTGGTGCTGACCTCCCGACAGGTGTGAAATTGAGTCGTCCCGGTGTGGTGTGCGATGGCCGTTCCGTACCGCTTCGGGGCCATTCGGGACCGATCGCCACGGCGTGTTTTCAGCCGCGCGCCGCGACCCCCGATCCGGCCGCCCGGTGCCCCCGCCGGACGGGCCGCCGCGCCGACAGGCGATAGTGGTGGGGTGAGTGCCGTCCCTCAGCCCCGCGCTGACCAAGCCGTCGAGACCGAAGCCGCGACCGACCGCGAGACCGAGGTCGAGCCCGACCGGGCGACCGAAGCCGGGCCTGAGCGCGGTACCGGCCCCGGTGCCGCGCCCTCGGCCGCGCGGCGCACCGCCATGCGCGTCCTCGCCGTCGCGCTCGCGTGCGGCGTGATCGGCGCCAGCGTCGTGCTGCTCGCGGCGGGCAAGACCTGGGCGCGCGGCACCGTCGCCTTCGGCCAGGGCACCCTCCCGGTGCACGCCACCGGCAGCCAGGCCACCGCGCTGCCCGGCGCGCTGGCCCTGGTCGGCCTGGCCGCGCTCGTCGCCGTCTTCGCCGTACGCCGGATCGGCCGCTACGTCGTCTCCGGGCTGCTCACGCTCTCCGGCCTCGGCGTGGTCGTCGTCGTGCTCGCCCGCCGCGCGGCCACCGGCGCCCTCAACGAACGGGCCGCCGCCGCGTCCGGCCTCACCCGCGCCACCGCGGGCCACACGAGCACCACCGGCTGGCCGCTGGTCGCCGTCGCCGGCGGCGTCCTGCTGCTCCTCGCGGGCCTGCTCGCACTGCGCTACGGCCACGCCTGGCCCGCGATGTCCAGCCGCTACGACCGGCCGGGCAGCCGCCCCTCGCTGCGCGGCAGGGCCGCCGCCGCGCCCGCGCCGATCGACCCCGACCGGGCCGAGGACCTGTGGAAGGCGCTGGACCGGGGCGAGGACCCCACGCAGGCCCCCGGCTGACCGGTCCCGCGCGTACCGTGCCCGCCCGTTCCACCCCCGTGCACGGCAACCCCGGAACACGCGCAACAATGGAAGACGAAGTCGGCGGCGAAAGGACGCCGCCGACCGAGAGGATTCAGGGAGCACTCATGGCGGTCCATCACGACCACGGCCACACCCCCGCCGCGTGGACCGGCTCGATCATCTCGTTCATCGGCTTCTGTGCCGGAGGCGTGTTCATGGTCGCCGCCCAGCCGGTCCCCTTCTGGGCGAGCATGGGCGTCATCCTGCTCGGCCCCGTCGTCGGCGGTGCGATGAAGCTCATGGGCCTGGGCAGCAAGGAGTCACCCGAGGTACGGGTCGCCCGCGCCCACGCCGCGCAGGAGGTCCGCACCCCGGAGGGGACGACGCACACGGAGTCGCCCGCTGAGGCGCCCGCCAGCGCCTGACCCCACCGGTCCCGCCCGCCGGGCGCAGCCGCCGACCTCCGGGTCCGCGCGCTGCGCCTTCGTGCGTCCGGGGGCAGAATCGGCGATGTGATTCACGACACAGCAGGTCGGGCCGCAGGCCGGACCCCCGCGGCGGCGCGCGGTACGGCTCCCGGAGCGGCCCTCGGCGCCGCCTCGCGCGCCGCCGTACCGCTCGCCCTCCTCGGCGTGGTGGCGGGCGCCTTCGCGTACGTCGGCGCCGTCGACCCCAACACGCCCGGCCACTACCCGGCCTGCCCGCTGCTGCACTACACCGGGATCTACTGCCCCGGCTGCGGCGGCCTGCGCAGCGCCTACGCCGTCGCCCACGGCCACCTCGGCACGGCGCTGGGCTGCAACGCGCTCGCGGTGGCCGGATACGTCGTCTTCGCCGTCGTGTGGGCCGTCTGGTTCACCCGCAGGCTGCGCGGCAGACCGTTCGAACCCGTGCTGCGCCCGGCGTACGGGAAGGCGCTCCTCGCCCTGGCGCTGGTCTTCACCGTTGTCCGGAACCTGCCGTTCGGCGCGGCGCTGATCCCGTGACCCGCCCGCCTTCCGGGGCATGTTTGTCCAGGTGGTGGGACCGCGAATCCCCGGATGCGGGCACTGCGCCCGGCGCCCGATACCATCGGAGTGTCGGTGGTTCCCACCATTGGCTTGATCATTTCGCTGTACGAACCCGGTCCGGAAGGGGAGCTCTCGCGTGAGTGTGCTCGACGAGATCATCGACGGAGTCCGCGCTGACCTCGCCGAGCGGCAGGCCCGCGTCACCCTCGACGAACTCAAGGAGCGGGCCACCAAGGCGCGTGACGCCAAGGACGGGGTGGCCGCTCTGCGCGGCGACAGCGTCAAGGTGATCTGCGAGGTCAAGCGGTCCAGCCCCTCCAAGGGCGCGCTGGCCGCCATCGCCGACCCCGCGGGGCTCGCCGCCGACTACGAGGCGGGCGGCGCCGCCGTCATCAGCGTCCTCACCGAGGAGCGGAAGTTCGGCGGCTCTCTCGCCGACCTCGAAGCGGTCCGCGCCAAGGTCGACATCCCGGTCCTGCGCAAGGACTTCATCGTCACCGCGTACCAGCTCTGGGAGGCCCGCGCCTACGGTGCCGACCTCGCCCTGCTGATCGTCTCCGCGCTCGACCAGGACGCCCTCGTCTCGCTCGTCGAGCGCGCCCAGTCGATCGGCCTCACCCCGATCGTCGAGGTGCACGACGAGGAGGAGGTCGAGCGGGCGGTGGACGCCGGGGCGAAGATCATCGGGGTCAACGCGCGTAATCTCAAGACCCTTGAGGTCGACCGCGGGAACTTCGCCCGTGTCGCGCCCGAGATTCCCGACCACATCGTGAAGATCGCCGAGTCCGGGGTCCGTGGTCCCCACGACCTGATCGCCTACGCCAATGACGGCGCCGACGCCGTGCTCGTCGGCGAGTCGCTCGTCACCGGCAAGGATCCGCGTGCCGCGGTCGCCGATCTCGTGGCTGCCGGCGCCCACCCCGCCCTCCGCTTCGGCCGCTAACCCCCTCCGGGGGAGGGTCCCTTAGGCACGACGGTGCCCCGTCAGGGCGCGCGGCCCGCGCTTTGCGGGGCGGTTCTTTGCGAGGGACGTGCCCCGTTAGGGGGCGCGGGGGACTGCGCGCTCAGCCGCGATGCTTCCGTAGGTCACCGCCCGCCCCGGCGGGGTAGTTCGGTGGTGTCCGGACCCCCGGCCGGTGGTGGGTTGCTCGCGCAGTTCCTCGCGCCCCTGACGGGGCGACCGTCTTTCGTCCGGGCGGTGAGCCGATCTTTGAGGGGCGCGGGGGACTGCGCGCTCAGCCGCGATGCTTCCGTAGGTCACCGCCCGCCCCGGTGGGGTAGTTCGGTGGTGTCCGGACCCCCGGCCGGTGGTGGGTTGCTCGCGCAGTTCCTCGCGCCCCGGAAAAAACAAGGCCCCGCGCGAAGGCGCCGCGCGGGACCGCGCCCTCAAAGCAAGGCCCTGTGTTGGCCGAACGCACCCGGGGGCCGGGCACTGGGAGGGGGGACCTGCCCGGAGGGCTAGACTCGGGCGCATGTCCCTTGCCGCGCGTCTCGCCCCCGGTTGCCGCCCACGCGGCTGCCGCGCGCCGGCGCGCAAGGTGCTGGGGCGCCGGGTGCGGTATGTGATCGGGTGCGAGCCCGGCCAGGTGAACGGCAGGCGATGGCGCCGCGGCTGAGCCGCGAGCAGAGCCACGTACGCACGACGCGGACACGCGTACGCGTCCCCCCTTTCACCCGCGCCTGACGGCGCACAGCCAGGGATACCCCATGTCAGAAACGCACGACTTCTTCCATCCGGATCCGGACGGATCCGTCCCCACCCCCGCGGGCTACTTCGGCGCGTTCGGCGGCAAGTTCATCCCGGAGGCGCTGGTCGCCGCCGTGGACGAGGTGGCCGTCGAGTACGAGAAGGCGAAGACCGACCCCGCCTTCGCGGCCGAGCTGAACGACCTGATGGCCAACTACGCGGGCCGCCCGAGCGCCCTCACGGAGGTCCCCCGGTTCGCCGAGCAGGCGGGCGGGGCGCGGGTCTTCCTCAAGCGGGAGGACCTGAACCACACCGGCTCGCACAAGATCAACAACGTGCTGGGCCAGACGCTGCTGACCAAGCGGATGGGCAAGACCCGCGTGATCGCGGAGACCGGCGCGGGCCAGCACGGCGTCGCCACCGCGACCGCCTGCGCGCTGTTCGGCCTCGACTGCACGATCTACATGGGCGAGATCGACACCCAGCGCCAGGCGCTCAACGTCGCGCGGATGCGGATGCTCGGCGCCGAGGTGGTCTCGGTGACCTCCGGCAGCCGGACGCTGAAGGACGCCATCAACGAGGCGTTCCGCGACTGGGTCGCCAACGTGGACCGCACGCACTACCTGTTCGGCACGGTCGCGGGACCGCACCCCTTCCCCGCGCTGGTCCGCGACTTCCACCGGGTGATCGGCGTCGAGGCGCGCCGCCAGCTCCTGGAGCGCACCGGCCGGCTGCCGGACGCGGCCGTCGCCTGCGTCGGCGGCGGCTCCAACGCCATGGGCCTCTTCCACGCCTTCCTGCCCGACACCGGGGTCCGGCTGGTCGGCTGCGAGCCCGCGGGCCACGGCGTGGCCACCGGGGAGCACGCGGCCACCCTCACCGAGGGCGAGCCGGGCATCCTGCACGGCTCGCGCTCCTACGTCCTCCAGGACGACGAGGGCCAGATCACCGAGCCGTACTCGATCTCGGCGGGCCTGGACTACCCCGGCGTCGGCCCCGAGCACTCGTACCTCAAGGACATCGGCCGCGCCGAATACCGCGCGGTCACCGACGACGAGGCGATGCAGGCCCTGCGGCTGCTGTCCCGTACCGAGGGCATCATCCCCGCCATCGAGAGCGCGCACGCCCTGGCCGGGGCCCTGGAGATCGGCCGCGAGCTGGGCCCCGAGGGCCTGGTGCTGGTGAACCTCTCCGGCCGCGGCGACAAGGACATGGACACGGCGGCCCGCTACTTCGGGCTGTACGACGCGACCGCCGAGGTCGACGAGGACAACGAGGTGGCGGTCAAGTGAGCGGGAACGTAGAGCTGTTGGACCGGGCACTGGCCGACGCCAAGGCCGAGGGGCGGGCGGCGCTCGTGGCGTATCTGCCCGCCGGTTTCCCGACCGTGGACGGCGGGATCGAGGCCGTGAAGGCGGCCTTCGAGGGCGGCGCGGACATCGTCGAGGTCGGGCTGCCGCACAGCGACCCGGTGCTGGACGGGCCGGTCATCCAGACCGCCGACGACATCGCGCTCAACAAGAACCACGTGCGGATCGCCGACGTGCTGCGCACCGTACGCGAGGCGCACCAGGCCACCGGCAAGCCGGTGCTGGTCATGACGTACTGGAACCCGGTGGACCGCTACGGCGCCGAGCGGTTCGCGACCGAGCTGGCCGAGGCGGGCGGCGCGGGCTGCATCCTGCCCGACCTGCCGGTCGAGGAGTCCGAGGGATGGCGGAAGGCGGCCGAGCAGCAGGGCCTGGCCACCGTCTTCGTCGTCGCCCCTTCCAGCCGTGACGAGCGGCTGGCGAAGATCACCGCGGCGGGCAGCGGCTTCGTCTACGCGGCCTCCCTGATGGGTGTCACCGGCACGCGGGAGAGCGTCGGCGAGCAGGCGTCCGACCTCGTCCGCCGCACCCGCGCCACCACGAACCTGCCGGTCTGCGTGGGCCTGGGCGTGTCGAACGCGGTGCAGGCCGCCGAGGTCGCGGCCTTCGCCGACGGTGTGATCGTCGGATCGGCCTTCGTCAAGCGCATCCTCGACGCGGACGGCGACCTGCCCGCGGCCCTCACTGCCGTACGGGAACTGGCGGCGGAACTGGCCGCGGGCGTCCGCAAGCGCGGCTGACGGCACCGGCCGCGACCGTACGAAAGGAACCGGCCGCGCCCCGTACGACCGGCCCCGGCGTAACACGATGGGGCGAATCGCGGTGCGGGAAGGCGCTGAAGTGCCCTCCCGCACCGTTGGTCAGGGATGTGAGCCAGAAGAACCGAGACGGAAAGCGCAGCGCCCGCGAGGCCCTGTACGAACAGCGTGAAAAAGAGAAGGCCAGCGCCCGACGCAGGCGCACCATGGTGGTCGCGGGCGCGGTGGTCGCCGTGCTGGCCATCGCCGCCGTGATCGGGGTGGTGGTCGCCGACCACAAGGACAGCGGCGGCGGCTCCACCCCGGCCGCCGCGCCCAAGGGCGCCATCGGCAAGGACAATCTCGTCATCCCCGTCGGCGCCGCCGACGCGCCCTCGGTGCTGACGATCTACGAGGACTTCCGCTGCCCGGCGTGCGACGCCTTCGAGAAGTCGTTCACCCCGACCATCCACAGCCTTGAGGACAGCGGGCAGATCCGCACCGAATACCACCTGGTGACGCTCATCGACGGCAATCTCGGCGGCTCCGGCTCGCTGAACGCCGCCAATGCCGCCGCCTGCGCCCAGGACGCGGGCAAATTCCGCGCCTACCACGATGTGCTGTACGACAATCAGCCGGAGGAGCAGAGCGACACCTTCTCCGACAAGAACCACCTGCTCGACCTGGCGGGCAAGGTCAGCGGTCTGAAGACGCCGACCTTCACCGCGTGCGTCAACGGCGGCACCCACAACAGCTGGGTGAAGGCGTCCAACAGCGCCTTCGGGAAGTCCGGCTACAACTCCACGCCGACGATCCTGCTCAACGGCAAGAGCGTCTACGGGAGCGGCAGCAATCTCACGCCCGACTCGCTGAAGCAGATGGTCACGGACGCCAACAAGGGCAAAAAGGCGGGTGCGGTGACCACCGCTCCGGCCTCCTGAGAGGCCCGCTGAGGGGCCTGCCGAGGCTTGATTCCGGGACTTTCGGCGTCCGCGGGGATTCCCCCGGAGGGGCCGGAGGAGTCCCGGCCGTTATCCATACGTAGCCGGGCGGGTTGCCGCACTTCCCGCCCGGCAAGGTAGCGTCGGTCATTGCCATGGAACTCGCATTCATCCCCAGCCCGTCGCACGGAGTCGTCCACCTCGGACCCATTCCGCTGCGCGGCTACGCGTTCTGCATCATCATCGGTGTCTTCGTAGCCGTATGGCTCGGCGGCAAGCGCTGGATCGCCCGCGGCGGCCGGGCGGGCACGGTCGCGGACATCGCCGTGTGGGCGGTGCCCTTCGGCCTGGTCGGCGGCCGGCTGTACCACGTGATCACCGATTACGAGCTGTACTTCACCAGCGGCAAGGACTGGGTCGACGCCTTCAAGATCTGGCAGGGCGGCCTGGGGATCTGGGGTGCCATCGCCTTCGGCGCGCTCGGCGCCTGGATCGCCTGCCGCCGCCGGGGGATCGCGCTGCCGGTCTACGCCGACGCCATCGCGCCGGGCATCGCCTTCGCACAGGCGATCGGCCGTTGGGGCAACTGGTTCAACCAGGAGCTGTACGGCGGCCCGACCACGCTGCCCTGGGGCCTGAAGATCGACCCCGCGCACCGGCCGGAGAGCACGCCGGACATCGCCACGTACCACCCGACGTTCCTGTACGAGTCCCTGTGGTGCGTCGGCGTCGCCCTGCTGGTCATCTGGGCCGACCGCCGCTTCAAGCTCGGCCACGGGCGGGCCTTCGCCCTCTACGTCGCCGCGTACACGGTGGGCCGCGCCTGGGTCGAGCACATGCGCGTGGACTACGCCCACCACATCCTCGGCATGCGGCTCAACGACTGGACCGCGATCGTCGTCTTCATCGGCGCCGTCGTGTACCTCGTCGTCGTCGGCCGCAAGCGGCCCGGCCGCGAGGAGAACATCGAGCCTCTCGCCCCCGGTGAGGGCCCCGACGACGCCTCGCCGTCGTCGTCCGACCCGGACGCGGACGACGCGATCGACTCCTCCTCCGCCGAGGACGAGGCTTCCGTCGGTTCCGTCGACCCGAAGCGAGCCTCCGAGGCGCTCTGACCTCGCGCCCCTGAGAAGCGCGTCACGCGTAGTGGCGGCGTACCCTCTTCGGGAGGAGAAAGGGCAGGTCAGGGCAGGCTTTCCTTGCTGGCGGCGAGTTGCATTCGAGCGTACGGTCGAATGCGACTGGTGGTCGTGCGGCCTCGCGGGAGGCTGCCTGGGGAGGGGTGGGGACGGATGTCAACGGCTGTCGAGGAGACGACGGCGGCGCCGTATCACGTACCGCACCACTCGCACCGTGATGTGAGCGGTGGCTGGCTGCGCCCGGCGGTGTTCGGGGCGATGGACGGCCTGGTGTCGAACCTGGCGCTGATGACGGGAGTGGCGGGCGGCGACGTCTCGTCGCGGACCATCGTGGTGACCGGGCTCGCGGGCCTGGCGGCGGGCGCCTTCTCGATGGCGGCGGGGGAGTACACGTCGGTGGCCTCCCAGCGGGAGCTGGTCGAGGCCGAGCTGGAGATCGAGCGGATCGAGCTGCGCCGCCACCCGGAGGCGGAGCTGCGGGAACTGGCCGAGCTGTACGTGTCGCGCGGTGTGGAGCCGAAGCTCGCCCGCGAGGTGGCCAGGCAGCTCTCCGTCGACCCGGAGCGGGCGCTGGAGATTCACGCCCGCGAGGAACTGGGCGTGGACCCGACCGACCTGCCGTCGCCGCTGGTCGCGGCGGCCTCCTCCTTCGTCGCCTTCGCGCTGGGCGCCCTGCTGCCCGTACTGCCGTATCTGCTGGGCGGCCACTCGCTGTGGCCCGCGGCCGTCCTCGCGCTGGCCGGGCTCTTCGGCTGTGGTGCGGCCGTGGCCCGGGTGACCGCGCGTTCCTGGTGGTACAGCGGGGTTCGGCAGCTGCTGTTGGGCGCGGCGGCCGGCGGGGTTACCTTCGTATTGGGCGCGCTCATCGGCACAGCGGTCGGCTGACCACTCCGAACGGTCTGAACGGCCGACCGGTGCGGTCGGCCCACTGGTCCGATCGGGTGATCGGCGATGTGCCGTGCGCCCGCTCCACCGGACTCGGGAAACCCACAGGAAACCAGCGGCCACAAGCCTCATGTTTCCCCGTCGTTTCAGTAGCCGTCGCACGGGGCATTACCCGGTGGCGCACCGGCAGAAAGCGGCCCGGTAGCGCGCTGGACCCGGCCGGAAAACCTCCGACACGGCGCTGGCCTGATCTGTTCGTTCCACCACCCATCATGTCCACATGCTGGAACTGAGTATCCGCTTCTCGAACACTCGTCCATCATGTAACCTGCACGAAATCGCAGAGGGCCAACGTCGTCCCTGTTGCGCATGCCTGGGAACAGGCAATGCATACAAGCCAAAGACGACGACGGGAGAGCCATGCGTTCGCGTTCCGCGTTCATGGACGGGCGCCCCGCCCCGCAGGGGATGTACGACCCCCGCAACGAGCACGACGCCTGTGGCGTCGGTTTCGTGGCCACCCTCACCGGCGAGGCGAGCCATGGGCTCGTGGAGCAGGCGCTGACCGTTCTGCGCAATCTGGAGCACCGTGGTGCCACCGGCGCCGAGCCCGACTCGGGTGACGGCGCGGGCATCCTCCTCCAGATCCCGGACGCCTTCCTGCGCGAGGCCGCCGGCTTCGCGCTGCCCGACCAGGGCCACTACGCGGTCGGCCTCGCCTTCCTCCCGGTCGAGACCGAGGACCGCGCCAAGGCCGTCGACGCCATCGAGCGGATCGCCGCAGAAGAGGGCCTGACCGTACTCGGTTGGCGCGAGGTCCCGGTCGCCCCCGAGCTGCTGGGCACCACCTCCCGCTCGACCATGCCGTACTTCTCGCAGCTCTTCGTCGCCGACAGCACCGGTGCCGCCTCCGGCATCGACCTCGACCGGCCCGCCTTCGTCCTGCGCAAGCGCGCCGAGCGCGAGGCCGACGTGTACTTCCCGTCGCTGTCCGCACGGACGATCGTGTACAAGGGCATGCTGACCACGGGGCAGCTCGAACCGTTCTTCCCCGACCTGTCCGACCCGCGGTTCGCCACCGCCATCGCGCTGGTCCACTCGCGCTTCTCCACCAACACCTTCCCGAGCTGGCCGCTCGCCCACCCGTACCGCTTCGTCGCGCACAACGGTGAGATCAACACCGTCAAGGGCAACAGGAACTGGATGCGGGCCCGCGAGTCGCAGCTCGCCAGCGACCTCTTCGGCCCGGCGGGCGGCGGCCAGGGCGGCGACCTGGAGCGGATCTTCCCGATCTGTACGCCCGGCGCCTCCGACACCGCGTCCTTCGACGAGGTGCTGGAACTGCTGCACCTCGGCGGCCGGTCGCTGCCGCACAGCGTGCTGATGATGATCCCCGAGGCGTGGGAGAACCACGAGTCGATGGACCCGGCGCGGCACGCCTTCTACCAGTACCACTCCACGCTGATGGAGCCCTGGGACGGCCCGGCCTGCGTCACCTTCACCGACGGCTCCGTCGTCGGCGCGGTCCTGGACCGCAACGGACTGCGCCCCGGCCGCTACTGGGTCACCGACGACGGCCTGGTCGTGCTCGCCTCCGAGTCCGGCGTCCTGGACATCGCCCCGGAGAAGGTGATCCGCAAGGGCCGCCTCCAGCCCGGCCGGATGTTCCTGGTCGACACCGTCCAGCACCGGATCGTCGAGGACGACGAGATCAAGGCGGGCATCGCCGCGGAGAACCCGTACGCCGACTGGCTGGAAGCCGGGCTGATCAACCTCTCCGACCTGCCCGAGCGCGAGCACATCGTGCACACCCACGCCTCGGTCACCCGCCGCCAGCAGACCTTCGGCTACACCGAGGAAGAGCTGCGGATCATCCTCGCGCCGATGGCCAGGACCGGCGGCGAACCGCTCGGCTCGATGGGCACCGACTCGCCGATCGCGGCGCTCTCCGAGCGCCCCCGGCTGCTCTTCGACTACTTCACCCAGCTCTTCGCGCAGGTCACCAACCCGCCGCTGGACGCCATCCGCGAGGAACTGGTCACCTCGCTGATCTCCACCATCGGCCCGTCGGGCAACCTGCTGGAGCCCAGCCCGGCCTCCTGTCGCAACATCACCCTGCCGTTCCCGGTGATCGACAACGACGAGCTGGCCAAGCTCATCCACGTCAACGCCGACGGCGACCTGCCCGGGCTCAAGGGCGCCACCCTGTCCGGCCTCTACCGGGTCACCGGCGGCGGCCAGGCGCTGGCCTCCCGGCTCGCCGAGATCTGCGCCGAGGCCGACGCCGCCATAGAGGACGGCGCCCGCCTGATCGTGCTCTCCGACCGGCACTCCGACGCCGAGCACGCGCCGATCCCGTCGCTGCTGCTCACCTCCGCCGTGCACCACCACCTGATCCGCACCAAGCAGCGCACCCAAGTCGGCCTCCTCGTCGAGGCGGGCGACGTGCGCGAGGTGCACCACGTGGCGCTGCTCATCGGCTACGGCGCCGCGGCCGTCAACCCCTACCTGGCCATGGAGTCCGTGGAGGACCTGGTCAGGGCGGGCACCTTCCTGCCCGGTGTCGAGGTCGAGACCGCGCTGAAGAACCTGATCAAGGCGCTCGGCAAGGGCGTGCTGAAGGTCATGTCCAAGATGGGCATCTCCACCGTCGCCTCCTACCGCGGCGCGCAGGTCTTCGAGGCGGTCGGCCTGGAGTCCGACTTCGTCGACAGCTACTTCCACGGCACCGACACCAAGATCGGCGGCGCGGGCATCGACGTCGTCGCGCAGGAGGTCGCCGCCCGGCACGCCAAGGCGTACCCGCTGTCCGGCATCGCCGCCGCGCACCGCAGGCTCGACATCGGCGGCGAGTACCAGTGGCGCCGCGAGGGCGAACCGCACCTGTTCGACCCCGACACCGTCTTCCGGCTCCAGCACGCCACCCGCACCCGGCGCTACGACATCTTCAAGCAGTACACGCAGCGGGTGAACGAGCAGTCCGAGCGGCTGATGACGCTGCGCGGCCTGTTCGGGCTGAAGAACGACCGCGGCCCGGTCCCGATCGACGAGGTCGAGCCGGTCTCCGAGATCGTCAAGCGCTTCTCCACCGGCGCCATGTCGTACGGCTCGATCTCGCGCGAGGCGCACGAGACGCTGGCCATCGCCATGAACCAGCTCGGCGGCAAGTCCAACACCGGTGAGGGCGGCGAGGACGCCGACCGGCTGTACGACCCGGCCCGGCGCAGCGCCATCAAGCAGGTCGCCTCCGGCCGCTTCGGCGTGACGTCGGAGTACCTGGTCAACGCCGACGACATCCAGATCAAGATGGCCCAGGGCGCCAAGCCCGGCGAGGGCGGTCAGCTCCCCGGCCACAAGGTCTACCCGTGGATCGCCGGCACCCGGCACTCCACCGCGGGCGTCGGCCTGATCTCCCCGCCGCCGCACCACGACATCTACTCCATCGAGGACCTCGCCCAGCTCATCCACGACCTGAAGAACGCCAATCCCAAGGCGCGCGTTCACGTCAAGCTGGTCTCCGAGGTCGGCGTCGGCACCGTCGCGGCCGGTGTGTCCAAGGCCCACGCGGACGTCGTCCTGATCTCGGGACACGACGGCGGTACGGGCGCCTCGCCGCTCACCTCGCTCAAGCACGCGGGCGGCCCCTGGGAGCTGGGCCTGGCCGAGACCCAGCAGACGCTGCTGCTCAACGGCTTGCGGGACCGCATCGTCGTGCAGACCGACGGCCAGCTCAAGACCGGCCGGGACGTCGTCATCGCCGCGCTGCTCGGGGCCGAGGAGTTCGGCTTCGCGACCGCGCCGCTGGTGGTCTCCGGCTGCGTCATGATGCGCGTCTGCCACCTCGACACCTGTCCGGTCGGCGTCGCCACCCAGAACCCGGTGCTGCGCGACCGCTTCACCGGCAAGCCCGAATTCGTCGTGAACTTCTTCGAGTTCATCGCGGAGGAGGTCCGCGAGATCCTCGCCGAGCTGGGCTTCCGCTCCATCGAGGAAGCCGTCGGCCACGCCGAGCTGATCGACGCCGACCACGCCGTGGAGCACTGGAAGGCGCAGGGCCTCGACCTCGCCCCGCTGCTGTACGTGCCGGAGCTGCCCGAGGGCGCGGTGCTGCACCGTACCGTCGAGCAGGACCACGGCCTGGACCGCGCCCTGGACAACGAGCTGATCCGGCTCGCCGCCGAGGCGCTGGAGTCCGGCGCCCCGGTCCGCGCGCAGGTGCCGATCCGCAACGTCAACCGCACGGTCGGCACCATGCTCGGCCACGAGGTGACCAAGAAGTACGGCGGCGCGGGCCTGCCCGACGACACCATCGACGTCACCTTCACCGGCTCCGCCGGCCAGTCCTTCGGCGCGTTCCTGCCCCGGGGCGTCACCCTGCGGCTCGAAGGCGACGCCAACGACTACGTCGGCAAGGGCCTGTCCGGCGGCCGGGTCATCGTCCGCCCCGACCGCGGCGCCGACCACCTCGCCGAGTACTCCACCATCGCGGGCAACACCATCGCGTACGGCGCGACCAGCGGCGAGCTGTTCCTGCGCGGCCGTACCGGCGAGCGGTTCTGCGTCCGCAACTCCGGCGCGACCGTCGTCTCCGAAGGCGTCGGCGACCACGGCTGCGAGTACATGACCGGCGGCCGGGCCGTCGTCCTCGGCGCCACCGGGCGCAACTTCGCGGCCGGTATGTCCGGCGGCATCGCCTACGTCCTCGACCTCGACCCCGGCGCCGTCAACTTCGGGATGGTCGGCGTCGAGTCGCTGGACGCGGGCGACATCACGTGGCTGCACGATGTCGTGCGCCGCCACTTCGAGGAGACCGGCTCCACCGTCGCCGAGCGGCTGCTCGCCGACTGGGGCGGCGCCCTCACCCGCTTCGGCAAGGTCATGCCGAGGGACTACAAGGCAGTGCTCGCCGCCAAGAACGCCGCCGAGCAGGCCGGACTCTCCGAGTCCGAGACCACCGCGAAGATGATGGAGGCGGCAAATGGCTGACCCCAAGGGCTTCCTCACCACCCCGCGTGAGACCGCTCCGACCCGCCCGGTCGAGGAGCGCAGGCAGGACTGGAAAGAGGTCTACGTCCCCGGCGGCCTGCTGCCGATCATCAGCAAGCAGGCCGGACGCTGCATGGACTGCGGCATCCCGTTCTGTCACAACGGCTGTCCGCTGGGGAATCTGATCCCCGAGTGGAACGACTACGCCTACCGCGAGGACTGGACCGAGGCCAGCGAGCGGCTGCACGCCACCAACAACTTCCCGGAGTTCACCGGGCGGCTGTGCCCCGCGCCGTGCGAGTCGGCCTGCGTGCTGGGCATCAACCAGCCCGCCGTCACCATCAAGAACGTCGAAGTCACCATCATCGACAAGGCGTGGGACAACGGCGACGTCACCCCGCAGCCGCCGGACCGGCTGTCCGGCAAGACCGTCGCGGTGATCGGCTCGGGCCCCGCGGGCCTGGCCGCCGCCCAGCAGCTCACCCGCGCCGGGCACACCGTCGCGGTCTACGAGCGCGCCGACCGGATCGGCGGACTGCTGCGCTACGGCATCCCCGAGTTCAAGATGGAGAAGCGGCACATCAACCGGCGCATCGAGCAGATGCGCGCCGAGGGCACCAAATTCCGCACCGGAGTGCAGATCGGCGTCGACCTCGACGCGGCCAAGCTCGCCAAGCGGTACGACGCGGTGGTCATCGCGGCCGGCGCCACCGTCTCCCGCGACCTGCCCGCACCCGGCCGTGAGCTGGGCGGCATCCACTTCGCGATGGAGTACCTGCCGCTGGCCAACAAGGTGCAGGAGGGCGACTTCGTCTCCCCGCCGATCACCGCGCAGGGCAAGCACGTCGTCGTCATCGGCGGCGGCGACACCGGCGCGGACTGCGTCGGCACCGCCCACCGGCAGGGCGCGGCCTCGGTCACGCAGCTCGAGATCATGCCGCGGCCGTCCGACGACCGGCCCGCAGGCCAGCCGTGGCCGACGATGCCCGCCGTCTACAAGGTGACCTCGGCGCACGAGGAGGGCGGCGAGCGGGTCTACGCCGTCAACACCATGAAGTTCGAGGGCGACGAGAACGGCAACGTCAAGGCGCTGCACCTGGTCGAGGTGGCCTTCGAGGACGGGAAGTTCGTCCCGCAGGAGGGCACCGAGCGGGTCATCCCCGCCGAGCTGGTCACCCTCGCGATGGGCTTCACCGGCACCGACCAGTCCAACGGCCTGGTCGACCAGCTCGGTCTCGCGCTGGACGCCCGCGGCAACATCGCCCGCGACGCCTCGTACGCGACCAACGTCGACGGTGTCTTCGTCGCCGGTGACGCCGGGCGCGGCCAGTCGCTCATCGTCTGGGCCATCGCCGAGGGCCGCTCCGCCGCGAAGGCCGTCGACTCCTACCTCACCGGTCTGGCCTCGGCCCTGCACGCCCCCATCCGCCCGACCGACCGGCCCCTCATGGTCTGACGTCGCGTCCGGACGGTCCCGACTGTCCCACCCCGCTCCGCACAATGGCGTGCGGAGCGCGCAACACCGCAGCGCCCGCCACTCCCCGACCAAGGAGGCGGGCGTTGTGCTTTTCCCCTCGCGGGGGGCGGTGCCGCGTTCTTTGGGCCACGAACCCGCCGTGCGAACAGCGCGCCCCCGGCAGGGTCACGTGTCGACGTCCAGCTCCGTCTTGCACAGGGCGCACCGGGCGCGCAGGCGCCCCCGGCAGGGGACGCGGATGCGCTGGAAGCAGGTGGGGCACGGGAAGGAGACCCGTACCGTGCCGGAGGGCGCGGCCTCGAACGTGTAGTCCGGGCCGGACGCCAGCGCGCGGCGGTCCTTGGCGTACCGGCGGCGGGCCGCCCAGCCCGACGCGGCCAGGGGAGCGCGGCGCCCGTCCTGCTGGGCGCGGGCCAGCCCCGCGCGGTACGCGTCGCGGGCCTGGGCGCTGCGGAACCACGGCTCGATGTCGTCGCCGAAGGCCGCCGCGCGCATGGCCAGCACGTAGCCGAACTCCTCCGGCGTGAGATAGCCGAGCTTGTACGCCGACATCATCAGCCGCTCGCCGCGGATGGCGGCCTCCTCGCGGTACGCGTCCAGCAGCAGCCAGCCCGCGCCCAGATACGCGGTGGCGGTGTCGGTCAGAATCTCGTTGTCCCGGGTGCCGGGGAACTCCAGACCGAGCCGGTGCAGGTAGACGTGCATGACCTCGTGGGCGAGCGCCGCCCCGACATCGCGCCGGTCGGTCCTGAACCGCGAGTGCAGCTCGATGAAGTACTCGGGCCCCGCGGCCAGCTCCACATTGCCCGCGTGCACCATGTCGCGGAAGCTCACGACCATCCGGGCGTCCGGCAGCCGGAAGTGCTGCACCATGACGCGGGCCACCCGCTGCGCGCCCAGATACAGCTCCTCGTCCGCGGGGAAGTCCACCAGTTCGGGATGGACGCTGGTGGCGAATCTGGCCACCCCGTCGCCCGACAGCCGCCGGTAGAGCGCGGTGAGCGCGGACCGCACCGTGTCGATGTGCGGGAAACCGTGCACGATGGCCCCGCCACCGGCCGTCGACGACGCGCCGGGTCCAGCCTGCTCGGCCATGAACACCTCCCCGTACCCACCGAGCCTACGCGTCGGCCCGCGCCGTTGTCGCCGCCATCGGCGGCCTCGGCGTCCCGCGACGGCGGCCTCGCGGGGGTACCAGGTGACGGAGCCGCCGACGTGCGGCAGCATGTGCGACATGCCTGCTCTGACCCGCGCCGAGGCCGAGACCCGCGCCAGCGATCTGACCGTCCGCCACTACGCGATCGACCTCGATCTCACCCGAGGGGAGGACGTCTTCGGCTCGACCTCGGTGATCACCTTCACCGCCGACCGCGCATGCGACACCTTCGCGGAACTCAAGCCCGCCGCATTGCGCCGCGTCGTGCTCGACGGCACGGAACTCGACCCGGCCACGCTGGACGACAACCGCCTCCCGCTGCCCGGCCTCGCCGCCGGGGACCACGAACTGCGGGTCGAGGCCGACATGCGGTACTCGCACACCGGCGAGGGCATGCACCGCTTCACCGACCCCGCCGACGGGGAGACGTACGTCTACACCCAGCTCTTCATGGAGGACGTGCAGCGCGTCGCCGCCGCCTTCGACCAGCCGGACCTCAAGGCCGTGTTCGAGGTCACGGTGACCGCGCCGCCGCAGTGGACGGTCCTCGGCAACGCGCTCTCCACCCGTACCGGCGAGACGCCCGCGGGCGACGGGCGCTGGACGATGGCCGCGACCCCGCCGATCTCGACGTATCTGCTCGCCGTCGCCGCCGGACCCTGGCACTCGGTACGCACCGAGCACGCCGGGCTGCCCTTCGGTCTGCACTGCCGCCGCTCGCTCGCCCCGCACCTGGACCGGGACGCCGACGAACTGTTCGACATCACCCGCCGCTGCTTCGACCGCTACCACGAGCTGTTCGCGGAGCCGTACCCCTTCGACTCCTACGACCAGGCGTTCGTCCCCGAGTTCAACGCGGGCGCGATGGAGAACCCCGGACTGGTCACCTTCCGGGACGAGTTCGTCTTCCGCTCGGCCTTCACGCCCACCGAGGCGCAGTTCCGGGCCGTCGTCATCGCGCACGAGATGGCGCACATGTGGTTCGGCGACCTGGTGACGCTGCGCTGGTGGGACGACATCTGGCTGAACGAGTCCTTCGCCGAGTACATGGGCTTCCAAGTCCTGTCGGAGGCCACCGACTTCACCGGCACCTGGACCGACTTCGCGGTCGCCCGCAAGGCGTGGGGCACCGACGCCGACCAGCGGCCCTCCACCCACCCCGTGGCCCCCGACCCCGAGGCCGTCCCCGACACCGCCTCCGCGCTCAACAACTTCGACGGCATCTCGTACGCCAAGGGCGCCTCCGCGCTGCGCCAACTCGTCGCCTGGCTCGGCCAGGAGGACTTCCTCGCCGGGATCAACGAGCACTTCGCCCGGCACCGCTTCGGCAACGCCAACCTCGCCGACTTCATCGACTCGCTGGCCGGCGCCACCGAACGCGACGTGCCCGGCTGGGCCGCCGCCTGGCTGCGCACCAGCGGCGTCGACACGCTCACGCCCGCCACCGTGGCCACCTCCGACAGCGGCTGGCGGCTGGAGATCAGCCACAGCGGAGACCGGCCGCACCGGATCGCCGTCGGACTGTACGACCGGGCCGCCGACGACCCCGCGCGGCTCGTACCGCGCGACCGGCTCACCGTCGACATCGACGCGACCGCCGCGGTCAGCGCGCACGAACTGCCCGGCACCAGGCCCGATGTGGTGCTGCTCAACGACGGCGACCTCTCCTTCGCCAAGGTCCGCTTCGACGAACACACCTGGGAGACGCTGGAGGAGACGCTCAGCGGGCTGCCCGAACCGCTCAGCCGGGCCGTCACCTGGTGCGCGGCCCGCGATCTCGTACGCGACGCGAAGATCGCCCCGCGCGACTATCTGGCCCTGGTCGCACGGCAGTTGCCCGCCGAGACCGACCCGGCGCTGGTCGAGGCCGTCCTCACCTTCGCGCGTACGCAGGTCGCCGACCGCTACCTCGACCCGGCGCTGCGCCCCGACGCCCTCGGCAAGCTCGCCGCCACCAGCCGGGCGCTGCTCGCCGACGGCGGCCCCGGGGTCCGGCTCACCGCCACCCGCACCCTCATCGACAGCGCCGTCACCGCGGGCGAGGCGGCCGTACTGCGAGAGTGGTACGACGACGGCAAGATTCCCGGCGCGGCGGATCTCGACGCCGAGCTGCGCTGGAAGGCGCTGCTGCGGCTCGCCGTCCTCGGGCACGCCACCGCCGCCGACATCGACGCCGAGCTGGCGCGCGACCCCAGCGGCACCGGCCGTGAGGGCGCCGCCCGCTGCCGGGCCGCCCTGCCGGACGAGGCGGCCAAGGAGGCCGCCTGGGCGTCGATGTTCCATGACGACACCCTGTCCAACTACCTCTTCGCGGCCACCGCCCAGGGCTTCTGGCACCCCGAACAGGACGCCCTGCTCAGCCCGTTCGTCCCGCGCTTCTACCCCGACGCCATCGCCGTCACCGGCCGTCGCGGCGCGGCCATCGCCGAGGCCATCAGCCGCTACGGCTTCCCCTCGGAGGTCGTCACCGAATCCGCCCTCGAACTCGGCCGCACCGCCCTCTGCGACCCCACCCTCATCCCCGCCCTCCGCCGCGCCCTCACCGACCGCCTCGACGACCTCTCCCGCGCCGCGCGCATCAGGTCCACCTGGTAGGCCCAGCCCCCTGAGACGGTTCCTTTACCGGCTCCGGTGGGCCGGTCTTCTCAGGGGCGCGGGGAACTGCGCGGCCTCGCGCGCCTGGGTGGTTGCTTTGCCGTGGCCGGTGGGCCGGTCTTTTCAGGGGCGCGGGGAAGTGCGCGGCCTCGCGCGCCTGGGCGGTTGCTTTGCCGGGTGCGGTGGGCCGGTCTTTTCAGGGGCGCGGGGAACTGCGCGCTCAGCCCGCGCGGTGGCGCGGGTGAAGGACCGGCCCCAGTGGGGCAGTTGCTGTGTGTTTTCGGGCTCACAGCCCGGTGGGGGCTGGTCGCGCCCACGCGGCGGCAGCCGCAGATCAAGCACAGCCCCGCGCCCCTAAAAGCAGGCCCTGCGCAAGGTGGACGCGGGGGGCGCCCCTGAGAGCAACGCCCTGCGCAGGGCGAGCGTACGGGGGCGATACCCGTTGGCGTCCGGCGTCGTTGAGTACGGAGAGGTACCGGCGACGACAGGCGGCAACGACTCATGGCGAAGCCACAACTGGCCGGGGGCCGCCAAGGACCCGCAGAACTCGGGCCGTTGCTCGAAACGGCCCGCGCGGCCCTCGCGGAAGGCGCGGCGAACCGCGGCGGCCCCCTGCCCAGCGGCGGCCCTGCCGCGGTGGCGGCGCGGCTGGCTCAGACGGGCCCGCCGCTGCCCCGCACCGGCACCGGAGCGGAAGAAGCCCTGCGCACGCTGGTGCGCGCCGTCGCGGAGGGCGCCGCCGACCCGGCGGAACCGGGCTGCGTCGCGCATCTGCACTGCCCGCCCCTGGCCATGGCCGCGGCGGCGGACTTCGCCGCGTCCGTACTGAACCCGTCCATGGACTCCTGGGACCAGGCCCCCGCCGCCACGGCGTTGGAGGCCCGCGTCACGGCGGCACTCGCGGCCCTGGTGTACCCCGGCCACGACGCTCCCGACGCGCTGGTCACGACCGGCGGCACGGAGTCGAACCAACTCGCGCTGCTGCTGGCCAGGGAGCGGGCGGCACGTGCGGGCCGCCGGCCGGTGCAGGTGGTGTGCGGGTCGAACGCGCACCACAGCGTGGCCCGCGCGACCTGGCTGCTCGGCCTGCCCCGCCCGGTGGTGCTCGCCACACCCGGCGGCGTACTGGACCCGGCGGCCGTGGAATCCGTACTGCGCGGACTGGCGCCGCATGTGCTGCTGGTCGCGACCGCGGGCACCACGGACACCGGTGCGATCGACGCGCTGCCCGCGCTGGCAGCCGCCGCCGCCCGGCACGACGCCGAGATGCACGTGGACGCCGCGTACGGCGGCCCGTTGCTGTTCAGCGACCGCGAAGCGGCCAAGCTCGCGGGCCTCGACCGGGCCGTCTCGGTCACCGTCGACCTGCACAAGCTCGGCTGGCAGCCGGTCGCCGCGGGCCTGCTGGTCGTACCCGACGCCGCCGCGCTGCGCCCGCTCGACCACCGCGCCGACTATCTGAACGCGGCCGACGACACCGAGGCCGGACTGCCCGACCTGCTGGGCCGTTCGCTGCGCACCAGCCGCCGCCCCGACGTCCTGAAGATCGCTGTCACCCTGCGGGCGCTCGGCCGCGAGGGGATGGGGCACCTGGTCGACGCCGTCTGCGCGTCGGCCCGTGAGCTGGCGGAGCGGATCGAACGCCATCCGGAGCTGACGCTGTACGCGCACCCCGCCATCAGCACCGTGCTGTTCCGGCCGCGCGGCGCCACCGACGAGGCGATCGCCGCGCTGCGCCGCCGCCTGCTGTACGACGGCCGGGCCGTGCTGGGCCGCGCCCACGTCGGCGGGCGGCTGTGGCTCAAGGCGACGCTGCTCAACCCGTACCTCACCGCGGCCGACCTCGACGCGCTCGTCGCCCTGGCCGCCGAGCCCACGGAGCCCTCTGAGCCCACGGAGCCTGCTGAGCCCACGGCGCCCGCTGAGCCCACGGAGCCTGCTGAGCCCACGGAGCCTGCTGAGCCCACGGAGCCTGCTGAGCCCACGGAGCCTGCTGAGCCCACGGAGCCTGCTGAGCCCACAGCGCCTGCTGAGCCCACGGAGCCTGCTGAGCCCACGGAGCCTGCTGAGCCCGCTGAGCCCACGGAGTCCGCCGAGCCCACGGCACCCGAGGCCCGCTTGCCGCACCCGACACCTCCCCTGACCACGGAAGGCACCACCCCCCGATGACGCCCTCGCACGACGACGCCTCGCACGAGGCCCGAGGAACGGCGCGACCAGCCGACGCCACGGCGCCCGCGCCGGTCCCCCACCCGACGACGGTTCCCGCACAGGCACAAGGACCCGACCGCGCCCCGGCCCCCGCCGCGCCCCCCGCCGAATCGCAGCCGCCCCCCTTCGACCTGCTCGGCATCGGCATCGGCCCGTTCAACCTCTCGCTCGCCGCCCTCGCCGACAGCGTGCCCGACCTCACCGCCGCCTTCTACGACCAGCGGTCCTCCTTCCAGTGGCACCCCGGTCTGCTGATCGACGGCGCCACCCTCCAAGTCCCCTTCCTGGCCGACCTGGTGACCCTCGCGGACCCCGCGAGCCGCTGGTCCTTCCTGAGCTGGCTCAAGACCCGCGAGCGGCTGTTCCCCTTCTACTTCGCCGAGCGCTTCCATGTGCACCGCGCCGAATACGACGCCTACTGCCGGTGGGCCGCCGAGGGGCTGCCCAGTACGCACTTCGGGCAGCAGGTCGACGCCGTGCGCTGGAACGCGGAGCGCGGCCACTTCGAGGTCGACCACACGCACCTGGACGAGCACGGCGAGGCCGAGGCGCTGGGCCGCACGTACGCCCGGCACCTGGTGGTGGGGATCGGCACGGCCCCTTACGTGCCGGAGCCGCTGCGCCCGCTCGCGCAGGCGCCGACCGTACCCGTCGTGCACTCCGCGGACTACGTCAAGCAGCGCGAACGGCTGCTGGGCGCCGAGCACATCACCGTCGTCGGCTCCGGACAGTCCGGCGCCGAGATCTTCCTCGACCTGCTGCGGGCGCGTCCCGCCGGCCGGGAGCGGCTGACGTGGCTGGCGCGTACGCCCGCCTTCGCGCCGATGGAGTACAGCAAGCTGGGCCTCGAACACTTCACCCCGGACTACACGCGGTACTTCCACGGTCTGCCCGAGCCGGTGCGCGACCGACTGGTGCCGCGGCAGTGGCAGTTGCACAAGGGCATCGACGACGCCACGATCACCGCGATCCACGACGAGCTGTACCGCCGTACGCTCGACGGCGGCTGGCCGGACGCGGTGCTGACGCCCGGCGTCACCGTGCGGACCGCGGGCCGGATCGGCACCCAGAGCATCGAACTGCACCTGGAACACGTCGAACAGGGCACCCGTACCCGGCTGATGACCGACGCGGTGGTGCTGGCGACCGGCTACCGGGAGCGCCCGCTCGACCAGTTGCTCGCGCCGCTCGACCCGTACCTGAAGCGGGACTCCGCGAACCGCCCGCGGATCGACGCGCGGCACCGCCTGGAGCTGGACCGGGCGGTCACGGGCCGGATCTACGTGCAGAACGCGGAGCGGCACAGCCACGGGATCGGCGCGCCCGACCTGGGCCTGGCGGCCTGGCGCTCCGCGGTCATCCTCAACGACCTGACCGGCCTCCTGACCGGCGCGGAGCACTACCCGCTGCCGGCCAGGACGGCCTTCACCACCTTCGGCCTCGACGGCGCCGCCGCCAGCGACGTTCCTACGCGAACAGCGGCACTCCGGCGCGGGTGAGGCGCCACTCGTCGCCGCCGAACGTCGTCGGGTCGATCGTGCCGTGCGCCTGCACCCAGGCGATGATCGTGTTGCGGATCTCGTCCGAGTTGGACCACACCGACTGGGCGGTGGCCACGTGCGGGTAGTTGCTGCCGCCGCCGGAGCGGTAGTTGTTGACCGCGAGCACGAACCGCGCGGCCGGGTCGACCGGCGCGCCGCCGTGCGTGAGGTTGACGATCCGGGAGCCGACCGGCTGCGCGATGTCGATGTCGTACGACACGCCGCTGAGGATGTCGTAGCTGTAGTCGGGGGTGTTGTTGGCGTTGGTGAGCTTGGTGACGTCGACCGGGGCGTCGGGGGCGGTCTGCACGTAGTACGCCGCCGACCACTCCAGGTAGTCCTTGACCTGGGCGCCGGTGAGCAGCTTGGCGTCCAGGGTGTTCTCGTAGACGTACAGCCCCGCCACGTCGCGCAGCGAGACCTGCCCCGCCGGGATCGCGGCGGTGCGGGAGAACGGCGACGCCTCGGAGAGCACCGGCAGGTCGGCGTACGCGGTACCGGCGAGCGCCGCCTTCACCGTGTCGGCCTGCACCAGGTTGAGGAAGTCGATGATCGGCGTGTCCTTGTACGTGGACTCGGCCGCGGACATCGTCGCGGTGCAGGTGCCGATGATCTGGTTGACGTACGCGACGACCTTGTTGTGCTCGTCGCGCACCAGCTTGGCGACGACCGGGTCCTCGGCGACGGTGTTGGCGTTGCGCACCTCGGCCTTGACGGAGGCGACCTCCCACCGGCCGCGGCTGAACTCCAGGTCGATGTCGAAGACGCTCAGCCGCATGCCCCACATCAGGGGCTCGGACAGCACGACGGTCTTGCCGGTCTTCTCGTTGACGACCAGCGTCTGCGGGCGCTCGACGTGGGTGTGGCCGACCAGGATCGCGTCGATGCCGGGCACCTGCTGGGCCACCAGCGAGGAGGCGTTCTCCGGGTACGGGATCGCGTCGCCGTACGAGGTGCTGCCGTCCAGGCCGGAGTGGTCGGTGCAGATCACCACGTCGCAGCCGAGGGCGCGGAGCTTGGGCACGTAGATCTTCGCCTGCTCGACCAGGCCGGGGAAGGCCATCTTGCCCTGCACGTTGGCCTTGTCCCAGATGGCGATGCCGGGGTTGGTCAGGCCGAGGATGCCGACCTTGACCGGGGGGCCGCCCTGGACGCGGATCTCCTTGACCAGGTAGGGCGGGAAGGCGGGCTTGAGGGTCTTGGCGTCCACCGCGTTGGCGGCGAGCAGCGGGAAGTCGCACTGGTCCTGGAAGGCGCGCAGCAGCGGGATGCCGTAGTTGAACTCGTGGTTGCCGAGCGCCGCAGCGTCGTACTTCATGTGGTTCATGGCCAGCGCCATCGGGTGCTTGGGACCGCGGCGGGCGCCGGTGATCGGCTCGACCCGCGCGTAGTAGTACGAGAGCTGCGTGCCCTGGATGATGTCGCCCGCGTCGATCAGCAGCGTGCGGTCGTGGCCCTTCTCGGCGCGGGCGTGCGCGACGAGGGTGGAGACCTTGGCGAGGCCGATGTCGTTGTGGGTCGCGTCGTCGTACTCGGCGTTCGTGAAGTAGTCCCAGTTCAGGGCGTGTCCGTGCAGGTCGGTGGTGCCCAGCACCCGCAGGCTGAACGTCTTGGGCTTCCCGTGGCCGTGCCCGTGGCGCCGGTCGGCGGCCTCCGCGGGGCTCGCCCCCACGACCGCCCCGGCGGTGCCCGCGAGCGCCACGCCCGCCCCCGTGGCGGCCGAGCGGTTGATGAAGTCCCTGCGGTTGAGCGCCATCTGTCGTCTCCTCGTTCCCGTCTGCTCCCGGTGCGGGAACAACGCGCGTAGATTCTGCACCGCCCGCCCCACCCGGCGACACCCCCCACACGTAACCGGAAGATGTCCCGCGAGTGACACGCACGGTGTGCCCGACGCGCGATTCCGGGCGCGTAAGACGTGCTCAGCGGGTGCGGGGGTGACAGGAGTGCTCATCGGAGCGGGGGACCGCACACTTCGACACTTGTCAACAAGCGTTAATCCAGACGTCGTTGGGCAGTTGCCGTGAGCGTGTTCCCTACCAATGAGTAGGTCATACTCTCGACACATGCGCCGAGCCAAAATTGTCTGCACACTGGGCCCCGCCACCGACTCCTACGACCAGATCAAAGCACTGATCGAGGCCGGAATGGACGTGGCACGACTGAATCTGAGCCATGGAGCGTACGCGGAGCACGAGGACCGCTACCGACGAGTTCGCAAAGCCGCGGACGAGACCGGTCGCAGCGTGGGCATCATGGTTGACCTTCAGGGCCCGAAGATCAGGCTCGGACGTTTCGCCGAAGGACCTGTACTACTCGAACGCGGCGACGAGTTCACGATCACCGTGGACGACATCGAGGGCGACCAGCAGATCTGCGGGACGACGTACAAGGGACTGTCCGCGGACGTCGCCCGCGGCGAGCGCATCCTGGTGGACGACGGGCGCGTCACCCTGGAGGTCACCGACGTCGAGGGACCGCGGGTGCACACCATGGTCATCGAGGGCGGGATGGTCTCCGACAACAAGGGGCTGAATCTCCCCGGTGTCGCCGTGTCGGTGCCCGCGCTGTCCGACAAGGACATCAGGGACCTGCGCTGGGGCCTGCGGATCGGCGCCGACATCATCGCGCTGTCCTTCGTCCGCACCGGCCGGGACGTCGAGGACGTGCTGCGGATCATGGCCGAGGAGGGCCGCCGGGTTCCGGTGATCGCCAAGGTCGAGAAGCCGCAGGCGGTCGACGCCCTCGAAGGGATCGTCGACGCGTTCGACGGGATCATGGTCGCGCGCGGCGACCTCGGCGTCGAGATGCCGCTCGAAGCCGTCCCGATGGTGCAGAAGCGCGCGATCAAGCTCGCCAAGCGCAACGCGAAGCCGGTCATCGTCGCCACCCAGATGCTCGACTCGATGATCGACAACTCCCGCCCCACCCGCGCCGAGGCCAGCGACGTCGCCAACGCCGTGATGGACGGCACCGACGCGGTGATGCTCTCCGGTGAGACCAGCGTCGGCAAGTATCCGATCGAGACCGTCAAGACGATGTCGCGGATCGTGTCCGCGGCCGAGGACGCGGTGCTCGCCACCGGGCTGCCGCCGCTCACCGACCTGAACAAGCCCCGTACCCAGGGCGGCGCCGTGGCCCGCGCCGCCGCCGAGATGGGCGACTTCCTCGGCGCCCGCTTCCTGGTCGCCTTCACCCAGTCCGGCGACACCGTCCGCCGGCTGTCCCGCTACCGCTCGCCGATCCCCCTGCTCGCCTTCACCCCTGAGCCGGCGACCCGCTCGCAGCTGAATCTGACCTGGGGAGTGGAGACCTTCCTCGGCCCGATGGTGCAGACCACCGACGAGATGGTCCAACAGGTGGACGAGCAGCTGCTGCGGATCGGCCGCTGCAAGAAGGGCGACATCGTGGTGATCACGGCCGGTTCGCCCCCCGGCATGCCGGGCACCACCAACATGGTCCGGGTCCACCGCATCGGCGAGGACGATTCGCCGAAATCCTGACCCGTACGGCACGGATTCACCCGCCGCGCACATCACGCCCCGTTCGGCATTCGCCGGGCGGGGCGTCGTCGTCGGCCGTCTTTGCCGCCGATTTCGGCAGCGGCAATGGCGGGACCTTTGGCCGGCGAATCGAAAAACTTAACGCTATGTAACGCGAACGCAATACGGAATCAGGGCAGTACTCCGACAGGTGCTTAGCCTCTGAATCTCCTGACATTCCTGCCGCGGCCACCTCGCCTCCCGACCGCCCCCAAGTCCCCTACCCTTGGCCGGAAGTGCGCGTTCTCATCATGCGGACGTCGGAGCAAAGCACCCAAATCCCTCCGCCAACCTCAGCAGAACCTCAAGAGTTTCCTTCCGGCATAACAAGACAGTCACACTCTTCCCTTCACCTCTGCCTGACTCAGCTCCACGCGCCTAGAGTCACGGCCAGTCACCGCGCCTCCGGATTTGTCAGTTCGGGTTCCAGCGCGCGACTCGGCGTCTCATCAGAGACGGCCGCGCCAGGGGAAAGGACTGATCGTGCGACACCGTTCCTTGCTTGTACTGACCGCCGTACTCACCACTGGAGCCCTCACACTCACCGCCTGCGGATCGCGGAGCGACGACAAGAAGGGCGGCGGGGACAGCAACGGCGCCGCCAAGACGACCGTTGTCATCGGTGTCGACGCTCCGCTTACCGGGCAGAACTCGGCCACCGGCCTCGGCATCCAGTACGGCGTGCAGATCGCTGTCGACGACGCCAACAAGAACAACCTCGTCCCCGGGGTGACCTTCAAGATCAAGGCCCTGGACGACAAGGCGCTGCCCGCCACCGGCCAGCAGAACGCCACGGCCCTGGTCGCGGACAGCAGCGTGATCGCCGCCGTCGGCCCGCTGAACTCCGGGGTCGCCCAGTCCATGCAGCAGGTGTTCACCACCGCGAACATGGTCGAGATCTCGCCGTCCAACACCAACCCCACCCTGACCCAGGGCAAGGACTGGAACACCGGCACCAAGGTCCGGCCGTTCAAGACCTACTTCCGTACCGCCACCACCGACGCCCTCCAGGGCGGCTTCGCGGCGGACTACGCCTACAACACGCTGAAGAAGACCAACGCCTTCGTGGTGGACGACAAGCAGACCTACGGCGCGGGTCTCGCGGGCATCTTCAAGGACAAGTTCGGGTCCCTCGGCGGCAAGATCGCCGGCACCGACCACGTCAACACCGGTGACAACGACTTCTCCACGCTCGTCACCAAGATCAAGAACGCCAAGGCCGACATGGTCTACTACGGCGGCCAGTACGACGAGTCGGAGCAGCTCACCAAGCAGCTCAAGGCGGCCGGCGTGAAGATCCCGCTCATGGGCGGCGACGGCATGTTCTCCGACACCTACATCAAGACCGCGGGTGCGGCCTCGGAGGGCGACCTCGCCACCTCCGTCGGCGTCCCGGTCACCACGCTCCCGGCGGCCAAGGACTTCATCGCCACGTACAAGGCGAAGAACTACCCCGGTGACTACGGCACCTACGGCGGCTACTCGTACGACGCCGCCACCGCGATCATCAAGGGCGTCAAGGCCGTCATGGACGCCAACGGCGGCAAGCTCCCCGCCATGGCCGACGCCCGCTCCAAGCTCGTCGACGCCGTCCAGAAGAGCGACTTCGACGGCATCGCCGGTCACGTCTCCTTCGACCAGTACGGCGACACCACCAACAAGCAGCTCACCGTCTACCAGGTCAAGAGTGGCAAGTGGGAGGCCGTGAAGAGCGGCACCTACAACGGCTGACCGACTCCGTAGCACCCAGGGCCGCGCGGCTGGTCACCACCGACCGCGCGGCCCCCCGCTTACCCCCCCGGCGTACCTTCCCCCTGCTCCCTCAGTGACATGGAGGCCATGCGGTGCACACCCTGCCGCAACAGCTGGCCAACGGGCTGTTCATCGGCTCGATGTACGGGCTCATCGCCATCGGCTACACGATGGTGTACGGCATCGTCCAGCTCATCAACTTCGCCCACGGCGAGATCTACATGACCGGAGCCTTCGGCGCGCTCGCGGTCTGGACGAATCTCCCCGACAGCACGTCCATTTGGCTCGCACTGCCCCTGATGCTGCTCGGCGGCGCCATCGTGTCCGTGCTCATCGCCGTGGCCGCGGAGCGATTCGCGTACCGGCCACTGCGCGGCGCACCACGGCTGGCACCGCTGATCACCGCCATCGGCCTCTCCCTCGCACTTCAGCAGGCGATCTTCCTCTGGTACCCGGGCGCCGACAACGCCAAGAGTTTCCCGCAACTGCCCGGCGGCCCCTTCCACGTGGGATCGATCAACATCCAGAGCGGTGACATCTTCCTGGTCTCCGCCGCCGTGATCTGCATGGTCGGCCTCGCCGCCTTCGTCCGCACCAGCCGCACCGGTCGCGCCATGCAGGCCACCGCGCAGGACTCGGACACCGCCCAGCTCATGGGCATCGACACCAACCGCATCATCGTCATCGCCTTCGCCATCGGCGGCTTCTTCGCCGCCGTCGCCGGACTCGCCTCCGGCCTCAAGTACGGCCAGGTCAAGTACGACATCGGCTTCCAGGCCGGACTCAAGGCGTTCACCGCGGCCGTCCTCGGCGGCATCGGCAACATCTACGGCGCCATGCTCGGTGGCCTCGTCCTCGGCATCGCCGAGTCCTGCGCCTCCGCCTACATCTCCAACATCCCCGGCATGCAGCAGCTCGGCGGCGGAAGCTGGGCGAACGTCTGGGCCTTCGTGCTCCTCATCGTCGTCCTGCTCGTCCGGCCGCAAGGTCTGCTCGGCGAGCGCGTCGCGGACAGGGCGTGACACCGATGACCGACATCCCCGTAAGCGCCGCGGAGTCCATCGCCGTCGACACCGCGAAACCGGCCGGACGCAGGGTCGCCCCCTTCGTACCGCTGCCGCGGACCGCCGCCCAGGCGGTCACCCTCGTCGGTGCCGTGGCGACCATCGCCTCCACCTTCATGTCCTGGACGTACACCACCGAGTTCCCCGGCGACCTCACCGTCTCCGGCTACCCCGGCGGTCTCCAGGTCCTCACCCTGGTCGGCGCCATCGTCACCGGCCTGTTCGCGCTCGGCGCCTTCGGCCTCAAGGGCCTGCGCTGGCTCACCCCCAACCGCTCCAACAACCCGGTGCTGCTGCTCGCCATCGGCACCCTGGGCACCACCTGGTACACGGTGATCGCCATCGCCGAGAAGCTCGGCGGCCTGGCCAACCTCGACCCCGGCGGCTTCGTCGCCGCGATCGGCAGCCTGGTCCTGGTGATCGGCGCCCTCGCACTGCCGATCCACCGGCACCCGCGGGAGACCCACGACACCGAGTACTTCGAACTCGGCCGCTTCTCCACGGTCGGCGCGGTCGTCGGCACGTACAAGTGGCTGCGCGAACTGCGCCCCAACCACAGCGATCTCCCGGTCGCCGACCCGACGAAGCTGCCCGGCTGGGTCCAGCGGCTGATCATCACCGTGGCCGCCGCGATCGGCCTCGAGGTCTTCACCTACGGCCTCGCCACCGGCTACACCGAGATCTTCCTCGGCTTCCTGATCGTCGTGGTCTTCACCATCTGGGCGCTGAGCGCGGCCGGTCTGCTCCGGCAGTTCTCCGGACTCACCGCCGCCCACCGCTCGTTCGCCAACACGATGGGCTTCCTGGCCGCGCTGGCCTACCCCTTCGCGCAGAACGACGAGCACTACGCCAACCTCGGCGTCAACATCCTGATCTTCGGCACCGTCGCCCTCGGCCTCAACATCGTCGTCGGCCTCACCGGCCTGCTCGACCTCGGTTACGTCGCCTTCCTCGGCGTCGGCGCATACGCCGCCGCCCTGGTCTCCGGCTCGCCGTTCTCGATCTGGTCCGGCGTCCAGTTCCCGTTCTGGGCCGCCGCCCTCACCGGCATGGCCGCCTCACTGGTCTTCGGCGTCCTCATCGGCGCCCCCACCCTGCGGCTGCGCGGCGACTACCTGGCCATCGTCACGCTCGGCTTCGGTGAGATCTTCCGCATCGTCGTCAACAGCCTCGACGGCGTATCGGGCCCGAAGGTCACCAACGGCCCCAACGGCATCTCGCAGATCCCCGACCTGTCGATCTTCGGGTACAACCTCGGCGTCTCGCACGACATCGGCTCCGTCACCCTCGGCCGGTTCGCCAACTACTACCTGCTGATGCTGCTGATCACGGTCATCGTGGTGCTGATCTTCACCCGCGCCGCCGACTCCCGGATCGGCCGTGCCTGGGTCGCCATCCGCGAGGACGAGACCGCGGCCACCGCCATGGGCATCAACGGCTTCCGGGTCAAGCTGATCGCCTTCGCACTCGGCGCCTCGCTCGCCGGACTCGCGGGCACCGTCAGCGCCCACGTCACGTACAACGTGGTGCCCAACCCGTACCAGTTCGCGGGCGCCGCCCCGCCCAACTCGGCCTTCCTGCTCGCCGCCGTCGTCCTCGGCGGCATGGGTACGGTCAGCGGCCCGATCCTCGGCGCGGCGCTGCTCTACCTGCTCCCCGAGAAGCTCGGCTTCCTGGAGCGGTACGAACTCTTCGCGTTCGGCCTCGCCCTGATCCTGATCATGCGCTTCCGGCCCGAGGGCATCATCCCCAACCGGCGCCGCCAGCTCGAATTCCACCAGGACGAAGTGCTCATCCCCGAGCAACGCCCGCTCGGCGACGACACCGTCCCGGCCAGCCCGGCAGGGGCGTGAGAGACATATGACCATCATCAGCCAAGAGCAGCCGACCCCGGCAGCGGCCTCCGACGGCGGCCCGCTGCTCCAGGCCAGCGGCGTCGTCATGCGGTTCGGCGGCCTCACCGCCGTCCGCAACGTCGACCTCACCGTCAACAGCGGTGAGATCGTCGGACTGATCGGCCCCAACGGCGCCGGGAAGACCACCTTCTTCAACTGCCTCACCGGCCTGTACGTCCCCACCGAGGGCAAGGTCAGCTACCGAGGAGAGGTGCTGCCGCCCAAGCCGCACCTGGTCACCCAGGCCGGACTCGCCCGCACCTTCCAGAACATCCGGCTCTTCTCCAACATGACCGTGCTGGAGAACGTGCTGGTCGGCAGGCACACCAGGACCCGCGAGGGACTGCTGTCCGCCCTCATCCGCGGCCCCGGCTACCACAAGGCCGAAGCCCGGTCGCGGGCGCGGGCCATGGAGATCCTGGAGTTCATCGGCCTGGCCGACAAGGCCGACCACCTCTCGCGCAACCTCCCCTACGGCGAGCAGCGCAAGCTGGAGATCGCCCGCGCGCTGGCCAGCGAGCCCGGCCTGCTGCTGCTGGACGAGCCCACGGCCGGTATGAACCCGCAGGAGACCAGGGCCACCGAGGAGTTGGTCTTCGCCATCCGCGACCAGGGAATCGCCGTCCTGGTCATCGAGCACGACATGCGGTTCATCTTCAACCTGTGCGACCGCGTCGCCGTCCTCGTCCAGGGCGAGAAACTGGTCGAGGGCACCTCCGACGTGGTCCAGCAGGACGAACGGGTCATCGCGGCCTACCTCGGTGAACCCTTCGAAGGCGCGCCCACCGGTGAGGGCGACGCCGCAGTGGAAGCGGCCGCGGCCGAAGCCGGGGCCGAGGAGCAGGAGAACGACCGATGACCGCACTGCTCGAAGTCGAGGACCTCCGGGTCGCCTACGGCAAGATCGAGGCCGTCAAGGGCATCTCGTTCACCGTCGAGGCGGGCCAGATCGTCACCCTGATCGGCACCAACGGCGCGGGCAAGACCACCACGCTGCGCACCCTCAGCGGTCTGCTCAAGCCGATCGGCGGCCGGGTCAGCTTCGACGGCAAGGTGCTCACCCGCGTCCCGGCGCACCGGATCGTCGCCCTGGGCCTGGCGCACTCCCCGGAGGGCCGGCACATCTTCCCCCGGCTCACCATCGAGCAGAATCTCCAGCTCGGCGCCTTCCTCCGCAAGGACACGGCGGCCATCGCCAAGGACATCCAGCGCGCCTACGACCTCTTCCCGATCCTCGGGGAGCGCCGCAGGCAGGCCGCGGGCACGCTGTCCGGCGGCGAGCAGCAGATGCTCGCCATGGGCCGCGCGCTGATGTCGCAGCCCAAGCTGCTCATGCTCGACGAGCCCTCGATGGGTCTGTCGCCGATCATGATGCAGAAGATCATGACGACCATCGTGGAGCTGAAGGCCCAGGGCACCACGATCCTGCTGGTCGAGCAGAACGCGCAGGCCGCGCTCTCGCTCGCCGACCAGGCCCATGTGATGGAGATCGGCACGATCAAGCTCTCCGGCACCGGCCAGGACCTGCTGCACGACGACGGCGTCCGCAAGACGTACCTCGGCGAGGACTGAGGCTCGCCCGACCGAGCCCGGACCACGGCGCAGGGCCCGCACCCCGACCGGGGTGCGGGCCCTGCGCCATGTCTCGTCCGCGGGTGCCTACTTCTCGGAGACCTCTTCGATCACGGCCTGCGCGACCGCCTGCATCGACATCCGGCGGTCCATCGACGTCTTCTGGATCCAGCGGAAGGCGGCGGGCTCGGTCAGTCCGTACTTGGTCTGGAGGACGCTCTTGGCCCGGTCGACCAGCTTGCGGGTCTCCAGCCGCAGCGACAGGTCGGCGATCTCCGCCTCCAGCGCCTTCAGCTCCTGGAACCGGCTCACCGCCATCTCGATCGCGGGCACCAGATCGCTCTTGCTGAACGGCTTCACCAGATACGCCATCGCGCCCGCGTCCCTGGCCCGCTCCACCAGCTCGCGCTGCGAGAACGCGGTCAGCATCAGCACCGGCGCGATCTTCTCCGCGGCGATCCGCTCGGCCGCCGAGATCCCGTCGAGCACCGGCATCTTCACGTCCAGGATCACCAGATCGGGACGCTGCTCCTCGGCGAGCTTCACCGCGGTCTCGCCGTCCCCGGCCTCCCCGACGACGGAGTAGCCCTCCTCCTCCAGCATCTCCTTGAGGTCGAGGCGGATCAGCGCCTCGTCCTCGGCGATGACGACGCGGGTCGTCAGGGGAGGGACGTGGGACTTCGACTGCTCGTCGTCGAGCGGGGCGGCGGACTCGTCGGGCGCGCTCACGGTGCTCCTCGTATCAGGCGGGGTACTGCACACCTGAGCCTACCTAGCTGCGACGGCGCGCACCTACACGGTACGCTGTGCACGCGACCTGGCCGGGTTGGCGGAATGGCATACGCGGATGTCTCAAACACATCTGTCCGAAAGGGCGTGCGGGTTCGAATCCCGCACCCGGCACCTCTGAAATCCCCCCGTATCCCCTCAGTTCGCCGGGGGAGCGGTCGTGCCCGTGGGAGTCGCCGGGCGCAGCATGCAGGTCAGCCGGGCCGTACAGACCCGCTTGTCCGCCTCGTCCGTGATGACGATCTCATAGGTCGCCGAGGAGCGGCCCCGGTGGACCGGGGTCGCGGTGCCGGTGACGAGACCGGAGCGCAGACCGCGGTGGTGGGTGGCGTTGAGGTCCACGCCCACGGCCATCTTGCCGGGACCGCCGTGCAGCATCGCGCCGACCGAGCCGAGGGTCTCGGCGAGCACCGCGGACGCGCCGCCGTGCAGCAGCCCCATCGGCTGGGTGTTGCCCTCGACGGGCATCGTGCCGACCACCTTCTCCGGCGCCGCCTCCAGGATCTGGATGCCCATCCGCTCACCCAGGTGACCGCCGGAGAACAGACCCCTCAGATCGACGCCGAGCCCGGCGTACTGCTCCAGGATCTCCGGCGGGAAGTAGGTGGTGGTCCGCTCGCCCATGGGGTGGTGCTCCGATCGTCCTCGTCCGGCCTGATCCGGTGTGCCCGTACGCGTTTTCCGTGTACTGATCAGTTTTCTACCGGACGGCCCGCGTCGGCCGTGCGGCGGGGGGCGTCCGCCGCGGTCCGCTCCAGCCGGATGACCACCGACTTCGAGGCGGGGGTGTTGCTGGTGTCTGCGGTGTGGTCGAGGGGGACGAGCACATTGGTCTCCGGGTAGTACGCCGCCGCGCACCCGCGCGGGGTCGGGTAGTGCACGACCCGGAAGCCCTCCGCGCGCCGCTCCGTGCCGTCCTTCCACTCGCCGACCAGGTCGGTGTAGTCGCCGTCGGCCAGACCGTTGGCCGCGGCGTCCTCGGGGTGCAGCAGGACGACGCGACGGCCGTTCTTGATGCCGCGGTAGCGGTCGTCCAGACCGTAGATGGTGGTGTTGTACTGGTCGTGCGAGCGCAGCGTCTGGAGCAGCAGCCGCCCCTCGGGCACCGCCGGGTACTCGACGGCCGCCGCCGTGAAGTTGGCCTTGCCCGTCGCCGTGGGGAAGGTGCGGCTGTCGCGCGGGGCGTGCGGCAGGGTGAAGCCGCCCGGGCGCCGCACCTTGGCGTTGAAGTCCGCGAAGCCGGGGACGACCCGCGAGATACGGTCGCGGATCGCGTCGTAGTCCCGCTCGAAGTCCGCCCACGGCACCACGCTGCGGTCGCCGAAGACGGCGCGGGCCAGCCGGGTCACGATCGCGGGCTCCGACAGCAGATGCGGCGAGGCCGGGTCCAGGCCGCCGCGCGAGGCGTGCACCATGCCCATCGAGTCCTCGACGGTGACGAACTGCGGGCCGCCCGCCTGCCGGTCCTCCTCGGTACGGCCCAGCGTCGGCAGGATCAGCGCGCGGGCGCCGGTGACGGCGTGCGAACGGTTCAGCTTGGTCGACACATGGACGGTCAGCCGCGCCTTGCGCATCGCGGCCTCCGTGACGTCGGTGTCGGGGGACGCGGCGACGAAGTTGCCGCCCATCGCGAAGAACACCTTCGCCGTGCCGTCGCGCAGCGCCCGGATCGCGCGCACCACGTCGAAGCCGTGCTCGCGCGGCGGCGCGAAGCCGAACTCCTTCTCCAGCGCGTCCAGGAACGCCGCCGGGGGCCGTTCGAAGATGCCCATCGTCCGGTCGCCCTGCACATTGCTGTGCCCGCGCACCGGGCAGACCCCGGCGCCGGGGCGGCCGATGTTGCCGCCCAGCAGCAGGAAGTTGACCACCTCGCGGATGGTCGGCACCGCGTGCTTGTGCTGGGTCAGGCCCATCGCCCAGCACACCACGACGCTCTTGGCGTCCAGCACCAGGGCGAGCAGCTTGTCGATCTCGGCCCGCGCCAGACCGGTGGCGCGCTCCACCTCGTCCCAGTCCGTGGCGAGCGCGGCGGCCTCGTACGCCGCGAAGCCGTGGGTGTGCTCCGCGATGAAGTCCCGGTCCAGCGCGCCGGCCTCGATCAGCAGCCGGCCCAGCGCGCGGAACAGCGCCTGGTCGCCGCCGAGCCTGATCTGGAGGAACAGATCGGTCAGTACGGTGCCGGAACCGGCGAGCCCCGAGGCGTTCTGCGGATTCCTGAACCGCTCGAGACCAGCCTCCGGAAGCGGGTTGACCGACACGATCGTCGCCCCGCCCTGCTTGGCCTTCTCCAGCGCGGACAGCATCCGAGGGTGGTTGGTGCCCGGATTCTGCCCGGCGACGATGATCAGGTCCGACCGGTACAGATCCTCCAGCAGCACACTGCCCTTGCCGACGCCCAGCGTCTCGGTCAGCGCGGAACCCGACGACTCGTGGCACATGTTGGAGCAGTCCGGCAGATTGTTGGTGCCCAGCTCGCGGGCGAAGAGCTGGAAGAGGAACGCCGCCTCGTTGCTGGTGCGGCCCGAGGTGTAGAAGACGGCCTCGTCCGGGGTGTCCAGGGCGGTCAGTTCGTCCGCGACGATCGAGAAGGCCCGCTCCCACGGCACCGCCTCGTAGTGGTCGGCGCCCTCCGCCAGATACATCGGCTGCGTGATCCGACCCTGCTGGCCCAGCCAGTAGCCGCTGCGCCGCGCGAGGTCGGAGACCGGGTGCGCGGCGAAGAAGTCCGGGGTCACCCGGCGCAGCGTCGCCTCCTCGGCGACCGCCTTCGCGCCGTTCTCGCAGAATTCGGCGACATGCCGGTGGTCCGGCTCGGGCCAGGCGCAGCCCGGACAGTCGAAGCCGTCCTTCTGGTTGACCTTCAGCAGCGTCAACGTGGCCCGCCGCACCCCCATCTGCTGCCCGGCCATCTTGACCGTGTGCCCGATGGCGGGCAGCCCCGCCGCACTGTGCTTGGGCGCGGAGACCTGCGGAGCGTCCTGGACGGGGTCACCTGAAGGGGGCTTCTTTGCCATACGTCCTTTGTACCGCCTTTGCGCGGCGGGGGAGCCGGGGGGCGGCGCCCGCGTTGATCGGCCCGCCAAGCTGTCCGCCCCCGTTGCCCACCCCGCCGCCCCCCCGCACGGCGTGCCCCCGGCGGGAGGCGTCCTTCGTTGTCGTACCCGCGTGGGAGGATCGGAGACGTGGCAGACAACGCATCCGCATCGAAGACGACCGACCGCCCCCGCCTGCTGCTGCTGGACGGGCACTCGCTGGCGTACCGGGCGTTCTACGCGCTGCCCGTGGAGAACTTCAACACCGCCACGGGCCAGCCGACGAACGCGATCTACGGCTTCACGTCCATGCTGGCGAACACGCTGCGTGACGAGCGGCCGACGCACCTGGCCGTCGCCTTCGACGTCTCCCGCAAGACCTGGCGGTTCGACGAGTTCCCCGAGTACAAGGCGAACCGCTCGAAGACGCCGGACGAGTTCCGCAGCCAGGTCGAGCTGATCGGCGAGCTGCTGGACGCGATGGGCGTCAGCCGCTTCGCGGTCGAGGGCTTCGAGGCGGACGACGTGATCGCCACGCTCGCCACCCAGGCGGAAGCGCTCGGTTACGAGGTGCTGATCGTCACCGGCGACCGGGACTCGTTCCAGTTGGTCACCGAGAACGTGACGGTGCTCTACCCCACCAAGGGCGTCTCCGAGCTGACCCGCTACACCCCGGAGAAGGTCGAGGAGAAGTACGGCCTGACGCCCCAGCAGTACCCGGACTTCGCGGCGCTGCGCGGCGACCCGTCGGACAATCTGCCCGGCATCCCCGGCGTCGGCGAGAAGACGGCGGCCAAGTGGATCACGCAGTTCGGGTCCTTCGCCGACCTGGTCGAGCGGGCCGACGAGGTCAAGGGCAAGGCCGGTGAGAATCTGCGGGCGCACCTGGACGCGGTGAAGCTCAACCGGCGGCTGACCGAGATGGTGCGCGACGTGAGCCTGCCGTCGGGCCCCGAGGGCCTGGCCAGGGAGCCGTACGACAGGACGGCCCTGGTCGGCGTGCTGGACGTGCTGGAATTCCGCAACTCCAACTTCCGGGAGCGGCTGTTCGCCGTCGATCCCGGCGCCGAGCAGGAAGAGGCGACGATCGCCGAGGGCGTCGCCGTGGAGGGCACCGTGCTCGCCGCGGGCGACCTGCCCGGCTGGCTCGACGAGCACGGCGGCGGGCCGCTCGGCCTGGCCAGCGTCGACACCTGGGCGCTGGGCAGCGGCAGCGTCACGCAAATCGCGCTCGCCTCACCGGAGGTGGCCGCCTGGTTCGACCCCGCAGAGCTGGACGAGGCGGACGAGAAGGCCTTCGCCGCCTGGATCGCCGACCCCGCCCGCCCCAAGGTGCTGCACAACGCGAAGAACGTCGAACGGGTCTTCGCCGAGCACGGCTGGAGCGTCGCCGGGGTGACGATGTGCACGGCCCTGGCCGCGTATCTCATCAAGCCCGGCCGCCGCTCCTTCGCGCTCGACGTGCTGTCGGTGGAGTACCTGGGCCGCGAGCTGGCCCCGGCCGACGCCGCGGGCGGACAGCTCGCCTTCGGCGAGGAGGGCGAGGACGAGGGCGCCGCCGCGGCCGACGCGCTGATGGTGCAGGCCCGTACCGTCCTCGACCTCGCCGAGGTCTTCGGTGAGCGACTGCCCGAGGTCGGCGCCACCGAGCTGCTGCACGAGGTCGAACTGCCCACCTCGGCGCTGCTGGCCCGGATGGAACGCTCCGGGATCGCCGCCGACCGGGCCCATCTCGAAGGCCTGGAACAGCAGTTCGCCGCGGCCGTGCAGCACGCGGTCGGCGAGGCGCACGCCTCGGTCGGCCACGAGTTCAACCTCGGCTCGCCCAAGCAGCTCCAGGAAGTCCTCTTCGGCGAGCTGGGCCTGCCCAAGACCAAGAAGACCAAGACCGGTTACACCACGGACGCCGACGCGCTGGCCTGGCTGGCCGCGCAGACCGAGCACGAACTGCCGGTCATCATGCTGCGCCACCGGGAGCAGGCCAAGCTCCGGGTCACCGTCGAGGGCCTGGTCAAGACGATCGCCCCGGACGGACGCATCCACACCACCTTCAGCCAGACCGTCGCGGCCACCGGACGCCTGTCGTCCACCGACCCCAACTTGCAGAATGTGCCGGTCCGCACCGACGAGGGCCGGGCCATCCGCCGCGGCTTCGTCGTCGGCGAGGGCTACGAATCCCTGCTGACCGCCGACTACAGCCAGATCGAACTGCGCGTGATGGCCCACCTGTCGGAGGACGAGGGACTGATCGCCGCCTTCGCCTCCGGCGAGGATCTGCACACCACCGTCGGCTCCCAGGTCTTCGGCGTCGCACGGGACGCGGTGGACGCCGAGATGCGCCGCAAGATCAAGGCGATGTCGTACGGGCTGGCGTACGGCCTGTCCGCCTTCGGCCTGTCCCAGCAGCTCAACATCGAGGCCGCGGAGGCGCGCGGGCTGATGGAGACGTACTTCGAGCGGTTCGGCGGCGTGCGGGACTATCTGCACCGGGTGGTCGAGGAGGCCAGGAACACCGGCTACACCGAGACGCTGCTCGGCCGCCGCCGCTACCTGCCCGACCTCAACAGCGACAACCGGCAGCGCCGTGAGATGGCCGAGCGGATGGCGCTCAACGCGCCGATCCAGGGCTCGGCTGCCGACATCGTGAAGATCGCGATGCTCAAGGTCGACCAGGCGCTCACCGACGAGAAGCTGGAGTCGCGGATACTGCTCCAGGTGCACGACGAAATCGTGCTGGAGGTCGCGCCCGGCGAGCGGAAGAAGGTCGAGACGCTGGTGCGCCGCGAGATGGCGGGGGCGTATCCGCTGCGCGCCGCGCTGGACGTGTCGGTCGGCGACGGCCCCGACTGGGAGTCGGCCGCGCACTGACCCCACCCCGCCGCCCGGGCGGCCGCGCGAGTCTGTGACCGGGCTGTGTGAACGAGTCGCGACCCCTCGGTGAAAGGTCCGCCGAGGGGCCGGAAACCTCGGCGGATTGCCGGGATTTGCCCCGGATCGCGTTCTCTCCGACTGTGGTCGGGGGGCTGAAGTTGCCGTAGGGTCAATCGAGTTGTGGCGCGGCCACGCGCCCATCTCGCACCTGGGGAGGACCGCGGACATGTCAGCGCGGCGGTACGGCCGAAGGCTACGCAGGGGAGCGGCGGGTACGGCGGTCGCCGCCGCCGCGATGGCGGCGTTGGGCGCCTCGCAGGCGCCGGGACTCATCCCGGTGGCGCACGCCGCGGCGCGGCAGACGACCACCGTGGCCCCGCCGCCCGGCCCCGCGATCGACGGCGGTTCGCCGTACATCACCGATGTGCCGCCGCTGAACACCCCGACGGACCTCACGAATCCGACCGCCACGCCCTCGGGCGGCCCGGTCGTCACCCCGCTGCCGTCCGGCGGCTCGCTCCCCGCGACCGTCCTGGACGCCTACCGGCGCGCCGAGGCGAGCGTCGCCGCGAGCAACCCCGGCTGCCACCTGCCGTGGCAACTGCTCGCCGCCATCGGCCAGGTGGAGTCCGGCCAGGCCCGCGGCGGCGCCGTGGACGCCAAGGGGACGACGTACACCCCGATCCTCGGCCCGGTGCTCGACGGCAACGGCTTCGCGAACATCAGCGACACCGACGGCGGACGCTACGACGGCGACCCGGTCCACGACCGCGCGGTCGGCCCGATGCAGTTCATCCCCTCGACGTGGGCGAACTGGGGCGCGGACGGCAACGGCGACGGGGTCGCCGACCCCAACAACGTGTACGACGCCGCGCTGGCCGCCGCCCACTACCTGTGCGCCGACGGCCGCGACCTGGCCGTACCGCAGGACATGGACCGCGCGATCCTCGGCTACAACCACTCGCAGGCCTACCTCGACCTGGTGAAGTCCTGGTACGAGCACTTCCGGCAGGGCGACGCGGTCTCCGTGCCCGACCGCCCGGGCACACCGGGCGCGGGCGCGCCGCCGTTCGCCAACACCCCGCAGCCGTCGACCAGTCCGTCCGCGTCGGCCCCCGGCGGCACACCGTCGCCCTCGCCGTCCGGCACCCACCCGAGCGGCGGCATGGTCCCGCCGACCGCAGGCACCCCGTCGACCGGCCCCAGCAAGACCCCGCCGCCGTCGTCGCCGACCGGCACCCCCACGGGAACACCGACCGGCACGCCGACGGACACCCCGACGACCCCCGGCTGCCCGACGCAGTCCCCTTCGCCCTCGCCGACCGACGGCGCGAGCTCCAGCCCGACCGCGACGCCGACTCCCACGGACACCCCCGGCACGCCCGACCCCTGCGCCACCGACACCCCGACGCCGACGGACACCCCCACCCCCAGTGGTGAGGCGACCGCCAGCGCGGCCACCGGCGCCGCCGTCACCGCGAAGCCGTAACCCGCGAAGCCGTAACCCGCGACGCGGTTTTCCCCGACGCGGCACCCCCGGCGCCCCGCGCGCCGGCAACACTCCCACGCACCGGGGACGTTCAGGCGAAAGCCTCACGAACGTCCCCGGTGAAACGTGTTCTCATCTCACCTCCCGGTTGCTACGGTGCCCCGGCCCCGGCCGACGACCGCGTCGGCCCGTGCCCGAGGGAGGTCAGGCCATGCGCGCTCTCGCCGCAGCGGCGATCGGACTCGCCGCCGCCCTCGCCCTGGTCTTCACCGTCACCGCGATCGGCGCGCCCGCGGGTCACACCTCGCCGAAACCCCTGCTGACCACGGTCCCCAGCCACCCCTGAGCCGGTCACCCCTGAGCCGTCTGGAGCCGCGATGCGCCGCAAGTCCAGCCTGGTGCTGCTCGCCCTCGCCGTCTTCTTCGCGACCCTGGCGCCCATGCTGCGCTGGTACGCCTACCCGCGGCTGGCCAAAGTGCCGCCGAGCGAGTACCAGGTCGCCGTCCTTGAGGCGAAGAACGCCACCCTCGTCGACTACTCCAGCCTCACCGCCAAGAAGGTCTCCAAGGTCAGCATCGTGCAGACCCTCAAGGGCAATGTGACGGCGGCCCGGCAGGTCAAGGCCGAGACCGGCAAGGACGTCGTGGTCTGGGACGCGCTCTCCTACGTCGCGGGCCCGGACGGCAAGATGGTCTCGGAGATCCCCGAGCGGTACGTCTTCGACGCGCACACCCAGGAACCGGTGCACACCGCGAGCGAGTCGGTCGACGGCGACCCGGTCACCCGGCAGGGCATCGAGTTCAAGTTCCCCTTCCTGACCCAGAAGCGCGACTACTACTACTTCGACGCGCAGAGCCGCACCTCCGCGCCGATCCACTACGCGGGCACCCAGCGCTTCCACGGCCTGAAGGTCTACTACTTCGAGCAGACCGTGCCCTGGCAGCGGGTCCCGCTGCCCAAGAAACTGCCCGAGATCGCGCCCGGCGCTCCCGCGCTCACCCCCGAGACGGTCAAGGCCACCGGCATCCAGCGCTGGTACACCACCAAGCGGATGTTCTGGGTCGACCCGACGACCGGCGCGCCCGTCAACGGCGAGGAGGTCCACACCGAGGAGCTGCGCTTCCCCGCCTCGACCGGCAAAGCACCGGTCACCGCCTTCGCGGGCGACGTGAGGATGCGGCCCGACTACATCGACTCCATCGTCCATCTGGTCAAGACCCAACGGCAGTTGGTGCTGCTGCTCACCAGCTACCTGCCGTGGGGCTTCGGCGGTCTCGCCGCCGCGCTGCTGGCGCTGTCCCTGCTGCTCGAAGCGCGCGGACGGCGGCCCGCCGACCCGGTGGGCGGCCGGGAGTCCGACCCCGACCGCGCCCCCGACCACCCGGACCCCGTACCGGTCTGACCGACGGCCCGGGCCCCGTACGGTCCGGGCGGTGCCGGGACCTCGCACCGGCCGGCCTGTCCCGGGCCCCGTACGGTCCGGGCGGTGCCCGGGACCTCGCACCGGCCGGCCTGTCCCGGGCCTCGTACGGTCCGGGCGGTCGGCCTACGCGCGGCGGCTGTTGTTCGTCCGCTTGGTCGGCTCGGCCGTCGCCGGGTCCTCGGGCCAGGGGTGGCGCGGGTAGCGGCCCCGTAGCTCGGCGCGCACCGCGCGGTAGCCGTCACGCCAGAACGACGCGAGGTCCGCGGTCACCGCCGCGGGCCGCCCCGCGGGCGACAGCAGATGCACCAGCAGCGGCACCCCGGCGATCTCGGGCGTCGCCCGCAGCCCGAACAACTCCTGGAGCTTCACGGCCAGTACGGGCTGGTCGCCGCCGTAGTCGATCCGGATCCGCGAACCGCTCGGCACCTCGAACCGCTCCGGGGCCAGCTCGCCGAACCGGGCGGCCTCGCCCGTGGCCCACGGCAGCAGCCGGGGCAGCGCGCCGCCCGCCGAGATCCGCTCCAGATCCGCCCGCCGCCCGGCCCGCGCCAGCTCGGGTCCCAGCCACTCCTCGGCCCGCTCCACCAGCGCCCGCTCCGAGACGTCCGGCCAGTTCCCGCCCAACTCCCGGTGCAGGAAGGCCAGCCGCTGCCGTACCTCACGGGCCTCCCGCGACCAGTGCAGCAAACCGGTGCCCTCGCGCCGCAGCCCGTCGAGCAGCGCGTCCCGCACCGCGTCCCGGTCCGGCCGGCGCAGCGGCGCCGCCGACAGCTCCAGCGCGCCCAGCCGCTCCACCCGGCGCGCCACCACGTCCCCGCCGCGCCAGGCCACCTCCTCGTACGACTCCAGCAGCCCGGCCGCCGCCGCCCGCGCGGTGCCCTCGTCGATCACCGCGGCCACCCGCACCCGCGCGTCCGTCCGCCCGACGCCCCGGTCCGCCACGGCCACCGCCACCCACTCCGCCCCGCCCACGCCCCCGCCGACCTCCGCTCCGGTCCCGGACGCCATCACGTATCCGTCCCCGCCCCGCCGCCGTGCGACCCGCTCGGGAAACGCCAGGGCGACGACGAGCCCGGCCGCCGCGTCGTCCGACAGGCCCCCGCCCGCGGCGCGGCTCGCGGGGGACGGGCGCGCCGAGGAGCGCGGGACGGAGGCGTCCGTCGCGCCGCCCTCCGTGGCACGCGCAGGCGGGCTCCCTTCCGTCACCGTGCCGCGCAGCCGGTCGGCCTCCGCGCGCCAGCGCGCCGCGTACGGGTCGCCGCCCCGGCGGGCGGTGTGCCAGGCGGCGGTGAGGTCGGAGCCGTAGGAGTGGGGGAGTTCTTCGCTGAGGAGCGCGGTGACCTCGGCGGCGCGGCGGGCGCCGAGCACGGGCGCGGAGTCGAGGAGGGCGCGTGCGAGCCGGGGGTGCAGCCCGAGCCGGGCCAGCCGGCGGCCCCGGTCCAGGGCGCGGCCCGAGGCGTCGACGGCGCCGAGGCCGCGCAGCGTGTCGCGGGCCGCGGCCATCGCGCCCTGCGGCGGGGCGTCCAGCAGGGCGAGCCCTGAGGCGTCCGGATCGCCCCAGCAGGCGGCCTGCAGCGCGAAGGCCGTGAGGTCGGCGAGCGCGATCTCGGGGGAGGGGTGCCGGGGCCTGCGGGCGTCCTCGGCCAGCGGCCAGCAGCGGTAGACGGTGCCGGGACCCTCGCGCCCGGCGCGCCCGGCGCGCTGGTCGGAGGCGGCCCGCGACACCCGTACGGTGACCAGCGCGCCGAGCCCCCGCGCGTGGTCCATCCGCGGCTCGCGGGCCAGCCCGCTGTCCACCACGACCCGCACGCCCGGCACGGTCAGACTGGACTCGGCCACGGAGGTCGCGAGCAGCACGCGCCGCCGCTCACCGGGCGCGAGCGCCGCGTCCTGGACGGCGGCCGGGGCGCGGCCGTGCACCTGGAGCACCTCGACGCCGCCGCCCGCGCCGCCGGAATCCGTGAGGTCCCCGAGCAGACCCGCGACCCGCGCGATCTCCCCGACGCCCGGCAGGAAGCACAGCACGTCCCCGTCGCGCTCCCGCAGCGCCCGCCGCACCACCGTCGCCACATGGTCGAGCAGCGCCCGGTCCACCCGGCCCCCGGCGTGCGTCGCCCGTACGGGACCGGGCGGCGGCGCCCACTCCACGGCCACCGGGTGCAGCACCCCGCCCGCCTCGACCACGGGCGCGGGCGGCCCGTCGGCCCCGCCCAGCAGCGCCGCCCACGCGGCCGTGTCCGTCGTCGCGGACGCCGCGACCAGCCGCAACTCCGGCCGCAGCAGGGCCCGTACGTCCAGGAGGAACGCCATGGACGTGTCGGCGTCCAGATGCCGCTCGTGGCACTCGTCGAGCATCACCGTGCTCACGCCCGGCAGTTCCTGGTCGCGCTGGAGCCGTTGCAGCAGCACACCGGTGGTGACCACCTCGACCGCCGTGCGGGCCGAGACCCGCCGCTCGCCGCGGACCGTGAAACCGACGGTCTCGCCGACCCGCTCCCCGAGCAGCCAGGCCATCCGCCGGGCCGCCGCCCGCGCCGCCATCCGCCGCGGCTCCGCGACCAGCACCCGCCCGCCGAACGCGTCGGCGATCAGCAGCGGGACCAGCGTGGTCTTGCCGGTGCCGGGCGGCGCGGCCAGGACGGCGCAGCCCGGCGACCGCAGCGCGGCCAGCAGCTCCGGTACGACGGAGGCCACCGGCAGCGCGCGCCCCTCGGCCCGGATCGCGTACGCGCCCGCGCTCCCGCCGACTTCCCCGCCGGCCGCCCGACCGTCCTGTCCGCCGGCCTTCACTCCGCCGCGCACACGAAGATCGCCGTGCCCGGCAGCAGCCGGCCGCGCAGCGGGGACCAGCCGCCCCACTCCTGGTCGTTCCACTCCGGCCACTCGGGCTCGACGAGGTCGACCAGCCGCAGGCCCGCCGCCGCGATCTCGCGGACGCGGTCGCCCAGGGTGCGGTGGTGCTCGACGTACACGGCGATGCCCTGGTCGTCCTCCTCCACGTACGGCGTGCGGTCGAAATAGGAGGCGACGGCTGTCAGGCCCTCGGGCCCCGGCTCGTCGGGGAAGGCCCAGCGCACCGGGTGGGTGACCGAGAAGACCCAGCGCCCGCCCGGCCGCAGCACCCGCCGCACCTCCCGTTGGACGCGCGCGGTGTCGGCGATGAAGGGGAGCGCGCCGTACGCGGAGACCGCCAGGTCGAACGAGCCGTCGGCGAAGGGCAGGGCGCCCGCGTCGGCCTGGACCAGGGGCACCGGCGGCGCGCCGCCGGCCGAGGACTCGTCGTCGATCCGCCGCGCGTGCTGGAGCTGCCGGAAGGAGAGGTCGAGGGCGACCGGCCGGGCGCCCTGGGCGGCCAGCCAGCGCGAGCACTGGGCGGCGCCCGCGCCGATCTCCAGCACGTCCTTGTCCTTCAGGGCCGCCGTCGGGCCGAGCAGCCCCGCGTCCGCCTCGTCCAGACCCTCCGGGCCCCAGACGAAGCGGGCGTCGCCCAGGAAGTCGCCGTGCTCCACCTGGTAGTCGTCCGCGTTGCGGTCCCACCACCGGCGGTTGGCCCAGCCGCTCTCCGTGCCCGCCGCGCTACGGCGGGTGGCCTCCGGTTCCTCGTGTGCCTCTCGGGGCGCTTCCCGGCGTACGTCCCGGGGATCGGGTCCTTGGATCATCGCGGCAGTCGTCGTACTCTCTGAGAAGACCTGGCACTGGGTGACTTGTGCCGGTTCGGTCCGTTACGCGCCCGGTGGGCTCTTCGTGCGTTGACCGTGCCCGGCTGCCCCCGTATGCTACAAGTTGCGCTGCGAGCCTGCGCGCCTCAGACAGAGCAGGCTGCGCTCGGAATCTGTTGCATACCCCTCGGCCCCACGGCTGTCCGGAATTCGGCAGGAGCGAAAAGGGCTTACGGCGTAGCAGTACCTACGACTTACTGTCCGTACCGGAGTCCTTTCCCTAATGACGAGCAGCACCGAGGCCCCTCGCACCACCCCGCAGGTGGCGGTCAACGACATCGGCAACGAGGAAGCCTTCCTCGCCGCGATCGACGAGACGATCAAGTACTTCAACGACGGCGACATCGTCGACGGCGTCATCGTGAAGGTCGACCGGGACGAGGTCCTGCTCGACATCGGTTACAAGACCGAAGGTGTCATCCCCTCCCGCGAACTCTCCATCAAGCACGACGTCGACCCCAACGAGGTCGTCGCCGTGGGCGATGAGATCGAGGCCCTTGTTCTCCAGAAGGAGGACAAGGAAGGCCGCCTGATCCTCTCGAAGAAGCGCGCTCAGTACGAGCGTGCCTGGGGCACCATCGAGAAGATCAAGGAAGAGGACGGCATCGTCACCGGCACCGTCATCGAGGTCGTCAAGGGTGGTCTCATCCTCGACATCGGCCTCCGTGGCTTCCTGCCGGCGTCGCTCGTCGAGATGCGCCGCGTGCGCGACCTCCAGCCCTACGTGGGCAAGGAGCTCGAAGCCAAGATCATCGAGCTGGACAAGAACCGCAACAACGTGGTCCTGTCCCGCCGTGCCTGGCTGGAGCAGACGCAGAGCGAGGTCCGCCAGACCTTCCTCACCACCCTTCAGAAGGGTCAGGTGCGGTCCGGCGTCGTCTCCTCGATCGTCAACTTCGGTGCGTTCGTGGACCTCGGCGGCGTCGATGGTCTCGTGCACGTCTCCGAGCTGTCCTGGAAGCACATCGACCACCCGTCCGAGGTCGTCGAGGTCGGTCAGGAAGTCACCGTCGAGGTTCTCGACGTGGACATGGACCGCGAGCGTGTCTCCCTGTCGCTGAAGGCGACGCAGGAAGACCCGTGGCAGCAGTTCGCCCGGACCCACCAGATCGGGCAGGTCGTCCCCGGCAAGGTCACCAAGCTCGTCCCGTTCGGCGCGTTCGTCCGCGTCGACGAGGGCATCGAGGGCCTGGTGCACATCTCCGAGCTGGCCGAGCGCCACGTGGAGATCCCGGAGCAGGTCGTCCAGGTCAACGACGAGATCTTCGTCAAGGTCATCGACATCGACCTCGAGCGTCGCCGCATCTCGCTGTCGCTCAAGCAGGCCAACGAGTCCTTCGGCGCCGACCCGGCCTCGGTCGAGTTCGACCCGACGCTCTACGGCATGGCCGCGTCGTACGACGACCAGGGCAACTACATCTACCCCGAGGGCTTCGACCCCGAGACCAACGACTGGCTCGAGGGGTACGACAAGCAGCGCGAGGAGTGGGAGGGCCAGTACGCCACGGCCCAGACCCGCTTCGAGCAGCACCAGGCGCAGGTCATCAAGTCCCGCGAGGCCGACGAGCAGGCCGCGGCCGAGGCCGGTTCCGCCGCCCCCGCCGCGACCGGTGGCCCGGGCGTCTCCGGTGGCTCGTACTCCTCGGAGTCCGACGACACCTCCGGTGCCCTCGCCTCCGACGAGGCCCTCGCCGCCCTCCGCGAGAAGCTCGCGGGCGGCCAGAGCTGATCGCTCGCCGCTAGGCCCAGTCACAGCACCGCGGTCCCGCACCCCTCAGGGGGTGCGGGACCGCGGTGTTTTCACGGTGACCCGTGAGGGCCCCGGGCGGCGCGGGGGGACTACGGGGTCACGGGGATGTTGGTCAGGGCCTTGCCGCCGGTGAGTTTGTTGGTGGCGTAGACGGTGGTGGGGCAGTCGGCGGAGTAGTTGGTGACGTAGATCGCCGTCTGCGTGGCGCCGGTGGCGCCGGTGAGGTCGGAGGTGTTGTCGCGGAAGACGGTGCCGCAGCCCCAGCCGGGCTGCTGGGTGTGGGTCTGGTAGCCGTCGTTGAGGGTGTGGGTGCCGGTGTTGCCGGTGATGGTGTAGCCGTTGCCTTTGACGTCGACCCAGGAGTCGTCGTAGTTGGTCATGCTGAGGCCGCTGCCGTCGAAGGTGTTGCCGGAGACCAGACCGCCGGTGGTGCCTTCCTTGAGGTCGATGTTCTCGGCGCCGACGTTGGGGCCGATGACGTTGTTGAGGATCTGCACCCGGTCGCTCTTGTCGGTCAGGGTGTTGGCGGTGCCGACGTAGACGCCCTCGCCGTATCCCGGCCGCTGGAGCCCGGTGTCGTAGATCCGCGAGTTCTTGATCACGCCGTCCGTGCTGGAGGTACGGAAGTGCACGCCCTCCATCTGGAGCCCGTGCACAGTCACCGAGTCGATGACGACATGTGCGGCGGCGTCGGTGACGATGCCCTTCTGGCCGCCGGTGACGCTGACCCCCTTGACGGTCCAGTAGCTCGCGCCGTTCAGATAGAGGCCGTAGCCGCCGGAGGAGGTGAGCACGGCGTTCGAGGAGCCGGTGAGCGTGATCCGGTCGGCGGCCGTGCCGGACACGGTGACCTTGAAGTTGCCGGTGTACGTGCCGTCGGCGAGATGGATCGTCTGGCCGGGGGCGGCTGCGGTCAGCGCCGCCTTCAGCTCCTTGGCCGTGGTCACCTCGACGGTGGCTGCCGCGGCGGCCGTCGACGTACCGGCCGTTGTCGCCCCGGCCGGCGTCGCGTACGAGAGCAGCCCGGCGAGCAGTGCCGCGACGGGCAGGGCCACCGGCAGGGTCAGAAGCGTGTGGGGTCGCATCCGCGTCCTTCCATCGTTCCAAGTATGTGAATCTTGGTCGCCCATGTGAACACATGGATGTAACGAGAGAAGGTAGGGCCCACCCGACGGACCGTCAAGACGTCCGGGTTCCGGGCGGACGCGTGGGAATGGCCGGGCGGGTACGTTCGTTGAGGGGGGAGAGAGCGAGGAGGACGATCATCGTGCTGGATCCGCAAGGGCTGTACGAATACGTGCCGGGCGGGGCCGAGGCCGTCGACGCAGCGGTCGGAGACGCAGGTCCCGTACTGCTGTACCACTTCGAGGGGTACATGGACGCCGGGGACACCGGCGAGCAGATCAGCGAGCAGTTGCTGGACCGCCTGGACAACCAGCTCGTGGCGCGCTTCGACGCCGACCGGCTGGTCGACTACCGCGCCCGCCGTCCGCTGATGACCTTCGAGCGCGACCACTGGACCTCCTACGAGGCACCGGAGATCGACCTCTATCTGGTGCGGGACACCACCGGCACCCCCTTCCTGCTGCTCACCGGCTCCGAGCCGGACGTGGAGTGGGAACGGTTCGCGACCGCCGTGCTCCAGGTCATCGAACGCCTGGGCGTACGCCTCGCCATCAACTTCCACGGCATCCCGATGGGCGTGCCGCACACCCGGCCCGTCGGTCTCACGCCGCACGGCAACCGGGTCGACCTCATGCCCGGCCACCGCGCCTGGTTCGAGGAGGCCCAGGTCCCCGGCAGCGCCGCCTCCCTCATCGAGCTGCGGCTCGCCGAGGCCGGCCGTGACGTGCTCGGCGTCGCCGCGCACGTCCCGCACTACCTCGCGCGTTCGCCCTACCCGGACGCCGCCCTCGCCGTCCTGGAGACGATCACCGCCGCCACCGGCCTGGTCCTCCCCGAGATCGCCCACGCCTTGCGCAACGAGGCGCACACCGTCCGCGTCGAGATCGACCGCCAGGTCGCCGAAGGCGACGGCGAACTCGTCTCCGTCGTCCGCGGCCTCGAGTCCCAGTACGACGCCGTCGCCGGTTCCCAGTCCCGCGAGAGTCTCATCGCCGAGGCCGTCGAGCTTCCTTCCGCCGACGATCTCGCCGCCGAGTTCGAACGCTTCCTCGCCGACCGCGAGGACGACTAGCGCCTGCGGCGCGCTCACGAAAGAGGGTTCGCGTCCCCGGGGCGCGGGCCCTCTTCCGCTTCCCCTCCGGAAGGGCCCGCACCCCCTGCCCGCGCTTGCACAGGGCTTGCGCCCCGCAGGGGCGCGGGGAAGGTGCGCCGCGCTCGTGCAGGGCCTGTTTTTTTACGGGCGCGGCCCCTGGACGGCTTTTTTACGGGCGCGGCCCCTGGACGGTTCCTTGCGCAGGGCCTGCTTTTTAGGCGCGCGGGGAACTGCGCGGCCAGCCCCCACCGGGCTGTCAGCCCGAAAACAACAGCATCTGCCCCGCTGGGGCCGGTTTTTCCGCCGCGCCGCCGCGACGGCTGGTCGCGCAGTTCCCCGCGCCCCTGGGAGGCACCCCTTTGTGCAGGGTGAGCGGAACGGGGGCCGCGCCCCCGAAGAGGGCGGGTCTGGGCGGAGGGGCGGGGGGTCCGTAAGCTGGCGGCATGCTGAACGTCGGGCTGACCGGTGGAATCGGGTCAGGAAAGAGCTCCGTGGCGAAACTGCTGGTGGCACACGGCGCGATCCTGGTGGACGCGGACCGCATCGCCCGCGAGGTGGTGGAACCCGGCACGGAGGGCCTCGCGGCGGTGGCGGCCGAGTTCGGCCCGGAGGTGCTGGCGGCGGACGGGACACTGGACCGCCCGAAACTCGGCGCGATCGTCTTCGCGGACGAGGCCCGGCGCCAGGCGCTGAACGCGATCGTGCACCCGCTGGTCGGCCGCAGGTCGGAGGAGCTGCGGGCGGCGGCGGCCCCGGACGACATCGTCGTCAACGACGTACCGCTGCTGGCGGAGAACGACCTGGCCCCGTTCTACGACTTCGTGATCGTCGTGGACGCGGCCCCGGCCACGCAGATCGAGCGCCTGGTACGGACACGCGGGATGACCGAGGACGAGGCGCGCGCGCGGATGGCCGCGCAGGCCGGCCGCGAGGAGCGCACCGCCGTCGCGGATCTGGTGATCGACAACGACGGACTGCTGGAGGAGTTGGAGCCGCAGGTCCGCGCGGCGTGGCAGCGGCTGCGGGAGCTGGCGGCGGCCGGGACGGCGTAGTCGCCCGGGGAATGCGGTTGCCGACGACGACGTTGGGTATGTCAGACCAGACGATCAGTCGTCACCCGTGCCCGAATTCAGGGAGGCGGCCTTGCACGAGCGGACCCCAGAGACGCACGTCATCGACTTCCGCGCCGCGGAGCAACTGCTGGAGGCGCGTGACCCGCGCGGCGCCGTACAACTCCTCGACCCGGTGATCTCGGCCCACCCGGAGAACACCGCGGCCCGCCTGCTGCGCGCCCGCGCGTTCTTCGCCGCGGCCCAACTGCGCCCGGCGGAGCTGGAGTTCCAGATAGTGCTGGAGCGCGAGCCGGACAACGCCTTCGCGCACTTCGCGCTGGCCCGTACGCTGCAACGCGCGAACCGCGCCGACGAGGCCCAGCGCCATTTCCGGCTCGCCGCCGCACTCGACCCCCGGCCGGACTATCTGGCCGCCGCCCGTTTCGACGACGCCGGCTGACGGCCGTGGAAGTCGTCGTGGTGCTGCTGATCATCATCGCGGTGGTCGCCCTGATCGGCGTGTCCAGCAGTCTGAGGGTGGTCAAGCAGTACGAGCGCGGGGTGATCTACCGCTTCGGCCGGGTCAACCGGCTCCCCAAGGAGCCGGGCCCGCGCATGCTGGTGCCGTTCGTGGACAAGATGACCAAGGTCAACATGCAGGTCGTCACCATGCCGGTGCCGTCCCAGGACGGCATCACCCGCGACAACGTGTCGGTACGGGTCGACGCGGTGCTCTACTTCCGGGTCATCGACCCGATCCGGGCCACCGTGGACGTGCAGAACTACCAGTTCGCGATGTTGCAGGTGGCGCAGACCTCGCTGCGCTCCATCATCGGCAAGAGCGAACTCGACGATCTGCTGTCCGGCCGCGAGCGCCTGCACGAGGGGCTGGAGTTGATGCTGTCCACGCCCGCCACCGGCTGGGGCGTCCACATCGACCGCGTCGAGATCAAGGACGTGGCGCTGCCGGAGTCCATGAAGCGGTCGATGGCCCGGCAGGCGGAGGCGGACCGGGAGCGGCGGGCCCGGATCATCACCGCCGACGGTGAGTTGCAGGCGTCCCAGAAGCTCTCCGAGGCGGCCAGGACCATGGACGCCAACCCGTCCGCCCTCCAACTGCGCCTCCTCCAGACGGTGGTGGAGGTCGCGGCGGAGAAGAACTCGACCCTGGTGATGCCCTTCCCCGTCGAGATGCTGCGCTTCTTCGACCGGGCCGCGAACACCGGCGCGAATTCCGGTGCGAACACCGGCGGCGGCCAGGACGCTAAGCCGGTCGAGAAGACGGCGGCGCCCGCGGCGACGGACGAACTGACGGCCGCGGAACCGCGGTCCGCCGTCGAGGCCGCGGCCGAGGAGCCGCCCGCGATCGACCGGAAGCCGCCGGGCCCGATCCAGATCCCGGACCCGCGCACGTCCGAGGAGTAAGCGGCGAAGCCCTAGCAGCAGACCAGAGCAGAGCGGGAGCGGGACGGGAGCGGGCGGGTCACTCCGCCCGCTCCCGCGCGTCAGCCCCGCGTCAGCGCGCCCAGTCGATCTTGAACACCCACGCGTACCGCCCCTTCGCCCGCGCCGCCGCGGGCACCCGTACGGTCAGCGTGCCACCGTCGAACTCCCAGTCCAGCGGCCGGTCGTGGCCGAGCATCGTCACCCGGTCGCCCTTGCGGATCGGCACCGGAGCGGCCACCACCAGCGTGCTGCCCGGTTCGACGAGCGAGGAGACGTAGAACGCCTTGCCCTGCTTGACGCTGAACCGCAGGTCGCCGAGGTGCGCCATCGGCGCCCAGTACGTCGTGCCGTACACCGACTCGCCGTTGACCTTCAGCCAGGCGCCGGTCTCGCGCAGCCGCCGCTCCATGATCGCCGGGATCGTGCCGTCGGCCTTGGGTCCGATGTCCAGCAGGAAGTTGCCGTTCTTGCTGACGATGTCCACCAGGCTCCGCACCACCTCCTCCGCCGTCATGTAACGGTCGTCGGGGGTGGCGCTGTTGTAGCCGTAGCTGTGCGGGTCGAGGCCGCGGCTGGCCTCCCACTTGGCCACCACCGTGGAGTTGTACGTGGTGTACTCCGGCGTCGTGAAGTCGTGCGGGGCGATGCCCGAGCGGTCGTTGACCGTGACGTCCTTGGGACGGCCGCGGTTCTTGGCGTTGTTGAAGTACTCGGCCAGTACGTGCTCGCTGTCGTTGTCCCCGCCGATGTCGCACCAGATGACGTCCGGGTCGTAGCCGTGGATCAACTCCCGCATCTGCGGCGCCTGGTAGTCCTTCACGAAGTCCTTGCCCGCGGTGTAGCCGGTGTACGGCACGGGCTCCAGCGTGTACGGATTGCGCGGCGCGTGCCCCATCCACGGGTTGTCGGGGTTGAACCACTCCGGCATCGAGAAGTACAGCCCGTTGTGGAGCTCCGGCGTGTACCGGCGGGAGGCCGCGAAGAGGTCGCCGACCAGGTCGCGGTGCGGGCCCATCCGTACCGCGTTGCGGTCGGAGACCTTGGTGTCCCACAGCGCGAAGCCCTCGTGGTGCTTGGAGGTCAGCACGTAGTACTCGGCGCCCGCGTCGCGGAACAGCTCCACCCAGGACCTCGGGTCGAAGCGGCTCGCGGTGAACATCGGGATGAAGTCGTCGTACGCGAAATCCTCGCCGTAGGTCTGCGCGTGGTGGGCGTGGACGGGGTCGTTGACGCCTTGCAGCGAATTCCAGTACCACTCGGCGTACGAGCCGCCGACCGGTGACCAGGCGGGCACCGAGTAGACGCCCCAGTGGATGAAGATGCCGAATTTGGCGTCGTTGAACCAGTACGGCGCCTGGTGGGTGGTGAGCGAGGCGTCGGTGGGCTGGTAGTCGGGGGTGCCGAGGACGAGCGGGGTGCTGCGGGCGGAGGCGGTGCCACCGCGGCCCGAGACGCGGACGGTCCCGGTGGCGGCCGTGCCCGGCGCGGTGCCCGCGGTGTTGCGGATGCCGATCCGCAGCCGGGCCTGCTCGCCGGGGCCCAGCAGCGGTATCGCGGCCGGGGCCACCGTACGGGCGCCCGGCGCGGTGACGTCCACGGTCACCGCGTCGGAGGCGGCGATCCACGCGGTGCCCGCGTTGAGTACGGTCGCCTCGACGCTCTGGGTGCCGCGCGGCCCGGTCAGCGAGTTGGTGGAGGCGGCCGAGCGCAGCAGCAACGCCCGCCCGGTGGCGACCGGTTGGAGCGACAGCGCGAAGACGTGCAGCGCCGACGTGCCCTCCCGCGCGGGGCCCGTGGTGGGCAGGGTGACGGCGACGGCCTCGCGGGCCGGGTCGGTCCACAGGTCGCTGATGCCCATGGCGACCGGGTGCCGGTCGGTGCCGCCGGGGGAGTAGCGGAAGGACGTCGTCAACTCCCCGCCGCCCGCGTACCAGTCGGAGCCGCCGAGCGAGGCGCTGGACGTACTGCCGTCGGCGTAGTGCACGGTCGCGGTGCCCGAGGTGGCGCCGTAGCTGCACGAGACGAGGAAGGCGGCGGACAGGTAGCGACCCGTCGGCAAGTCGACGCGCTGCCCGTTGGCGACGATGTTGTTCTTCGCCCCGGCGGCGGAGGACGGGAAGAGGAAGTCCACTCCTCCGATGACTACCGGTCCTGCGGGAAGTTCCTCGCCGGGGAAGGAGTAGCCGGACCCGTCGAAGTCCCCGCCGCGCGCGGCTGCGGTGTCGATGCCGTCATTGTCGTACCAGGCGTCGAGGGGGACCGGTACGACATCGGGGACGGGGCTCCACGCGTCCGGGGCGTGGGCCGAAGTATGCGTGGGATTGCTGGTGTCGGCGGTGTCGGCCGCCGCGCTTCCGGTGAAGATCGCAGTGCTGCCCACGGCGGCCCCGGCTGCCATCCCGAGCACCCGGCGTCGTGGGAACCCCTGCATTGGGGACATGCGCCCTCCTTGTGTCCTGTGTGGAGCGGCTCATTCCGGATGAGAAATACATCCGATGAGTGATCCTGGAGAGGCAAGGCGCCGCTGTCAATGGATGTGACAGGAAAGGGCTTTGGGGCGCACGGGACCGCCGCGCGGGACGGCACGCGGTGCGGAGTCGGTCGTACGGGACCGCCGCGCGGCGCGGGGTCGGACGGACGGAGCCCTGCTCAGATCATCAGAACAGCGGTGCGGGCAGCACGCCCTCCAGCGCCAGCAGCGTCCGCTTGATCTCCAGGCCGCCGCCGAAGCCGCCTATGCCGCCGTCGCTCTCCACCACCCGGTGGCACGGCACCACCAGCGGTATCGGATTGGCGCCCATCGCCGTCCCGACCGCGCGGGCCGCCCCCCGCTCGCCCACCCGGTCGGCCAGGTCCTGGTACCCGACGACCGTGCCGTACGGCACTCCGGCCGCCAGCTCGCGCAGCACCCGGCGGTTGAAGCCGGTGATCAGCGACCAGTCCAGAGCGAGCGAGAACTCCTTGAGCGAGCCCGCGAAGTACGCCTCCATCTGCTCGGTGACCGGCGCCAGCCGGGCCGCGTCCTCGACCGGCTCGCCGCCCAGCCGCCGCCCCATCGACGCCACCGCGCGCCGTACCGTCGCCTCGTCCGCCCGGAAACCGACATTGACCAGCCCCTCGTCGGTCGCCGCCAGCAGCAGCGGCCCGATCGGGGTCTCCATGACCGTCCAGGCAGTGTCGTTCGTCACGCGGCCAGCCTAGATCGGGGGTCCGACAACGCCCCGCCGCCGCGATCCGCCCGGGAGGCACGGCCGGCGGACGGGCCGTCACCGGAAGTGACCGGACAGTCACACGAGGGGAAGTGGCCGCCCCGGAGGCGGCCCGCCCGTCCGGGCCCGGACGATTGTCGGTGGTGGGTCGTACGGTGGTGACATGCGGCCCGTATCAGACATCGAACGCAGTGTGGCGCCCTTCGAGGTCGTCAGCCCCTACCAGCCCAGCGGCGACCAGCCCACCGCCATCGACGACCTCGAGAAGCGGATCCGCGGTGACGAGCAGGACGTCGTGCTGCTCGGCGCGACCGGTACGGGCAAGTCCGCCACCACCGCGTGGATGATCGAGCGGCTCCAGCGCCCCACCCTGGTCATGGCGCCGAACAAGACGCTCGCCGCCCAGCTCGCCAACGAATTCCGCGAGCTGCTGCCGAACAACGCGGTCGAGTACTTCGTCTCGTACTACGACTACTACCAGCCGGAGGCGTACGTCCCGCAGACGGACACGTACATCGAGAAGGACTCCTCGATCAACGAGGAGGTGGAGCGGCTGCGGCACTCCACCACCAATTCGCTGCTGACCCGGCGCGATGTCGTCGTGGTCGCCTCCGTGTCCTGCATCTACGGCCTCGGCACCCCGCAGGAGTACATCGACCGCATGGTGCGGCTCAATGTCGGCGACGTCATCGACCGCGACCAGCTCCTGCGGAAATTCGTCGACATCCAGTACGCGCGCAACGACGTGGCCTTCGCCCGCGGCACCTTCCGGGTGCGCGGCGACACCATCGAGATCTTCCCGGTCTACGAGGAACTGGCCGTCCGCATCGAGATGTTCGGCGACGAGATCGAGGCGCTCTACACACTGCACCCGCTCACCGGCGAGGTAATCACCGAGGACCGGCAGATCTACGTCTTCCCCGCCACCCACTACGTCGCGGGCCCCGAGCGGATGGAACGCGCCATCGCGGGCATCGAGAAGGAGCTGGAGGGCCAGCTCGCCCTGATGGAGAAGCAGGGCAAGCTGCTGGAGGCCCAGCGGCTGCGGATGCGCACCACGTACGACATCGAGATGATGCGGCAGATCGGCACCTGCTCCGGCATCGAGAACTACTCACGGCACATCGACGGCCGCGAGCAGGGCTCCGCGCCCGACACCCTCATCGACTACTTCCCCGAGGACTTCCTGCTGGTCATCGACGAGTCGCACGTCACCGTGCCGCAGATCGGCGCGATGTACGAGGGCGACGCGTCCCGCAAGCGCACTCTGGTCGACCACGGCTTCCGGCTGCCGTCCGCGCTCGACAACCGGCCGCTGAAGTGGGAGGAGTTCCTGACCCGCGTCGGCCAGACCGTCTACCTGTCCGCGACACCCGGCAAGTACGAGCTGTCCCGCGGCGACGGCGTGGTCGAGCAGATCATCCGCCCGACCGGCCTGGTCGACCCCGAGGTCATCGTCAAGCCCACCGAGGGCCAGATCGACGACCTGGTGCACGAGATCCGGCTGCGCACGGAGAAGGACGAGCGCGTCCTGGTCACCACCCTCACCAAGAAGATGTCCGAGGACCTCACCGACTACCTGCTCGAACTGGGCATCCAGGTGCGGTATCTGCACAGCGACATCGACACCCTGCGCCGCGTCGAGCTGCTGCGCGAACTGCGGGCCGGTGAGTACGACGTCCTGGTCGGCATCAACCTGCTGCGTGAGGGTCTCGACCTGCCCGAGGTGTCGCTGGTCGCGATCCTCGACGCCGACAAGGAGGGCTTCCTGCGCTCGGGCACCTCGCTGATCCAGACCATCGGCCGCGCCGCCCGTAACGTGTCGGGCCAGGTCCACATGTACGCGGACCGGATCACCCCGGCGATGGAGAAGGCCATCGAGGAGACCAACCGCCGCCGCGAGAAGCAGATCGCGTACAACAAGGAACGCGGCGTCGACCCGCAGCCGCTGCGGAAGAAGATCGCCGGAATCCTGGACTCCTTCGCCCGCGAGGACGCCGACACCGAGGAGCTGCTGGGCTCCGGGCGGCAGCGCTCGCGGGGCAAGGCGCCGGTGCCAGGACTGTCCGCCCGCGCGGGCGAGAAGCGCGGTGCGAAGTCGCTGCCCGCCGAGGAGCTGGCCGACCTGATCGCTCAGCTCACCGACCAGATGCACGCGGCGGCCGACGAGCTGCAATTCGAGGTGGCCGCCCGGCTCAGGGACGAACTGGGCGAGCTGAAGAAGGAGTTGCGCCAGATGAGAGAAGCGGGAATGGCGTGACGCGGGACCGGCGACCGGCCGGTGTTCGCCAGGAATCGCCACGCGGCGAACCGGGATACCGTTGCGCGGCGTCTTGTTAGGGTGCGGGACAACCGCACATACGGGTGAGAGGGGACAGCGCGTGACGGTCAACATGACCAAGGGCCAGAAGATCAGCCTGAGCAAGTCCGACGGAGGGACGCTGACGGCGATCCGGATGGGGCTGGGCTGGCAGGCCGCGCCGCGCCGCGGACTCTTCGGGTCCCGCACCCGGGAGATCGACCTGGACGCCTCGGCCGTGCTCTTCGCGGACAAGCAGCCGGTCGACGTGGTGTTCTTCCAGCACCTGACCAGCGACGACGGCTCGGTCCGGCACACCGGTGACAATCTGGTCGGCGGCGCGGGCCAGGGCGGCGACGACGAGTCGATCATCGTCGACCTCCAGCGCGTACCGGTCCATGTCGACCAGATCGTCTTCACGGTGAACTCCTTCACCGGCCAGACCTTCGCCGAGGTGCAGAACGCGTTCTGCCGCCTGGTCGACGAGACCAACGGGCAGGAGCTGGCCCGCTACACGCTGACCGGCGGCGGCCAGTACACGGCGCAGATCATGGCCAAGGTGCAGCGCGGCGCGACCGGCTGGTCGATGACGGCCATCGGCACGGCGGCCAACGGCCGGACGTTCCAGGACCTCATCCCGGCCATTCTGCCGGCGCTCTGAGGCCGCACGGCCGCTGACGCGGCCCCCGGCCCGCGGGCCGGAACACGTACACACGCATAACGGGAACGGGGGGCGGCGGACATGACGGCCGAACTGGTCCGGGGACAGAACCATCCGCTGCCGGGCACCCGGATGGAGATCCGGGTGTCGGCGGGCACCCCGGTGGTGGCCGCGGTCACCCTCGGGGACGAGCGGGGGCGAGTCGTCGGCGACTCCTCGGAGTGGCTGGCGCACCCCGGCGCGCCGCAGCTCCCCGGCGTCGAGGTGCCCCGGCAGGCCGCCGCCGAGCACCGGCTCGCGGTGGACCTCGGCGCGATGCCGCCGCAGGTGCACCGGGTGCACGTACTGCTCGCCCTGCCGGGCGCCGCGGGCCGCCCCGGCGCGCCCGCCGCCTTCGGCGCCGCCCCCGCCCCGCATCTCGCCGTCACCACCACCGAGGGCGAGGCCATCGCCGGATTCACCATGACCGGCCTCGGCCCCGAGACGGCCCTGCTGGCCATCGAGCTGTACCGGCGGCAGGGCGCCTGGAAGGTGCGCGCCGTCGGCCAGGGGTACGAGGGCGGTCTGCCCGCGCTGCTGCTCGACCAGGGTGTCCCGGAGCCCGCCGGGGTGGCCGCGGGCATCGACGAGGCGGTGGGGCGCGAGCTGTCCCGCTCGATCGACCTGCCCGCCGCGCCGCGTACGGTCCCGCCGCCCCGGCCGGAAACCGCGGCCCCGGCCGCCGCTCCGGGCGACGGCCAGACAACCGCGTCCTCAGGACCGGTCGACTACCGGCACCCGCGGCGCAAGGCCGCCGCCACCGCGCCGCCCCCGCCCGCTCAGGGACCGGCCCAGGGTCGGCCGGGCTCGCCGTACGACGCTCCGCCCGCCGCGCCGCGGCCGTCCTCCGACGGGCAGCCCGGCACCCCGCCCGTCCCCGTCGCGGGCGACGCCTCCGGCTGGACGATGGAGGAGCGGCTGCACAATCAGGTGTGGGGCATGTTCGAGGACCTGGCCCGCACCATCGCCGCCTACCGCAGCGCGGTGGACTTCGCCGAGTCCCGCTTCGAGCAGGAGCTCGACCGGCTGCTCGCCGACCCCGCGACCCGCGGCGGACAGGCCGCGGACGCCGCCCGCGACCAGGCGCAGGCCCGGCAGTTCGCGCTGGTCGACCAGGCCCGCGCCGTACTCGACCGGGACATCGCGCAGCTCGTCGCCGAGGCCGAGGTCGTCGAGCCCGCGCTGCCCGCCGCCTTCGCCGGCTGGGAGAATCCGGTGTGGCACGCCTACCGGGTGCCCGACCAGCCGCCGCTCGCCGTACGGCTCGGCGGCCTCTACCTGCCCGAAGCGCCCGAACTGCGCATCCCGCTGCTGGCCCGGCTGCCGCTGGACCGCGGTCTGTGGATCGACAGCGAGGAGGACCGCAGGGCCGCCATGGACACCGCCGTGGCGATCGCCGCCCGGCTGCTCGCCTCGTACCCGGTGGGCGGTTTCGTGGTGCACGCCCTCGACCCCGCGGGCTCGGGCTCCGCCGCGCTCGCCCCGCTCACCGGCAGCGGCGCCGTGCTGATGCCGTCGGCCGGGGGCGCGGCCGGGGTCGGCGAGGTGCTGAACCGGCTGACCGAACGCGTCGATCTGCTCCAGATGGCGCTGCGCGGCGGCGCCGCCGACTCGCTGCCGCCCGGCTTCGACACCGCCGAGCAGCTTCTGATCGTCAACGAGTTCCCGTACGGCTTCGACGACCGGGCGGTCACCCAACTGCGCTATCTCGCCGACGAGGGACCGCGCGCCGGGGTGCACCTGCTGCTGGTCGCCGACCGCGAGGACGCGTCCGCGTACGGACCGGTGCTCGATCCGCTGTGGCGCTCGCTGCTGCGGCTCACCCCGCTGCCCAGCGACCACCTGGCCGACCCGTGGGTGGGGCACGCCTGGACGTTCGAGCCGTCGCTGGTGCCGCCGGGCAGCCAGGTGCTCACGCAGGTGCTCAGGGAGATCGCGGCGGCCCGCCCGGCCTACGGCCCCTGACCAGGTCGTGCCGGGTCCTGCGCCGGTGCGTTACCGGCTTTGCGGCTCTGACCTGCACGCTTGTGCGATTCTTTACTAACTCTTGGGTAATTCGTGTACTGTTCTTGGTGCGGAGTGAAACCTCCCCTGAACGGGCTCAACTGGTGGGGACCTCCGGCACCGACGACGCTGACAGTTGCCGTATCGAATTGCCGGAGGACCTGTGGATGTCTCCCTCGCCCTCTGGGCGCTCACCCTCGCCGGACTGATCGCCCTGATCGCCGTTGACTTCGTCATCGGCCGCACCCCGCACGACGTCTCCGTCAAGGAGGCAGGGGCCTGGACGATCGTCTGGGTCGTACTCGCCGGGCTCTTCGGACTCGGCCTGCTCGTCTTCTCCGGCGGTCAGCCCGCGGGCGAGTTCTTCGCCGGTTACATCACCGAGAAGTCGCTGAGTGTCGACAACCTCTTCGTCTTCGTCCTGATCATGTCCAAATTCGCGGTGCCGTCCCAGTACCAGCAGCGCGTACTGCTGGTAGGCGTGCTGATAGCGCTGGTGCTCCGCGCGGTGTTCATCGCGGGCGGCGCGGCGATCATCGCCAGCTTCTCGTGGGTCTTCTACATCTTCGGCGCCTTCCTCATCTGGACCGCCTGGAAGCTCATCCAGGACGCCCGTTCGGACGACGAGGACGAGGAATTCGAGGAGAACCGGCTGCTCAAGGCGGTCGAGAAGCGCGTACCGTCCACCGACAAGTACCACGGCACCCGGCTGTTCATCATGGAGAACGGCAAGCGGCTGATGACGCCGATGCTCGTCGTGATGCTCGCCATCGGCACCACCGACGTGCTCTTCGCGCTCGACTCGATCCCCGCGATCTTCGGCCTCACCCAGGACCCGTACATCGTCTTCACCGCCAACGCCTTCGCCCTGATGGGCCTGCGTCAGCTCTACTTCCTGATCGGCGGCCTGCTCAAGAAGCTGGTCCACCTGTCGTACGGGCTGTCGGTGATCCTCGGCTTCATCGGCGTCAAACTGGTGCTGCACGCGTTGCACGAGTCCGGTGTGCACGTGCCGGAGATCTCCATCCCCGTCTCGCTCGGTGTCATCGTCCTCGTCCTCGCGGTCACCACCGCCACCAGCCTGGTCGCCTCCAAGCGGCAGGCGGAGGCCGAGGCCGCCGTCTCCGAGGACGAGGAGCGCCCCGCGACGCCGGTCCGCTGACCGGTCCCTCCGCACCCCCTCCGCACTCCCTTCGTACCGACCCTTCGCGCAGACCGCTCCGTCACGAGGGCTACCGTGGCCCTCATAACGGAGCGGTTGTGCGTGGCATGTGGGAAGGCGCGGATGGTGGCGAGCGGCATGGTGGTCCTTCCCGAGCTGACCGGCGCGCGGTTCTTCGACGCCTGGCGGCTGGACGCCGTCGCGCTCACTGCCGTCGTCCTGCTCGGCGTCGCGTACGCGCTGGGCGTACGGCGCAAGCGGCGCGCGGGGGAGCGGTGGCCGCTGTGGCGCACCGCCGCGTTCTACGTCCTCGGCCTCGGCACCCTCGTCGTCGCGACGATGTCCTCGCTCGCCGTCTACGATCGGGTGCTGTTCTGGCCCGCCGCCGTGCAGAACATCCTGCTCGACCTCTTCGCCCCGCTCGGCCTGGCGCTCGGCGACCCGCTCGCGCTCGCCGCCCCCGACAGCCGACTGCGCCGCGCCTTCACCGGCCGTACGGTACGACTGCTGATGTATCCGCTGGTCAGCTCGGTGCTGGTGCTCGCCTCCGAGCTGACGATCTACTTCACGCCGTACTTCTCCACCGCCCTCGGCAACGGGCTCGTGCTCCAGCTCATGCACCTCCAACTGCTGCTCACCGGCTGCCTGTTCGTGCTGCCGATGCTCAGCCGTCAGGACCTCCTGCCGTCCTGGTGCGGCCACCCGGTCAGGGCCGCGCTGGTCTTCTTCGACGGGCTCTTCGACTCCGTGCCCGGCATCGTCGTCATGACCAGCGGCACGCTGGTGGCCGGGCACTGGTACACCGCGCACCCGCGCTCCTGGGGGCCGAGCGTCCAGCACGACCAGATGCTCGGCGGCGGCCTGATGCTCACCCTCGCCGAACTCGTCGCGCTGCCCTTCCTGATCCTGGTCTTCTTCGAGTGGTGGCGGGCCGAGCGGGAGAAGACGGCGGAACTCGACGCACGGCTGGACCGCGAGGCCGTCGTCGCGATGTCCGGTGCCAGTGCTGGTGCCGCCGCTGGTGCCGGTGCCGCGTCCGCCTCGACGAAGGCCCCCGCCTCCGCCGCCGCGCCTGCCTCCGGCCCCGTTCCGGAGATGACCCGCCCCTGGTGGGAGACCGATCAGGGCGAGGTCGGCGAGCGCATGCGGCGCGGTCGCTGAGCGGTCCGCGGCGGCTCGGGGTCACAACTGCGTTACGGGCACCACGTCACGAGTCGGCGCGTGTCACGCTCTCCCCCTCATACCTGTCCTGGGGGGACAAATTGCGTCAACGTGCCATCACCGCTGCCTGTTTACTGGCCGTCGCGGGGCTCGCGCTCGCGGGATGCGACGGCGACGGGGGGACCGACGACATATCGGGCGCCGCCGCCTCGGTCTCGGCCACACCCACGGCCGCGCCCACCACCACGGAGGCCGCGCTCACCGGCCAACTGCCCAACCTGACCGGGATGCCGCTGCTCGCCGCGCGCACCATGGCCAACGACGCCGGGTTCACCCAGATCGCCGCGCACGACGCGACGGGGGCCGAGCGCACCCAGGTCTCGGACGGCGACTGGAAGGTGTGCTTCCAGCAGCCCGGCCAGGGGCCCGCGGCTCTGTCCGACCCGGTCGACCTCGCCGTCGTCAAGATCGCCGAGATCTGCCCGCCCGCGGACGGCACCCCGGCGCCGTCACCCACACCCACGGTCACCCGCACCCCGGCGCCGTCGCCGACCGCCACGCACAAGGCGACGCCCAAGCCCCGCCCCACCACCGTCACCCACAAGCCGACCCCGAAGCCCAAGCCGAAACCCAAGCCGAAGCCGACCGTCGGGTACACCGAGCCCCCGGTCAACGACCACGACGGCGCCACCGCCCTCTGCAACGACGGCACCCTGTCCTACTCGCAGCACCACCGGGGCACGTGCTCGCACCACCACGGCGTGGCCGTCTGGTACAAGTAGCCCGCCCGGCCGTACGGCGACCGTACGGACACCCGGCGGAGCGCGCGGCGGGGGCGAGCCGACGGCAATCCGCTGCTCGCCCCCGCCGGTCCGGGGTGTGCGCGCCGACTGCTACCAGCCGCGCTCGCGCCATTCCTTGAGGTGGGGGCGCTCGGCGCCGAGGGTCGTGTCGTTGCCGTGGCCGGGGTAGACCCAGGTCTCGTCCGGGAGCACGTCGAAGAGCTTGGCCGTGACGTCGTCGAGGAGCGAGGTGAAGGCGGCCGGGTCGTCGTGCGTGTTGCCGACGCCGCCCGGGAAGAGGCAGTCGCCGGTGAAGACGTGCGGGGCGCCGTGCGGGTCGTCGTAGACGAAGGCGATGCTGCCCGGGGTGTGGCCGACCAGGTGCCGCGCGGTGAGGCTGACGCGGCCGAAGGTCACGGTGTCGCCGTCGTCCAGCGCCACATCGGTGGGGACCGGGATGCCCACCGTGTCCTCGCGGCCCGCGTAGGTACGCGCGCCGGTCGCGTCGATCACCGCGCGCAGTGCCTGCCAGTGGTCGCCGTGCTGGTGGGTGGTCGCGACGGCGCCGAGCCCGGCGTCGCCGACGACCTCCAGCAGCGTCTGCGCGTCGTTGGCCGCGTCGATCAGAAGCTGCTCGTCGGTGGCCCGGCAGCGCAACACGTACGCGTTGTTGTTCATCGGCCCGACCGCGACCTTGGTGATGATCAGGTCTTCCAGTTCATGCACGTCGGGGGTCCCGCCCACCGTCACTTCTCCGCTGTACGCCATGCCGCCAGCCTAGAGGCTCGGGGTGTCTAGAGCGGAGGCAGTACGGGGAGCGGGCCGTCGGGGGTCACGGTCAGGCCCTCGTACGGGCCGCGGCCGGAGACCCAGGCCAGCAGGGGGCGGGTGGCAGCGCTGACGGTGAGGTCGGGTTCCGCGGCGGCGCCGATGGTCCAGGACGCGCCGGACTCGGTGTCCTCAAGGCGGACCGCGGCGATGCCCTCGTGCCCGGTGAGGCCGTCGGCGAGGGAGGCCAGCTCACGGGTGGCGAAGTCGGCGGGCAGGTCGGCGGTGGTGGTGCCGATGCCGAGGTCGACCAGGTGCAGCCACACCTCGCCCAGTCGCCGCCAGGGGACCTCGGCGGCGGCGATCACCCGGCCGGAGCGCAGCGTGACCTGCGTCGCCCAGCCGGACGGCGGCACCTGCGCGGCGGCCCGCTCGAACCGCTCCGCCGAGGCCCGCAGATCGGCGAGGTGGTCGTCGAGGGGACGGCCCGCGCCCTCCTCGATGGCCCGGTCGCGGGATGTCGCGTCCGCGTACATCGGAGTCTCCACGCCGGTCCCCGCCCAGATCAGCAGATTGGCCAGGGCGTCGGCATTGCGGGCGACATGGGTCAGCAGATGCCCGCGGCTCCAGCCGGGCAGCAGCGAGGGTTCGGCGACGCCGTCGGCGGGGAGCGCGGACACCGCGGCGACGAATCGCTCGGTGGCTTCCCGGACGGCAACCGCATCGAGTACGGGATCCGGTCGTTGTTCGGTCACGTACCGACGCTAGCGCGTCACCCCGCGCTCGCGCAGGACACACGATCGGGTGAAGTGGGCAGAGCGCGCCCGTAAATCGAATGCACGTGCTATATGGTCGGTGTGTCGCAACTTCTGAGAACGCGGCGAACCGGAAGAAAACCCGAGCGCACCCCGTTTAGGCTGACTGGGGGTGCCGACTCTCCCCCCGTCTCTATGAAAGGTGCGCACTGGCGTGGCCGATCGACTCACCGTCCGTGGCGCTCGCGAGCACAATCTGAAGAACGTGTCGCTCGACCTGCCGCGGGACTCCCTCATCGTGTTCACAGGGCTGTCCGGATCGGGCAAGTCCTCCCTCGCCTTCGACACGATCTTCGCCGAGGGGCAGCGCCGGTACGTCGAGTCGCTCTCCTCCTACGCCCGCCAGTTCCTCGGCCAGATGGACAAGCCCGATGTGGACTTCATCGAGGGCCTGTCCCCGGCGGTCTCCATCGACCAGAAGTCCACCTCGCGCAACCCGCGCTCGACGGTGGGCACCATCACCGAGGTCTACGACTACCTCCGGCTGCTCTTCGCCAGGATCGGCAAGCCGCACTGCCCCGAGTGCGCCCGCCCGATCTCCCGGCAGTCGCCGCAGGCCATCGTCGACCGGGTGCTGGAGCTGGAGGAGGGCAGCCGCTTCCAGGTGCTCTCCCCGCTGGTCCGTGAGCGCAAGGGCGAATTCGTCGACCTCTTCGGCGACCTCCAGACCAAGGGCTACAGCCGTGCCCGGGTCGACGGGGCCACGATCCAGCTCACCGACCCGCCCAAGCTGAAGAAGCAGGAGAAGCACACCATCGAGGTGGTCATCGACCGCCTCACGGTGAAGGACAGCGCCAAGCGCCGCCTCACGGACTCCGTCGAGACCGCGCTCGGCCTGTCCGGCGGCATGGTCATCCTGGACTTCGTCGACCTGCCCGAGGACGACCCGCAGCGCGAGCGGATGTTCTCCGAGCACCTGTACTGCCCGTACGACGACCTGTCCTTCGAGGAGCTGGAGCCGCGCTCCTTCTCCTTCAACTCGCCCTTCGGCGCCTGTCCCGACTGCACCGGCATCGGCTCCCGCATGGAGGTCGACCCGGAGCTGATCGTCCCCGACGAGGAGAAGTCCCTGGCCGAGGGCGCCATCGCGCCCTGGACCGGCGGCATGTCCAAGGGCTACTTCGAGCGGCTGGTCGAAGGTCTCGCGGGGGAGCTGGGCTTCAGGACCGACATCCCCTGGGCCGGGCTGCCCGCCCGCGCGAAGAAGGCGCTGCTCTACGGCCACAAGGCCGAGGTCAGGGTCGCGTACAAGAACAGGTACGGCCGCGAGCGCGCGTACAACGCGCATTTCGAGGGCGCCATCCCGTTCGTGAAGCGGCGGCACCAGGACTCCGAGAGCGACTCCAGCCGGGAGCGCTTCGAGGGGTACATGCGCGAGGTGCCCTGTCCCACCTGCCACGGCAGCAGGCTCAAGCCGATCGTGCTGGCCGTCACCGTCCAGGACCGCTCCATCGCGGACGTCTCCGCCATGTCGATCAGCGACTGCGCCGAGTTCCTCGGCGGGATGAAACTGGACGCCCGCGACAAGAAGATCGCCGAGCGGGTGCTCAAGGAGGTCAACGAGCGGCTGAAGTTCCTGGTCGACGTCGGCCTGGACTACCTCTCGCTCAACCGCGCCGCGGGCACCCTGTCCGGCGGCGAGGCCCAGCGCATCCGGCTCGCCACCCAGATCGGCTCGGGCCTGGTCGGCGTGCTGTACGTGCTGGACGAGCCGTCGATCGGCCTGCACCAGCGCGACAACCACCGGCTGATCGAGACCCTGGTACGGCTGCGGGACCTGGGCAACACGCTGATCGTCGTCGAGCACGACGAGGACACCATCAAGACCGCCGACTGGGTGGTCGACATCGGCCCCGGCGCCGGTGAGCACGGCGGCAAGGTGGTGCACTCCGGCTCGCTGAAGGAGCTGCTGGTCAACGAGGAGTCGCTGACCGGGCAGTACCTCTCGGGCAAGCGCGTCATCGTCACCCCCGACGTACGCCGCCCGATCGACCGCAAGCGGCGGCTGACCGTGCACGGTGCCCGCGAGCACAATCTCCAGGACATCGACGTGTCCTTCCCGCTCGGTGTGCTCACCGCCGTCACCGGCGTCTCCGGCTCCGGCAAGTCGACGCTGGTCAACGACATCCTCTACACCCACCTGGCCCGCGAGCTGAACGGGGCGCGCAGCGTCCCCGGCCGGCACACCCGGGTGGACGGCGACGACCTGGTGGACAAGGTCGTGCACGTCGACCAGTCGCCGATCGGCCGCACCCCGCGCTCCAACCCGGCCACGTACACCGGTGTCTTCGACCATGTGCGGCGGCTCTTCGCGGAGACGATGGAGGCGAAGGTCCGCGGCTATCTGCCCGGCCGCTTCTCCTTCAACGTCAAGGGCGGTCGCTGCGAGAACTGCTCGGGTGACGGCACGATCAAGATCGAGATGAACTTCCTGCCGGACGTCTATGTCCCGTGCGAGGTCTGCCACGGCGCCCGCTACAACCGCGAGACGCTGGAAGTGCACTACAAGGGCAAGTCCATCGCCGAGGTGCTGGAGATGCCGATCGAGGAGGCGCTGGACTTCTTCGAGGCGGTGCCCGCCATCGCCCGGCACCTGCGCACGCTCTACGAGGTCGGCCTGGGATACGTACGCCTGGGGCAGTCCGCGCCGACGCTGTCCGGCGGCGAGGCGCAGCGCGTGAAGCTCGCCTCCGAGCTTCAGAAGCGCTCCACCGGCCGTACGGTCTACGTCCTGGACGAGCCGACCACCGGTCTGCACTTCGAGGACATCAGCAAGCTGATCAAGGTGCTCCAGGGCCTGGTCGACAAGGGCAACACCGTGATCGTCATCGAGCACAATCTCGATGTCATCAAGACCGCCGACTGGGTGGTCGACATGGGCCCCGAGGGCGGCAACGGCGGCGGACTGGTCGTCGCCGAGGGCACCCCCGAGCAGATCGCGGCCGTCCCGGCCAGCCACACCGGCAAGTTCCTGCGGGACGTCCTGGGTGCGGAGCGGATCAGCGACGCGTCGGTGCCCGCGCCCAAGAAGCGGGTACCCGCCCCCAAGAAGGCCACGGGGACGGCCGCCGCGGCCAAGAAGGGCACGACGGCCGCCGCGAAGAAGACCCCGGCGCCGCGCAAGCGGACGGCGGGCAAGGCGTAGCACCGCGGAGGGTCAAGGGACGGGTCGGCGCGGGCACGGCGGCACGCCGTCAAGGCGCGGTCGTCAGGCAGTGGCCGTCCGGGAGTGGCCGTCCGGGAGTGGCACAGAGGAAGCGGACAGGTGGGGGACGTAGGGTTACGGGTCGCGAGACCTCCCCACCTCCCCGATCTGGAGCGCCCATGACCACCGAACTGCCCGCCTGCCGCCGTACCGTCCTGCGAGGCGCGGCCCTGGCCGGAGCCGCCGGGCTCGGCCTCACCGCGTGCGGCGGCTCCGGTGGCGGTTCGTCCGACGGACCCACCAAAGCCGTGGAGTTGGGCGCCGCCACCGAGGTACCGGTCGGCGGCGCCAAGCTCTACCGGAACGACAAGGTGGTCGTGGCACAGCCGAAGGAGGGCACCTTCAAGGCGTTCAGCGCGGTCTGCACGCACGCGGGCTGCGTCGTCACCTCGGTGGACGGCACCACGATCACCTGCGCCTGCCACGGCAGCCAGTTCGACGCGGACACCGGCGCCGTGCTCCAGGGCCCGGCGACCAAGCCGCTGCCCGCCGTGCAGGTCACCGCCTCCGGCGGCAAGCTCACCGCCGGCCCGGCGAGCTGACCACCGGCAGCCCGGCCCCGCGAACCGGCGGTCCCGGCCGCCGGCATCCGCACCGGTCGGCACTGCCCGGCCTGGCCCGGGAATGTCGCATCCCGCCAGTAGGGTGGGAGACATGGCGGACCCCAGCAGCTACCGACCGAAGCCGGGCCAGATCCCCGACTCCCCGGGGGTCTACAAGTTCCGGGACGAGCACGGCCGGGTGATCTACGTCGGCAAGGCGAAGAGCCTGCGCCAGCGGCTTTCCTCGTACTTCCAGGACATCACCAACCTCCACCAGCGGACCGCCACGATGGTGACCACCGCGGCGGCCGTCGAGTGGACGGTGGTCTCCACCGAGGTGGAGGCCCTCCAGCTCGAATACTCCTGGATCAAGGAGTTCGACCCGCGGTTCAACGTCAAGTACCGCGACGACAAGAGCTATCCGTCCCTCGCGGTGACGATGAACGAGGAGTTCCCGCGCGTGCAGGTCATGCGCGGCCCCAAGCGCAAGGGCGTGCGCTACTTCGGTCCGTACGCGCACGCCTGGGCGATCCGCGAGACCGTCGACCTGCTGCTGCGGGTCTTCCCGGTCCGCACCTGCTCCGCCGGGGTCTTCAAGCGCTCCGCGCAGATCGGCCGCCCCTGTCTGCTCGGCTACATCGGCAAGTGCTCCGCGCCCTGCGTCGGCCGGATCAGCGCCGACGACCACCGCGAACTGGCCGAGGAATTCTGCGACTTCATGGCCGGACACACCGGCACCTACCTGCGCCGCCTGGAACAGCGCATGAAGGACGCGGCGAGCGAGATGGAGTACGAGCAGGCCGCCCGGCTGCGGGACGACCTGGAGGCGCTGCGCCGCGCCATGGAGAAGAACGCGGTGGTGCTCGCCGACGCCACCGACGCCGACCTGATCGCCGTCGCCGAGGACGAACTGGAAGCCGCCGTGCAGATCTTCCACGTACGCGGCGGCCGGGTCCGCGGGCAGCGCGGCTGGGTCACCGACAAGGTCGAGGCGGTCGACACCGCGGGCCTGGTCGAGCACGCCCTCCAGCAGCTCTACGGCGACGAGCGCGGCGACGCCGAGCGCTCCGGCGGCAGCGGCGGTGTGCCCAAGGAGGTGCTGGTCCCGGCGCTGCCCGCACCGTCGGAGCCGGTCGCGCAGTGGCTCAGCGACCGCCGCGGCTCGCACGTCAGCCTGCGCGTACCGCAGCGCGGCGACAAGAAGGACCTGATGGCCACCGTGCAGCGCAACGCGCAGCAGGCCCTCGCGCTGCACAAGACCAAGCGCGCCTCCGACCTCACCACCCGCTCCCGCGCGCTGGAGGAGATCGCCGCCGCGCTCGACCTCGACACCGCGCCGCTGCGGATCGAGTGCTACGACATCAGCCACCTCCAGGGCGACGACGTGGTCGCGTCCATGGTGGTCTTCGAGGACGGGCTGGCCCGCAAGAGCGAGTACCGCCGCTTCCAGATCAAGTCCTTCGCCGGGCAGGACGACGTCCGGTCGATGCACGAGGTGATCTCCCGCCGCTTCCGCCGCTACCTGCTGGAGAAGCAGAAGACCGGCGAGTGGGAGGGCGAGTCCGGCGAGGTCCCCGCGAACCACGGCGATGTTCCCGTGGACCACGAGGAACAGGCGTCCGGCCCCATCGACCCCGACACCGGACGGCCGCGCAAATTCGCGTACCCGCCGCAGCTCGTCGTGGTCGACGGCGGACAGCCGCAGGTGGCCGCCGCCCGGCGCGCGCTGGAGGAGCTGGGCATAGACGACGTCGCCGTGTGCGGCCTCGCCAAGCGCCTGGAAGAGGTCTGGCTGCCCGGCGACGACGACCCGGTGATCCTGCCGCGCTCCAGCGAGGGCCTGTACCTGCTCCAGCGGGTCCGCGACGAGGCGCACCGCTTCGCGATCTCGTACCAGCGCAGCAAGCGCTCCAAGTCGATGAAGGCCGGCGCCCTGGACTCCGTGCCGGGGCTCGGCGAGACCCGCAGGCAGGCGCTGCTGAAGCACTTCGGCTCGCTGAAACGGCTCCGGGCGGCGACGATCGAGGAGATCTGCGAGGTCCCGGGGATCGGTCGCCGTACGGCGGAGACGGTCGCGGCGACCCTGGCAGCCGCGGCTCCGGCCGCACCACCCGCGGTGAACACCGCGACAGGAGAGATCATCGAAGAGGCCGACGGGGCCCCGCCCGGGGCGGACCCGTCCCACCATCGGGGGATCAGCACATGAGTGAGCAGGACGAACAGGACGGAACGCACGTGACAACCGGCGGAGTGGGGGAGGCCGTGGAGGCCATCCCCGAACTGGTGATCATCTCCGGCATGTCCGGAGCGGGCCGCAGCACCGCGGCCAAGTGTCTGGAGGACCTCGGCTGGTTCGTGGTGGACAATCTGCCGCCCGCGCTGATCCCCACCATGGTGGATCTCGGCGCGCGCTCGCAGGGCAACGTCGCCCGGATCGCCGTGGTCGTGGACGTCCGCGGACGCCGCTTCTTCGACAATCTGCGCGAGTCCCTCGCCGACCTGGCGACCCGCAGCGTCAAGCGCCGGATCATCTATCTGGAAGCCTCCGACGAGGCCCTGGTCCGCCGCTTCGAGTCGGTCCGCCGGCCGCACCCGCTCCAGGGCTCGGGCCGGATCGTGGACGGCATCGCGGCCGAGCGCGACCTGCTGCGCGAGCTGCGCGGCGACGCCGACCTGGTGATCGACACCTCCAGCCTCAACGTGCACGAGTTGCGCGCCAAACTGGACGCCCAGTTCGCGGGCGAGGAGGAGCCGGAACTCCGCGCCACGGTCATGTCGTTCGGATTCAAGTACGGCCTGCCCGTCGACGCCGACCTGGTGGTGGACTGCCGCTTCCTGCCCAACCCGCACTGGGTGCCGGAGCTGCGGCCCTTCACCGGGCTCAACGACGAGGTGGCGCAGTATGTGTTCAACCAGCCGGGCGCGAAGGAATTCCTCGACCGCTACGCCGAGTTGCTGCACATCATCGCCGCCGGATACCGGCGCGAGGGCAAGCGGTACGTGACGATCGCGGTCGGCTGCACGGGCGGCAAGCACCGCAGCGTGGCGATGTCGGAACGGCTGGCCGCACGGCTGGCCGCGGATGGGGTGGAGACCGTGACAGTGCACAGGGACATGGGGCGCGAGTGATCATGACGGGTCGGCGGCGGCGCCGGGGTACGGGCCGCCGCGCCGGGGTGCCGCCCAAGGTGGTCGCCCTCGGCGGGGGGCACGGCCTGGCCGCCTCCCTCGCCGCACTGCGCCGGATCACCGGCGATCTGACCGCGGTGGTCACCGTCGCGGACGACGGCGGCTCCAGCGGCAGACTCCGCCAGGAGATGGGCGTACTGCCGCCGGGAGACCTCCGCAAGGCGCTCGCCGCGCTCTGCGGGGACGACGAATGGGGGCGCACATGGGCCCGAGTGGTCCAGCACCGCTTCACCAGCGAGGGTGATCTGCACGGGCACGCGGTCGGCAATCTGCTGATCGTCGCGCTGTGGGAACAGCTCAACGACGAGGTCGCCGCGCTGGAGTGGGTCGGGCGTCTGCTGGGCGCCCACGGCAGGGTGCTGCCGATGTCCGCGGTCCCGCTCGACCTGCACGCCATCGTCCGCGGCCACGACCCCGACAGGCCCGACGAGATCAGCACCGTCCGCGGCCAGGCCACGGTCGCCCTCACCCCCGGTGAGGTGCAGGAAGTGCAGGTCGTCCCGGCCGATCCGCCCGCCGTTCCCGAGGCCGTGCAGGCGGTCCTCGACGCGGACTGGGTGGTGCTCGGCCCCGGCTCCTGGTTCTCCTCGGTGATCCCGCATCTGCTGGTCCCCGAGCTCGTCGACGCCCTCATGACGACCAGGGCGCGCCGGGTCCTCACGCTGAACCTCGCGCCGCAACCAGGTGAGACCGACGGATTTTCTCCGCAGCGTCACTTGGAGGTTTTGGCCCGACACGCCCCTAAACTCACCATCGACGTGGTTCTCGCCGACGAGGCCGCCGTACCCGACCGTGACAGCCTCTCCGAGGCCGCACAGCGGTTGGGCGGCACGGTCGAGCTGGCACCGGTCGCCGCCCCCGACGGGCCGCGGCACGACCCGGAGCTGTTGGCCGCCGCGTATGACAGGATTTTTCGTATGCGTGGAAGGATCGGCCCATGGCGATGACGGCAGCGGTGAAGGACGAGATCTCCCGGCTTCCCGTCACCCGGACCTGCTGCCGGAAGGCGGAGGTCTCGTCGATCCTGCGGTTCGCCGGCGGCCTCCACCTGGTGAGCGGCCGGATCGTGATCGAGGCGGAGCTGGACACCGGGATCGCGGCCAGGCGGCTGCGCAAGGACATCCTGGAGATCTTCGGGCACTCCTCCGACCTGGTGGTGATGGCGCCCGGCGGGCTGCGCAGGGGCAGCAGGTACGTGGTGCGCGTGGTGGCGGGCGGCGACCAGCTCGCCCGGCAGACCGGCCTGGTGGACGGCCGCGGCCGACCGATCCGCGGCCTGCCCCCGCAGGTCGTCTCCGGCGCCACCTGCGACGCGGAGGCCGCCTGGCGCGGTGCCTTCCTCGCGCACGGCTCGCTCACCGAGCCCGGCCGCTCCTCGTCGCTGGAGGTCACCTGCCCGGGTCCCGAGGCCGCCCTGGCCCTGGTCGGCGCCGCCCGCCGCCTCCAGATCCCCGCCAAGGCCCGCGAGGTCCGCAATGTGGACCGCGTGGTGGTACGGGACGGCGACGCGATCGGCGCGCTGCTGACCCGGCTCGGCGCCCACGACTCCGTGCTCGCCTGGGAAGAGCGCCGCATGCGCCGCGAGGTCCGGGCCACCGCCAACCGGCTCGCCAACTTCGACGACGCCAACCTGCGCAGGTCGGCCCGCGCCGCCGTCGCCGCCGGAGCCCGTGTGCAGCGCGCGCTGGAGATCCTCGGCGACGACGTACCGGAGCACCTCGCCGCGGCCGGACGCCTGCGCATGGACCACAAGCAGGCCTCCCTGGAGGAGCTTGGCTCCCTCGCCGAGCCGCCGCTGACCAAGGACGCGGTCGCCGGCCGGATCCGCCGCCTGCTGGCCATGGCCGACAAGCGCGCCTCGGACCTCGGCCTGCCCGGCACCGACGCCAACCTCACCGACGAGATGGTCGGCTAGGCCTGTCCGCCGGACAGGCCCCAGCCGTCACGCGCGCGGCGGGCGGAGGTGAAGGGGCCTCGGCCCGATGTCACCTCCGCGCCCCTGGCCGGGTAGGCTCGTCCCTGGTCGGGGACATCCCATATTTCGCAGCCGGAGAGGGCTCCGGCGAATGAGCGAGGAGATCGGTTCGTGACGATCCGGGTAGGCATCAACGGCTTTGGCCGCATCGGTCGTAACTTCTTCCGCGCCGCCTTGGAGCAGGGTGCGGACATCGAGATCGTGGCTGTCAACGACCTGGGTGACACCGCGACGACGGCGCACCTGCTGAAGTACGACACCATCCTCGGCCGCCTCAAGGCCGAGGTCACCCACACCGCGGACTCCATCACCGTCGACGGCAAGACCATCAAGGTGCTCGCCGAGCGCGACCCCGCCGCCATCGCGTGGGGCGAGCTGGGCGTCGACGTCGTCATCGAGTCGACCGGCATCTTCACCAAGGCCGCCGACGCGGGCAAGCACATCGCGGGCGGTGCCAAGAAGGTCATCATCTCGGCGCCCGCCACCGGCGAGGACATCACGATCGTGATGGGCGTCAACCAGGACAAGTACGAGCCCGCGAACCACCACATCATCTCCAACGCCTCGTGCACCACGAACTGTGTGGCGCCGATGGCGAAGGTGCTGCTGGAGAACTTCGGCATCGTCAAGGGCCTGATGACGACGGTCCACGCGTACACCAACGACCAGCGCATCCTGGACTTCCCGCACAAGGACCTGCGCCGCGCCCGCGCCGCCGCGGAGAACATCATCCCGACCACCACGGGTGCCGCGAAGGCCACCGCGCTGGTCATCCCCGAGCTGGCGGGCAAGCTGGACGGCATCGCGATGCGCGTCCCGGTCCCCACCGGCTCGGTCACCGACCTGGTCGTCGACCTCGAGCGCGAGGTCACCAAGGACGAGGTCAACGCCGCCTTCCAGAAGGCGGCCGAGGGTCAGCTCAAGGGCCTGCTGGAGTACACCGAGGACCCGATCGTCTCCTCGGACATCGTCAACTGGCCGGCCTCCTGCACCTTCGACTCCTCCCTGACCATGGTCCAGGGCAAGACGGTCAAGGTCATCGGCTGGTACGACAACGAGTGGGGCTACTCCAACCGCCTCGTGGACCTCACGGTCTTCGTCGGCGGCCAGCTCTGACGCCGTAGCGGCCGACGCACAGCGATGTGAGCGACAGGGTCCGGACGGGTGCGACGAAGCGCCGGTCCGGGCCCTGTCCCTTGCCCACTCCGCAGTCCCGTACCCGTCAGTACCCGCAGCCGTACCCGTAGGAGACCGTACAGATGAAGACGATCGACGACCTGATCAGCGAGGGGCGGATCGCCGGCAAGCGGGTATTCGTCCGCGCCGACCTCAACGTCCCGCTCGACGGGGAGCGCATCACCGACGACGGCCGCATCCGGGCCGCCGTCCCCACCATCACCAAGCTCGCCGACGCGGGCGCCAAGGTGATCGTGGCCTCGCACCTCGGCCGCCCCAAGGGCGAGCCCGACCCGAAGTTCTCGCTGGCGCCGGTCGCCGCGCGCCTGGGCGAACTGCTCGGCGACGGCGGTCATGAGGTGGTGTTCGCCGCCGACACCGTCGGCGAGAGCGCCGCGGCCACCGTGGCGGGTCTGGCCGACGGCCAGGTCGCGCTGCTGGAGAACCTGCGCTTCAACGCGGGCGAGACCAGCAAGGACGACGCCGAGCGCGGCGCCTTCGCCGACCGGCTCGCGGAGCTGGCCGACACCTATGTCGGCGACGGCTTCGGAGCGGTGCACCGCAAGCACGCCTCGGTGTACGACCTCCCGGCCCGCCTCCCGCACGCCGCGGGCGGTCTGATCGCCACCGAGGTCGGCGTCCTGAAGAAGCTCACCGAGGACGTCTCCCGCCCCTACGCGGTGGTGCTCGGCGGCTCCAAGGTCTCCGACAAGCTCGGCGTCATCGACCACCTGCTGGACAAGGCCGACCGCATCCTGGTCGGCGGCGGCATGGTCTTCACCTTCCTCAAGGCCCAGGGCCACGAGGTCGGCAAGAGCCTGCTCCAGGAGGACCAGATCCCCGTGGTCAAGGAGTACCTGGAGCGCGCCAAGGCCAAGGGCGTGGAATTCGTCCTGCCGGTCGACGTCGTCGGCGCCACCGAGTTCCCCGACCTGAAGACCAAGGCGCCGTCCTCGCCGGTCAACGCACCGGTGGACGCGATCCCCGCGGACGTGATCGGCCTGGACATCGGCCCCGAGTCCCGCAAGCTCTTCGCCGCCAAGCTCGCCGACGCCGCCACCATCTTCTGGAACGGCCCGATGGGCGTCTTCGAGCACCCGGACTACGCCGACGGCACCCGCGCGGTCGCCCAGGCGCTGATCGACTCCGACGCGTTCACCGTGGTCGGCGGCGGCGACTCGGCCGCGGCCGTCCGCATCCTCGGCTTCGACGAGAACGCTTTCGGCCATATTTCCACCGGCGGCGGCGCGAGCCTGGAATACCTTGAGGGCAAGACGCTCCCCGGCCTTGCCGCACTGGAGAAGTGAGCAGATGACCGAGCAGAGCACCCGCACCCCGCTGATGGCGGGCAACTGGAAGATGAACCTCAACCACCTCGAGGCCATCGCGCACGTCCAGAAGCTCGCCTTCGCGCTCACCGACAAGGACTACGACGCGGTCGAGGTCGCCGTCCTGGTGCCGTACACCGACCTGCGCTCCGTACAGACGCTGGTCGACGGCGACAAGCTGAAGATCAAGTACGGCGCCCAGGACCTGTCCGCGCACGACTCCGGCGCGTACACCGGCGAGATCTCCGGATCGATGCTGGCCAAGCTGAAGTGCGCGTACGTGGCGATCGGGCACTCCGAGCGCCGCCAGTACCACGGCGAGGACGAGGCCGTCGTCAACGCCAAGGTGAAGGCCGCCTACAGGAACGGCCTCACCCCGATCCTGTGCGTCGGCGAGGGCCTGGACGTCCGCAAGGCCGGACAGCAGGTCCCGCACACCCTCGCGCAGCTCGACGGCGCCCTGAAGGACATCCCCGCCGAGCAGGCCGCCACGATCGTGGTCGCGTACGAGCCGGTCTGGGCGATCGGCACCGGCGAGGTGGCCACCCCCGAGGACGCGCAGGAGGTCTGCGGGGCGATCCGCGGGCGGCTGGCCGAGCTGTACGACCAGGAGCTGGCGGACGCCGTGCGCATCCAGTACGGCGGCTCCGTGAAGTCCGGCAACGTCGCCGCGATCATGGCGCAGCCGGACGTGGACGGCGCCCTGGTGGGCGGCGCGGCACTGGACGCCGAGGAGTTCGTCAAGATCGTCCGGTTCCGCGACCAGTGACGGAAACCGGGGCCCGCGGCCACGAACAGTGAGCCGGGGCACCGGGCAGTGGGCTGACACGCCCCTCAGGAAGTACCCTGTCGGGGCCGGACCGGCGTGACCGCGCCGTCCGGCCCCGCGCCGTTGTCATGTAGTCGAGAGAGTTGGTCCAGCCGTGGTCATCGGGTTCTCCATCGCCCTCATCATTTTCAGCCTGCTGCTTCTGCTGCTCGTGCTGATGCACAAGGGGAAGGGCGGCGGCCTCTCGGACATGTTCGGCGGCGGCATGCAGTCCTCCGTCGGCGGCTCCTCGGTGGCCGAGCGCAACCTCGACCGGATCACCGTCGTGGTCGGTCTGCTGTGGTTCGCCTGCATTGTCACCCTTGGCCTGGTGATGAAGTTCCAGAAGTAGGGCCGACGTTCGACTCCCGCGCATCCAGGGAGAACTGACGCCTCGTCGCCACCCCGGCTTACTATGGGGAGACGTCCTCGGGGGACAGGTCGAGCGCCTGCCACTGGACGGCACGTAAGGTCTCCGTAAACTGGCGACCTCGCAGCACCATCACGCAGGGAGTTACGACCGTGGCAAGTGGCAACGCGATCCGTGGAAGTCGGGTCGGAGCGGGGCCGATGGGAGAGGCCGAGCGCGGCGAGTCCGCGCCGCGCCTCCGCATCTCCTTCTGGTGCTCGAACGGGCACGAGACCCAGCCGAGTTTCGCCAGCGACGCGCAGATCCCGGAGACCTGGGACTGCCCACGCTGCGGCTTCCCGGCGGGGCAGGACGAGGAGAATCCGCCGGCGCCGCCGCGTACCGAGCCGTACAAGACCCACCTCGCCTACGTGCGGGAGCGGCGCAGCGCCGCCGACGGCGAGGCGATCCTCGCCGAGGCGCTGGCGAAGCTCCGCGGCGAGATCTAGCGAGATCAGGGAAGTCCCGGACCTCGGTTGCCGGGCGGGCTCAGACCTCTGAGCCCGCCCGGCGACCGAGGGCTTTCTGTTTTCACGGCACGCTCTCCGGCGGGCGCCTCAGCGGCGGCGCGGCCGGGCCGCGTGCGCGTCCGCGATATGGCCCGTCAACGCGATGGAGGCCGTAGCCCGTTCGTAGGTGAGTTGCGCGACGCGGGCGTACAGGCAGTCCACGATGAGCAGTACGGAGTGGCGGGTGCCGAAGTTGCCGCGCCTGAAGCTGGTTTCGCCCGAGGTGGACGTGAGGCGTACGTCGGCGGCCTGGGCGATCGGCGAGCGCGGGTCGCCGGTGACGGCCACGGTGACGGCGCCGCGCTCCGCGGCCAGCCGCAGCGGCTCCAGCACCTCCCGGGTGGCGCCCGAGTGCGAGATGGCCACCACCGCGTCGGAGGGCGTCAGCAGGGCCGCGGAGGTCTCCGCCGCGTGCACCTCGGTCCAGGCGTGGGCCGCGCAGCCGATGCCGTACAGCCGCGCCTCGGTCTCCCTGGCCACGATCCCCGAGCCGCCGACGCCGTAGACGTCGATCCTGCGGGCCTTCGCGAGTGTCTGCGCGGCTCGTTCCAGTGCCTCGCGGTCCAGCCGATCGGCGGTCTGCCGCAGCGCCCGCAGATCGGCCTCCGCGACCACCCCGATCACCTGCTCCAGGTCGTCCTCGGGCCCGATCTGCGGCCCGAGCGCCGCCGTACGGGGCTCCGCCTCGCTGCGGCCCTGCTCCTGCGCCAGCTCGATCAGGAGCTGCTGGTACGAGTCGAGGCCGAGCGCCCGGCAGAAGCGGGTGACGGTGGCCTGCGAGGTGCCCGTACGCCGCCCCAGCTCGGCCGCGGAGCCGTGTGTCGCCGCGACCGGGTCGGCCAGCACCAGCTCGCCGACCTTGCGCAGGGAACCGGACATCCGGGGCAGTTCGGAGCGGATCAACGCGGTGATCATGGTGACTCGTCTCGGCTGGACGGCTTGAGGACTTGCCTGCGGGTGAATCTATCAACCACCATTCGTGGCGATGAGTGAAATCTACAGCCGACCGCTGGTGATCGGCATCGACGCGGGCGGTACCAGCAGCCGCGCGTATCTGGCGGAGGCGGCGCCGGAGACGGCCGGGGACCCGGCGGAGGTCGTCGTGCTCGGCCGCGGCACCGGGGGGCCGGGCAACGCGCTGAGCGTCGGCCGCGCCGAACTGACCCGGCACCTGACGGACGCCGTCGCCCAGGCGGTCCCGGCCGACCTGCGGGGGCGCGTCGCCGCGGTCTACGGCGGCTTCGCGGGCGCCGCGGAAGGGCTCGGCGCCGAGCGAGGCCACGGCCTCGCGCTGTCCTGTCTGGCCGACGCGCTGGCCGCCAACGGCATCACGGGCGCCGCGATCGGCGTCGGCGGCGACACCGAGGTCGCGCTGGCCTCCGCGCCCGGCGCGCCCGGTGACGGGCTGGTGCTGATCGCGGGCACCGGCGCCATCGCCACCCGGCTCACCGGCAGACGCCGCTCCGCGGTCGTGGACGGCCACGGCTGGCTGCTCGGCGACGAGGGCAGCGGCTTCTGGCTCGGCGGCCGGGCGGTGCGGGCGGCGCTGGAGGCGCTGGACGGCCGCGGCCCCTGGACCTCGCTGGTCGCCAGGGTCGCCGCGCACTATCTGCCGCCGGGCACGTACGAGCGGCTGGGCGGCACCGGGCGCCTGGACGGCGCGGAACGGCCACTGCCCGACGGCGAGGCGCGCGCCGATCTCAGCGAGGCCATCGTGACCAGCGCGTACGAGCAGACGCCCGCCCGGCTCGCGCAGCTCAGCAGGCAGGCGGTGGAGGCGGCGGACGAGGGCGACGCGGTGGCGCTGCGGCTGCTGGACGGCGCGGCCGATTTGCTGGTGGCGACCGTGCGGGCGCTGGAGCCGCGGCCGGGGGAGCCGCTGGTGCTCACCGGCGGACTGCTCGGTCCCGGCGGCCCGCTGCTCGACCGGGTCGTCGCCCGGCTCGACGGGCTCGCGCTGCGGGTCTTCCCGGTGGCGAACGGGGGAGTGGGGGCGGCGGCGCTGGCACGGCTGTTGCTGTGAGGGCGGGGCCCCGCTGGTGTGAGGGCGGGGTCCTCTGGGGCGAGGGGTCTCCTGTGGTGAGGCCGGGTTCCTCGCGGGGTCACGGCGGTGCCGGGGCGTCTTGACGGCGGCGCGACGGGTGGTTCATTGTTTCATCGGACCACCTCAAAGATGGTTGATCGAGCCGAACCGGCCACCGATCTCACCACCCGACCCACCAAGGGGGCTCGGCCATGGCCGACGCACAGCTCAGCGCCGCCCGGTTCGCCGACGAGGGGCGCGCCGCCGTCGAGCGCGCCATCGCGGCCAACAAGGACTCCGTCGCCGCCGCGGGACGGCTCTTCGCCGACTGCGTGGCCGCCGACGGTGTGATCCACGGCTTCGGCACCGGCCACTCCCAGGCCACCGTCCTGGAGATCGTCGGCCGCGCGGGCGGCCTGATCCCCACCAACCGGATCGGCCTCGCCGACCTCGTGCTGCGCGGCGGCGAGGACCGCTCGGTGCTCGACGACCCGCTGCTGGAACGTTCTCCCGGCCTGGCCAGGCGGCTGTACGACCTGTCGACGCCGCACCCGCAGGACCTGTTCGTGATCGTCTCCAACTCCGGTGTGAACAACTCCGTGGTGGACATGGCCCTCCAGGTCAAGGAGGCGGGGCACCCGCTGGTCGCCCTCACCTCGCTGACCCACACCCGCGCCGTGCCCGCCCTGCACCCCAGCGGCAAGCGGCTCGCGGACATCGCCGACGCCGTCCTCGACAACTGCGCGCCCGCCGGTGACGCCCTGCTCCCGCTGCCCGACGGCGGCGCGCTGTGCGGTGTCTCCACCATCACCTCGGCGCTGCTGGTCCAGATGGTCGTCGCCGAGTGCGTGGGCCTGCTCACCGCCGAGGGGCACGAGGCGCCGGTCTACATCTCCGCGAATCTGCCGGGCGGCTTCGAGCGCAACGCCGTCCTGGAGGAGCGCTACGCGGGCCGCCTGCACCGCGGCGGTTTCTGATCCGCCGCCGTTTCTCCTCATGCGGGCGTCTCTCCAGGTCAACGCGATTGTCAGTGGCGGCGGTTACGGTTTCGGCAGTGATCAACCCGCTGCCGGGACGGTCGCCGCGCACGTCCCGCCGCTCAATCCGGGCCGGGGGGCCATGTCCGTCACCGCCACCGAGCCGCCCGCGTTCGCCGAGCCCGCCGCGCTGACCTGGCGCGGCGGCTTCGGCCGGCCGCGGTCACCGTGATGGCCGTATTCGGCGCCCTCGGCATGGTGGGGAACGCCAGCGAGGTGACGCTCCTCCAGGAACACACCCCGGTGGGCCTGCTCGGCCGGGTCGGCGCCGCCAACCGCACCCTGTCGGTGGCCGGTGATCCGCCGGACAGGCCCTAGGCGCCCTGTCCGGCGGGGCCGCCGCGAGCGCCTGGGGGCTCAACACACCGCCGCTGGTCGCCGCCGCGCTGTTCTGCCGCGGGCGGCCTTCCTGATACCCGCCCTCGTCTCGTTCCGGCGTGTCATCAATTAGCGTGGGGCGTGCAGCGAGGACGAGGAGAAGTGGACTGATGTCCGAAACGAACGCGCAGGGCCCGAAGGCTCTCGACCAGCGTGCCGAGTGGCACGCGCTCGGCAAGCACCGCGAGGAACTGGCGGACGCGCACCTGCGGGATCTGTTCGCGGCCGACCCCGAGCGGGGCAGCCGTTACACCCTCCAAGTGGGTGACCTCCACCTGGACTACTCCAAGCAGCTCGTGACGGACGAGACGCTCCGGCTGCTGCGCGAACTGGCCGCCGCGACCGGGGTGTTCGAGCTTCGTGACGCGATGTTCCGCGGCGAGCGGATCAATGTCACCGAGGACCGGGCGGTCCTGCACACCGCTCTGCGCGCCCCGCGCTCCGCGGTGATCGAGCTGGACGGCCAGGACGTCGTGCCCGCCGTGCACTCCGTGCTCAACAAGATGCAGGTCTTCTGCGACCGGGTGCGCTCGGGGGAGTGGACCGGCCACACGGGCAAGCGGATCAGGAATGTCGTCAACATCGGCATCGGCGGCTCCGACCTCGGCCCCGCGATGGCCTACGAGGTGCTGCGCGCCTACACCGACCGCGGTCTGACGGTCCGTTTCGTGTCCAACGTGGACGGCGCCGACCTGCACGAGGCGGTCCGCGACCTGGACGCGGCCGAGACGCTGTTCATCATCGCGTCCAAGACCTTCACCACCATCGAGACCATCACCAACGCCACCTCCGCCCGCGACTGGCTGCTCACCGAGCTGCGCGCCGACGAGTCGGCGGTCGCCAAGCACTTCGTGGCGCTGTCCACCAACGCGGAGAAGGTCGCCGACTTCGGCATCGACACCCAGAACATGTTCGAGTTCTGGGACTGGGTCGGCGGCCGGTACTCCTACGACTCGGCCATCGGGCTCTCCTTGATGCTGGCCATCGGCCCCGACCGCTTCCGCGAGATGCTGGCCGGATTCCACCTGGTCGACGAGCACTTCAGGACCGCGCCGCCGGAGGAGAACGTCCCGCTGCTGCTCGGCCTGCTCGGCGTCTGGTACGGCGGTTTCCACGACGCGCAGTCGCACGCGGTGCTGCCGTACAGCCACTACCTGAGCAAGTTCACCGCCTACCTCCAGCAGCTCGACATGGAGTCCAACGGCAAGTCCGTGGACCGGCAGGGCAACCCGGTGACCTGGCAGACGGGTCCGGTCGTCTGGGGCACGCCGGGCACCAACGGGCAGCACGCGTACTACCAGTTGCTGCACCAGGGCACCAAGCTCGTCCCCGCGGACTTCATCGGCTTCGCGCGGCCGGTCGACGAACTCGGGCCGCTCGCCTCCCAGCACGACCTGCTGATGGCGAACTTCTTCGCGCAGACCCAGGCGCTGGCCTTCGGCAAGACGCCGGACGAGGTCAGGGCCGAGGGCGTGCCCGAGGAGCTGGTCCCGCACAAGACCTTCCGCGGGAACCACCCCACGACCACCATTCTGGCCACCGAGCTGACGCCGTCCGTCCTCGGCCAGCTCATCGCCCTCTACGAGCACAAGGTGTTCGTCCAGGGCGCGGTCTGGAACATCGACTCCTTCGACCAGTGGGGCGTCGAGCTGGGCAAGGTCCTCGCCAAGCGCGTCGAGCCCGCCCTCGCCGAGGGCACCGCCGTCCCCGGCCTGGACGCCTCCACCACGGCCCTGGTCGCCAAGTACCGCGAGCTGCGCGGTCGCTGAGGCACAACGCACCGCGGCGGTTCACCGGATCTCCGGTGAACCGCCGCGGTGGCGAGCGACCAAGCCGAGGGCCGCTCGGACGGCCTACGACGAGGCCGGCGGATACAACTGCGGCGGGAGCTTGGCCGCCGCGGTCCGGTCCAGCAGCCACAGGGTCCTGGACCGCCCGTAGGCGCCCGAGGCGGGCGCCTGCAACTCACCCGGGGACGACAGCGCCAGGGCCACCGCCGGAGCCTTGTCCTCGCCCGCCGCGAGCAGCCACACCTCGCGGGCGGCGCGGATCGCGGGCAGTGTCAGCGAGATCCGGGTCGGCGGCGGCTTCGGAGCGCCGTGCACACCGACGACCGTCCGCTCGCTCTCCCGCACCGCGGGGTGCTCGGGGAAGAGCGACGCCACATGCGTGTCGGGCCCCACCCCCAGCATCAGCACGTCGAAGGCCGGCACCCGCAGCCGGTCCTCGGGACCCGCCGCCGCGGCCAGCTCCGCCGCGTACGCCTCGGCCGCCTCGTCGGCGTCGGCGTACGGCCCGTCCGAGGCGGGCATGGCGTGCACCCGCGACGGATCGACCGGGACCGCGTCCAGCAGCTCCGCGCGGGCCTGCGTGACATTGCGCTCCGGGTCGCCGTCCGGCTCGAACCGCTCGTCGCCCCACCACAGGTCCAGGTGCGCCCAGTCCACCGCGTCACGCGCGGGGGACGCGGCGAGGGCGGCGAGCAGCGCGTTGCCGTTGCGCCCGCCCGTGAGTACCACGGAAGCGGTGCCACGGGCGGCCTGGGCGTCCACGACCTTGGTGATCAGCCGGGCCGCCGCGGCCTGCGCCATCAGCTCCTTGTCCCGGTGGACGACCACCTGTGGCGTGCTCACTTCGCGTTCTCCGCCTTCTTGGCCACGGCGGCCCGCTTGGCGGCGCTGGGCGTCTTGTCCTTCGCCGTGACGGTGCCGTCCGGGCTCACCGTCTCCGCGCCGCCGGGGTTGTTGACCAGGTGCTTGACCCCGAACTGCACGGTGGAGCGGTATATGTCGTCCGGATCCAGACGGCGCAGCTCCTCCGCGATCAGCTCGGAGGTCTCGCGCCGCTTGAGCGCCACATGCCGGTCCGGCTGACCCGGCATCGCCAGCTCCGCCAGCGCGCCGTCCGCCCGGTCGAGGCAGATGTCGCCGTCGGCCGTCGCCAGGCGCACCGCGGTGATGCCGGGGCCGTCGGAGACCCTGCGCTCCACCGGCACACCCAGCCGGTCCGCGAGCCACAGCGCGAGCAGTTCCGTACTCGGGTTGTACGCCTCGCCGTCGACGATCGCGTCGGTGATCTTCGAGTGCTTCTGGTCCAGGGCCGCCGCGAGCATCGAACGCCACGGGGTGATCCGGGTCCAGGCCAGGTCGGTGTCGCCGGGCGAGTAACTGGCCGCGCGGACGCCGAGCGACGCCACCGGGTCCTCGGCCGCCGCGGCGTCCGTGATCCGGCGCTGTGCGAGGCGCCCCAGCGGGTCCTCCGCCGCGTTGTCCGGCGCGTTGTCCGGCCACCAGACGACCACGGGGGCGTCGGGCAGCAGCAGCGGCAGCACCACCGACTCGGCGTGGTTGGCCAGCTCGCCGTGCAGCCGCAGCATCACGGTCTCGCCGGTGCCCGCCTCTGAGCCGACCAGCACCTCCGCGTCGAGCCGGGCGCTCGCCCGGTCCCGCGGCGAACGACCCGGCCGCTTGACGACGACCAGGATCCGCGACGGGTGCTCCTTGGACGCCTCGGTGGCGGCCTTGAGCGAGTCGTAGGCACTGCCCTCGTCGGTGACGATGACCAGGGTCAGCACCATCCCGACCGCGGGAGTGCCGATCGCCCGCCGGGCCTGGATCAGACCCGAGTTGATTTTCGCGGACGTGGTGTCCGTCAGATCGATCTTCATGGCCGACGCCAGCTCCTGCCGTCTCGTGCGAGCATCTCGTCCGCCTCGACCGGTCCCCAGGTGCCGGACGCGTACTGGGCGGGCTTGCCGTGCTTGTCCCAGTACTCCTCGATCGGGTCGAGGATCGTCCAGGAGATCTCGACCTCCTGGTGGCGCGGGAAGAGGTTGGCGTCACCGAGCAGCACATCGAGGATGAGCCGCTCGTACGCCTCCGGGCTGGACTCGGTGAAGGACTCGCCGTACGCGAAGTCCATCGTCACGTCCCTGACCTCGGTCGAGGTGCCGGGCACCTTCGAACCGAACCGCACCGTCACGCCCTCGTCCGGCTGCACCCGGATGACCAGGGCGTTCTGCCCCAGCTCCTCGGTGGCCCCGGACTCGAACGGCAGATACGGCGCCCGCTTGAAGACCACCGCGATCTCGGTGACGCGGCGGCCCAGCCGCTTGCCGGTCCGCAGGTAGAACGGCACACCCGCCCAGCGCCGGTTGTTGATCTCCAGCTTCACGGCCGCGTAGGTGTCGGTCTTGGACTTGGGGTCGATGCCGTCCTCCTCCAGGTACCCGAGCACCTCCTCGCCGCCCTGCCAGGCGTGCGCGTACTGGCCGCGCACGGTGTTCTTGCCGAGGTCGTCGGGGAGGACGACCGCGCTGAGCACCTTCAGCTTCTCCGCGGTGAGCGCCTTCGGGTGGAAGGAGCCGGGCTCCTCCATCGCGGTCAGCGCCAGCAGTTGCAGCAGGTGGTTCTGGATCACGTCGCGCGCGGCGCCGATGCCGTCGTAGTACCCGGCCCGGCCGCCGATGCCGATGTCCTCGGCCATGGTGATCTGGACGTGGTCGACGTACGACCGGTTCCAGATCGGCTCGTACATCGTGTTGGCGAAGCGCAGCGCCAGGATGTTCTGGACGGTCTCCTTGCCCAGGTAGTGGTCGATCCTGAAGACCTCGTTGGGCGGGAAGACCTCGTGCACCACCTGGTTGAGGTCCATCGCGCTCGCCAGGTCGTGGCCGAACGGCTTCTCGATGACCGCGCGCCGCCAGGAGTCCCCGGTGCCGTCCGACAGCCCGTGCTTCTTGAGCTGCTGCACCACGTTGGGGAAGAACTTCGGCGGTACGGACAGGTAGAAGGCGAAGTTGCCGCCCGTGCCCCGCGCCTTGTCCAGTTCCTCGATGGTCGCCTTCAGCGTCTCGAAGGCGGTGTCGTCGTCGAAGTCGCCCTGCACGAAGCGGCAGCCCTCGGCGAGCTGCTGCCACACCTCCTCACGGAAGGGCGTGCGCGCGTGCTCCTTGACCGCGTCGTGGACCTCCTGTGCGAAGTCCTCGTTCTCCCACTGGCGGCGGGCGAAGCCGACCAGCGCGAAGCCCGGCGGCAGCAGACCGCGGTTGGCCAGGTCGTACACGGCCGGCATCAGCTTCTTGCGCGACAGGTCGCCCGTCACGCCGAAGATGACCAGGCCGGACGGGCCCGCGATCCGCGGCAGCCGCCGGTCCAGCGGATCCCGCAGCGGGTTGCCTTCCGAAGATGTCAGCGTGGACAACTCAGGCCTCCGAAGGAGCGAGCCGATCGAGTTCCGCCTGGGTGGAGGCCAGCAGCTCGTTCCAGGCCGTCGCGAACTTCTCGACGCCCTCGTCCTCCAGGAGCTGCACGACGTCGTCGTAGGAGATGCCGAGCGCCGCCACGGCGGCCAGCTCGGCCTTCGCCTGCGCGTACGTGCCGGTCACGGTGTCGCCGGTGATCTCGCCGTGGTCGGCGGTGGCGTCCAGCGTGGCCTCCGGCATGGTGTTCACCGTGTTCGGCGCGACCAGCTCGGTGACGTACAGCGTGTCGGAGTAGGCCGGGTCCTTGACGCCGGTCGAGGCCCACAGCGGGCGCTGCTTGTTGGCGCCGGACTTCTCCAGGGCCAGCCAGCGGTCGGAGGAGAAGACCTCCTCGTACGCCTCGTAGGCCAGCCGCGCGTTGGCGACGGCCGCCTTGCCCTTGAGCGCCTTCGCCTCGTCGGTGCCCAGCTTCTCCAGCCGCTTGTCGATCTCGGTGTCCACGCGGGACACGAAGAACGAGGCGACCGAGTGGATCAGCGACAGGTCGAGCCCGGCGGACTTGGCCTTCTCCAGACCGGAGAGGTACGCGTCCATCACACCGCGGTAGCGCTCCAGCGAGAAGATCAGCGTGACGTTGACGCTGATGCCCTTGCCGATCACCTCGGTGATCGCGGGCAGGCCCGCGGGCGTCGCCGGGATCTTGATCAGCGTGTTCGGCCGGTCGACCAGCCACGCGAGCTGCTTGGCCTCCGCGACGGTGGCCTTCGTGTTGTTCGCCAGCCGCGGGTCGACCTCGATCGAGACCCGGCCGTCCTGGCCGTCGGTCCGGTCGAAGACCGGCCGCAGGATGTCGGCCGCGTCCCGTACGTCCGCGGTGGTGATCATGCGGATCGCCTCGTCGACCGTCAGCCGGCGGGCCGCGAGGTCGGCGAGCTGCTGGTCGTAGCCGTCGCCCTGGGAGATCGCCTTCTGGAAGATCGACGGGTTGGTGGTGACACCCACCACATGCTGCTCGTCGATGAGTTCGGCCAGGTTGCCGGACGTGATGCGCTTGCGCGACAGGTCGTCCAGCCAGATCGCGACGCCTTCGTCGGAGAGGCGCTTGAGTGCGTCTGTCATGGGATTTGCATCTCCTACTTGTCGTTTACCTGCGTCAGCGATCAACGGCGTCGAGTGATTCCCGGGCCGCGGCGGCCACCGCGTCCGCGGTGAACCCGAACTCACGGAAGAGCACCTTGCCGTCGGCCGAGGCACCGAAGTGCTCAAGGCTGACGATGCGTCCCGCGTCACCCACGAAGCGGTGCCAGGTCAGACCGATACCGGCCTCGACCGCCACCCGCGCCTTCACGTCCTTGGGCAGCACGCTGTCGCGGTACTCCTGGTCCTGCTCGTCGAACCACTCCACGCACGGCATCGACACCACCCGGGTCGGCACCCCGGCCGCCTGGAGCTGCTCACGCGCGCCCACCGCGAGCTGCACCTCGGAACCGGTGCCGATGATGACGACCTGCGGCGCGGTCGCCGCGCCGTCGGCGTCCGTCGCGTCGAACATCACATACCCGCCGCGCGCCGCGTCCTCGTTGCGCTCGTACGTCGGCACGCCCTGCCGGGTCAGCGCCAGGCCGTGCGGGGCGCCCTTGCCGAACACCTTCGTCCAGCGCTTGAACACCTCGCGCCACACGACGGCCGTCTCGTTGGCGTCGGCGGGCCGCACCACGTTGAGACCGGGGATCGCGCGCAGCGACGCCAGGTGCTCCACCGGCTGGTGCGTCGGACCGTCCTCGCCGACACCGACCGAGTCGTGCGTCCACACGTACGTCACCGGCAGGTGCATCAGCGCGGACAGCCGGACCGCGTTGCGCATGTAGTCCGAGAAGACGAGGAAGGTGCCGCCGTAGACCCGGGTGTTGCCGTGCAGCGTGATGCCGTTCATCTCGGCGGCCATCGAGTGCTCACGGATACCGAAGTGCACGGTACGGCCGTACGGGTCGGCGCCCGGCAGCGGGTTGCCCGTCGGCAGGAACGACGAGTTCTTGTCGATCGTCGTGTTGTTCGACCCGGCGAGGTCGGCGGAGCCGCCCCACAGCTCGGGGATGACCGGGCCCAGCGCCTCCAGGACCTTGCCGGACGCGGCGCGGGTGGCGAGCGAGGACCCGGTCTCGAAGGCGGGGATGTGCTGCTCCCAGCCCTCGGGCAGTTCGGCGGCCTCGATCCGGTCGTACGTCGCCGCGTGCTCGGGGTTGGCCGTGCGCCAGGCGGCGAAGGACTTCTCCCACTCCGCCTTGGCCTCACGGCCGCGGTCGCCGACCGCACGCGTGTGCGTGATGACGTCCTCGGCCACGTCGAAGTGCTTGTCCGGGTCGAAGCCCAGGATCTCCTTGGTGGCGCGCACCTCGTCCTCGCCGAGCGCCGAGCCGTGCGCGGCGCCGGTGTTCTGCTTGTTCGGCGCGGGCCAGCCGATGATCGAGCGGACCGCGATGAACGACGGGCGCTCGGTCTCGGCCTTCGCGGCGAGCATCGCGGCGTGCAGGGCGTGCACGTCGAGGTCGCCGTTCTCCAGCGGAGTGACGCGCTGGACGTGCCAGCCGTACGCCTCGTACCGCTTGACGGTGTCCTCGGAGACGGCGGTCTCGGTGTCGCCCTCGATGGAGATGTGATTGTCGTCCCAGAGCAGGACGAGATTGCCGAGCTTCTGGTGACCGGCCATCGAGGACGCCTCGGCGGAGATGCCCTCCTGGAGGCAGCCGTCACCGGCGACGGCCCAGATGGTGTGGTCGAACGGCGAGGTGCCCGCCGCCGCGTCCGGGTCGAACAGGCCGCGCTCGTAACGGGACGCCATCGCCATGCCGACCGCGTTCGCGACGCCCTGGCCGAGCGGCCCCGTCGTCGTCTCGACGCCCCTGGTGTGGCCGTACTCCGGGTGGCCGGGGGTCTGCGAGCCCCAGGTCCGCAGCGCCTCCAGATCGGCCAGCTCCAGGCCGTAACCGGCGAAGTAGAGCTGCGTGTAGAGGGTCATGCTGGAGTGCCCCGCGGAGAGCACGAAGCGGTCCCGGCCGACCCAGTCGGCGTCCGCCGGGTCGTGCCGCATGACCTTCTGGAACAGCAGATAGGCCGCCGGGGCCAGGCTCATCGCCGTGCCGGGATGGCCGTTGCCGACCTTCTGCACGGAATCCATGGCCAGGACGCGGGCGGTGTCAACGGCCCGCCGGTCCAGATCGGTCCACTCGAGGTCTGTGGTGGTCGGCTGCTTGCTCACCCTGGGTCAGGGCTCCTCTCCACATGCTTGTCCACATGTTGAAAACGCCGGTGACGTGGTGCCTACCCGGCGTTGTCGAGCCTACCGCCGTACAGGCGCTCACCTTTTCGATCCTGCCCCGGTACTCCGGTCTTCGCCTCCTGAACGCGGTGAACGCCTGGTGAACCGGGTCGAGCGACACTCTCCACCCCCCAAAAGCGGACGGAGTATTCCCTGCGTCTAGAGTGGCGTGGTACGCGCAAGTCTCACCGGGTCCCGCGCCTCCGCAGGTGACCGGACTTGCTGGACTTCATCTCTTCTCTTGGGGTGTTCGTGACGGCCGTCGAATCCCGACCCGCTGGGGTCATCGGGACGGGCTCCTCCGGTCACCGCCCGTTCGGAGCCCGTGTGATGGGCTTCGTGGCGCTGACCAAGCCGCGGATCATCGAACTTCTGCTCATCACGACGGTTCCGGTGATGTTCCTCGCGGCCGGCGGGGTGCCCGATCTGTGGCTCGTGGTCGCCACGGTGGTCGGCGGCTATCTGTCGGCCGGCGGTGCGAACGCGCTGAACATGTACATCGACCGCGACATCGACGCGCTGATGCACCGTACGGAGCAGCGTCCGCTGGTGACCGGTCTGGTGTCGCCGCGCGAAGGACTCGTCTTCGGCATCACGCTCTCCGTCGTCTCGACGGTCTGGTTCTGGGCGCTGGTCAATCCGCTGTCCGCCGGGCTGTCGCTGACGGCCATCCTCTATTACGTCTTCGTCTACACCCTCGGTCTCAAACGGCGTACCGCGCAGAACATCGTCTGGGGCGGGGTCGCGGGCTGTCTCCAGGTCTTCATCGGCTGGTCCGCCGTGCGCGACGAGCTGGCCTGGGCGCCCTTCGTCCTCTTCCTCGTCCTCTTCTTCTGGACGCCGCCGCACTACTGGCCGCTGTCGATGAAGGTCAAGGACGACTACGAGCGGGTCGGCGTCCCGATGCTGCCGGTCGTCGCGGGCAACCAGGTCGTGGCCCGGCAGATCGTCCTCTACAGCTGGGTGATGGTGATCACCTCCCTGGCACTGTGGTGGCCGCTGGGCGAGACCTCCTGGTTCTACCCGGTGGTCGCGGCCGTACTCGGCGCGTTCTGGCTCAAGGAGGCGCACGGCCTGCACGCCCGCGCCAAGGCGGGCGTCACCGGCGCGAAGCTCAAGGAGATGCGGCTCTTCCACTGGTCCATCACCTACGCGACCCTGCTGTTCGTCGCGGTGGCGGTCGACCCCTTCCTGCACTGAGCCGCCTTCGGCGGGGTGCCCTCGGCGGTTACCGGGAAGTAGCATCAACGGTATGGCTGATGACACGGTTCAGGAGAACCCGCGCGAGGCGCGACGCACCGCCCGGCTCGTCCGGCAGATCGACGCCTTCGGCAAGAAGCACGGCGGCGCCGCCGAGGCGAACATCGCGTACATCGGTGAGCGCGGCGCGCGCATCGTGCTCGTCGCGCCGGACGGCGCCTGGGGCGACCTCGTCGCACCGACGTACGCCATGGCGCGGGCGGCCGTCGCCGACGCGGGCGTCACCGTCCACGAGGACTTCGACGGGGAGTTCGCGGGCAGGGTCCGCACCGGCCCGTACGAGTGGACCCGGATGGCCGGGATGCAGATCGGCGGCCCGGCCAACACCTGACCGCCGCCGCGCCAACACCTGACGGCGCCCTCGTCCGTTAAGCCAGGAGGCCGGGAGACCGGGAACGACGGCGAGGGAGCGGGCGGATGACCGGGGACCTGACACACCTCGTGGACGCGTACTGCCACGGCGTGCTCCCCGGCGACCTCGGCCTCGGCGCGTTCGAGGCGCGGCTGCCCGGCGTCGCCGCGCCGCACACCACCCTCTTCGACAGCCCCACCGGCTTCGCGGTGCGCCGCTGGTGTGCGCCGCTGCTCGGCCTCGAACCGCACTGCTCCCCGGCCCGCTACCTGGCCCGCCGCCGCGAGCTGGGCGCGTACGAGGCGACCCGGCTGCTGCTGCGCGCCACCGGCATCGAGGCGTATCTCGTCGACACCGGGGAGCCCGGCGACCTCACACCGCCCAAGGAACTGGGCGCGGCGGGCGGCGCGACGGCCCACGAGATCGTCCGCCTCGAACCGCTGGCCCAGCAGGTCGCCGACACCTCGGGCACGGTCGACGGCTTCCTGGCCAACCTCGCCGAGGCCGTGCACACCGCCGCGCTCGACACGGTCGGCTTCTCCTGCGCCGACCACCCGCACGGCGGCCCCTTCCGCGCCGGCGCCGACCAGGCGCTGGGCACCGGACCGCCGGACACCGCGCACGTGCGGTACGCCGCCGCCGACTGGCTCGCCCGGCGGCCGGTCGGCGAGCGCCCCGCCGACCCCGTACTCCTGCGCCATCTGCTGTGGAACGCGGTGGCGACCGGCGTGCCGCTGACGCTGCGGCACGGCGCGGGCGGGGCGGGACCCTCGGCGGCCGGGGGATTCCTGCGGGCCACCGCGGGCCTGGGCACCGAGGTGGTGCTGCTGCCGGGGCCCGGGCACGAGGGCGCGGCGGCCGACCTGGCGGCCGTACTCCCGCATGTGCATGTCGCGCTCGGCACCGGACCGGCCGCGGTGCTCGACCGGGTGCCCTTCGCGAAGGTGCTGTACGCCAGCGGCGCCGTGGCGCTGCCCGAGCTGTACGTGACCGGGGTGCGGACCTTCGGCGCGGCGCTCGGCCGGTTCGTCGGCGAGCGGGTGGCCGACGGCGACTGGTCGGCCGCGGACGGCCGCAGGGTCAGCGCGCTGGTCGGCGGCGGGAACGCCCGCCGGGTCTTCCGCCCCGACCCGGCCGCCGACGCCGACCGGCGGACGGGTCCTGAGGGGTCAGACGCCGACGCTCAGCGTTGACCCGGCCTGCGCGGGCCCCGGCACGGTGGCGTCGGGCACGTCGACGGCCCGCTCGCGCATCGACAGCAGCACCCGCAGCACCGCGATCCACACGATGGCCGCGCCGAACATGTGCAGGCCGACGACGGCCTCCGGCAGATCGGTGAAGTACTGGACGTAGCCGATCACTCCCTGGGACATCAGCACCAGGAAGAGGTCGCGGGCGCTGTTGCGCGGCCCGACCGGCGCGTCCACCGCGCGCAGCACGAACCACAGCGCGACGGTCAGCGCGACCACCACCCACGCGAGGTCCGCGTGCAGTTGCGCCACCGACTTCCAGTCCACCGGGATGCGGTGCACATCGCTGGAGTCGCCCGCGTGCGGCCCCGCGCCGGTCACGACGGTGCCCACCGCGACCAGCAGCCCGGTCGCGCAGGTCAGGATCCAGCCGAGCTGCTGCACCGGCTTGCCGACCAGCGGACTCGGCGCGCTGTCGCCCTCCGCGGTCCGCCGCCACATCACCACGGCGATGGTGATCAGCACGAACGCCAGCAGGAAGTGCACGCACACGGTGTACGGGTTGAGCCCGGTGAGCACGGTGAAGGCGCCCAGCACCGCGTTCGCCACGACCATCCAGAACTGCGCCCAGCCGAGCCGGGTCAGACTGCGCCGGTACGGCTTCTGCGACCGCACCGCGATGATGGCCCAGCCGACGGCGGCGCAGAGAACGTACGTCAGCATGCGGTTGGTGAACTCGATCGCCCCGTGTACACCCATCGCCGAGGTGGGCACCCAACTGTCGCCCACGCAGCGGGGCGCGGTCGGGCAGCCGAGGCCGGAACCGGTCAGCCGTACCGCACCGCCGGTGACCACGATGACGACCGACATGACCAGCGCGGACAGGGTCGCCCTGCGGACCGTGGCGGGGGACGGGGTCCACCGCTCTGCGATGGCGGCGAGGGGGTTTCGCACGAGTTCGAGAAGCTTCGGCACGCGCCCATGGTAGGCGGCACGCTTGTGCACGCTTTCACGAGGGGTGTGTACGCGCCGGATCCGATCGCCGCGAAACCACCCGAACCCGGTGGTACGGCCCTACCATCGGGGCTCACGCACGGGGACCGACGACGGGAGGCGCCGTATGACCGGCGAACACCGTGAGACCGTCAACCGCAGGCACCTGCTCTACGGAGGCGCGGCAGCGGCGCTCGCGGGGACGGGCATCGCCGCCTACGCGGGCGGCGCCTGGGACTCCTCGGCGGCCGACACCGCGGACCCCGCGCACCCGGGGCCCGCGAACCACCCCGGATACGTCGACGTCGTGGCCGACTTCGGCGCCAAGGGCGACGGACACACCGACGACAGCGCCGCCTTCGCCGCCGCGTACGCCTACGCCGAGTCGCGCGCGGACGGCGGCACCGGCCGTACCGTCATCGACGTGCCGCCCGGTGTGTTCCGGATCACCAAGCCGTACGCCTTCATCGACGCCAACAAGCCCACCCGGCAGGTCAACGGGCTGCGGTTCCGGGGGGCGGGGCTGCGGATCAGCGACATCGTCTTCGACCCGCCGAACGCGTCGGACGCCTATCTGTGCCGCAACATCGACACCTGGCAGAACATCGCCTTCGAGGGTCTGCGCTTCACCTCCGCCACGCCCGGCGCGTCCTTCTTCTACTCGTACTCGACCGGCGGCGCCGCGAACTACCGCTTCTCGGACTGCGAGTGGATGGGGGAGTGGGAGTACGGGCTCGCGCTCGACGGCAGCAACACCAACTCCGAGATGCGCTGGGAGGCGTGCCGGGTCGGCGGCGCCTACCGCAAGGCGTTCCTCTACTCGGGGCTGTCGCTGAACTCCAAGAACCTGGAGCAGCAGGACCAGTTCCTCAACTACTGGTTCACCGACATGAACGTCACCTACGAGTGGGGCAACTTCCTGGAGTTCCCCTACGGCGGGTCCGTCACCTGCCGCGCGGGCAGCTACATCATCACCGGGCGCCGCCCCACCCCGCACCCCGACTACGGCTTCGAGAGCGCCTTCTTCCGCTTCCCGCGCGCCTCGCACTTCGACGGCGCCCAGCGCTTCCACGCCGAGGACATCCGCTTCGAACTGCGCGACCCCTCGGTCGTCGTCATCGACTGCGCGTGGAACCGCGGCACCGTCCACTTCAACGACTGCGACGACACCGCGCACGCCTTCAAGGACTTCTCCGACGACCTGCGCGCCCACCGCTACACGATCGGCGCCAACGGCCCGCTGGTCCGCTACGACTCCTGCCAGCTCGTCGGCGCGCACCAGTTCCGTACGACGGCGAACGCCAAGCCGCCGGTGTGCGTGCGCTACGACATGTGCCGCTTCGGCTCGCACCCCCCGGCCGCGTTCCTGGCGCTGGACGAGGGGCAGGGCCGGGACTTCGTACGGTTCACCGACTGCATCCCGGCCGCGGGCGGGTGAGGGCGGCTACTCCCAGCGGAAGAAGCGGGCCGCCAGGGCCAGCCCGACGACCGCCCAGACGGCGAGGATGCCCAGGTCGCCCCAGGGCATCGAGGCGCCGTGCTGGAGCACGTCCCGCAGCCCGTCGGACAGCGCCGAGATCGGCAGCAGCCTCAGGACCGACTGGACGCCGCCGGAGAACTTGCTCAGCGGCACGATCACGCCGCCCGCGACCAGCAGCAGGATGAAGACCAGATTCGCGGCGGCCAGCGTCGCCTCGGCCTTCAGCGTGCCCGCCATCAGCAGCCCGAGCCCGGAGAAGGCGGCGGTGCCGAGCAGGAGCAGCAGCACGACGGCGAAGGGGTTGCCGTGCGGCGACCAGCCCAGCGCGAAGGCGATCAGCACCAGCAGCGCGATCTGCAACACCTCGGTGACCAGCACCGAGCAGGTCTTCGCCGTCATCAGCGCCCAGCGCGGCAGCGGCGAGGCGCCGAGCCGCTTGAGCACGCCGTAACGCCGCTCGAAGCCGGTGGCGATGGCCTGGCCGGTGAACGCGGTCGACAGCACCGCGAGCGCGAGGATGCCGGGGGCCAGGAAGTCCACCGACTTGCCCGCCCCGGTGTCCACGATGTCGACGGCGCTGAACAGCACCAGCAGCAGCGCCGGGATGATCACGGTGAGCAGCAACTGCTCGCCGTTGCGCAGCAGCATCCTGGTCTCCAGCGCCGCCTGGGCCCGGATCATCCGGGGGAGCGGCGCGGCTCCGGGGGCGGGGGCGAAGACGCCGGTCGGGGTCGGGGCGCTCACTTCGGCGCTCATCCGCGCAGCTCCTTCATGCCCGCGAGGTTCCTCATCCGCGCAGCTCCTTGCCGGTCAGCTCCAGGAAGACGTCCTCCAGGGTGCGGCGCTCGACCGAGAGGCGGTCGGGGAGGACGCCGTGCTGGGCGCACCAGGAGGTGACGGTGGCCAGCAGTTGGGGGTCGACCTTGCCCTCGATGCGGTAGTTGCCCGGGGTCAGTTCCGCGGCGGCGGTGTCGGCGGGCAGCGCGTTGAGCAGCGAGACCAGGTCGAGCCCCGGGCGTCCCGAGAAGCGCAGCGTGTTCTCCGCGCCGCCGCGGCACAGTTCGTCCGGGGTGCCGCGGGCGATGGCCCGGCCGCCGTCGATGATCACCACCTGGTCGGCCAACTGCTCGGCCTCGTCCATGAAATGGGTGGTGAGCACGATCGTGACGCCGTCCGCGCGCAGTTCCCGTACGAGATCCCAGGTCGCGTGCCTGGCCTGCGGGTCGAGACCGGCGGTGGGCTCGTCGAGGAAGACCAGTTCGGGGCGGCCGACGACGGCCATGGCGAGCGCGAGGCGCTGCTGCTGGCCGCCGGACAGCCGGCGGTAGGTCGTGCGACCGCAGGACTCCAGGCCGAGCCGTTCGATCAGCAGCGCCGGGTCGACGGGATCGGCGTGCAGGGTCGCGGTGTGCCGCAGCATCTCCTCGGCGCGCGCGCCGGGGTACACACCGCCGGACTGGAGCATCACGCCGATCCGGGGCCGCAGTTGCGCGCCGCGCGCGGCCGGGTCGAGACCGAGAACCCGTACGGTGCCGCCGTCCGGCCGCCGGTAGCCCTCGCAGACCTCGACGGTGGTGGTCTTGCCCGCGCCGTTGGGGCCGAGCACCGCTGTGACGCCGCCGCGCGCCACGGTCAGGTCGAGGCCGTCCACCGCGGTCCTTGTCCCGTACCGTTTGACCAGACCGGTCACCTCGACCGCGGGCTCGTTTCGCATGCTGTGAGTCTAGGGACGGTGGAGGACCGGCCGTGCCCGGGTCCTGGGAAGCGCTCCCCGTTCCCCTCCGCGGCGGCCTCGTACCGCCCGTACGCGGCCTCGCACCGTCCTTGGTTAGGTAACCCTAAGTGATGCAGCCCACCGTGATCGCGACCGGCGCGGCTTGCCTGCTCCTGAGGAATTACGCAACAATGGTGTTGTGGAATACGGGACCAGTGCTGCCCGGAGGGCGGCGGAGGAGCAGACGACCGGGGAGCGGCGCACCCGCAACCGGGTCGCCCGGTCCATCCTGGACCACGGACCTTCCACCGCGGCCGACCTGGCGGAGCGGCTCGGCCTCACGCAGGCCGCCGTCCGCCGCCATCTGGACGCACTGCACGCGGACAATGTCGTGGAGCCGCGTGACCAGCGGGTCTACGGGCACCGTGGCCGCGGCAGGCCCGCCAAGGTCTTCGCGCTCACCGACTGTGGTCGTGACGCGTTCGACCAGGCGTACGACCAGCTCGCCGCCGACGCCCTGCACTGGATCGCCAGGTCCGCGGGCGGCGGCGAGAGCGGCGAGGCCGCGGTGTCGGCCTTCGCCCGCGCCCGGGTGGCCGACCAGGCCGAGCGGTACCGCCCCATCGTGGAGGCGGCGGCGCCCGAGGACCGCGCACGCGCGCTGGCCCAGGCGCTGTCCGCGGACGGGTACGCTGCTACGGCTCGAAGCGCCCCCGGCCCCGCCGGGGAGCAGCTTTGCCAGCACCACTGCCCGGTGGCCCACACCGCCGAGCAGTTCCCGCAGCTCTGCGAGGCGGAGGCCGAGGTCTTCTCCCGCCTGCTCGGGACGCATGTCCAGCGGCTGGCCACCATCGCCCACGGCGACGGGGTGTGCACCACGTTCATCCCGCAGGTCAACCACGCGAGCACCATCCCGTCGGGAGCCCCACCTGACACACCACCGGGGACCCCGTCGGACCCACCCCAGAACTCACCCGAAGATCCCACAGCATCTGCCAGCACGTCCGGGAGGAACCCCGCATGACTGCTCCCACGGAGACCACTCACCCGGAGCTCGAGGGCATCGGTACGTACGAGTACGGCTGGGCCGACTCGGACGTGGCCGGCGCCGCGGCCAAGCGCGGCCTGTCCGAGGCCGTCGTCCGTGACATCTCGCAGAAGAAGTCCGAGCCCGAGTGGATGCTGAAGATGCGGCTGAAGGGCCTCAAGCTCTTCGGCAAGAAGCCCATGCCTACCTGGGGCTCGGATCTGTCGGGCATCGACTTCGACAACATCAAGTACTTCGTGCGGTCCACGGAGAAGCAGGCGGAGTCCTGGGAGGACCTGCCCGAGGACATCAAGAACACCTACGACAAGCTCGGCATCCCCGAGGCCGAGAAGCAGCGGCTGGTCGCCGGTGTCGCCGCGCAGTACGAGTCCGAGGTCGTCTACCACCAGATCCGTGAGGACCTGGAGGAGCAGGGCGTCATCTTCCTCGACACCGACACCGCGCTCAAGCAGCACCCGGAGCTGTTCCAGGAGTACTACGGCACGGTCATCCCGGCGGGCGACAACAAGTTCGCCTCGCTGAACACCGCGGTGTGGTCCGGCGGCTCCTTCATCTACGTGCCGAAGGGCGTGCACGTCGACATCCCGCTCCAGGCCTACTTCCGGATCAACACCGAGAACATGGGCCAGTTCGAGCGGACGCTGATCATCGTCGACGAGGACGCGTACGTCCACTACGTCGAGGGCTGCACCGCGCCGATCTACAAGTCGGACTCGCTGCACTCCGCGGTCGTCGAGATCATCGTGAAGAAGGGTGGCCGCTGCCGTTACACGACCATCCAGAACTGGTCGAACAACGTGTACAACCTGGTCACCAAGCGCGCGGTCGCCTACGAGGGCGCCACGATGGAGTGGGTCGACGGCAACATCGGCTCCAAGGTGACCATGAAGTACCCGGCCGTCTACCTGATGGGCGAGCACGCCAAGGGCGAGACGCTGTCCATCGCCTTCGCGGGCGAGGGCCAGCACCAGGACGCGGGCGCGAAGATGGTGCACATGGCGCCGAACACGTCGTCCAACATCGTCTCCAAGTCGGTGGCCCGCGGCGGCGGCCGGACGTCCTACCGCGGTCTGATCGAGATCGGCGAGGGCTCGTCGGGCGCCAAGTCCAACGTGCTGTGCGACGCGCTGCTGATCGACACCATCTCGCGCTCGGACACGTACCCCTACGTCGACGTCCGCGAGGACGACGTGTCGATGGGTCACGAGGCGACCGTCTCCAAGGTCTCCGACGACCAGCTCTTCTACCTGATGAGCCGCGGCATGACCGAGTTCGAGGCCATGGCGATGATCGTGCGCGGCTTCGTCGAGCCGATCGCCAAGGAACTCCCCATGGAGTACGCCCTGGAGCTGAACCGGCTGATCGAGCTCCAGATGGAAGGCTCGGTCGGCTGACCGCGGCGGCTTCTTCGTCCACACCCCCCGGCCGGACCCAATAAGGCAGAAAGCGAGCACCAGCACAGCCATGGCTGACAACACCCCTGCGGGCAGCACCACGGACGGTGCCATCACGGTGGGCCATCCCGCCGACGCCCGGGTCAGCGCGGCCCCGTCGTACGACGTGGCCGACTTCCCGGTGCCGCACGGCCGCGAGGAGGAGTGGCGCTTCACTCCGCTGGAGCGGCTGCGCGGCCTGCACGACGGCACCGCCGAGGCCACCGGTGCCCTCCGGGTCGAGGTGACCGCGCCCGAGGGCGTCACCGTGGAGACCGTGGACCGCACCGACGCCCGCGTCGGCAAGGCGGGCAAGCCCGCCGACCGCGTCACCGCCCAGGCGTTCAGCGCCTTCGAGAAGGCCTCGGTCGTCTCGATCCCCAAGGACACCGTCCTCACCGAGCCGGTCCGGATCGCCGTCCACGGCGAGGGCGGCACGGTCTACGGCCACCAGGTGATCGAGGTCGGCGCCTTCGCCGAGGCCGTGGTCGTCATCGACCACACCGGTGACGGCACCTTCGCCGCCAACGTGGAGGTCCTGGTCGGCGACGGCGCGAAGGTCACCGTCGTCTCGATCCAGGACTGGGACGACACCGCCGTGCACGTCGCCCAGCACACCGCGCTGGTCGGCCGCGACGCCACCTTCAAGTCCGTGGTCGTCACCTTCGGCGGCGACCTGGTCCGGCTGCACCCGCGGGTGATCTACGGCGCCCCCGGCGGCGAGGCCGAGCTGTTCGGCCTGTACTTCACCGACGAGGGCCAGCACCAGGAGCACCGGCTCTTCATCGACCACGACACCCCGCACTGCCGCAGCAACGTCACGTACAAGGGCGCGCTCCAGGGGCAGGACGCGCACGCGGTGTGGATCGGCGACGTGCTCATCAGGGCGGAGGCCGAGGGCACCGACACCTACGAGCTCAACCGCAACCTGGTGCTCACCGACGGCGCGCGGGTCGACTCGGTCCCCAATCTGGAGATCGAGACCGGCGAGATCGTCGGCGCCGGCCACGCCTCGGCGACCGGCCGCTTCGACGACGAGCAGCTCTTCTACCTCCAGTCCCGCGGCATCCGCTCCGACGAGGCCCGCCGCCTGGTCGTCCGCGGCTTCTTCGGCGAACTGGTCCAGCAGATCGGACTCGCCGACCTCGAAGAGCGGCTGATGACCAAGATCGACGCCGAGCTGGAGGCGTCCGTCTGATGAGCGTCGACAACGGCACGGTCGGATTCGTCCGCGCCTGCGCCGCCAGCGAGCTGGAGGAGGACACCCCCCGCCGGGTCGAGCTGGACGGCGTCCCGGTGTCCGTGGTCCGCACAGCGGGCGAGGTGTTCGCCATCAACGACATCTGCTCGCACGCGAACGTCTCGCTCTCCGAGGGCGAGGTCGAGGACTGCCAGATCGAGTGCTGGCTGCACGGTTCCAGTTTCGACCTGCGCACCGGCAAGCCGTCCGGGCTGCCGGCCACGCGGCCGGTCCCCGTATACCCCGTAAAGATCGTTGGGGACGACGTGCTCGTCTCCGTCACCCAGGAGTCCTGAGGCACCCATGGCAACGCTTGAAATCACCGACCTGCACGTCACCGTCGAAGCCGAGAACGGCCCCCGCGAGATCCTGCGCGGCGTCGACCTGACCGTGAAGCAGGGTGAGACCCACGCCATCATGGGCCCCAACGGCTCCGGCAAGTCCACCCTGGCGTACTCGCTCGCGGGCCACCCCAAGTACACGATCACCGGCGGCACCGTCACCCTCGACGGTGAGGACGTGCTGGCGATGACCGTGGACGAGCGGGCCCGCGCCGGTCTCTTCCTCGCCATGCAGTACCCGGTCGAGGTCCCCGGCGTCTCCGTCTCCAACTTCCTGCGGACCTCGGCCACCGCGATCCGCGGCGAGGCGCCCAAGCTGCGCACCTGGGTGAAGGAGGTCCGCGAGACGATGGAACGCCTCCAGATGGACCCCGCCTTCGCCGAGCGCAATGTCAACGAGGGCTTCTCCGGCGGCGAGAAGAAGCGCCACGAGATCCTTCAGCTCGAACTGCTCAAGCCGAAGATCGCGATCCTCGACGAGACCGACTCCGGCCTCGACGTCGACGCGCTGCGGGTCGTCTCCGAGGGCGTCAACCGGGTCCGCGAGAGCGGCGAGGTCGGCACCCTGCTGATCACCCACTACACGCGCATCCTGCGCTACATCAAGCCCGACTTCGTGCATGTCTTCGCGCAGGGCCGGATCGCCGAGTCCGGCGGCGCCGAGCTGGCGGACAAGCTGGAGGAAGAGGGCTACGAGTCCTACGTGAAGGGCGGCCCCGTGAGCAGCGGAGCGAACTCCGAGGGGGACGCCGCGTGACAGTCCCCTCGTCCGTCGGCCGGGTGCTGCCGGGCCTCCTGGACACCGAAGCGATCCGGAAGGACTTCCCCGTCCTGGACCGCCTGGTCCACGACGGCAAGAAGCTCGTGTACCTGGACAACGCGGCGACCTCGCAGAAGCCGCGCCAGGTGCTCGACGCGCTGAACCAGTACTACGAGCGGCACAACGCCAATGTGCACCGCGGCGTCCACGTGCTCGCCGAGGAGGCCACCGCGCTGTACGAGGGCGCGCGCGACAAGATCGCCGCCTTCATCAACGCGCCCAGCCGTGACGAGGTGATCTTCACCAAGAACGCCTCCGAGTCGCTGAACCTCGTGGCCAACATGCTCGGCTGGGCCGACGAGCCGTACCGCGTCGACAGCGACACCGAGATCGTCATCACGGAGATGGAGCACCACTCCAACATCGTGCCGTGGCAGCTGCTCTCGCAGCGCACCGGCGCGAAGCTGAAGTGGTTCGGGCTGACCGACGACGGCAGGCTCGACCTGTCGGACATCGAGCAGATCATCACCGAGAAGACGAAGATCGTCTCCTTCGTGCTGGTCTCCAACATCCTGGGCACCGTCAACCCGGTCGAGGCCATCGTGCGCCGCGCCCAGGACGTCGGCGCCCTGGTGCTGATCGACGCCTCGCAGGCCGCGCCGCACATGGTGCTCGACGTGCAGGCGCTCGGCGCGGACTTCGTGGCCTTCACCGGCCACAAGATGCTCGGCCCGACCGGCATCGGCGTCCTGTGGGGCCGCCAGGAGCTGCTGGAGGACCTGCCGCCGTTCCTCGGCGGCGGCGAGATGATCGAGACCGTCTCCATGCACTCCTCGACGTACGCGCCCGCGCCGCACAAGTTCGAGGCCGGTACGCCCCCGATCGCCCAGGCCGTGGGCCTCGGCGCGGCCGTGGACTACCTGACCGCGATCGGCATGGACAAGATCGCCGCGCATGAGCACGCGCTGACCGACTACGCGGTGGGCCGTCTGCTGGAGGTTCCCGACCTGCGGATCATCGGCCCCACCACGGCCGAGGACCGCGGCGCCGCGATCTCCTTCACGCTCGGCGACATCCACCCGCACGACGTCGGCCAGGTGCTCGACGAACAGGGCATCGCCGTACGCGTCGGCCACCACTGCGCGCGGCCGGTCTGCCTGCGGTACGGAATTCCTGCGACCACGCGGGCGTCGTTCTATCTGTACTCCACCCCGGCCGAGGTCGACACCCTGGTCGAGGGGCTGGAGCAGGTACGGAACTTCTTCGGGTGATGGTGGTGTTGTGAAGCTCGACTCGATGTACCAGGAAGTGATCCTGGACCACTACAAGCACCCCCACGGGCGCGGCCTGCGGGACGGCCAGGCGGAGGTGCACCACGTCAATCCCACCTGCGGGGACGAGATCACCCTGCGGGTGCGGATGGACGGCGCCGTCATCGGCGACATCTCGTACGAGGGCCAGGGCTGCTCGATCAGCCAGGCCAGCGCTTCGGTGCTGAACGAGTTGCTGGTCGGCAAGGACGTGGCCCAGGCGCGGAAGATCCAGGAGACCTTCCTGGAGCTGATGCAGTCCAAGGGCCAGGTCGAGCCGGACGACGCGATGGAGGAAGTGCTGGAGGACGCGGTCGCGTTCGCCGGTGTCTCGAAGTACCCGGCGCGTGTGAAGTGCGCGCTGCTGAGCTGGATGGCGTGGAAGGACGCGACGGCGCAAGCGCTGGCCGACGGTCCCGAAGCCTCGGAATCTTCCGAAGGGAAGACCTCATGAGCCCCGTACCGAACGGCCTGAGCACCACTCCGGCCTCAGAAGAAGAGATCCGCGAGGCCCTCTACGACGTCGTCGACCCCGAACTCGGCATCGACGTCGTCAACCTCGGCCTCATCTACGGCATCCACGTCGACGACTCCAACGTCGTCACCCTCGACATGACCCTCACCTCCGCGGCCTGCCCCCTCACCGACGTCATCGAGGAACAGGCCGTCTCCGCCACCGAGGGCATCGTCAACGACCTCAAGATCAACTGGGTCTGGATGCCCCCGTGGGGCCCCGACAAGATCACCGACGACGGCCGCGACCAGCTCCGCGCCCTGGGCTTCAACGTCTGATCTTTCTCCGGGCTCTCCGCCTCGGCATCGCAGGGCTCTCCGCCACGGCATCGGGCGGTCACCGCGTCTCACGCGGTGGCCGCCCGATGCCGTGTCCGGGCCGTTGACGGTCTCTTGAGGGTGTTGCGAAAATTATCGCAACATCATGAGGGAGGCGGTTGGGATGGCGAGCGGCAGTGGCGCGCGTGGGGAGATGCAGGCGTATGTGCGGGAGTTGGTCGATCCGCTGGTGCGGTATGCGAGCGAGGGGGGCGCTCGGATACGGCTGGGGGTGAACGCGGCGCACCATGACGACACCGCGGCCGACCTGGAGGGGTACGCGCGGCCGTTGTGGGGGCTGGCGCCGTTGGCGGCGGGCGGCGGGGAGTTCGGGCACTGGGAGCTGTGGGCGCGGGGGCTGGCGGCGGGGACGGACCCGGGGCATCCCGAGTACTGGGGGACGGCCACCGGCATCGACCAGCGGACCGTCGAGACGGCGGCCATCGGATTCGCGCTGGCGCTGGCGCCGGAGAAGCTGTGGGACCCGCTCAGCGGCAAGGAACGGGACCAGGCGGGTGCCTGGCTGGCGAGCTTCCTGGGGGCCGACACGCCCGAGAACAACTGGAACTTCTTCCCGGTGCTGGTCAGCCTCGGTCTGGACCGGGTGGGGTACGCGCACGACCGGGACGCGCGGCACGCGCGGCTGGACCGGTTGGAGACGTACGCGCGCCAGGACGGTTGGTACGCCGACGGGAACACCGCGCAGCGCGACTACTACATCCCGTGGGCCATGCACTTCTACGGCCTGATCTACGCGGCGCTCGCGGGCGAGGGCGACCCGGCGCGGGCGGCGCGCTTCCGGCAGCGGGCGGCCGACTTCGCGCCGGGCTTCCGGCACTGGTTCGCGGCCGACGGGGCCGCCGTGCCGTTCGGCCGCAGTCTCACGTACCGGTTCGCGCAGGGCTCGTTCTGGGGGGCGCTGCCGTACGCGGGGGTGGACGCCGTGCCGCCGGGGGAGGCCAAGGGGCTGCTGGCGCGGCACCTGCGCTGGTGGCGGGAGCGGTCGGCGCTGACGTCGCCAGACGGGGTGCTGACCATCGGGTACGGCTATCCGCAGCCGGCGGTCGCGGAGCAGTACAACGGGCCGGGCTCGCCGTACTGGGCGATGAAGGCGTTCCTGCCGCTGGCGCTCCCCGCGGACCACGCCTTCTGGACGGCGGACGAGGAGCCCGCGGCCGAGCTGCCGGAGACCTTGGCGCAGCCGGACGCCGGGGCGGTGCTGATGCGTTCGGGCGGGGACGCGACGCTGCTCAGCGGGTCGCAGCACAATCTCTGGGCGCGGGGCGGCGCCGCGAAGTACGCCAAATTCGCGTACTCCTCCCGCTTCGGCTTCAGCGCGCCGGTCGACGGTCTCGGCCCGGAGCCGGGGGCGTACGACTCGGTGCTCGCGGTCAGCGAGGAGGCCGACATTGAGGACGGGACGGCGCCGCGGCACTTCCGGGTGCGCGAGGAGCAGCACGATCCGGCGGTCGAGGACGGCGACACCGTACGCAGCACCTGGCGGCCGTGGCCCGACGTGGAGATCACCACCTGGCTCACCGCCGCCGCGCCCTGGCACCTGCGCACCCACCGCGTCCGTACGGGCCGCGCGCTGTACACGGCGGAGGGCGGCTTCGCGGTCGACCGGGACGCGGGGCTCACCCGGCGCGAGGAGAACGAGGGCAGCGCGGTGACGGTCACCGCGGCCGGGGACCTCAGCGGGCTGCGCGATCTGGACGGCGGCCGAAGCGGCCGGGTCATCGATCCGCTGCCGGGCACCAATGTGCTGGCGCGGCGCACGTCACTGCCCGTGCTGGTGGGTCAACTCCCGCCTGGCGAGCACTGGTTGCGCTGCGCGGTGCTCGGCGCCGGGGCCGCGGGGGCGGCGGCGTGGGAGGAGGCACCGCCGAGGGCCCGGCGCTGAGGCCGCCGCGGCGCGCCGGGGGCGCGCCCGTAGAGGATCGGGGAGCCGTATGGGGGCGGGGGGCGGGGCGGGTGGCTGGGCGGGGGGAGGACGGGTTAGCGTCTGGGTATGAATGAGCATCGTGCCCCCGGCGCCCTCGGCGTCGGCCTTGCCACCGTCGCCGACGACGGCACCGTCCTGGACACCTGGTACCCCGCACCGGAACTCGCCGCGGAGGCGGGCCCCGCGGGCACCGAGCGGCTGAGCGCCGAGCGCGCGGCGGAGCTGCTGGGAGCGGCGGCGCCCAAGGCGCTCGGGAAGGACCCGAGGCGCGGGGTGGAGGTTGTGGCGGTGCGGACCGTCATCGCCTCGACGGACGACAAGCCGCTGGACGCGCACGACGCGTATCTGCGGCTGCACCTGCTGAGCCACCGCCTGATCCGCCCCAACGAGCCCAATCTGGAAGGGCTGTTCGGCCTGCTGGCGAACGTCGCGTGGACGTCGATCGGCCCGGTGCCGGTGGCGGCGGTCGAAGGGGCGCGGCTGGCGGCCCGCGCGGAGGGCCTGCACCTGGCGGTGTACGGCGTGGACAAGTTCCCGCGGATGACGGACTACGTCGCCCCGTCCGGCGTGCGGATCGCCGACGCCGACCGCGTACGCCTCGGCGCGCACCTGGCGTCCGGCACGACCGTCATGCACGAGGGCTTCTGCAACTTCAACGCGGGCACGCTGGGCGCCTCCATGGTCGAGGGCCGCATCTCGCAGGGCGTCGTCATCGGCGACGGCTCGGACATCGGCGGCGGCGCGTCCATCATGGGCACACTGTCCGGCGGCGGCACCCAGGTCGTCTCGGTCGGCGAACGCTGCCTGCTCGGCGCCGAGTCGGGCCTGGGCATCGCCCTCGGTGACGACTGCGTCGTGGAGGCGGGCCTTTACGTCACCGCGGGCACCCGCGTCACGCTCCCGGACGGCAAGATCGTCAAGGCGCTGGAGCTCTCCGGCGCCAACAACATCCTCTTCCGCCGCAACTCGACCACCGGCAAGGTCGAGGTCCTTCAGCGCACGGGTTCGTGGGGTGGCCTCAACGACGCGCTGCACAGCCACAACTGACGACGCGTCACGCGTGACCGGATCACGCCGTACGAGCCGCCGCCGCGAGCACCGCCCGCTCCTCCTCGGGGGACCAGCCGGCCTCCAGCGGCGGCTCGCCGCGTTCCCGGTCCCAGGCCAGGACGTCGGCGGCGGTGACCGCCAGCGGGGTCGCGGGCATCCCGGCGGCCCTGGCGCGCGCGGCGCTGCGCTGCTGTGTGGCGGTGTCCTCGCGGACCAGCGGGAACATCGGCGGTACGACGTCCGGCGTGACCCGTACGATCTCCACCTCGGTGCCCGCGGCCCGCGCGCACGTCTCGATCAACTCGCCGAGCGTGACCGGCTGTTCGGGGCCCACGGCGTGGAAGGCGCCGGGCCGGTCGTCCTCCAGCAGCCGGATCACCAGCCGGGCCAGGTCGCGGGAGTCGATGATCTGCACCGGCTGGGCGGGGTCGGCGGGCAGGGCGACCCGGCCGCCGCGCGCGGCGGCGCGCACCCAGTAGGTGAACATGTCGGAGGGGTCGTGCGGACCGGCGACCTTGCCCGCCCGCACGATCGTGGCGCGCTGCCCGTGGCGCGCGGTCACGTCGTCCTCGCAGGCGACCTTGCACGGCCCGTACGTGGCCTCGCTCAGCACCTCGGTGTCGCGGACCGGCGGGCGGCGCGGGGTGTCCTCGTCGGAGCCGGGCGCCACACCCTCGCGCTGGTACACCGCGTGGCTGGAGATGAACAGATACCGGCCGACCCGGTCACCCAGCGCGTCCATGGCCTGCGCGACGTGCCGCGGGACGTAGCCGCTGACGTCCACGACGGCGTCCCACCGGGTGTCGCCCGCGAGCGCCGCGTAGTCACCGGTGTCGCGGTCGCCGGTCAGCCGGGGGAGGCCCGGGAAGAGGCCGGCGCCGGTCCTGCCGCGGCCGAAGAGGGTGACGTCGTGCCCGCGGTGGAGTGCGTCCTCCACGATGGCGCGGCCGACGAAGGCGGTACCGCCCAGAACGAGAATGCGCATAAGGGGCGACCCTACTGTCGGTACCGGCGGCCGTCACCCGGATATTCCGGTCGTGAGGCGGGCCAGGGCCTGTGGTGTGGATCTCCGCGGCGTCCCGGCGCCCGGCACGCACATCTGCCGCGTTGTCGTCGGTCGACGACGCTCCGCGTCGCCTCCCTCCTCCGCCTTGCATCCGCACGCACCGGACACCGCTCTTCCCCCACCGAGATCCACACGACAGGACCTAGTGGTAGATCTTCTCCGCGTACGCGGGCCCGTAGTACGTCTCCAGCTCCGCCAGCGAGTCCTCGGTCCGCTCCAGCGTCTTGGAGATCCGCGCCCGCGAGGCCAGCGCGTCGGGCTGCCACGTCTCCGGCTTCCACAGCGCGCTGCGCAGGAACGCCTTGGAGCAGTGGAAGAAGACTTCCTCGATGTCGACCAGGACCGCGACCTTCGGGCGGTGGCCCTTGACGACCATGCGGTCGAAGAAGTCGGCGTCGCGCAGCAGCCGCGCCCTGCCGTTGATCCTGAGGGTGTCGCCGCGCCCGGGAATGAAGTAGAGCAGGCCGATGTGCGGGTTGGACAGGATGTTGCGGAAGCCGTCCGCGCGGCGGTTGCCCGGCCGCTCGGGGACCGCGATGGTCCGGTCGTCCAGGACGACGGTGAAACCGGCGGGGTCGCCCTTGGGCGACACGTCGCAGGTGCCGTCGGCCGCCGAGGTGGCCATCAGGCAGAAGGGCGCCGCCTTCAGCCAGGCCACGTCCAGTTCGTGCAGCCGGTCGCGCGCCTTGTCGCGGACGACCGGGGTGGGCTCGCCGAGCAGTTCCCCCAGTTCGGCCTCGTCGGTGATCTCCTGCATGTGCCGTACACCCCCGGTAAGTGAGTACCTTCTGGGAACTCACACTGTACAGGGTGGCTTTTCCGGGCTTTCCTCGCGCCTTTCCCATGGCCTTCCCATGTCTTTCCCGCGCCTGCGATGAGTTCCGCGGCGGTCCCCGGTCTACCTCTTCGACAGCGCCACGGCGCATACGACAGCACCGAACCGACCCGACCAGAGGAGCCCACCGTGTCCGTCGTCTCCACTCCCACCAGCGCCGCCCCGACCGGTACCGCGGCAGCCGTCACCGCCCGCCGCGCCCGTAGCCGGGCGCACACCGCGCTGCTCGCCCTCCAGATCGTGCTGGCCCTCTTCTACGGCGTGGCCAGCGCCGCCCCCAAGCTCCTCGGCATCGACGCCGCGGCCGACTCCTTCGACCGCATCGGCTTCGGCGACTGGTTCATGTACCTCACCGGCGCGCTCGAACTCGCGGGCGCCGTCGCCCTGTTGATCCCGGTGCTCTACCAGGTCGCCGCGGTCGCGATGATCGGCCTGATGATCGGCGCCACCATCACCCAGATCACCGTCTTCGACGGCGACAACGCGGCGACGCCGATCATCCTCATCCTGCCGCTGGCCCTGATCGCCTGGGCCCGCAGGGACAGTACGAAGACACTGCTGGCCCTGGTCCGCGGCGCGGTCGCCCGGACCTGACCACGCTCCGGTCGGCCGCGGACGGCGACCGCCCCGCAACAGCGCACAGCGGACGGCTCGCGGTGCGATCCTGAGTACGGACGTCGTACGGATGTCGCGCGGGCGTCGTACGGCCGGCGCGACGACTGGCGCGACGGCGGTCGTACGGGCGGCCGTTCGGGGCCACGCGGGGTCGCGTCGCGGAGGACCGGAGACCGGAAGACCGGGGGTCACTCATGGACAGCCTTGGCGCGCTGCGCGCGGTCGAGTACGGGTATCTCGACGAGCGACGGCAGGTCTACCTCGACCACACCGGCGCGGGACTTCCCGCCCGCGCCCAAGTGCGGGCGCACGCCGACCGGATCGCGGCGGGCTGCTACGGCAATCCGCACTCGGTCAGCCCGGCCTCCGAGGCGTCGGGCGAACTGGTGGAGCGGGCCCGCGCACGGGTGCTCGCGCACTTCAGGGCCGATCCGGCCGAGTACGCCGTGGTGTTCACGGCCAACGCCACCGGGGCGTGCCGACTGGTCGGCGAGGCCTACCCGTTCGGGCCGGACAACCGGCTGGTGCTCACCCTCGACAACCACAACTCCGTCAACGGCCTGCGGGAGTACGCCCGGGGCCGGGGCGCGGGGACGGTGTACGTACCGCTGGAGGCGCCGGGCCTCGGCATCGACGCGACGGCGATGGACGCCGTCCTGACGGGCGCGCGGCCGCAGGCGGGCACGGAGACCGGGGCCCGGGGACCCGGACTGCTCGCGTACCCCGCGCAGAGCAACTTCAGCGGGGTCCAGCACTCGCTGGACTGGGTGACCAGGGCGCGGGCGGCGGGTTGGGACGTCCTGCTGGACGCGGCGGCCTACGTGCCCACGAACGTGCTCGACCTCGGCCGGTTCAGCCCCGACTTCGTGGCCGTGAGCTGGTACAAGGTCTTCGGCTACCCGACCGGCATCGGCTGTCTGCTGGCCCGCAGGGAGGCGCTGACGCGGCTGCGGCGGCCGTGGTTCTCCGGCGGCACCATCCACGTGGTGAGCGCCCAGGGCCTGTGGCACCACATGGCCGACGGCGAGGCGGCCTTCGAGGACGGCACGGTCAACTACCTGAGCATTCCCGACATCGAGTTCGGCCTCGACTGGATCACCGGCATCGGCGTGCAGTCGATACACCGTCATGTCACGTCGCTCACCGCCGAGTTACTGGCCGGGCTGCGCGGTCTGCGGCACGGCGACGGCAGCCCGCTGGTACGGATCTACGGTCCGCCGGACACCACCGGCCGCGGCGGCACGGTCGCGCTGAATCTGCTCGGCGCCGACGGACGGGTGATCGACGAGCGGATCGTCGGCCGCGACAGCGCCGCGCGCGGCATATCGCTGCGCACCGGCTGCTTCTGCAACCCCGGCACGGGCGAGGTCGCCTTCGCCATCGACCGCGACGTACTCGGCGGCGCCGTCCGCACCGCCACCGGCACCATCGACGACTACCTCGGCCGCCTCGGCCTCCCCTCCGGCGGCGCCGTCCGCGTCTCGCTCGGCCTGTCCTCCAACGCGGCCGACGTGTCCGCCTTCCTCGCCTTCGCCGCGCAGACCTACCGCGACCGCTCGCCCGACCCGGCGGGGCTCAGCCCGCGGCTGGTCTGCTGACCGTGCGGCACTTGCGCGCCAGCACCGCCCACGCGGCGGCCAGGAACAGCGCCGTGAAACCGGCCAGCAGCAGCCAGCCCGCCCACACCGCCCGGTCGAACGAGCCGCCGTACGAGGCCAGCAGCGGCGGCCCCAGTGGCGACGCGCCGTGCGCCCACAGTTCCCGCAGGCCGATCCCGCCGCCCAGCGCCTCGAACGCCCACCGGTTGGTCATCGCAGCGCTCAACACCCGTCCCGCCCAAGCCATTTGGGGCACCGGCACAAAGGCCCCGGAGAACAGCACCTGCGGGAAGCAGAGCATCGGCAGCATCAGCGTGGCCTGCCCCGGATCGCCCACCGCCGCCGACGCCAGCAGCCCCAGCGCGAGCGCGGCGGCCGACGCGAGCAGCACGGTCAGGAACAGCGAGCCGTACGTGGCCCACCCGGCGGCGGGCAGCCGGTTCAGACCGCGCAGCACCGCGAGCAACGCCGCGTCCGCCAGGGCCAGTACGGGCAGCAGCAGCGCCGCCTTCGACAGCAGATACGGCCCGAGCCGCAGCACGGTCAGCCGCTCCCTGCGCACCACCGCCATCTCCGCGCAGATCTGCAACAGGCCGTAGGTCAGCCCGAAGAAGAAGCCGCCGAAGGCGATCCAGAACAGGATCATCGCCGCGGAACCCGGACTCGGCGCCGCCGGATCGAAGGCCCCCGGCCGGAACAGCAGCGCGAACATCGCCACGATCACCAGCGGCGACCCCACGACGACCGCCGCCGTCAGCCGATTGCGCGCCATCAACTCCCCGGCCCGCCGGGTGAGCAGCCACCACTGCCCGACCGCACCGAGCGGCGCCGGGCGCGTGGCGGCGGCGCAGTCGGCCACGGGCGCCGCCTCGGGCGCGGGGCCGGCCTCCTCCGCGTCGGCCTCGTCCGCCGCCCGCGCCCCGCGGGCCACCGCCCCGTACACCTCCTCCAGCGTCGGGACGCCGTACGCCGCCGTGAGGGTGGCCGCCGTGCCCAGGTGGGCCGGGCGTCCTTCAGGAGTGAGGAACAGGACGCGGTCGCAGCGGGTCAGATCGGCGGGCGCGTGCGTGGTGAGGACGACGGTGACGCCGTCGGCGGTCAAGTCCCGCAGGGTGCGCAGGAGTTCGGCGCCGGTCGCCGGGTCGAGCCCGGTCGTCGGCTCGTCCAGGAACAGCACGCGGGGGCGGGTGAGGAGTTCGACCGCGATGCAGGCGCGGCGGCGCTCGCCCTCGCTGAGGGTGCGTACGGGCTGGCGGGCGCGGTCGGCCAGGCCGACAGCGGCGAGCGCGTCGCGTACGGCCGCGTCCAGGAGAGCGGCGGCGGTCCGGGCGGGCATCCGCAGGCGGGCCGCGTAGCCGAGGGCCCGGTCCAGCGGCAGGTCGTCGTGCATCACGTTGCCGTGCGGCAGATACCCCAACGCCGGTCGCAGGACGGCCGGTTCCGTACCGTCGTGCAGGACGCGACCGGCCGAGGGGGTACGGATTCCGGCCAGGATCTCCAGCAGCGTCGTCTTGCCCGACCCGCTGCCGCCCGCCACGGCCAGCAGCTCGCCGGGCGCGATCCGTACGCTCACCCCGCGCAGCGTCTCCCGCCCCGAGGCGACCCGCTCCCCCACGCCGTACGCCGCGACGCGGAGACCGCCGTCGCTCATCGTGCCCCCTGACCGACCGCTTGGTACGTTGAAGGTGTCGCGGCCCCTCCCGCTGGGGCGGGCCGCCGGTAGCGTACGCGAGCCCCGGGAGCGGGCACAGGACGAAGGAGTCTGACGCATGGACGAACCGGTCTGCACCACCCGGCAGGGCGACGTACGCGGAGCGGCCGGCCAGGACGGCGTCGCCGTCTTCCGCGCAATCCCTTACGCCGCACCGCCGTTCGGACCGCACCGGTTCATGGCGCCGCAACCGCCCGCCGCGTGGGAGGGCATACGCGACGCGACCGCGTTCGGCCCGACCGTGCCCAAGGGCCCTTACGTCAAGCCGTTCGACGTGCTGCTGCCCGACCCGGACATCGCGGGCGAGGACTGCCTCAACCTCAATGTGTGGACACCCGACACCGCGGGCGGCGCACCGGTCATGGTGTGGCTGCACGGCGGCGCCTTCATGAACGGCTCGGGCTCGCTGCCGATCTACGACGGCGCCGCGTTCGCCCGCGACGGCGTCGTCTGCGTGACCGTCAACTACCGCCTGGGGACGGACGGTTACCTGTCCCTCGACGGCGCCCCCGACAACCGCGGAGTGCTCGACCAGATCGCCGCCCTCGAATGGGTCCGCGACAACATCGCCGCTTTCGGCGGCGACCCCGACCGCGTCACCGTCTTCGGCGAATCGGCCGGCGCGATGAGCATCGGGGTGCTGCTCACCGCCCCCGGCGCCCGAGGACTCTTCCATCGGGCGATCCTCCAGAGCGGCGCCGCGCACCACACGATCGGCCGGGACACCGCCCGCAAGGTCGCCGCGCACTTCGCCGCGAAACTCGGCGTCGAACCCACCGCCGCCGCCTTCGCCGCACTCCCGCTGGATGTCCTGCTGCCCGCGCAGACCGCCCTGCGCAACGAGGTCACCGCCAACCCCGACCCCGCGCTGTGGGGCGAGGTCGCGCTGAACGCCATGCCCTTCGAGCCGATCGCGGACACCGCGAGCACCGCCGCCCGCGTCGACCCGGTGCCGGGACCCGGCGCCGACTGCGCCGTCGACCTGCTGATCGGCACCACAGCCGAGGAGTACCGGCTCTTCACCGTCCCCAGCGGCGTCATCGACTACATCGACGACAAGCACCTGCGGGCCGCGATCGCCCGGCACGGCCTCGACCCCGACACCGCGCTGCCGCTCTACGCGGCCAACCGCCCCGGCGCCACCACCGGCGACCTGTTCTCCGCCGTCCTCACCGACTGGTTCTTCCGGATGCCCGCGGTCCGCCTGGCCGAGTCGGTGCCGCGCGCCCACGTCTACGAATTCGGCCGCCGCTCCACCGCCTTCGACCGCCGCCTCGGCGCCTGCCACGCCTCCGAGATCGCCTTCGCCTTCGACAACCTGGCCGCACCCGGCGAGACCATGCTGCTCGGCGAGGCCCCGCCGCAGCCGCTCGCCGACACCATGCACGCCGCCTGGGTCTCCTTCGCCGCCACCGGCGATCCCGGCTGGCCCGCGTACGACACCCGGGACCGTACGACGATGGTCTTCGGCACGGCGGACGACCCCGCGCACTGCGGTCCGGTACGCGACCCGCGCCCGGACGAGCGCGCCCTGTGGGACGGGGTGCGCTGAGCCCTTCGCTTCGGCGCCTCCCGCGCGCCGAACTCCCGTACGCCTGAAGGATGCGTGGCCGGTACGCACCCGGTGGCGGGCGGCGGTGGCCGGAACGTGTCGCTACGGGCGGGTGAACCGGTGGGGTGACGGGTGCGGCGGGGCCGGGAGGCCGACGGGCGGGGGGTCGCAGGGCCTACGCTGAGTGCGCGCGTCCGGCGCGCGTACCGGTTCGCGTGTGCCGGTCCGATTCACCCGCCAGGGGTGAGCCGGACCGGCCCACCCCTCACGCCGTACAGCCGTAGAGCCCTCTAGGAGTCACCCCATGTCCGAAGGTCCCCTCGTCCTGCCGCCCGTACGGCTGCTCCCCGCGGACGACCTCGCGCGGCTGGCACTGGCCGTGCCGCTGCTGGACCGAGCGCTGCGGCTGACCCGGTGGGCGACACCGGAACGGCCGGTCGACGCGATGGGCGAGCTGCTGGACGACGACCTGGTGGCCGCCGCCGCGGAACTCGGCCTCCCGGTGGACGAGGACGAGGAAGGGCTCGCCGAGACCGCCCAGGCATGGGGCGTCGCCGTCGACACCGGCCTGCTGGTCCTGGAGATCGACGAGGAGGCCGAGGAGTCCACGCCGGCCGGCGAGGTCGCCGGTCGCGCGCTGCCCGGCGAGGCGTACGAGCGGATCACCGCGGGCCTCCCGCAGGACGTGCTCGACATCTGGCTGGCCGCCGCCGAGTCGGCCCTCGCCGACGCCGCCGCACCGGACTTCGAGAGCCTGCGCGAGGTCATGGACGACGGCGACCAGGTGCTCCTGGACGAGCTGGACTGGGACCCGGAGAAGGAGGCCGAATTCCTCGACAGCGCGCTGGTCAACCTCTACGCGCTGATGGCCGTCGAGGACTCGGCGGTCGCCGAGGACGGGCCCGACGCCGTACCGCTGCCGGTGCTCGCCGCGTCCCTCGTCGTGCCCGACGAGATGGACCAGCCCAGCGACGCCGTCCTCGAAGAGGTCACCGAGGTGATGATGCGGCTGGACGACCACTTCCGGCTGCTCGCCACCACCGGACTGCTGGACTACCAGCCGGTCGACGAGGCGCTGATCGAGGAGGCGGAGGGCGACGGGGAAGCCGGCTCCTTCCCCGAATTCCCCGAGGGAAGCGGCGGGGCCGTCGGGGACGACCTCGACCCCGAGGAGGTCTCCCGCTACGGCATGGTCCTGCTCACCCCGCTCGGTGTGCACGGCATGCGCGAACGGCTCGTGGACGCGGGCGCGCAGGCCCCCGCCATCGGCGACCTCGCGGGCGGGTCGGGCGTCGACCTCCTCGAAGCGCTGACCGGCTACCCCGACCAGGCGGCGCGCGTCGAGGCCGAGCTGTGGCTGGAGGACCGCAAGCCGGCCGACGCCGCACGCGAACTGCTCGCCGCCGCGCGCGGCGACGACGCCGGTGCGCCGGGCCGTCGTCTCATCTGCCAGCAGACGCTCACCCTGCTCGGCGCCGAGGCCGAGCCCGCGCTGCGCGAAGTCCTCGACGACCGCGTGCTCGGCGGCCTCGCCCGCGTCTGGCTCACCGAGAGCGGCGCCGCCGACATCCCCGCGCCCGACGCGGACATGGTCTTCTGGCTCACCATCGACACCCTCGCCGCGCAGCTCGCCGCCGACGACGCCCCCGAGATCCTGGCCGACCTCGTCCGTGACCTCGTCGCCCGGCACGACGGCTTCTTCGACGCCGCCTGGCGCGTCGACCACCCCGCCACCGCCGACGTCCTCGAAGCCATGGGGCGTCTCCACCCGGACCGCAAATCCGCCAAGGACGCCCGCAAGGCGGCCTTCAAGGCCCGCTCCCGCCAGGGCCTTTCGGGCTGACGCACGGCGGGCCACCGCTCGGGGCGCGCCCCCGCGCCGGGGCAACCGGGTGGCCGCCTCGCGGAAGGACGCCGTTCATCCGGGGTTGGCCGCGGGGCGGCACCGTGGGTGGTCAGCGCGACGTGAGGAGCCCCGGTGCCGCTCAGCCGTACGCGGGAGGCCGTGGTGGTCGACCCGAAGCGAGGTCACGCGTATCTGACCGCGGGAACGTCGTTGTGCCGACGGACGCCGCCATCGGCACAGAGCGGTGGCGTGCTCCAGGCGTTCCGGTGCATCGACTCCGGGGGCCGCTACGTGGACGACCTGTCACGGGCGACCGGGCCCGGCACCGTATACGGCGTGGACTGGGTGGAGACGCCGTTCGCGGCTGGCGAGGTCACGCGGGCGCAGGGGCTGACGGGCCTGTGGTGGGCGGACGACGGGGTGTACGTCGTGCGCGAGGGGGTCGTCTGGTTCTACGCGCCCGGCCGGCGCACGCTGACCCTGAAGACGCCGGGCTGACGGGCTGACGGGCTTCCGGGCTGATGTGCAGCCGGGCTGTGGTGCGGCCGGGTTGAGGGGCGGACCGCCGCCCGGCCGCGCTCGTCACCGCCGTGACCAGCGAGGCCGGGTGCGGCCGGAACGTTTCAGCAGCCGCTGAGGATCGACGTGAGCTTCGACTTCTCCGCACTGTCCACGGTCAGACCGTAGTAGTGCTTCACCTGCACCCACGCGCGGGCGTACGTGCACTGGTACGACGCCTGCGGCAGCCACTCGGCCGGGTCGCCGTCGCCCTTGGAGCGGTTGGAGTGCGCGGAGACGGCCACGAGCTGCGGGCGGGTCACGTCGTTGGCCAGCGCCTGGCGCTGCGCGGTGGTCCAGGCCCAGGCGCCCGAGGCCCACGCCTCGGCGAGCGGCACCAGGTGGTCGATGTCGAAGGTCGAGGGGTCGGTGGTGGTCACGCCGTCGTACGGGCTGGTCCAGTTCCCCGAGGTCGCCTTGCACGAGCTGTCGGTCACCACGCTCGTGCCGTCGCGCTTGATCACGTACTCGCGGGTGTCGCAGGTGCCCGAGATGGTGATCCAGGTCGGGAACAGATTCCGGTCGTACGTCGAGGCGTGCGTCTCCGCGGTGGCCGTCATGCCGGACAGGTAACTGCGGGCGGTGGAGGCGGCGATGGGGGTCGGCAGAGCGGCCTGTGCGGGGCCGCCGCTGACGAACAGGACGGTCAGCGCGAGCAGTGCCGCGCTGACGGCGGCACAGATTCCGTGCACGAGACGGTTTTTGGGCATGACTGAGCGCTCCCGTGGCTAGGGGGTCGAGCGGTACGGGTGGTTCCCGACCAGGGTCCCGGCCACGGGTCTATGCGGGTAGACCGTCAGCGGTAAATTTTATGTGACCATGACATGTTGATGTGCGAACATCCGGTGGCGGTCCCCCCCGTACGAGGCCCGCGCGGCGCACGAGCCGGTGCGTACGGGGGCCGGACGGCCTCCGAGCGCCGTGCGCACGGCGCCCCCGCGCCCTCCCGCTCCCGGCCCGGGCCCCGGCTCCCGCCGCCGTGCGGGGCGGCGCGCGGGACTTTATGGTCGGCGCGGGGGCCCGGGACGAATGGAGCTGCTGTGACCACTGCGCGCGACATCATGCATCAGGGCGTCGAGACGATCTCCGCCCACGAGACCCTGGACGTGGCCGCCAAGCGGATGCGGGACGCGGACGTCGGGGCCCTGGCGGTCACCGGTGACGACGGCGGGCTCCAAGGGGTGCTCACCGACCGGGACATCGTGCTGCGCTGTGTGGCGACCGGCCACGACCCGGGCGCGGTCCGGGCCGCCGACCTCATGGACGGCAGCCCGGTGACGGCCGCGGCCGACGACGACGCGGGCAGCGTCGTCGCGACCATGTCCTCCCGGCGCATCCGCCGGGTGCCGGTGGTCGAGGGCAGCCGCCTGGTCGGCATCATCAGTGAGGCCGACATCGCCCGGCACCTCGGCCCGGCCGAGGCGGGCGCCCTGGCGACGGCGATCCGCGCGGTCTGAGACCGGCGCGCGGTCCGAGCCCGGCCCGCGCCGCCTGAGGCCGGTCGCGCGCCGCCTGGGACCGGTCGCGCGCTGCCTGAGGCCGGTCGCGCGGGCCGCCGCCGGTCCGCGTGGACTCATGCCGGGCCGCGCGGACCGGGCGGCGGCCCACGGGGCACACGTCCGGTCCGCGGTGCCTCAGAGCGCCGCGGAGGCGGGCCGCACCATCCCCTTGGCGGTACGCGAGTCGATGAAGTCGCCCATGGCGGTCATCTCCCACTCGCCGGAGAACTGCTTGATCAGCTTGGCCATCAGCACACCCGTGCGGGGCTCGCTGCCGGTCAGGTCGAAGCGGACCAGCTCCTCGCCGGTGCCCGCGTCGAGCAGCCGGCAGTACGCCTTGGCGACCTTGTTGAACTTCTGCCCCGAGTACGAGTTCACCGTGAAGACCAGACCGGTGACCTCCGGCGGCAGCCCGCCCAGGTGCACGGTGATCGTCTCGTCGTCGCCCGAGCCCGCGCCGGTCAGATTGTCACCGGAGTGCTGGACCGCGCCGTTGAGGATGGACAGCTTGCCGAAGTAGCAGGTCGCGATGTGGTTGCGCTGCGGACCGTAGGCGATCACCGACGCATCCAGGTCGATGTCCCGGCCGCCGAAGGCGGGCTCCCAGCCCAGGCCCATCCGCACCGAGGACAGGAACGGCTTGCCCGCCTTGACCAGCGACACCGTCTCGTTCTTGCGGAGATTGACCCGGCCCTTGTCCAGATTGACCTTGCCCGCGCCCGGTGCGGGAGCGGGCGGCGCGGCCGGGGGAGCGGAGGGCGGCGGCGGCAGATACGCGGCGGGCGCGCCGGAGGGCGGCGGCGCGCTGGGCAGTCCCGGCGCGGGCGGCGGGGCGAACGCGGCTGCGGGGGCGGGGGCCGCAGGGGCCGCGGGCTCCTCGACATTCACCCCGAAGTCGCTGGCGATGCCGCCCAGCCCGTTGGCGTACCCCTGGCCGACCGCGCGGACCTTCCAGGCGCCGCCGCGCCGGTACACCTCGACCACGACGAGCGCGGTCTCCGGGCCGAGCCCGGTGGGCGTGAAGGTGGCGATCACCGAGCCGTCGTCCGCGCTGCGGACCGTGGCCGTCGGCGTCGTACCCGCGAAGGGACCGCCGCCGTCCAGGCTCGCGGTCACCACGACCTTCTCGATCCCGGCCGGGACGGCCGCGGTGTCCACGGTGATCGAGTCGGGCCCGGAACCGCCCCCGGAGCGGTGGCTGACGCCGGGCCCCTGGGGCTGGTTGTAGAAGACGAAGTCGTCGTCGGAGCGCACCTTCCCGTCACCGGTCAGGAGCAGGCCCGAGACATCGAGCCGTGCGGAGGAGGCGGCGACGTCCACGGCCACTCGGGGCACGGAGAGCGGCACATTCGAGCCAGGCGTCATAGCGGTCATGCCCCCGTAACGACCGACTGTTGTTTGCGGTTCCATGACCCGGAGATCAGCTTCCGGCCCGCTATGGGCACCCGGTCCCGGCGCCCTTTCCGGTGCCCGCGCCGGCTCGTACCGGCAGCGTCGCGCCCGTGGTTCCGTACGGTCGGACCCGTATCGGCAGCCCCGTACCTTCACACCCGCACGCCCCGCCCGTCACTGGCGGTCGCGGGCACGTCGAGGCCGTCGGGGGAGCCGGGCGGCAGGGCGAAGGCGGAGGCGATCTCGGGCGGGAGCGCGGACAGGCCGAGCAGGCCGCAGACGGCCCGGGTGGTGAGCGCGTGCCAGACGGCCGCCCGGCGCAGCATCGCGTGGTCGCCGCCCGGCAGCACGAAGCGGCACACCTCGGCGCCCTCGGCCCTGGCCCGCTCCGCCACCCGCAACGACTCCACGGGCGAGGTGATCCGGTCGGCCTCCGCGTGCAGGAACACCAGCCGGGCCGCCGAGAGCTGCTCCACCGGCTCCCCCGGCAGGCACCAGGGGGCCAGCGCCACCGTGCCGACCACCCCGTCCGTACCGGCCACCCGCAGCGCCGCCCTGCCGCCCATGGAGTGCCCGACCATCACGACCGGCGCCCCGCCGGTCCGCCGGGACAGCTCCGCCAGCGCGTCGGCCGCGTCCCGCGCGGCGTCCGCCCGCTCCCCGTTCCAGCCGCGGTGCCGGTAGCGGGCCTCGGCGAGCACCACCCGGCGGCCCTCCGTCGCGCGGGCCAGCGCCCGGACGAAGGGGCGCATCCGCAGCACCGGCGCGTTCAGCCGGGACGGCCGGCCCATACCGCGCTCCCGGCCGCCGTGCAGCACCAGCACCGCTGCCTCGGGGGCCGCCGCGGAACGCCGCATCACCAGGCCCCGATACCCCGCGCGTGCGCTGTCGCCGTCGCGGTCCTCTGCCACCCGTGCCTCCACCCGTGTCCGTTCCCTCCGCCGACGTGCCGTGACAGGTACGAACGGCCGTTCCGGAATCCCCGTTCCGACGTACCCCGTCAATCCTCCGTCATTCGTAGCGACGACGGTTCCGGACGGGTCGCGCGGGTGGTCCCGACGCACAGGTTGCCGGATCGAACAGGGGTCCGGAGGCTCCCGCATATACGCTCCTGCCCTGGGCAAGTACGCTCAGCGCAATCTCAATGGTCGGGCAGCCGAAGGCGGAGGAAGAAACGTGGTGCAGAGCGGCCCGGCCGGAGTTCCGGCCGGACTTCCGGTGGGCATCCCGCACACCCGCGACGGGCATGACAGCCGTGATGTCCGTGACATCCGCGACATTCAGAGTCCGCGCACGGCGCCGCCCGCCTCCTTCGGGCAGTCGGGCCCCGCGACGGTCCTGCTGGTCGAGGACGACGAGGGCGACGCGCTGCTCGTCGAGGAGTACCTCGCGCTGAGCAACGCCGCGACCCAGGTGGTCAGGGCGAGCAATCTCGCCGAGGCGCTGGAGCTGCTGGCCCGCCGCGCCGCGCCCGAGTGCGTCCTGCTCGACCTGCACCTGCCCGACGCCTTCGGCGTGGACGCGGTGTCCCGGCTGCTGAAGGACGCGCCCGGCGCGGCCGTCGTGGTGCTGACCGGTCTGTCGGAGGAGGACGCCGGGCTCGCCGCTGTCGCCTCCGGCGCCCAGGAGTACCTGTCCAAGAGCGCCCTCGAACCCCAGTCGCTCAGCCGCGCCATCCGCTACGCCGTCCAGCGCAAGCAGATCGAGCGCGCGCACGTGGCGCTGCGCGAGAGCTCCATGCGGGCCGAGGAGAACGCCCGGCTGGAGCGCGGGCTGCTGCCCACCCCGCTGCTGCGCGGCGACGACTGGCAGGTGACCACCCGCTACCGGCCGGGCCGCGACCACGCGCTGCTCGGCGGCGACTTCTACGACGTCGTGCAGACCGAGGACGGCACGGTGCACGTCGTCATCGGCGACGTGTCGGGGCACGGCGCGGCCGAGGCGGCCCTGGGCGTGTGCCTGCGGGTCGCCTGGCGGTCCTTCGTCCTCGCCGGCACCCGCGGCGCCGAACTGCCCGGCATGCTGGAGCAGATGCTGGTCGCCGAGCGCGCGGGCGAGCATGTCTTCGCCACCCTCAGCTCGCTGGAGTTCGCCCCCGACCGCACCACCGTCAAGATCGTCAGAGCCGGGCATCCGGGGGTGCTGCTGCGCCGCGGCGCCGACGTCCAGTGGTGGGAGCCGGCGTACGGGCCCGCGCTCGGGCTGCTGCCGGGACGGGGCGTCTGGCCGGTGACGACCGAGGCGCTGGACGGCGCGTCCGTGGTCCTTTTCACCGACGGCCTCTTCGAGTGGCGGTACGGCGACGGGCCGGAACGGCTCGGCGAGGAAGGGCTGCTGGAGCTGGCTCGGAAGAACGGCGCACTGCCCGCGGAGGCGTTCGTCGACGCCTTGATCAACGCGGCCGAGACGGCGACGGCGGGGCGCGGCGGTCTCGAGGACGACGCGGCCGTGATGCACACGGGATGGCGGGTGAGGTCATGACGGAACACCCGCCCGCGTCGGCGCCCCGTTCGGAGCAGACGGAACCCACGGGGCCCGCGCCGGAGCCGACGCCTCAAGCCGCTGCCGGGGCCGCGCCCGCTGCCGGGGCCGCGCCCGCTCCCGAGACCGCGCCCGTCGCCCAGTCCACGCCCGATCCCACGCCAGTTCCGGAGTCCGCGTCCGTGCCGCATCCCCCGACCGACCCGCCGCCCGTGTCCGAGCCCGAGCCCGAGCCCGTGTCCGAGCCTGAGGCCGTATCCGAGTCCGTATCCGAAGCCGGGCCCGTGTCCGAGAGCGCGCCCGTACCCGGGCCGCGGTCCGAGTCCGGTCCCGGTCCCGACGTCGAACCCGCGCCGGACGTCGATCCCGCACACGATCCCGATCCCGCGCCCGACGTCGTGCCCGCCCCCGTACCCGCTGGCGGGCAGAAGGCCCCCCGGACGAGGTCCGGCTTCCGGCCGCGCGAGAAGGGCCGGATCACGGTCCAGGGCGCGTTCAACCTCGTGCTCGGCGGGATGACGCTGCTCGTCCTCGTCTTCGCGGTGATCGGCGCGCAACTGCTCGCGCACACCACGTCCATCTCCGACCACCTGGCGAACCGGGTGCAGCCCGCGCGGGTGGAGGGGGTGCGGTTGCAGACCGCGCTGCTGGACCAGGAGACCGGCGTGCGCGGCTATGTGCTCACCCATTCGACGGAATTCCTCCAGCCCTACACCGAGGGCCTCGCGGACCAGAAGGCGATCACCGCCAGGCTGCGCCCGCTGATCAGCGGCAACAAGCGCGCCTCCGCCGACCTGCTGGCGCTGGAGGAGGCGGCCGACCGCTGGCGCACCACGTACGCGCTGCCGCTCATCGAGCACGCCCGCGAGGGCCTGCCCACCTCCGCCGACACCTCGCTGCTGGACAGCAGCAAGCGGGGCTTCGACACCGTACGCACCCAGTTCACGATCCAGGACACGCACCTGAAGGAGGACCGGCAGCACAGCCAGGATCAGTTGCGGAGCGTGCGCAACGAACGCGACGCGGTGTTCCTGGCGATGCTGGCCTGCTTCCTGGTCGCCATGGGCTTCCTGGCGCTGCTCCTGCGCCGGATCGTCGGCCTGCCGCTGGGGCGGCTGCGCGACGACGCGCTGCGGGTCGCGGGCGGCGACTTCGACACCGGGATCGAGCCCAGCGGCCCGGCCGATCTGCGGGTGCTGGCCGAGGCCGTGGAGGCGATGCGCAGCGGTATCGCGGGCGCGCTGGCCGAGGCGCACGGCCAGCGCGGACTGCTGGCCGCCCAGGCGGCGGAGCTGACCGAGCAGGCCGAGGAACTGCGCCGCTCCAACGCCGAGTTGGAGCAGTTCGCCTATGTCGCCTCGCACGACCTCCAGGAGCCGCTGCGCAAGGTCGCGTCTTTCTGCCAGCTCCTGGAGAAGCGCTACCGGCACGCGCTGGACGAACGCGGCGTGCAGTACATCGACTTCGCGGTCGACGGCGCCAAGCGCATGCAGATCCTCATCAACGACCTGCTGGCCTTCTCGCGGGTGGGCCGGGCGCAGGACGACCACCGGCCGGTCCAGTTGGAGAGCACGCTCGATCAGGCGCTGTACAACCTCGCGGACCGGCTGGAGGAGTCCGGGGCGCGCGTCGAGCGGCCCGCCGTGCTGCCGGACACCGTCGGCGACGCGACGCTGCTGGCCCTGGTCTGGCAGAACCTGATCGGGAACGCGATCAAGTTCCGTTCCCCCGACCGGCCGCCGGTGATCACGGTGGAGTCGGGAACCGCCCCCGACGGCACGCTCGTCTTCAGCGTCACCGACAACGGCATCGGCATCCAGGAGGAGTTCAGCGAGAAGGTCTTCGTGCTCTTCCAGCGGCTGCACAGCCGCAACACCTACGAGGGCACCGGCATCGGCCTCGCCATGTGCCGGAAGATCATCGAGCACCACGGCGGGCGCATTTCGGTGGACAACGAGTACACCGGCGGCACCCGCATCCGTTTCACGCTGTCCGCCGGGGCAGAAGAATCACCTGACCAGGCGGCGGCGCCTGGCATCGAGGGAGCAGAGGGAGCACCGCGCGTATGAGTCAACCCGTACAGCCGATCGAGGTCCTGCTGGTCGAGGACGACGCGGGCGACGAGCTGATGACCCGGGAGGCGTTCGCCGACAACAGGATCGGCAACACCCTGCACGTGGTCCGCGACGGCGAGGAGGCGCTGGACTTCCTCTATCGGCGCGGCGCCCACCAGGACGCGGTGCGGCCCGACTTGATCCTGCTCGACCTCAACCTGCCGAAGTACGACGGGCGTCAGGTGCTCGAGGTGATCAAGGGCGACCGGGACCTGGTTATGATCCCGGTGGTGGTGCTCACCACGTCCGCCACCGAGGAGGACATCCTCCGCAGCTACAAACTGCACGCGAACGCGTATGTCACCAAGCCCGTCGACGTGGAGCAGTTCATCAGCGCGGTGCGGCAGATCGACGACTTCTTCCTGTCGGTGGTACGGCTGCCCGGCCGCTGAGCGGGCGGCGTCCGCGTACGGTCCGTACGGCTCCGCGCGTGCCCCCGCACGTCCACCTGTCCGTCTCGCAGCGCGTCTGTCAGTACGGCCAGATCGGCGGGTCCGTGCAGAACGGGCCGCCGAGGTTGGCGTGCGCGGGATTGTCCGGGTCCAGCTCGCCCTGCTCCGCGATGAGCTTCGCGGCGAACGGCTCCGAGTCGTCCCGCGGTTCGTACCCGAGCGCGCGGGCACCCGAAAGGTCCCACCACAGGCGGGTGTTGGCAGAGCTTCCGTAGACGACGGTGTGCCCCGTGGTCCCGGCGCTGAGCGCGGCGTGGAAGAGCCGGGCGCCGTCGGCCGGGCTCATCCAGACCGACAGCATGCGCACCGACGTGGGTTCGGGGAAGCAGGAGCCGATGCGTACGGAGACGGTGTCGATGCCGTGCAGGTCCGCGTAGAGCTGCGCCAGGTCCTCGCCGAAGCACTTGGAGAGCCCGTAGTAGGTGTCGGGGCGGCGCGGGGTGGTGATCGGGATCAGCCCCTCGTCCGGCACCGGGGAGCCCTGCGGCCGCGGGGTGAAGCCGACGGCGTGGTTGCTGGAGGCGAAGACGATCCGGCGGACGTTCTCCTCGCGGGCGGCCTCGTAGAGGTGGTAGGTGCCCTCGATGTTGCCGCGCAGGATCTTGTCGAAGGAGGACTCCAGTGAGATCCCGGCGAGGTGCATGATCGCGTCGACGCCGCGCACCGCCTCGCGCAGCGCGTCCCGGTCGGACAGGTCCGCGGTGATCACCCGCGCGCCGTCGGGCGCTCCCTCGACCGGGCGGACGTCGAACAGCCGCAGGTCGTATCCGTACGACGGCAGCAGGCCGCGCATGAGGGTGCCGAGGCCGCCTGCGGCGCCGGTGAGCAGGACGGTGCGGGGAGCGGGCATACGGGGTCTCCGTGTCTGGCGGGGGCTTCGCTGACCTTAGGGGTCACTGTAGACGGCTGACGTCCGCCGTGGGTATGTCCATGGATGACGTTCAGGTATATGGACATTTCTTGGCGGTGGATGCGGGCGGCGCAGGGGCTCTCGGAGGTGCCCGTCGGCTTGACCCGCCCAGGTCGCCTCACCTAGCGTGGCAGCGTTCATGAATATAGACATGGATCAGATGAGCGCACAGACCTCAGGGGGAACCCGATGACCTCACCCGCCCTCGCCGAGCGCCTCGACGGCCTGCTGTTCTTCCCCGTGACGGCCTTCGGCCCGGACGGCGGTCTCGACCTCGACGCGTTCCGCGCGCATGTGCGCGCCGGGGTGGAGGCGGGCGCCGCCGCCGTCTTCGCGTGCTGCGGCACGGGCGAGTTCCACGCGCTGTCCCCCGAGGAGTTCCGCGCGTGCGTCGCGGCGGCGGTGGACGAGGTCGCGGGGCGGGTGCCGGTGGTGGCCGGGGCCGGATACGGGACCGCGCTCGCCGTCCAGTACGCCCGGCTCGCCGAGGAGGCGGGCGCCGACGGCCTGCTCGCCATGCCGCCCTACCTCGTCGTCCCCGGTCAGGAGGGCATGCTGCGGCATTACGCGGCGCTCGCGGCGGGCACCGGCCTCGATGTCATCGTGTACCAGCGCGACAACGCTGTCTTCACCCCCGAGACGGTCGTCGAACTCGCCAAGGTGCCCAACATCATCGGCCTCAAGGACGGCCTCGGCGACCTCGACCTGATGCAGCGGATCATCAGCGCGGTCCGCACCGAACTCCCCGGCCAGGACTTCCTCTACTTCAACGGCCTGCCCACCGCGGAACTCACCGGCCTCGCCTACCGCGGCATCGGCGTACTGCTCTACTCCTCCGCGGTCTTCGCCTTCTCGCCGGAGATCGCCCTCGCTTTCCACAAGGCGCTCACCACCGGCGACGACGCCACCGTCAACAAGCTGATCGACGGCTTCTACCGCCCGCTGGTCAACCTCCGCAACCAGGGCCGGGGTTACGCCGTCTCGCTGGTCAAGGCGGGGGTACGGATGCGCGGCCTGGACGTCGGCGAGGTCCGCCCGCCGCTGTCGGAGCCGTCCGCCGCGCACGTCAAGGAACTGGCCGACCTCATCGAGCAGGGCCTCGCGCTGCTCGGCGACCGCTGAACGGGCCCCGGACATGCCGACCATGAGGACCTCCGCCTTCGTCTACCCCTGGGACGTCGTCGGCGACCCCGAGGCGGCCGAACGGATCGCCGCCCTCGGCGTCCAGCAGGTCACCCTCGCCTCCGCCTACCACTCCACCCGCGCGCTGACCCCCCGTCACCCCCGGCACCGGATCGTCACCGCGGAACACTCCGCCGTGCTCTATCCGCCCGACGAACAGCGCTGGAAGGGAAGGGAGTTGCGGCCCTACCCGGCCGGGAGCTGGGCGAGGGGCGAGGCCGGGGACAGGGCCGGGGTCGGGGTCGGGGATTTCGACGCGGACGGCGGCGGGGACGCCTTCGGTACGGCGGCCCGCGCGCTGGCCGCCGCCGGGCTCGACGTCCACACCTGGGTCGTGCTCGCCCACAACTCCCGCCTCGGCGCCGAGCATCCGGCCACCTCGGTGGTCAACGCCTACGGCGACCGCTACCCGTGGGCGCCCTGCATCGCCCAACCCGCCGTCCGTACCTACCTGGTGGACCTCGCGGCGGAGGCCGCCGTACGCCCCGGCGCGGGCGGCACCGAACTGGAGTCCCTGGGCTGGTACGGCCTCGCCCACCTGCACGCCCACGACAAGATCGCCGGGGTGCCGCTCGGCGACGCCGCCCAGTACCTGATGTCGCTGTGCTTCTGCGCGCACTGCCGGGACGGCTACGCCGGGCTCGGCGCCGATCCCGCCGACGTGGCCGCCGCCGTCCGCGGCGCGCTGGCACCCGTCTTGGAGGGGGACGCCCCGGGCGACGACGCCGCCGGGCTCCCGGCGATCGAGAAGCTGCTCGGCGCGGAGTTGACGGCGCTCACCCTCACCTGGCGTACGGAGACGGCCGGTTCGCTCCAGGAGCGGGCCGTGGCCGCCGTACGAGCCGCCGCCGCGCCCGGGTTCCAGGTGCTGATGCACGCCGACCCGGCGCCGTACCGCTGCGGCGCCAACGCGGGCGTGGAACCGGCCCGCGTCCTGGCCCACACGGACGGGCTCGTCCTGCCCTGCGCCGGCGGTCCGGCCGCCCGCGAGGCGATGCTGACCCCGCTCGCGCCGCACCGCCGCGAAGGCACCGTACTGGCGGCGAACCTCACCGTCGTCTCCGGCATGGGCGGCAGCCCCGGCACGCTCGCCGAGGACGCCGCGCACGCCGCCGCGCTCGGCGCCACCGAACTGCGCCTGTACCACGCGGGCCTGGCCTCGGCCGCCGACCTGAGGGCCGTACGGTCGGCGCTTGCCTGAGGCGCGGAGCCTTCGCGGGCGCGCTGACGGCACGCGCCGACGACGGGCCCGCGCGGCGCGCGCACGCCGTGGGCGGGCGGCAGCACGAGACGTGCCGGGGCGCGGCGATCATGGGGGTACCGCCGCGCCCCGGAGCGTCACCCTCAGGTGAGGCGGGAGGGCTGTGCGTACTCAAGTCGCCACCGGGGCACCGGAGGTTGCCGCGTATGACGCGAATATTTCCGGCGGGCTACGGGAGCCGTCCGGTCAGAATCCGCCGTCGACCGACGACGTGCCGTCGGGCCCGGTCCAGCGGGCGGTGTACGTGTCGCCGCCGGTGGCGCGGGCGCCCGCGGCGTGGTTGAACTGGCCCGAGAACGTGTACGTGCCGGGCGCCAGCGTGTTGTCCGCGTCGAGCGTCCAGCGGTAGACCAGCTCCGCGCCCTCCACGGTCACCGTGGGGTTCGTGCCGCCCGAGACGGAGGTCCACGAACCGGTGCTGCTGACGCCTTCGGTGCGGGCCACGCGCAGTTCGACGCTGAGCGACGTGAGCGGCTTGCCGGTGGTCAGCACCACATCGCTCTGCGTCCAGTAGTTGTTGCTCGCGCTGTCCACCGAACCCCGCGCGGTCAGCGTGCCGTTCCGCGCGGTCTCGACCGAGCCCGGCGCGCCGCCGTCGATGCCCGAGGTGGTGGCCGCCGACGACGGGGGAGCGCCGGTGGGGGAGGACGCGCCGCCGGACGGCGTGCCCGTGGGACGCGTACCGCCGGTACCGCCGTGGTGGCCGGTCGGGTGCGACGGCGCGGACGGTGAACGGGGCTGCGCGGCCGGGGAGTCGGTGCCGACCGGCCTGGAGGTCGCGGAGTGCGTGACGCCGGGCCCGCCGGAGGTCACCACGGACTGCGTCGGCTCGCCGTTGCCGGTCACGGCGCCGACCGCGAGCCCGCCGAGGCCGATCGCGCCCGCGACGGCCGCCGTCACCGCGGCGATCCGCATCCACGGCGCCCCGGTCCCGCCGCCGTGCCCGTCGGACCGCCCGCCGGTGCGCGGCGGCTCCGCCATGCCGGGCCCGGCCATGTCGCGTTCCGCCATGCCCTGTTCGACCCGCGCCAGCATCCGCTCCCGGTCCGGCCGGTGGGACCCGGCCGCGTCCCGCAGCCGTTCCGGCAGCTCGGCCCTGTCGGTCCTGTCGGCCATCACACTCCCCGTCCCGTACGAGTACGAGCCGCAGGACCCGCCGCACCCATGATGCGCGCCGCGCCGGGGCCGGCGACGACCGGGCCCGCGGCGCCGGGGACGGCGGGGCCGGGAACAGGGCCCGCACCGCCGGCGGCGCCCGCGCCCGGGACCGTAGCGGCACCCGGCGCCGCACCGGCACTTGGCACCGCCCGCACCCCGTCGCCCGCGGCCGGGTCGGGCTCGGCGCCGCCCGTCCGCGGCGCCAGCAGCCGCTCCAACTCCGCGACGCCGCGCGACGTCTGGCTCTTCACCGTACCCACCGAGATGCCGAGCACCGCCGCCGTGTCCCGCTCCGACAGGTCGAACGCGTGCCGCAGCACCACGCACGCCCGCTTGCGGAACGGCAGCCGCTGCAACGCCTCGCGCACGTCGAGCACCGCCGGTACGTCGGGACCGTCGGTCCGGTCCTGCGGCTGCGACCAGAACAGCGCGATCCGCCGCCGCTCCCGTACCGCGCTGCGAATGCGCGAGCGGGCCAGATTCGTCACCACACCGCGGGCGTACGCCACCGGGTGGTCGGCCGCCCGCACCCGGTCCCAGTGCCGCCACATGGCGACCAGGGCGTCGGCCGCGAGATCGTCGGCCGCGTCCGCCTCACCGGTCAACAGGTGTGCCAGACGCGCCAGTTCCGCGTAGTGCTGCTCGAAGAACGCGTGGAAATCAGCGGCGGCGTCGGCGTCGTCGCCGATGGCTGTGCCCACGGTCACCTCTTCCTGCCCGGACCTCCCCGCCACGGCGCGGCGTGAGCGTAGCAGCGGTGGAAGGCCATGGGCAGAGGTCGGGAAACAGCACTTCGGCGACGGGCGGCGAACCCCGGATCAGCAGGCCGCCTGACGGCTCGTCACGTCAGGGCGCAGCGCTGCACCCGGGTGACGATCTCCAGGTCGAAGGGGCCGCCGGAGGTCTCGGGACGGGACGTCAGGTAGTCCCTGATCCGCCCCACCAGCGCCTCGCGCTCGGCGGGTTCGAGCACCAGGACGTGGGAGTGGGTGGCGACGGTGGCCAGCAGCGAGTCGACCGTCTGCGGCTGCCGGTGCGGGAACTCGCCGTGTTCGACGGGTGTGAAGCCGGTGTGCCGGTCGATGCCCTTGCCCGGCCGCCAGTCGAGGTACGACACCCGGCTCGCCGTCACCTTGTTGAGCCCGGCGATCCACTCCACCCGGTCGTCGTCGGTGTTCCACAGCGCGCCCAGCGTGCCGCCGGGCCGCAGCACCCGCGCGATCTCCGGCATCGCCCGCTCCTGGTCGAACCAGTGGAACGCCTGCCCCACCACGACCGCGTCCACCGAGGCGTCCGCCAGCGGGATCTCCTCCGCGCCGCCCGCCAGCACCGTCACCGACGGCAGCAGCCGCTCCAACTCCGCGCGCATGGCGGGGTCCGGCTCCACGGCGGAGACCCGGTGGCGGAGCGCCACCAGCGACTGGCTCAGCTTGCCGGTGCCCGCGCCGAGGTCCAGCACGTCGAGCGTGCCGCGCTCGTCGTCGGTCGCGTGCAGCGCCCACCGCACGCCCGCCACCGGGTAGTCGGGCCGGTGCGCGGCATAGGCGGCGGCCTCGGTTCCGAAGGAGGAGGCCCGGCGGGCGAACATCTGGGTATCGGATTCGCGCATGCCACCGACCCTACGACGGCGGCCGTACGACCGTCAGAGGCGGCGCGTGGCGAGCAGCAGCCGGTCCCGCGCGTCGAAGAGCGTGTCCTTGATCATCTGCTCGTGCCCCGGCGTCAGCCGGGCCACCGGCACCGAGCAGCTCACCGCGTCCCGCGCGGGCGTGCGGTACGGGATCGCGATCCCGAAGCAGCGCAGCCCGAGGGTGTTCTCCTCGCGGTCGACGGAGTAGCCCTGTTCGCGGATCTGGGCCAGCTCCTCGATCAGCTTCTCGCGGTCGGTGTGGGTGTGCTCGGTCAGCGGCTCCAGCGTCTCCGGCAGCAGCTTGCGCACCTGCTCGTCGGTGTACGTGGCCAGCAGCGCCTTGCCGAGCGAGGTGGAGTGCGCGGGCAGCCGGCGCCCGACCCGGGTGAACGGCCGCAGGTAGTGCTGCGACTGCCGGGTGGCCAGGTAGACCACGTTGGTGCCGTCGAGGCGCGCGAGGTGGATGGTCTCGCTGGTGTCGTCGGACAGCCGGTCGAGCGTGGGCCGCGCGGCGGCCACCACCTCGTCACCGTCGATGTACGAGGTGCCGACCAGCAGCGCGCGCACGCCGATGCCGTATCGCGTACCGGTGGCGTCCGTCTCGATCCAGCCGAGGTCGACCAGGGTGCGCAGCAGCATGTACAGGCTGGACTTCGGGTACCCCACCGACTCCTGCACGGCGGCCAGGCTGTGCATGCCGGGGCGGCCCGCGAAGAACTCCAGCAGTTCCACCGTGCGGACCGCGGACTTGACCTGGGAACCGGCTCCCTCGGCAACAGCCATCGCGTACGACCCCTCTAAGACGTTCGTGGTGCTCGTTCAGTCGTGCTCGTGTGTGGTGCGTGTTCGTCGTGTCTGTCTGTCGTGCTTGGTTGTCGTGCTTGGTTGTCGTGATGGTGCGTCGTGCGTGTCCGTGCGCGCACCGTGCCCGGTGCCCGCCTTGTCCGGCCGGGCCCGTGGACGTAGGCTCCGGACGATTGGTGATTCATATCTGAAGACGTTGTTCAGTATAGAGAACGATGCCGTCGTGCAGTACGGAAATGTGGAGGTTCTTCCGGTGGCAGTACCAGTCTGGAGCGTCGACCCCCGAACCGGGAAGCAGCGGGAGCAGGTCGCGGTGGAGGCCACGGCCGACGAGGTCGACGCCGCCGTGCGCGCGGCGGCGGCCACCGTTCCCGCGCTCGCCGACCGCAGCGTACGCTCCCGCCTGCTGCGCGGCGCCGCCGGGCTGCTGGAGGACGAGGGCGCGGCGGTCATCGCGGCGGCCGACGCCGAGACCGCGCTCGGGCTGCCCCGCCTCACCGGTGAACTCGCCCGCACCGCCTATCAGTTGCGCGCGTTCGCGGATGTGGTCGACGAGGGCGGCTACCTGGACGTGATCATCGACCACGCCGACCCGGCGGCGCAGCCCGTCCCGCGCCCCGATCTGCGCCGCTACAAGATCCCGCTCGGCGTCGTCGCCGTCTACGCGGCCAGCAACTTCCCGCTCGCCTTCTCCGTACCCGGCGGCGACACCGCCAGCGCGCTCGCGGCCGGGTGCCCGGTCGTGGTCAAGGCGCACCCCGACCACCCCGCCACCTCCGCGCTGTGCGCCGACATCCTGCGCCGCGCCGCCGTCGCCGCGGGCCTGCCCGCCGACACCGTCGTCCTGCTGCACGGCTTCGAGGCCGGGGTCGAGCTGGTCAAGCACCCGCTGGTGGCCGCGGCCGGCTTCACCGGCTCGGTCCCCGGCGGACGCGCCCTCTACGACGCCGCCGCCGCACGGCCGCGCCCGATCCCCTTCCACGGCGAACTGGGCAGCCTCAACCCGGTCGTCGTCACCGAGGCCGCGGCGGCCGAGCGCGCCGAGCAGATCGGCACCGGGCTCGCCGGGTCCTTCACCCTGGGCGTCGGCCAGTTCTGCACCAAGCCGGGCCTCGTCCTGGCCCCCGGCGGCGAGCACGGCGACCGGCTGGTGGCCGCGCTCACCGGCGCCGCCTCGGACGCGGGCCCCGGTGTGCTCCTCGACGCCCGCATGCGCGACAACTTCCTCAAGGGCGTCGCCGCCCGCGCCGCCCTGCCCGGCGTCGAGGCCCCCGTCACCGCGGGCGACGGCGGCGAGCACGCGGTGCGGCCCGGCTTCGTCACCGTCGCCGCGGCCGACCTCACCGAGCAGGGCGCGTACGACCTGCTCCTCGAGGAGTGCTTCGGTCCGCTGACCGTCGTCGTACGGTACGGGTCCGCCGCCGAACTGGCCGCCGTGCTCGACCGGTTGCCGGGCAATCTCACGGCGACCGCGCACCTCGGCACGGAGGAGGCCGGGCAGCCCGGCGGCGAGGCTGCGGCGCTGCTGGCCCGGCTCACCGGCCTGGCCGGGCGCGTCCTGGTCAACGGCTGGCCGACCGGTGTCGCGGTGGCCCCCGCCCAGCACCACGGCGGCCCCTACCCGGCCACCACCTCGACCTCCACCTCCGTCGGCGGCACCGCCATCGAGCGCTGGCTGCGGCCGGTGGCGTACCAGGACACCCCGCCCGCGCTGCTGCCGCCCGAGCTGGCCGACGCCAACCCGCTGGGCGTCCCGCGCCGGGTCGACGGCGTCCTGGTCAGGTGATCCCCGGGGGCGGCCGTACGGTGCCCCAGGCCGGACTGACCCCGAGGTCCCGTCCGGTGCGGCCGGACGGGACCTCGCGACCCGCTCTAGGACGCGTCCGTGAGATGGGCCAGGAGCACGGGGACGTGGCTGTGCTCCGGGTCCTTCACCGCCGTCAGCAGGGTGACGTTCCCGGCGCGCGCCTGCTCGCGCAGCCGCTGGGTGGCGGGGACCTGCTCGGGACCCGCCAACTCGGCCCGGTAGCGCCGCGCGAAGTCCGCGTAGCGGTCCGGGTGGGCGTGGTACCAGGTGCGCAGCTCGGCCGACGGTGTGAGCACCTTGCACCAGTCGTCCACGGCCGCCCGCTCCTTGGACACCCCGCGCGGCCACAGCCGGTCGACCAGGACGCGCAGGCCGTCCCCGGCGTCCACGTCGTCGTAGATCCGCCGCACCCGGAAGCCCGTCGCCGCGCCCGCGTTCTTCGCCATCGCGTCCGCCTCTCCGCTCCGTCTCACCCCTTCCAGTCCACGCCTCCGGCCGCCGTTCCGCCACCGCGCCGGGACCTGGCCGCCTTGTCGGGACCTGGCCACCCGGTCGGTCCTGGGCCACCGGGTCAGGACTCGGCCGGGTGGCCGGGGCGCAGGGCCGCCGCCGTGGCGACGGCGGTGATGGTCAGCAGGGCGGCGGACAGCAGGAGGCAGACGCGCATGCCGGACAGGAAGCGGTCCCGGTCCGCGACCAGCGCGCCGAAGGCGGCCACACTGAGGGCGCCCGCGATCTGGCGGCCCGCGTTGAGCACCCCGGCCGCCAGCCCGGCGCGGTCGGCGGGGGTCGCGTCCAGCAGCGCGGCGGTCAGCGGCGGTACGGCGAGGGCGCCGCCGAGGCCGAGCGGCACCATGACGACCGCGAGCAGTGCGGCCGGGGTGCGGGCGGTGACCGGCAGCAGCACCAACAGCCCGGCGACCATGAGGAGTTGACCGGCGAGCATGGGCAGCCGGGCGCCGATGGGGGCACCTCCCGCCGAAGGCAGGGAGAGGGCGGACAGCCTGCCCGAGACGATGTTGACGGCGGGGATCAGCGCCGTCATGGGCAGGAACATCAGCCCGGCGCCGAGCGGCGACTGGTCGCGCACCTGCTGGAAGAAGAGGCTGAGCACGAAGATCATCCCGTAGAAGGCGAAGCTCAGCGCGGCGCCCACCGCCACACAGACCGCGACCGTACGGTCCCTGAACAGGCCGAGCGGCACCACCGGGTGCGCGCTGCGCGCCTCGATCAGGAAGAAACCGGCGAGGACGGCCACCGCGACGGCCGCCGCCACCAGCCCGAGCCCGCCGCCCTCGATGACCGCGAAGGTCAGCGCGGCCAGCCCCAGCACCGCCGTGAGCTGCCCCGGCACGTCCAGCGGCGCGGGCCTTCGCGGCGAGCGGGGCGTCCGCGCCAGCAGCACGGCGGCGAACAGACCGACCGGCAGGTTGATGAAGAAGATGGCGCGCCAGGACCACGCCGAGGTGAGGGCGCCGCCCGCGACGGGCCCGAGCGCCACGGCCGAGGCGCCGCCCGCCGCCCACAGGGCGATGGCGCGGGCCCTGCCGATGCCGCCGGACGCCGCGCCGGACGGATGCGGGGTGGTCCCGGCGTCCGGATACGCCTGCCGCACCAGGGCGAGCGAGGCGGGCAGCATCACCGAGGCGGCCGTGCCCTGCACCACGCGGGTGCCGATCAGTACGCCGAGGCCGGGCGCGAGACCGCACGCGGCCGACGCGGCGGTGAAGACCGCCATGCCCGCGCCGAAGGCGCGCCCGGCGCCGATCCGGTCCGACAGCGCCCCTGTGGAGAGCATGAAGGCGGCGAAGACCAGCGTGTAGCCGTCCACGACCCACTGGAGCGCGGCGAGGCCGCCGTGCAGATCGGCGCCGATGGACGGCAGGGCGACGGTCACGACCGAGGCGTCCAGGGTGATCACGAAGAAGCCGAGCAGGGCGGCGGCCAGGGTGCGGCCGGGCGAGCGTGCGGGCGCGGACGCGTGCGTGGGCGCGGGTGCGGCGACGGGTTTCCGGGCGGCGGGCGTGGCCGCACAGTCCGGACCGGAGAGACGCGGAGACATGCGATCAGCGTGGCGGCGGCCGTCGCCGTACAGTAGTGGCCTGAATGCCACGGTCCCGGAGGTTCTGGCCATGCCCTTCACGTGTCCCCGCCCGCACCGGGTCGCGGTGATCGCCGCGCGGCCGGTGTCGATGTTCAACCTGGCCGTGCCGGAGATGCTGTTCGGCAAGGTCCGGGTGGACGGCGGGCCCGGCTACGAGGTGGAGTTGTGCACGCCTGACCCCGGCAGCGTCGGGACCAGCGGCGGGGCCGAGCTGGTGATCGGGCAGGGGCTCGACGCGGTGGAGCGAGCCGACACGGTGGTCGTGGCCGGGACCGGGTCGCGGGAGGACCCGGACGCGCGTGTCGTGGCCGTCCTGCGGCAGGCCGCGCGGGCGGGCAAGCGCGTGGCCTCCATCTGCACGGGCGCCTTCCTGCTCGCCGAGGCCGGACTGCTCGACGGCCGCCAGGCCACCACGTACTGGGAGTACACCGGCCAACTCGCCGCGCGCTACCCGGCGGTGGTCATGGAGCCCGACGTGCTCTTCGTCCAGGACGGCCAGATGCTGACGTCCTCCGGGTACGCGGCGGGCATCGACCTGTGCCTGCACATCATCCGCACCGACTACGGCGCGGCCGTCGCCAACACGGTGGCCCGGCTCGCGCTGGTCGCGCCCGTACGGCACGGCGGGCAGGCGCAGTTCACGGACACACCGCTGCCCGCGGAGACCGGCACGTCGCTCGCCGCGACCCGCGCCTGGGCGATGACCCGGCTCGACGCGCCGCTCACCCTCACCGACCTCGCCCGGCACGCGGCCGTCAGCGTCCGCACCCTCAGCCGCCGCTTCCACGCCGAGACCGGACTCAGCCCGCTCCAGTGGCTGCTGCACCAACGCGTCGAGCGGGCCAAGGAGTTGCTGGAGACCACGACCCTGCCCGTCGACCAGGTCGCCCGCGCCAGCGGCCTCGGCACCGCCGACTCGCTGCGGCAGCACCTGCTGCGCAGGGCGGGGCTGACGCCGAGCGACTACCGCGCGACGTTCACCCGCCTGACGACGGCCTGACCTCTGGTCGGTGGGCGGCGGCGCGTCCGGCGGCGGCGGCCTTCGCCGGTCCGGGCCGTACGACCGGACGACCGGCGACCGTAGGACCCGCGACCGCCCGGTGCCTCGTACAGTGCCGTGCATGGGTGAACGCGACGTGCTGCACATCAAGGGACGGGTGCTGGTCGGGCCCGACGAGGTCAGGGACGAGCTGTGGGTGATCGGCGGGCGGATCAGCTACGACCGCCCGGCCGCGGCTCCGGCCGCGACCGTCACCGGCTGGACCCTGCCGGGACTGGTCGACGCGCACTGCCACGTGGGACTCGACGCGCACGGCGCCGTCGACCGCGACACCGCGGAGAAGCAGGCGCTCACCGACCGGGAGGCCGGCGCGCTGCTGCTGCGCGACGCGGGCTCGCCGAGCGACACCCGCTGGACCGACGACCGCGCCGACCTGCCGAAGATCATCAGGGCGGGCCGCCACATCGCCCGCACCCGCCGGTACATCCGCAACTACGCCCACGAGATCGAGCCCGGCGACCTGACCGCGTACGTACGCCGCGAGGCGCGCCGCGGCGACGGCTGGGTGAAACTGGTCGGCGACTGGATCGACCGGGAGGCGGGCGACCTCGCCGCGTGCTGGCCGAAGGACGCGCTCACCGAGGCCATCGCCGCCGCGCACGAGGAAGGCGCCCGCGTCACCGCGCACTGCTTCGCCGAGGACTCGCTCGCCGACCTCGTCGCCGCGGGCATCGACTGCGTCGAGCACGCCACCGGCCTCACCGAGGACACCATCCCGCTCTTCGCGGAACACGGCGTCGCCATCGTCCCCACCCTGGTCAACATCGCCACCTTCCCCGCCCTGGCCGCGGGTGGCGAGGCCAAATTCCCGCGCTGGGCCGACCACTTGCGACGGCTGCACGCCCGCCGCCACGACACCGTGCGCGCCGCGTACGACGCCGGTATCGCCGTCTACGCCGGTACGGACGCGGGCGGCAGCCTCGCCCACGGCCTGGTCGCCGACGAGGTCGCCGAGCTGGTCGCCGCCGGGCTGCCCGCCAACGCCGCTCTCTCCGCCGCCACGTGGGGTGCCCGCCAATGGCTGGGCCGCGAAGGGCTCACCGAGGGCGCGCCCGCCGACCTGGTGGTCTACGAGAGCGATCCGCGCGCGGACGTGCGGGTGCTGGCGGCGCCGCGGCGGATCGTGCTGCGCGGCACGGTCGTCGCCTGACGGCCCTTCAGGGTCCCTCGGGGTCTTTTCGCGGTCCAGCCGTCCCGCCGCCGCGCGCATACGGTCGCGCCACCACCTCCACCCCCATGCCCCGCCCGTGTGGCCCCGCCGCCGCGCGCATACGGTCGCGCCGCGCCGCTCGCCGCCTCCCGTGTACGCCACGGCCGTTCGACGTGCGAGGACGCGTGTTGACCCACCGTGACGTACGGGAGCCGGGACGCGTTAGGCATCTTCGCGCACGCCCGGCGCGTCAACCGAGGTGAGGGGTGTCATCCCGTGGTCCGGGTGACGCGGGGGAACGGTCGTGCGGCGAGATTCGAAGAAGCTCACGGAAACCACCCTTATGGGTGAACTGACGCCGTGTGCCCGCCAGTTCACCCTCAGTGCGTAAACATTGCCGGGTCGAGGTCCCCGGCGGCTGTCCCCAACGGTCGTGCGCCGGGGACTCCATGCCACTTGTGGGGGTTTTCCACCGTGTATCGCACCATCAACGTCAGCCTGCCCGCACGCCGTTCGGCCGCCGCCATCGGCGCCGCCGTCGCCCTCGCCGCGGGCACCCTCGCCGTAGCGCCGGGCGCGCAGGCGACCCCCGCGCCCTCGGGCGGCGGCACGTCCACCGCGACCGTGCTGCGAGCGGGCCTCGACGTATCGCTGCTGAACAAGACCGTGGACGTCCCGGTGAATGTCTCGCTCAACGATGTGAAGGCGCCCGCCGACGCGAAGGAGACCGCGCTGACCGTGAAGGTCGGCAGCGGTGTCGAGCAGGGTCGCGAGATCAACATCCTGCGGGCCGACGTCGCGACGGCGAACGCGACCGCCGACCGTTACAAGGCGGAGGGCTACGCCAACGTGGCCAAGGCGGAGGTCCATGTCCCCGGACTACCGCTGCTCTCGCTGATCAAGCTGGACGCCGTCACGTCCAAGGCGACCTGCCAGGTGGGCCGCAAGCCCACCGCCAGTTCGAAGCTGGTCGGGGTGACGATCCTCGGCAGGACCATCTCGCTCAACGCGGTCGGCACCACCGACGTCCACGTCGGCGGGGTCGGTGAGGTCAGCCTCCAGCTCACCAACACCGTGACCACCTCCCGTACTGCCGCCGCCACCGCCCTCCAACTGAAGGTCCACATCAACCCGTTGAACCTCGGAGTCGCCGAGGTCACCGGTGACGTCACGCTGGCGCAGGCCACCTGCCGTACGCCCCGGGCAGGCGGCTCGACCGGGGGGTCGACGTCGGGCGGCAACTCCGGCGGTTCCACGAACGGCGGCTCGACGAACGGCGGCTCGACGAACGGCGGTTCGGCGAACGGGGGGTCCACCAACGGCGGCTCGACCAGCGGTTCCACGGGCGGCCACTCCACCGGCGGCTCCACCTCCGGCTCGTCCAACGGCGGTTCCGGCAACGGCGGTTCCAGCGGTACGTCCGGCTCCGCGGGCACCTCGGGCGGCTCCACCTCCGGCTCCGGCGGCAGCGACACCCACCCGCAGACCGGCACCGACACCTCGGTGAACACCGGCAACCTGGCCGAGACCGGCGCCAGTTCCTCCACGCCGTACATGGCGTACGGCGCCATCGGCCTGATCGCGGTGGGCGGCGGCGCCTTCCTGCTCACCAACCGCCGCCGCAAGGCCGCCGCTTCGCGCGGCGAGTAGTCGGGCCCACCGGGGGGATCGGGGGAATACAGGGGAGGGCGGCTCCACTCCGGGAGCCGCCCTCTACTCTGTTCCCTACGAACGGCGGCTCGACTACCGTTCGACTTGGGGATGGGCGAACGGGGCGAACGAGTAATGGTCGACGGGCTTTTCGCGGGTCGTTACGAACTGGCGGAGCTGCTCGGCTCCGGCGGAATGGCCCGGGTGCACCGCGCCCGCGACACCCGCATGGGCCGCGCCGTCGCGGTCAAGACGCTCCTGCCCGAACTGGCCAGCGACCCTGACGCGCGCCGCCGGTTCGCCCGCGAGGCGCAGGCCGCGGGAGCGCTCAACCACCCTGGCATCGTCACCGTCCACGACCAGGACGAGGTCCGCACCGACGACGACACCGTGGTGCCGTACCTGGTCATGGAGTACGTGCGGGGCAGCACGCTCGCCCAACTCGTCCGCGAGCAGGTCTGGTTCGCGCCCGAGCGCGCGGCGCGCATCGCCGCCGACGTGCTGGACGCGCTCGCCCACGCGCACAGCCACGGCACCGTCCACCGCGACGTGAAACCCGCCAACGTGATGATCACCACCGAAGGCGCCGTCAAGGTCGCCGACTTCGGCATCGCGCACGTCCTGCACAGCGACGCCCGGCTGACCGCCACCGGCTCGGCGATCGGCACGCCCAGCTACATGTCGCCCGAGCAGATCAACGGCATCGACGTCGACGCCCGCAGCGACGTCTACGCGGTCGGCTGCGTCCTGACCGAACTGCTCACCGGCAGACCGCCGTTCACCGACGGCAACCCGATCAATCTCATGTACTGGCACGTCCACACCCCGCCCCCGGCCCCGTCCGCCCGCAATCCGCGGGTGCCCGAGGAACTGGACGCGCTGGTGCTGGCCGCGCTCGCCAAGGACCCGGCCGAGCGGCCCGAGGGCGCCGCCGCCTTCCGCGACCAACTGCGCGGCTGGCTGGCGGCCACCGGCTCCTCCGCGCTGACCGGACCCGCCGCGGAACCCGCCGACGGCGGCTCGGGCAAGCGCTCGTCGGCGGCCGACCCCCGGGCGACCTTCGGAGTGCCGGGCGCCGGGCTGCCCGCGCTGCCGCCCAAGGCGGACCCGGCCGGAGCCGGCACGCCGCCGCGGGCACCGCGGACCCCCGCCGGGTCGCCGGGCACGCCTTCCCCGTCCGGCGGCACGCCCTCGCCCTCGTCCGGCACCCCCGTACCGTCTTCCGGCACCCCCGCACCGTCCTCGGCCACTCCTTCCCCGTCCGCGGGCCGGGGCTCGTCCGTACCGCCCGCCGCCGCGGGCGACGCGACCCCGCCGCCGCGCGCGGCCGGCTACCTCCAGCCGGAGCACCCCGCGTACCGCGCCCCGCAGCCCCCGGTGCCGCCGCAGTATCTGCCGAGCACCCCGCCGCCGCTCAATGTGGGCAGGCCCGCCGATCCGCCGCGGGGCGGGGCCGGGCGCCGCCGGTGGATGGCGGGCGCGGCCGGGCTCGCGGTCACCGCGGTCGCCGTGACCGTGACGCTCACCTTCGCGCCGTTCGGCGGCAAGAAGCACGGCGACGACAAGCCCACCGACAAGCCGACCGTGCAGAACGCGGCGCTCCGACTCCACGGCGGGAAAGAGGGTTCCGGCTACAGCGGTGGGCTGAACGGGGTGGTCAGACCCTCGACGGCCACCGGCGGCACGCTGAAGCTCATCTCCTCCTACTCCTCGGAGAATCTCCTCGACCCGGCAGCCACCTACGACCAGCCGTCGTGGAATCTCCAGCGCCTGTACCTGCGCAAGCTCGTGGACTACGCGCCCGCGCCCGGCGGCGCGGGCCGCAAGGTCGTCCCCGACCTCGCCACCGACACCGGCCAGGTCAGCTCCGACGGCCGCACCTGGACCTTCCGCCTCAAGGACGGCGTCACCTTCGACAACGGAGCGCCGATCACCTCCAAGGACATCAAGTACGGCATCGAGCGGACCTTCGCCCGCGACGAGTTCCCCGGCGGCCCGACCCACCTCGTGGACCTCCTCGACCAGGGGCAGAACTACCGGGGCCCGTACACCGACAGCGACCCCGGCAGGCTCGGCCTGCGCTCGGTGGCCACACCGGACGACCGCACGATCGTCTTCCGGCTCGCCAAGCCCTACGCGGACTTCCGCTACGTCCTCGCGCTGTCGATCGGCGCGCCCGTCCCGCAGTCCGCCGACACCGGCGGCGGCAAGGACTTCGGGAAGCACCCCGTCGGCAGCGGCCCCTACCGCGTCGCGAGCTATACCTCGGGCACCTCGCTGCACCTGGTCCGCAACACCCACTGGGACCCCAGGACCGACACCGTGCACTCCGCGCTGCCCGACGCGATCGACCTGAAGATCGTCAGCAGTCAGGACGAGGTTGAGACCGATCTGCTCAACGGCAGCGCCGACCTCGACCTGGCCGGCCAGACGGTCAGCGACCAGACCGAGACCAAGATCCTCAACGACCCGGCGCTGAAGGCCAATACGGACCTCGTCTTCAACGGCACCACCCGCTTCCTGAGCCTCCAGACCACGGTGGCGCCCTTCGACCGGTACGAGTGCCGTCGAGCGGTGCAGTACGCGGTGGACAAGTCGGCGGTCCGGGCCGTGCTGGGAGGCCAGTACGACGGCGGTGAGATCGCCAGCACGATGCTGCCGCCGATCACGGACGGCTACAGCACCTCGGCCACGCCTTACGGGACGCAGGGGCCGTACCTGAGCGAGGCCCACCAGCAGCTCAGCCAGTGCGGCAAACCGAACGGCTTCACCGTCACCATGGCGGGAGTCAAGGCGGCGGGGCGGGTCGAGGACGCCATGCAGTCCATCCGCAGTTCCCTCGCCGAAGTCGGCATCACCGTCAAGATCGTCACGCAGGACGCCAGTACCTTCTACGACACGCTGCTGACGCCCAGCAAGCTCAAGAACGCCAAGTGGGGCATCGTGATGACCGGCTGGGCCGCCGACTGGCCCACCGGCGGGGGTTTCCTGCGCTCGCTGATCCAGCCGGGCGGTGTCAACAACTACTCGGGTCTCGACGACAGCGACATCAACAGCCTGGTCGACCAGGCCGACGCCGAACTCGATCCGGCCAAGGCCGCCGCGCTCTGGCAGCAGATCGACGCCAAGCTGATGGGCGAGGGCACCATGGTCCCGCTGATCTACACCCAGCACCTCGTCTACCGCGCCCCCCGCCTCACCAACGTCTACGAGCAGCCGGTCCTCGGCGGCGTCGACCTCACCGCCCTCGGCGTCAAGCAGTAGGCAGGACCGGCCGGTTGAGCGCCCTGGTCTCAGGCCATGGCCGTGGCCAGGGCGTTCGCGAAGCCGTCCGTCGTACGGCGGTCACGTACGGCGATCCGCAGCCAGTCGGGTCCGAGGCCGGGGAAGGTGTCGGCGCGCCGGACCGCGTAGCCCATCTCTCGCAGCCGGAGCCGGACGTCGGCCGCGCCGGGCAGGCGCAGCAGGACGAAGGGTCCGGCGGGCGCGTCGCCCGCGACCTCGACTCCGGGGAGTGCGGCCAGCCGGTCCAGCAGGTAGGCGCGGTCGCCGACCACGGTACGGGCCGCCTCCGCCGCCTCCGCGAGCGCGTCCGGCTCCACGCAGGCAACGGCCGCCGCCAGCGCGGGAGTCGACACCGCCCACAGCGGCTGTGCGCTCTCCAGCGCGGCGACCGTGTCCGCGTCGCCGAGCACGTAACCGATCCGCAGTCCGGCCAGGCCCCAGGTCTTGGTCAGGCTGCGCAGGACGAGGAGCCCGGGCACGTCCCGGCACCCGGCCAGCGACTCGCTCTCGCCCGGCACCGCGTCCATGAACGCCTCGTCCACCACCAGCGTGCGCCCAGGACGGGCCAACTCCCGTATCAACGCGGCCGGATGGAGGACGGACGTCGGGTTGGTCGGATTGCCGACCACCACCAGATCCGCCTCCGGCGGAACCGCCGCCGGGTCGAGCCGGAAGCCGTCGGACGCGGACAGCAGGACCCGCCGCACCTCGTGCCCGGCCGCCCGCAGCGCCGCCTCGGGTTCGGTGAACTGCGGGTGTACCACGACCGTGTGACGTGGTGTCAGCGCCCGCGCGAGCAGCACGAACGCCTCCGCCGCTCCGGCCGTCAACAGCACCTCGGCGTCCGGCCGCCCGTGGCGTACGGCCACCGCGTGCCGCGCCGACCGGCCGTCCGGATATCCGGCGAGGCCGGTCAGCGACCGCGCGACGCGCTCGCGCAGCCAGGGCGGGGGAGTGTTCGCGCGGACGTTGACCGCGAGGTCGATCAGGCCCTCGCCGACCTCGGCGTCACCGTGATGCCGCAAGTCGTAGCCGTCGACGGCGACTTCGGCGCGGCGGGCGGCATGGCCGTCGGGGGTGTCGCGGCCGTACGGGTCCGGGCCGCCGCCCGCCGCCGGGTCCGGCACGCGGTCGCGGTCAGTGGGTGTGCGCATGGTGACCGCTTCCGTGGCTGTGCGACGGGTCGTCGGGGTGGTGGTGCGGTTGCTGCGGCAGCCCGACGCGGTCCTCGAAGCCGGGGAGCTTGACCCGGTACACGCACGAGTCGCAGTTCATCCGCAGGTCGCCCTGTACCGTCTCCCGGTAGCGCTCCATCACCAGTTCCGCCAACTCCGGCTCGGGGCCGATCACTTCCGCGCAGCGCAGCTCCACGTCCGGCGCTTCCCCCGCCCACTCGCGGGCCTGGTCCCGTACCCGGTCCGGCAGCACACCGGTGAACAGGAAGTACGGCAGTACGACGACGCGGCGCGCGCCCAGCTTGCGACAGCGGTCGAGACCGGCCCGCACCGACGGCTCGGCCAGCGACACGAAGGCCGTCTCCACCCCCGCGTAACCACGGCCCTCCCACAGCAGCCGCGCCACCTTGAACACCTCGGCGTTGGCGTCCGGATCCGTCGAACCCCGGCCCACCAGCAGCACCGTGGTCTCCGCGCGGTCGGCGCCCGCGAGCGCCTCGTCCACGCGCCGCTCCAGCACCGTCAGCAGATTCGGATGCGGCCCGAGCGGGCGCCCGTACGCGAACGACGTCCCCGGATGGCGCCGCTCCTCACGGGCCAGCGCCGCCGGTATGTCGCCCTTGGCGTGCCCGGCCGACACCAGCACCAGCGGGACCGCGGCGAAGTCGCGTACGCCCGCGCCGACCAGCTCCGCCACCGAGTCCGCCAGCGGCGGCGGCGACAGCTCGATGAAGCCGCCGCCGACCGCCAACTCCGGGCTGGCCGCGCCCAGTTGCGCCACGAACGAGCGGAAGGCAGCCGCACCGGCCGCGTCACGCGTGCCGTGGCCGACGAGCAGAAGGGCAGGGGGGTGGGTCACTGGTCGTTCTCCTTGAAGGGATGGTCGGTGAGGGGATGTTCCGCGAGAGGCTGTTCCGCGAGGGGATATTCCGTGTACAACAGGGCGTTGAGTGCCGCGGCGGCCACCGCGGAGCCGCCCTTCTCCGAGACGTTGCTGACCGCGGGCAGCCCCGACGCCCGCAGCCGTGCCTTGCTCTCCGCCGCGCCGACGAAGCCGACCGGCAGCCCGATCACCAACGCGGGCGCCGCGTCCAGGTTCAGCAACTCCTCCAGCGCCGTGGGCGCGCATCCGACCACCCACACCGCGCCCGGCCCGACCTCCGCGTACGCCAGCCGTATCGCGTGCGCGCTGCGCGTCAGTCCCGGCCCGGACGCCGCGTCCGTGAGCCGGCACACCGAGGACCGTGCCGTGATCCCGGACGCGACCATCTCCACGTCCGCCACGATCGGCGCGCCCGCGTGCAACGCGGCGTGCGCGTAACGGAGTTCCGACTCCTCGCACACCAGGTCCTCCGCGTACCCGAGGTCCGCGCTCGAATGGATCACGCGCTCCACGACGGCCCGGCGCAGCGGCGTCATCCCTGAGGTGTCGAGCCGGGACCGCAGGATGCGGAAGGACTCCTGCTCAATGGGGTGGACCGTACGGTTCACGCGGTTTCTCCTCCGGAGTGGGTGGGGGCGGGCGGGGCTTGTGGGAACGGGTGACGGGGCGCCGTCATGTCTGCCAGCGGTAGCCCCGGGGGGTCACCATGCGGCCGGAGACGATACGGCTGGCGGTGTTGCCGACGGTCACGACCGTCACCATGTCGACCGTGCCGACGTCGAGGTCGGCGAGCGTCGTGACCTCGACCCGCTGGTCCGGGCGGGACGCCGCGTGGACGACGCCGACCGGGGTCAGCGGGGTGCGGTGCTCGGCCAGGACGGACAGCGCCTTGGGCAACTGCCAGGCGCGCCCGCGGCTGCGGGGGTTGTAGAAGGTCACGACCAGGTCGGACTCGGCGGCGGCCCGCACGCGCCGTTCGATCACGTCCCAGGGTGTGTGCAGGTCGGACAGGCTGATCGAGACGTGGTCGTGGCCGAGTGGCGCGCCCAGCAGCGCGGCTGCCGCCAGGGCGGCGGTCACGCCCGGGACGCCGATCACGTCGATGTCGTCGGCCGCCTCCGCCAGCGCGGGGGAGGCCATCGCGTAGACCCCGGCGTCACCGCTCCCGATCAGCGCGACGGCGTGCCCGGCGCGGGCCTCGGCGACGGCGGTGCGGGCCCGTTCCTCCTCCGCGCCAAGCCCCGACTCCAGCAGGCGGGTGCCGGGCAGCAGCAGGTCGCGGATCTGGTCGACGTACTGGTCGAGGCCGACGATCACGGACGCGCGGCGCAGTTCCGCCACGGCACGCGGTGTCACCAGGTCGCGGGCGCCGGGGCCCAGGCCCACCACGGCCAGCCGTCCGCGCGGTCGGCGCCGCGCGACGGCGGTTGTGGCCATCGCCGACTTCCGCTTCTCCACGATCAGTCGGCCGCCGACCCCGGCGGCCAGGATCGCCGCCGCCTCCGCCACGGACGGTGTCCCGACCGCCGCGAGCGGCGCCGCCGACGGGTTCGGCACGGCCGTCCTCGCCAGTTCCGCGGCCGCGTACGTCAGCAACGGCACCCCGAACTCCGCCGCCGCGGCCACGATCCCCTCCTCCCCGGCCTTCGCGTCCACCGTCGCCAGGGCGCTCACGCTCTTCTCCGCCAGCCCCGCCTCAGCCAGGGTGCTCCGCACCAGCCCGACCACTTCCTCCTGCCCGACCCCCCGGCTTCCCCCCACCCCCACCACCAACGACGGTGGCCTCACAAACACCGCGACGCCTCCCTCATCTCCCCCCACCACCCGATCCGTCACCCACACCGCATACCCACCCGCGCCCGCCGGGCGTACACGGGAGGCGGCTTCAGCCACGGGTCGGGGGTCTTCGGGGGATGACGGTTCCCCTGATCCCGCCGCGTCCGGCGGACGCGGGACGGCGGGGTTCGGCGGTGCCGAGGTCAGCTCGTGCTGGGCCGGGGGTTCGGCGTGGAGCGTGGACGGCTGGTCCTGCCCGGCCGAGGTCCGGGGGTCTTCGGGGGAAGAGGGTTCCCCTGATCCCGCCGCGTCCGGCGGACGCGGGATGGCGGTGTTCGGCGGTGCCGTGCGCCGCCCGGCCAAGGTCCGGGGGTCTTCGGGGGAAGAGGGTTCCCCTGATCCGGCCGCGTCCGGCGGACGCGGGACGGCGGGGTTCGGCGGTGCCGAGGTCAGCTCGTGCTGGGCCGGGGGTTCGGCGTGGAGCGTGGACGGCTGGTCCTGCCCGGCCGAGGTCCGGGGGCTTTCGGGGGAAGAGGGTTCCCCTGAATCCGCCGCGTCCGGCGGACGCGGGACGGCGGGGTTCGGCGGTGCCGTGCGCCGCCCGGCCGAGGTCCGGGGGCTTTCGGGGGACGACGGTTCCCCCGAATCCGCTGGGGCCCACTCTGCCGAGACCACCGTCAGGGGAAAGGCGGGGAGGGGCCAGGTCTGGTCGGTGTGGAGGCGGACGGGGGCACCGTCGAGGAGGGCGCGGGTGAGGGGGGCCACAGGCCCGTCCGTGGGGTAGGGGAGGGCGTCGAGCGCGGGGGTGCCGACGGAGTCGGTCGCGGTGGTGATGACGGGAGCGGACCCGAGGACGGAGGAGACGGCGGAGGCCAGAGCGTTGGCGCCGCCGCCGTGCCCGCCGAGGAGGGCGACGGCGTGGCGATGGGCCTCGTCGACGGTGACGACACCGGGATCCTCGGCCTTGCCGCGCAGCAGCGGGGCGAGGAGCCGCACGGCGGCGCCGGTCGCGAGGAAGAGGACGAGCTGGTCGCACTCGGCGAAGGCCGTCGCCACGACGGACCGCAGCGGACGGTCCGCGCCGTCCCCGTACAGCACCGTCCTGCCGGGCCACGCGGCGGCGAGCCGCTCGCATCCGGTGCGCCCCGCCGCGGTGGCGTGGATGAGGCCGATCACGAGAGCTCTCCTTCTTGGGGTGCGGGGCGCCGGGCCCACAGCACGAACACGGGATTCGTCGCGGCCAGCCGCGCCACCTCCCCGGGCAGCGGCGCGAGCCGCGACGACTGGAGCAGGACACCGTCGGGCACCAGCCCGGCGGCCCGCAGGGCACCGCGGACCTCCGCCACACGGTCTACGGCGGCGAGCGTCACCACGACGGTCCGCCGTGCCCGCCGTGCGCACGCCGCGACGATCGCGGCCAGCTCCCGCCCGCCGCCGCCGACGAAGACGGCGTCGGGATCGGGCAGTCCGTCGAGCGCGGTGGGCGCGTCCCCGTGCACGACCTGCACGTCCACGCCGTGCGCGACGGCGTTCGCCCGTATCCGCTCGACGCCGTCGGCCGTCTTCTCCACGGCGACCACGGCGGCGCCGAACCGCGCGCACTCCACGGCCACGGACCCGGACCCGGACCCGACGTCCCACACCAGGTCCCCGGTGCGCGGCCCGAGCCGGGCCAGGGCCAGGGCCCGTACCTCGAACTTGGTGACCATGGAGTCGCGGTGTGCGAACTCCTCCTCGGGCAGCGCCCATTGGGCGGGTGCGGGCGGCGGCCCCGCGACCGTACGGGAGACGTCGGCCCGTTCGTCGCAGGAGTCCGCTGCCAGGCACAGCACCACCGCGACCCCGGCCCCCGACCAGTCCCGTTCGGCGGCCCGCGCGGGCGAGACCCGCTCGACGCGCTCGGCGTCCGTACCGAGCGCGGAGGCGACAACGAGGGTACGGTCCAGGCCGGTACGGGCCAGCGCCGCGCCCAACTCGGCCGGTCCCGCGCCGGGCCCGGTCAGTACGGCCGCCTTGGGGTGCGCCCGGCACACATGGACGGCGGTCCGCAGATCGCGTCCGTGCGCGCTGACCACCACCGCGTCGTCCCAGCGCAGCCCGAGCCGGGCGAAGGCGACGGCGACGGACGGGGACGACGGCCGTACGTCGAGCGCCGCCGCGCCGAACCGCGCGCCCAACGCCCGTACGATCCCGAAGAATCCGGGGTCGCCCGAGGCGAGCACGACCACGCGGGCACCGGGCGCGGCCACGTACTCCGCGATCGTGTCGAGCGCGGGTGCGAGCGGCCCGAGCACCACGCGCCGTGCCCCGGCGGGCAGTTGGACCGCGTCGAGGTGCCGGGCGCCGCCGACGACCAGATCGGCGGCGCCGACGTCGGGCATCGGGCCGCCCGTACCCACGCCGAGGACGGTGATCACGCCGTCACCCATGGGACTCACGCGATTCCCCCGAAGCGCGGGTCTCCTCCGGTGTACGGGACTCTCCGGGAGCACGGGACTCCCGCAGGGCGCGCCGCGCCACCGGATCGGCCCGCCGGAAACCGTGGAAGTGCCCGGGGTGATAGAGGTGCGAGCGCGTCCCGGAGGCGGCGAGCGCGGGCCCGACCAGGAAGAGCGTGTGCTTCCAGAGCTTGTGCTCCTTCACGGTGGCCTCCATCGTGCCGACCGTGCAGCGCAGCAACAGCTCCTCGGGCCAGGTGACCTGATGGGCGATCAGCACCGGGGTGCCGGTGACGTAGCCGCCCTCCAGCAGCTCGGCGGCGAGCTGCCCGGACCGCGCGGCGGACAGGAACACCGCCATCGTCGTACCGTGCCGGGCGAATTCCCTGACCTCCTCGCCCGGCGGCATCGGCGTCTTGCCGCCGCCCAGCCGGGTCAGGATCACCGACTGCGCGACCTCGGGAATCGTCAACTCCCGCCCGGCCAGGGCCGCGACGGCCGAGAACGACGACACCCCCGGCACGATCTCCACCTCGATGCCGAGCCCCGCGCAGCGGTCCACCTGCTCCTGCGTGCCGCCCCACAGCGCCGGATCGCCCGAGTGGATCCGCGCCACCCGCAGCCCCTCGCGCAGCGCCCGCTCGTACACCGCGACCACGTCCTCCAGCGACATCGCCGCCGAGTCCAGGATCTCCGCTCCGTCGCGGGCGTGCCGCAGCACCTCGGCCTGCACCAGGCTCGCCGCCCAGATGACGACGTCCGCCTCCGCGATGGCCCGCGCCGCCCGGAAGGTCAGCAGATCCGCCGCGCCGGGGCCCGCGCCGACGATCGTCACCTTCGCGCCCTTTTCAGCGCTCGTCCTCGGTTCCGTCGCGCCGCTCACAGCTTTCCTCCCCGGCCGCCGTCGCGCCGCGCGGGCGCGATCAGCGTCGACAGGTACGGCAGTGCGCCATCCCGCAGCTCCTCCGCCAACTCCTTGGCGGGCCTGATCGATTCACCGGGCAGCCCCAGCGAACTGCCCCACACCGCGCCCTCGGTCCTGCCGGTCTCCCGCAGCGCCGCCGCCACTTCCCCGGCCAGCCGCCCGAATTTGTACGCCACCACCGTGCCGGGCCCCTCCAGCGCCGCCCGCAGCACCGCGGCCCCCGCCGTCACCGGCACCAGCGTCAACGGCTCGGTCCCCTCGGTCAGTACGGCCCCGCTGCGCGCCGCCAGATCCTGCATCGCGGTGATGCCGGGCACCGTCTCGATCCGCACCCCGGCCACCGACTCCGTGACCGTCTGCGCCAGATACGTGAACGTCGAGTACACATTCGGGTCGCCGATCGTCGCGAAGGCCACCGCCCCGTGCTCCCGCAGCAGTTCGGCCACCCGCGCGCCCGCCGCGTCCCACGCCGCCTCCCGCCGCGCCCGGTCGGTCCGCTCGTTCAGCGCGAACACCACCCGGACGATCCGCGCCGCGTCCACGTAGTGCAGTACGGTCGCCTCCGCCCGCCCCCGCTCGCCTGTGTCGAGTACCGGTACGACGACCACGGCCGCCGCCCGCAGCGCGTTCACTCCCTTGACGGTCACCAGCTCCGGGTCGCCGGGACCCACCCCGACTCCGGTCAGCAGCGCGGTCATTCGGCGCACCTCTCTACGAAGCGCCGCGCCAGTGACGGCTCGGCGGCCCAGTGCACATGCAGATACGAGGCATGCACGTTCTTCTCCACGAAGCCGTCGACCCTGCGGGCGGCTTCTCCGGTGAAACCCCAGGCCGGGGCGGCGCCCGCACCCGGCTCCACGCGGGTCCTGTGGAACTCGTGACCCCGCAGGCGGGTGCCTGCCGCCGCCAGCACGCTGTCGCTCAGCGCGACGGCCTCGCGGTAGCCCAGCGTCAGGCGGTCGGTCATCGTGGCCGTGGCGTCCAGCACCCCGCACATCGGGGCGCCGTCCAACTCCCTTGTCAAATAGAGGAGTCCGGCGCACTCCGCCGCGATCGGGCCTTCGAAGGCGGCGACCGCCTCGCGCAGCCGCTCGTTCGCCGACAGTTCGGCGGCGTGCATCTCGGGGAAGCCGCCGCCGAGGATCACGCCGCGCGTACCCTCCGGCAACTCCTCGTCCCGCAGCGGGTCGAACCCCACCACCTCCGCCCCCGCCGCCCGCAGCAGCTCCGCCTGCTCCTCGTACCCGAACGTGAACGCCGCCCCACCCGCGACAGCCACCACCACGCCCCTCCCCGAATCCGAGCGCAACCCCCCGCCCCCCCTGTCCTCAATCGCCGGACGGGCTGATTGCGGTTTCGGCGGCCCTGCGGCGGCAGCCGGGTCCTCGATCGCCGGACGTGAAGGAACAATCAGCCCCTCCGGCGTTTGAGGAGTGGGGGTACCCCCAGCGGTAGCTGGGGGAGGGTCCGGGGCGGAGCCACGGTTTCGGGGAGGGGCGGGGCGGGGGAAAGAGGCGCCGCAGGCCGCCAGCTCGGACAGCGGGTCCCAGGCGGAGCCTGGCAGGTCCGGGGCGCTGCGCGCCAGGGAGAGGAGCGCGGGCAGATCGCAGGCGCCGCGCACGAGCGCGGCGAGCTCACGGACCCACCCCACGGCGTCGCCCCGCCGCTCGGCGACAGGAATGAGCCCGAGGTGCCGGGACGGCACATGAAGCAGCGGCGCGCGCCGCAGCACACCGAGCACGGGCACCCCGGACTCGTCGAGCGCGGCCCGCAAAAGGGCCTCGTGCCGATCGGAAGCGACGTGATTGAGAACGACCCCGCCGATCCGCACCTCGGGATCCCAGGAGGCGAAGCCATGGACGAGCGCGGCGACGGACCGCGACTGCGCGCCGGCGTCCACGACGAGAACCACCGGCGCCCGGAGAATCTTGGCGACCTGCGCGGTGGAGCCCAGCTCACCGCGCCCCGCGGCACCGTCGAAAAGCCCCATGACGCCCTCGACGACGGCGAGTTCGCACCCGGCGGCGCCGTGCGCGAAGAGCGGGACGACACGGTCGGGCCCGCACAGAAAGGGATCGAGGTTGCGGCCGGGCCGCCCGGCCGCGAGCGAGTGGTAGCCGGGATCGATGTAGTCCGGCCCGACCTTGTGCGGGGACACGGCGAGCCCGGCCTCGGCGAAGGCGGCCAACAGCCCGGTGGCGACCGTGGTCTTGCCGCTGCCGGAGGCGGGCGCGGCCACCACGAGGCGGGGGACGTTCACCACTCGATGCCCCTCTGCCCCTTCTGCCCGGCGTCCATGGGGTGCTTGACCTTGGACATGTCGGTGACGAGGTCGGCGGCGTCGACCAGCGCGGGCGGCGCGTTGCGGCCGGTGATGACGACGTGCTGGGCGCCGGGCCGGTCGCGGAGCACGGCGACGACCTCGTCGGTGTCGACCCACCCCCAGTGCATGGGGTACGCGAACTCGTCCAGCACGTAGAGCCGGTACGTCTCGGCGGCCAGGTCCCGCTTGACCTGCTCCCACCCCTCGCGGGCCGCGTCCTCGCTGGACTCCAGGGACCGCTGCACCCAGGACCAGCCCTCGCCCATCTTGTGCCAGGCGACGGTCCCGCCCTCGCCGGAGTCGCCGAGCACGCGCAGCGCCCGCTCCTCGCCGACCTTCCACTTGGCGGACTTGACGAATTGGAACACCCCGACCGGCCAGCCCTGGTTCCAGGCGCGCAGCGCGAGACCGAAGGCGGCGGTCGACTTCCCCTTGCCGACCCCGGTGTGAACGATCGTCAGCGGCCGGTTCCTGCGCTGACGGGTCGTCAAACCGTCGTCCGGTACGGCACTCGGCTGCCCCTGCGGCATTACGCGGCCCTCCGTACGTCGTTCACGAGCGCGGACACCGTGTCGGCGCGCAGTTCCTCCAGCGTCACCGCGACGCCGCCCAACTCCTGTGCCAGCGCGCCCGCGAGGCCGAGTCTGACCGGGCCCGACTCGCAGTCGACGACCACCGAGGCGGTGCCTTCCGCGGCCAGCAGCCGGGCCGCCCGCGCGGCGAGCGCCATCGGTTCCAGACCGCTCTTGACCGTGCTGCCCGCCGCCGCCCGGCTGCCGGTCGCCCGGCCGTCCGTCACCACGATCAGCAGCGGGCGCCGCGTGGCGTCCCGCAACCGCTCCACGCGCAGCACCTCACGCGCCTTGAGCAGCCCGGCGGCCAGCGGCGTACGCCCACCGGTCGGCAGCTTCTCCAGCCGGGCCGCGCCCGCCTCTACCGACGACGTCGGCGGCAGCACGAGGTCGGCGTCCGCGCCCCGGAAGGTGACCAGACCGACCTTGTCGCGCCGCTGGTACGCGTCCAGCAGCAGCGACAGCACCGCACCCTTGACCGCGGTCATCCGCTCCCGCGCCGCCATCGAGCCCGACGCGTCCACCACGAACAGCACGAGATTGCCCTCGCGGCCCTCCCTGACGGCCTGCCGCAGATCGTCCCGGCGGATCACGAGCCCCGCGCCCGACCGGCCGCGCGCCCGCTGGTACGGGGCCGCCGCCTGCACGGTGGCCGCCAGATGCAGCTTGGTCAGCGAGCCGCGCGGGCGCCTGGCGGAGGTCGTCCTGCCGTGCGCCGTACGGGCCCTGGACCTGCGCCCGGCCGCGCCCTCGCCGATGCCCGGCACGTCGAAGTGCCGCGTCTTGTACGGGTCCCCGGCGGCGACCGCCGGCCACTCGCCCGTGGGCCCCGCGCCGTCGCCCGCGCTGTCGCCCGCCCCCGCGCTCGCGGCGGGGGAGTCCTGGCCCGCGGGCGCGTCCTGCTCGCTGCCGGGCTGTTCCCGCGAGCCGCCCTGCGGGCCGCCCTCCGGCTCCCGAGGCCCGGACGGGCCGCCGCCGGGGCCGTCCGGGTCGGTGTCCGGGTCGTCGTCCCCCTCGCCGTCCCGCCCCTCGCCCCGCTCTCCCTCTCCCTCGCCGGCCCCGCGCTCCCGCTCCAGCGTCTCGTCCAGCTTGTCCTCGTCGAGACCGGGCGCGTCAAAGGGGTTGCGACGCCGCCGGTGGGGCAGCGCCAACAGCGCGGCCTGCCGTACGTCCTCGGCGAGTACGACCGTGCGGCCCGCCCACGCGGCCAGCGCCGTCGCCGTACGCGCCATGACGATGTCCGCGCGCATCCCGTCCACCTCGAACGCCGCGCACGTCGCCGCGATCTGCCGCAGCGCGCCGTCGCCCAGACGCACCGACGGCAGCAACCGCCGCGCTGCGGCTATCCGTTCACGCACCGCCTGCTCGTCTGCCGCCCAACGCGCCCCGAAACCGGCCGGATCCGCGTCGTACGCCAGCCGCCGCCTGACCACCTCGACGCGCTCGTCGGTCTCCCGCGAGGCCGCGACCTCGACCGTCAGGCCGAACCGGTCGAGCAACTGCGGGCGCAGCTCGCCCTCTTCCGGGTTCATCGTGCCGACCAGCAGGAAGCGGGCCGCGTGCCGGACGGAGACGCCTTCGCGCTCCACATAGCTCGCGCCCATCGCCGCCGCGTCCAGCAGCAGGTCCACCAAGTGGTCGTGGAGCAGATTCACCTCGTCCACGTAGAGCACGCCGCGGTGCGCCGCCGCCAACAGGCCCGGCTCGTACGCCTTCACGCCCTCCGACAGGGCGCGCTCGATGTCCAGCGCTCCCACCAGGCGGTCCTCGCTCGCGCCGACCGGCAGCTCAACCACCCGCGCCGCGCGGGTCGTTCCCCCGCCCGCCTCATGCGGGCCGTCCGGGCACTGCGCGTCCGGGGCCGCCGGGTCGCAGGAGAACCTGCACCCCTGCACCACCGGCACATCCGGCAGCAGCGTCGACAGCGCCCGCACCGCCGTGCTCTTCGCGGTGCCCTTCTCCCCCCTGACCAGCACCCCGCCCACCGCCGGGCTCACGGCGTTCAACAGCAGCGCCAACCGCAGGTCTTCCTGGCCCACCAGGGCCGTGAACGGATACGGCGTACTCACGATGCCTCCTCGTACATGCACAAGCGGTTCGCTGACATCTCTCCCCCCACCCCGCCCGTCCCCGAAGCCCTCAACCCCCGGGCGGGCTGGAGAGTCGGGGTGGGGTGCGCGCGGGCGGCTTCCGCCTCCGGCGGGTGGGCGGCGGAAAGGGGAGTTGGGGCTGGGTGCGCGCGGGCGGGTTCCGCCTCCGGCAGCCGGGCGGTCGGTGCTGCGCACGCCTCGGCGGGTTCCGCCTCCGGCAGCCGGGCGGGCGGCGCTGAACACGCGTCGCCGAGTTGTGGAATCGGCCCCCGGGCGGGCTGAGTTTTGCTGAGCGGGGTCCGGCGCGACGAGCCTGTCCGGCGACTGAGGACAGGAGGGACGGGGGCTCGCCGCCGGATTCGGGGAGGGGCGGGGTGGGGGACAAGGCCCGCCGCAGGCGTGGCGGTGGCGGTGGCGGTGGCGGTGGCGGTGGGGGTCACGCGTCGCCCTCCAGATCGCCCTCGAGGTCGAGATAGGTGGAGCGCAGGCGCTCCAGGGTCTCGGGGTCGGGGGCGGACCACAGCCCCCGCTCGGCCGCTTCGAGCAGCCGCTCCGAAATCCCCCGCAGAGCCCAGGGATTGGACTTCCGCATGAATTCCTGGTTCTCCGCGTCGAAGACATACTCGGTGGCGAGCTTCTCGTACATCCAGTCGTCCACGACCCCCGCCGTGGCGTCGTACCCGAAGAGATAATCGACGGTCGCCGCCATCTCGAAAGCCCCCTTGTACCCGTGCCGCCGCATCGCGGCCATCCAGCGGGGATTGACGACCCGCGCCCGGAACACCCGGTGCGTCTCCTCACCGAGGGTCCGCGTGCGGACCTGGTCCGTGAGGGCGGAGTCGCCGACGTAGGCATGCGGGGAGTCGCCGGTCAGATGCCGGACCATGGCGACCATGCCCCCGTGGTACTGGAAGTAGTCGTCGGCGTCGACAAGGTCGTGCTCACGGGTGTCGACGTTCTTGGCGGCGACCTGGATACGGCGGAAGGCGGCCTCCATGTCGCCGCGGGCGGCCCGCCCGTCGAGACCGCGGCCGTAGGCGTAACCGCCCCAGACGGCGTAGACCTCGGCGAGGTCGGCGTCGGAGCGCCAGTTGCGGGCGTCGATCAGCGGCAGCAGCCCGGCCCCGTAGGCACCGGGCTTGGAGCCGAAGATGCGGGCGGTGGCGCGCCGCCGGTCCCCGTGCTCGGCGAAGTCCTCGTCGGCGTGGGCGCGTACGTAGTTGACGTCGGCGGGCTCGTCCAACTCCGCGACGGCCCGCACCGCGTCGTCCACGAGGGCGACGACGTGCGGAAAGGCGTCGCGGAAGAAGCCGGAGATGCGGACGGTGACGTCGATCCGGGGCCGCCCCAACTCCTCGGCGCCGACGACCTCGAAGCCGGTGACCCGCCGGGACGCGTCGTCCCACAGCGGACGGCAGCCGAGCAGCGCCAGGATCTCGGCGATGTCGTCGCCCTGGGTGCGCATGCACGACGTGCCCCACACGGTGAGTCCCACGGACTGCGGGTACGCGCCGGTGTCGGCGAGGTGCCGGGCCAGCAGCGAGTCGGCGAGCGCCGTGCCGACGTCCCAAGCGAGCCTGGACGGGATGGCCTTGGGGTCGACGGAGTAGAAATTGCGGCCGGTCGGCAGGACGTTGACCAGGCCGCGGGTCGGCGACCCGGAGGGCCCGGCCGGTACGTAACCGCCGCGCAGCGCCCGCAGGATGTGGTCGATCTCGTCGGTCGTACGGGCCAGGCGCGGCACGACCTCGCGGGCGGCGAAGTCCAACACCCGTACCGCGTCCGGTACGTCGTGGTCGCCCAGCACCTGCGCGACCACCCCGGCGGCGGCGTCACGGTGCCAGTCGGCGGCCTCCATCGCCTCCGCGAGTCGCCGTGCGAGCTGCTCCAGCAGGTCGACGGCGTCGGAGGCGGTCCGCGCGGGGCCGGACGCGAGCGCGGTGAGCGCGGGCGGCAGCTCCACGCGGGCGCCGGGCTCGGCGAGCAGCGTCTTCTCGACCAGGCCGAAGGAGAGCGCGAGCGCGGCCCGCAGCCCCGGCAGCGCGCCGCCCACCCCGCCCCACACCTGCGCGGAGCGCAGCACGGCGAGGACCAGATTGGTCCTGGCCTCGCCGACCGGGCCGCCGCCCAGGATGTGCAGACCATCCCTGATCTGCACATCCTTGATCTCGCAGAGCCAGCCGTCGACATGCAGCACGAAGTCGTTGAAGTCGTCCTCCTCCGGCTGCTCGTCCACGTGCAGGTCGTGGTGGAGTTCGGCGGCGCGCACCAGGGTCCAGATCTGGCTGCGGACCGCCGGGGATTTGGCCGGGTCGAGATCGTTCACCAGGGCGTACTCGTCGAGGAGTTGCTCCAGCTTCGCGAGGTCGCCGTACGTGTCGGCGCGGGCCATCGGCGGCACGAGGTGGTCCACGACGGTGGCGTGGCCGCGCCGCTTGGCCTGAGTGCCCTCGCCGGGGTCGTTGACGATGAAGGGGTAGACCAGGGGGAGTTCGCCGAGGACGGCGTCCGGCGCGCAGCCCGCCGACAGCCCGAGGCCCTTGCCGGGCAGCCACTCCATCGTGCCGTGCTTGCCCAGGTGCACGATCGCGTCGGCGCCGAAACCGCCCTCGGCGGGCGCCGTCTCCAGCCAGCGGTACGCGGCCATGTAGTGGTGCGACGGCGGCATGTCGGGGTCGTGGTAGATCGCGATCGGGTTCTCGCCGAAGCCGCGTGGCGGCTGGATCATGATGACGACATTGCCGAACCGCAGGGACGCCAGCACGATGTCGTCACCGTCGAGGTAGAGGGAGCCCGGCGGCTCGCCCCAGTGCTCCAGCATCCCGGCCCGCAGGTCGGCGTCGAGCGTCGCGAACCACTTCTCGTAGTCGGCCAGCGGTACGCGCGCGGGCGCCGCCGAGAGCTGATCCTCCGTCAGCCATTCCACGTCGTGACCGCCCGCCGCGATCAGCCGGTGGATCAACTCGTCGCCGCCGGAGGGGTATTCACCGGTCACGTATCCCGCGTCGCGCAGCGCGTCCAGCAACCGTACGGCGGAGGCGGGGGTGTCGAGACCGACCGCGTTGCCGACCCGGGAGTGCTTGGTCGGGTAGGCGGTGAAGACCAGCGCGAGCCGCTTGTCGGCGTTCGCCTTGTACTTCAGCGCCGCGTGCCGGACCGCGATGCCGGCGACCCGCGCCGCCCGCTCCGGATCGGCCGCGTAGACCGGCACATCGCCCTCGCCGGTCTCCTTGAACGAGAACGGCACGGTGATCAGCCGCCCGTCGAATTCGGGGATCGCCACCTGCATCGCCGCGTCCATCGGCGTCAGCGCCGCGTCCGATCCCAGCCACGCCTCGCGCGACGAGGTCAGGCACAGGCCCTGGAGCACCGGCACGTCCAGGTCCGCCAACGCGCCGATGTCCCACGCCTCGTCGTCCCCGCCCGCCGTCGCCTCGGACGCGACGGTGCCTCCCGCCGCCAGCACGGTCGCCACGATCGCGTCGGCCCGCCCGAGCAGCGCGTACAGCCCCTCGTCGGCGCTGCGCAGCGAACCGCAGTACACCGGAAGGGCGTTGGCGCCCTTCGCCTCGACCGCCTCGCACAGCGTGTCCACGAACGCGGTGTTCCCCGACAGTTCGTGCGCCCGGTAGAAGAGGACGGCGACGGTCGGCAGGGTCTCGTCGTACGCGTACGCGCCGTGCACGCCGTACTCGGGCATGCGGCGCGGCGCCTCGAAGCCCTCGCCGCTCATCAGCACCGTGTCGGACAGGAAGCGGGCCAGCTCCGTCAGATTCTCCGGGCCGCCCTCGACCAGATAGCGCAGCGCCTCCGCGACGACACCCGCGGGGACCGACGACAGCGCCATCAGCTCCGCGTCCGGCACCGACTCACCGCCCAGCAGCACCGTCGGCACCCCGGAGGCCGCGAGCGCCGCGAGCCCCTCCTCCCAGACCCGTCGGCCGCCGAGCAGCCGGACCACCGCGATGTCCACGCCGTCCAGCAGCGCGGGCAGTTCGGCCGCCGGATCGACGCGGGAGGGGTTGCCGATCCGGTAGGAGACGGCGGACGAGTCGGCGGCGCGGGCCGCCAACAGGTCGGTGTCGGCGGTGGACAGCAGCAGAACGGTGCTCACGTGTGCCCCATCGTCATCGTCACGTCCCGTTCCCCGGCGGGGGAACGGGTGGGTCTGCGGCCGACCGGCCGCCCCGGAGAAGTCCTTACGGGTGCCGCCCCGGCCGTCGTTCCTGCCGTCGTCCCGGTTGCCGTTCACGGCGCGCCCGGCGGCACGAACGGCAGGTCGGGCGGCGGCCCCTGCTCGATCAGCCGCAGCAGCGCGCCGGTGTCCGCGTGCTCCTCGATCAGATCGCCCAGCCGGTCCAACTGCGCCTCGCGCAGCGCCCCGAAGGACGTGTCGGGCGCCGGTACGAAGCGCCGCCCGGCAGCGGCGGCCACCCGGCGTAGGAACGCCCGGCGGAAACCGTCGCTCTCCAACGAGCCGTGCCAGTGCGTGCCCCACACCGCGCCGACCCGGCAGCCGTCGAGGAACTCCTCGTCACCGCCCAGGACGTCGGCCACCCCGTGGTGGATCTCATAGCCCTCGACGCGCTCCCCGTACGCCGTCCCGACCGGCCTGGCCAGCGTCTTCGCGGCGGCGAAGCGCACCCGGACCGGCAGCAGGCCAAGACCGGGGACGGAGCCCGCCCGCGACTCGACGTCGTCCTCGATGCGGTCGGCCAGCATCTGGAAGCCGCCGCAGACACCCAGCACCGGACGCCCCTCGGCGGCCCTCCGTACGACGGCGTCCGCCAGGCCGCGCTCACGCAGCCACTCCAGCGCCCGCACGGTGCCGCGCGTGCCCGGCAGCACCACGAGGTCGGCGTCCGCCAACTCCTCGGCCCGGTCCACGAACCGCACCACCACCCCCGGCTCCGCCGCGAGCGCGTCCACGTCCGTGAAGTTCGACATCAGCGGTACGGCGACCACCGCGACCCGCAGCAACTCCGCGCCGTGCGACGGCGCGACCACCGACTCGCGCGCGGCGCCGCGCGGCGACACGCTCCCCCGAACTCCGTCCGGGGGTACCCCCAGCCCGTCCTCCTCGTCGATGCCCAGGCCGTGGGCGAACGGCAGCACGCCGAGCGTCGGCCGGCCGGTCAGCTTGTGCAGCATGTCCAGACCCGGCCGGAGCAGTGAGACGTCGCCGCGGAATTTGTTGACCAGATAGCCCGCGACCAGCGCCTGGTCCTCGGGCGCGAGCAGCGCCGTCGTACCGAAGAAGGACGCGAAGACACCGCCGCGGTCGATGTCGCCGACCACGACCACCGGCAGTCCGGCCGCGCGGGCCACACCCATGTTCACGATGTCGGTCCTGCGCAGATTGATCTCGGCCGGGCTGCCCGCGCCCTCGCAGATCACCGCGTCGTACCGGCCGCGCAGCTCTTCGAGGCAGCCGGTGACCGTGCCCAGCAGATCGGCCTGCCGTCCGCCGTGGTAGCCGCGCGCGCTCAGTTCGCCCACGGCCTTGCCCAGCACCACGACCTGGCTGCTGCGGTCGCTGCCCGGCTTGAGCAGCACCGGATTCATCAGCGCCGACGGCTCCACCCGGGCGGCCTGCGCCTGCATCGCCTGTGCCCGGCCGATCTCGGCGCCCTCCCGCGTGACGAACGAGTTCAGCGACATGTTCTGCCCCTTGAAGGGGGCCACGCGTATGCCCTGCCGCACCAGCCACCGGCAGATCCCCGCCGTCACCACGGACTTGCCCGCGTCCGAGGTCGTCCCGGCGACCAACAGGCCGCCCCCGAGGGCTGTCACGAGGTCCCCCCGGCGCCGGAAAGGGACCGCGCCTGGCGCGACACCGTCGGACTCCACTTTCGTGCGTCCCGCCTCGGCGGCGAGAGTATCCCTACGCCGACGGCACGTCCCCCCGAGGGCCGTTCCCCCGAGCGGCCGTGGCCCGGCGCGGAGCCGCCCCGTATCGCCGCCGTCAGGACGGAGAGCGCCGCCGCGGCTGCCGAGACCCGCCGTGACAGTCGGACGGCCCGCGCGATGTCGGCCGGGGTCGGGGCCGGGTGTTCGGCGCCCAGGACGGCGCGGTGTTCGGTGCGGCCCGCGTAGGAGAGGGTGCCGCCGAGACGCAGGCGCAGGGCGCCGGCGAAGGCGGCTTCCACGGGACCGGCGTTGGGGCTGGGGTGCGCGGCGGCGTCCCGGCGCCAGACGCGCAGGGCGGTACGCGGCGAGGGCCCGGCGAGGACGGCGAGCGCGGCGGTGAGGCGGGCGCCGGGGTAGCCGACGACGTCGTCCAGCCGCGCGGCGGCCCAGCCGAACCGCAGGTGGCGCGGCGAGCGGTGACCGACCATCGCGTCGAGCGTGTTGACGGCGCGGAAGCCGACGAGTCCCGGCACCCCGCCCCACGCGCCCCACACCAAGGCCCCGACGACCGCGTCCGAGGTGTTCTCCGCGACCGACTCGACCACGGCGCGCGCGATCCCCGCCGCGTCCAGGGAATGCGGGTCGCGTCCGCACAGGTGTGGCAGCCGGGCGCGCGCCGCCTCGATGTCCCCGGCGTCGAGCGCGGAGGCGACGGCCCGCGCCTCGCGGGCCAGTGACGTCCCGCCCAGCACCGACCAGGTGGCGGCGGCGGTCAGCGCGACGCGGAGCGCGACGGAGGACCGTACGGCCCGGTCGGCCAGCGCGGCGGCACCCACCGCGCCCCCGGCGCACAGCGCGGCGTACACCGCCCCACTGCCCCGGTCGTCACGCCACATCCGGCGCTCCAACGCCCCCGCCGCGCGCCCGAACACCGCGACCGGATGGCCGCGACGCGGGTCGCCCGCGACGAGATCGCCGAGAAAGCCGAGTGCGGCGCCGTACGCGAACACGCGATCGGCACGCACCGGTTCAGCCCGCGTCCACGCCGTCCAGGTGAAGTGCCGGACAGGGTGGCGTACTTGTGCGCACCTGCGTGCGGTGGTCCGTGACGAGTCGAGCGCAGCCGGGCATGGCAGAGGTCCTCACTCAGGGTCCGCGCCCTGGTTCGACGTGACCGGCGGTGAGAGTCTCCTGGCTCCCGGATCTACGCACTCCCGGCCTTCCAACCGGATTTCCGGCCGTGACGTACGGGTTGGGAGTGCACTCCCCGGTGACAGTGGCGGGACCGCGCCGGATTCGCACCGGACTTCCTCTCCTGCCGCCGCATGGCCTCCGCAGTCCACCACGTGCGCGCAGGCAGGTCAACTCACCGTTGACCTGGGAAGACGGAGTGTGGCGAGGTCCACATCCGCCGCCGAAACCCGTGAGTTCAGGCCACGATCAGATAGATGCCGTACGAGACCGCCGCGGCGCACACGGCGAAGCAGGCGTAGCCGCCGGTCCGGGCGAGCAGGGCGCCCCCGTGGGAAACGGAGCCGGCCCCGGATGCGGCAGGGGAACCGGAGCCGGAGTCGGACGCCGGAGCGGAGCCGTGCTTGGTGAGGCCGACGATGCCGAGGGTGAACAGGCCGACCAGGCCCACGGTCGCCACGAGGGTGACGCCGAAGACCGTGCCGAGCGCGTGCCAGTCGATGCTCATGAGGGGGTCCCTGGGTCCTTGAGGTAGAGCGGGGAGGCGCGGGGGAGGGGCAGGTCAGGCCGTGGCGGGAGCGCCCGGAACGGTGTCGGAGGGGGCGCCGGGTACGACGGTCCCCGCGGGCGGCGGGATGACGGCCGCGATGGCCGCGGTGACCGCGCCCTGCGGCTCGACCGCCGCGTCAGGACCGGAGGCCGGGTCGCCGTCCAGGTCGTTGACGTTGGCGTGCGTGACCGGCTTGCGGCGCGACGCCGTACGGATGACCGCGCACACCGCCAGGCCGAGGACCGCCACCGCGGTGACGCCCCAGGTGCCCTCGTCGGCCAGCAGCGCGGCACCGGCCGCGACCAGTCCGGCGGCGGGCAGCGTGAGCCCCCACGCGGCGACCATGCGGCCCGCGGTGCTCCAGCGGACCACCGCGCCCTTGCGGCCGAGGCCCGCGCCCATCACCGAGCCGGAGCAGACCTGCGTGGTGGACAGCGCGAAGCCGAGGTGCGAGGAGGCGAGGATGGTGGCCGCGGCGCCGGTCTGGGCGGCGAAGCCCTGCTGCGGCTGGATGTCGGTGATGCCCTTGCCCATCGTGCGGATGATCCGCCAGCCGCCGATGTACGTACCGAGCGCGATGGCGCTGCCCGCCGAGACGATGACCCACAGCGGCGGGTCGGCGTGCGGGGCGACGACGCCGCCGGTGATCAGCGCCAGCGTGATGACGCCCATCGTCTTCTGCGCGTCGTTCGTGCCGTGCGCGAGCGAGACCAGGCCCGCGGAGGCGATCTGGCCCGCCCGGTAGCCCTTGGAGGTGGCCTCGGGGTCGGCGTGGCGGCCGATCCGGTAGGTGAGCCGGGTGGCGAGCGTGGCGGCGAGACCGGCCACGATCGGCGCGGCGACGGCCGGGATGAGCACCTTCATGACCACCGCCTCGCCGTGCACACCGTGGGTGCCGACCGAGACGAGGGTGGCGCCGATGAGGCCGCCGAACAGGGCGTGCGAGGAACTGGACGGGAGTCCGGCCAGCCAGGTGAGCAGATTCCAGACGATCGCGCCGACGAGCCCGGCGAAGATCACCTCTGGTCTGATGCCGGAGGACTCGTCGATGATGCCGCCGGAGATGGTCTTGGCGACCTCCACCGAGAGGAAGGCGCCGACGAGGTTGAGCACGGCGGACATGGCCACCGCCGTCTTTGGCTTGAGTGCGCCGGTCGAGATGGTGGTGGCCATCGCGTTGGCGGTGTCGTGGAAACCGTTCGTGAAGTCGAACACGAGTGCGGTGACGATCACGATTCCGATCAGGAGCGTGATGTGTTCCATGTACCCAGGCATTCGTTTGATCGGACAGTGGCGAGGCGACCGTACGGAGAGCGGATGAACGGAAGATGAACTGACGGCGGCTTTGTGGTGCCGGAGCGGTCGGGCGGCCTCAGTCAGTATCAAGCCGATCCGGCCGATCGGACCCCTCGGGGAGGCGATCCGCGCCCGTCGGGGGCCGGGCGGTGATAATGCCCGTGTGCAGGACTCCTTGGAGAAGGCTTGGTCGGACGTGGTGGACACCGCCCGGCGCACGGTCGCCGACGGGCTGGTGGTCGGCACCTCGGGCAATGTCTCGGCCCGCGTCGGCGATCTCGTGCTGGTCACCCCGACCGGCGTCCCCTACGACCGGCTCGGCCCGGCGGACGCCGTAGTGGTGGATCTCACGGGCCGCCGGCTCATGGGGGAGCTGCGGCCGACCAGCGAACTGCCCATGCACCTGGCCGTCTACCGCGCCACGGACGCCCGCGCGATCGTGCACACCCACGCCGCGCACGCCACCGCCGTCTCCACCCTCGTCGACAAGCTGCCCGTCATCCACTACATGGCGGCGGCCCTCGGCGGCCAGGTCAGGGTCGCGGACTACGCCACCTACGGCAGCCAGAGGCTGGCCGCCGCCGTCCTCAAGGCGCTCCGCGACCGCACCGGCTGCCTGATGCGCAACCACGGCACCCTCGTGTACGCCGACACCCTCGACAAGGCGTACGACAACACCGCCCAGCTGGAGTGGATGTGCCGCGTCTGGCTGCTGGCCGGATCGGCCAACGGCCACGAGCCCCGTACGCTCCCTGGCCGCGAGCTGGCCAAAGTCGCGGAAAAGCTGCGCGGCTACGGGCAGGGCGCACCGGAGCCCACCGACTAGACGCCTCGGGCCGCCGCGTCTCCACCGTCTCCACACACGCTTCTCCACGCGCCCGCCGCGCCCGGCCGCCCCGCACACGCCGTCCGCCCCCGTACGTCACTCGCCCGTACGTCACCCGGCCCCGTACGTCACCCGGTCGCCGTCACTCGCCGTACGTCACCCGGCCGCCGCCGTCGCCTGGCCGCTTTCGGCCGACGCGCTCACACTGGAAGAGATGCGTACCCGAACCGCGGTGGCCATGGCAGCCACCACCGTGCTGGGTGCCGGTACGGCCGCGCTGGCGGCCGGCCGGTACGGATCCCGCTTCGCCCTGAGGCCGTCGCTGAGAGGCCCGGTGCCCGAGGGCGATGTGACGCTGCACAGCGTGACCGCGGACCAGGTGGTGCTCACCCGAACCTTGTCCTCGGCCCGCCCCGGCGTCTGGGGCCTGACCGGCGACGATCTGCACGCCGCCGTCGGCGACGTGCTCGACCTGACCCCGTACTCGGTGACCCGGCGGCTGCTGAGCGTCCAGCGCGGCGCCCTCACCCCCGGCGCCCGGGTCCGGCTGACCCCGCAGGCGTGTGCGGGCGACCCCGGCAGCGCCCTCGGCCTGGACCACACCGAGGTCCTGCTGCGCGGCGAACTCGGCCCGCTGCCCGCCTGGTTCGTGCCCGGCGCTCGCGACACCTGGGTGATCGCGGTGCACGGCCTCGGCGCCACCCGCGAGCACCCGTTGAACGTGGCGACCGCCCTGCACGCCCACGGCCTCCCGCAGCTCCTGCTCGCCTACCGCAACGACCCCGGAGCCCCCGCGTCCCCCGACGGCATCGGCCACCTCGGCGCCACCGAATGGCGCGACCTCGACGCGGCGATGCGGTACGCGGTCGAGTACGGCGCCCAGCGGCTGGTGCTCTTCGGCTGGTCCACCGGCGCCACCATGGCCCTGCACGCGCTGGCCGGGTCCCCGGTACGCGACCGGGTCAGCGGCCTGGTGCTGGACTCGCCGGTGCTCGACTGGGAGGCCACCGTCCGCGCCGCCGCCGAGTCCAACGGCGTCCCCGACGCGCTGATGCCGCTCGCAGTCCGCGCCGCCGAGGGCCGTACCGGCCTGCTCCCCGAGCCGGTCGCCGCCGCGGCGGACCCGACACGGCTGACCGTCCCCACCCTGCTCGTGCACGGACCGGGCGACACCCTCGCCCCGTGGGCCGCCTCCCGCGAACTCGCGGCCCTCCGAGCCGACTTGGTGACCCTCCACACCGTGCCCGACGCGCCGCACGCGGCGATGTGGAACGTCAACCCGGCGGACTACGAGGAGACGTTGCGACGATTCCTCACACCCCTGATGTGACCGGTGTCAAGACCGCCCCATCGGGGTGAGAGCCGTCCCGGAAACCCCGCTGAGCTGCGACGACGCGCGCCCGAAGGGGCCCGGAAGAGCGCCCCCGGGGCACCCTTGTAGATCATCGGGCCGGGTTCCGTTTGGGATTATGGGCGCTCACCGGAGAGACTTCTCCAGTGACGTCCCGTAGCCCGCGAGACACTCCGCTCCGCCTTGTCCCCCGACGGCCGCTCACCGCCGCCCGCCGGACCGCAACGACGCGCCGGTCCAGACCCCCGCGGCCGCCCGAGGGCACGCCGCCGCTGTCGCAGCTCGCCCGGCTGGCCCGCGCCGAACTGGCCGACGCCGCACGGCTCTCGCGCTGGGCCGGCACCGGCCCCGGCACCGCGGGACCGACCGGCATACTGCCCGACGACGCCGCCGCGCAGGCCGCAGCGGCGCTCGACCTGACCCGGCCGCAGATCCGTACCGCATGGGACCGGGCGCGGCTGTCGGGGCTGATCGAACTGCACGGCGGCACCGCACGGCCCGGCTGGCGGCTGCGGGCCTGGGACACCGACGACACCGCCGTGCTGCGCGGCTGGGTCGCGCTCTTCGACGCCTGGTCGCTGGCCCACCCCTTCCTGCCGGGCCCGCAGGCCGGTCCCGACCCGGCGCTGGTCGCCGAAGTCATCGAGGCCGCACCGCAGTTGCTGTCCTTCCTGCACCTGTCCAACGAACCGGTGCCGATCGACACCCTGCTCGACCTGCTGCGGCAGCGCGTCGCGGAACTGCGCGCCGAGCGGCACGAACCGCCCGCAGACGGAGTCGGCGACGCCCCCGACCCGCTGCCCGCGCTGCTCGACTGGACCCTGGACGCCGTCGCCCGGGTCGGCGCGCTGCGCCCCCGCGACCCCAAGCGCCCCGACGAGGTGACTCTCACCGCGATCGGGTCCTGGGCGGTGTGGGTCAAGCTGGAGCAGATCTGCGTGGCCGCGCAGGGCCCCGCGGGGCACATGGAGCAGTCCGCCGAGACCATGCTGCGGGCCAGCGCCCGGCTCTCGCCGGGTCCGGCCCGCGCCGAGTACCGCGCCTGGCTGGCCGCCCGCCCGGTCGCGCTGGCCGTCGGCGAGTTGCTGGACACCGCGCGCGGTGACGACGCCCTGCTGCGCGGCCTCGCCTTCGAGGCGCTGCGCGTGGTCGGCGACCCCGCCGAGCCGGCCGTCCGCGGCGTGGTCGAGGAGCCGACGCTGCGCCCCTACGCGGTGCTGTGGCTGGCCGAGTTGGACGGCGGCGACCCGGACACCGCGACCGGCCTGCTGACCCGCGAGGAGGCCACCTGGCTGTGGATCGACACGGCCGCGGCCGTCGCCGACCACGGCGAGGACCACCTGCTCGTCAGCCACCTGGAGACCGCCGTCCAGGGCTCGGTGCCCGGGCTGCTCGAAGAGGTCCGCAACGTCGGCCACCCCAGGACCGTCCAGGTGCTCGTGGCGCTCGCCGCCGCGCACCCGGACCCCGCCCTGGCCAAAGCGATGCGCAGGGCCGCCTTCCAGGTCCACACCGGCGAGGCCTGACCCGCCGCGAGCGGTACGCGACCCCCGCGCCGTACGGCGCGCGGGGACCCGCCCGCCGGTCCTCAGCCGAAGGTGTCGCAGGCCGCCGGGTCCCCGGCCCTCAGCCCGGTGGTGAACCACCGCTGACGCTGCGCCGCCGACCCGTGCGTCCAGGCGTCCGGCGTCACCCGCCCCTGCGCCCGCGACTGGATCGTGTCGTCGCCGACGGCCGCCGCCGCGTCGAGGCCGCGCGCGATGTCGTCGGCCGTGACCGCCGTGATCAATGAGGTGCCGGTGGCCGGATCGAGCGTCCTGGTGGCGTTCTTCGCCCACAGCCCGGCATAGCAGTCGGCCTGCAACTCCACGCGTACGGAGGCGCTGTCGGCCCCGCTGCGGCCGTCCTGGGCCGCGCTCAGAACACCCGTCAGATTCTGCACATGGTGGCCGTATTCGTGCGCGACGACATAACCCTCGGCGAACGGCCCGCCTTTGGCGCCGAATTGGGTCTGCAGGGTCTGGAAGAAACTCAGGTCGATATAGACCTTGCGGTCCGCCGGGCAGTAGAACGGCCCGGTCCGCGGGTCGGCCAGGCCGCAGCCGGTGCTCACCGGAGCGTCGAAGAACACCGTCGGCGCGGTCCGGTACGCGGCGCCGCGGCGGCTGAACTCGGCGGTCCAGTACGCCTGCACGCTGTTGACCACGGCCACGATCCGGCACTGCTCCTGCGCGTTGGCGTCCCGACCGGTCGAACAGCTCCGCGCCAGATCGGCGCCGGCCGCGCGCGTGTCCGAGACGGTGTCGGAGCCGCCGCTGAGGCCGAGTTGGTCGGGGCTGACGCCCAGCACCAGGCCGATCACGACCGCGAGAGCCCGGCGATTCCGCCGCCCACCATCTTCCCGCTGGGGCCGCCGCCCGAACCGCCCCGCCGGTCCTGGACCTGCGAGGTGTCGAGCGGGGTGTCGTCGGCGAACTGCATGTGCCGATTGTGTGTGGTGTGCCCCACTTCGGCGCACCGGTGACCGGGCACCGCCGCGCCCCTGACCGGGGGCGGGAGCACTCGGCCCCGCGACGCCCCGCCCCGCCGGAGCGGTAAACCGTTTGCCGGCCGCCAGTAGACTGAGCCCCATGGCAGTTCTATTCCTCGATTAGCCACGGCGTACGACCTCGCGCCCGTTTCCGTCGTCCGTCCTGTCCTGGAGCTTTTCCCGTGATCACTGCCACCGGCCTTGAGCTGCGCGCCGGCGCCCGCATCCTCATCGAGTCCGCCTCCTTCCGCGTCGCCAAGGGCGACCGCATCGGCCTCGTCGGCCGCAACGGAGCGGGCAAGACCACCCTGACCAAGGTGCTCGCGGGGGAGGGCCAGCCCGCCGCCGGCACCGTCACCCGCAGCGGCGAGGTCGGCTATCTGCCGCAGGACCCGCGCACCGGGGACCTCGACACCCTCGCCAGCGACCGCATCCTGTCCGCCCGCGACCTCGACACCGTCCTGCGCAAGATGCGGGAGAACGAGGAGCGGATGGCCAACGGAAAGGGCGCCACCCGCGAGAACGCGATGAAGAAGTACTCGCGTCTGGAGACGGAATTCCTCACCAAGGGCGGATACGCCGCCGAGGCCGAGGCCGCCACCATCGCCGCCGCGCTCGGACTGCCCGACCGCATCCTCGGGCAGCAGCTCCACACCCTCTCCGGCGGTCAGCGCCGCCGCGTCGAACTGGCCAGGATCCTCTTCTCGGACGCCGACACCCTGCTCCTGGACGAGCCCACCAACCACCTCGACGCCGACTCCATCGCCTGGCTGCGCGACTACCTGAAGACGTACCGCGGTGGATTCATCGTGATCTCGCACGATGCCACCCTCATCGAGACCGTGGTGAACAAGGTCTTCTACCTGGACGCCAACCGGTCGCAAATCGATGTGTACAACATGGGCTGGAAGCTCTACCAGCAACAGCGCGAGGCCGACGAGAAGCGCCGTAAGCGCGAGCGGGCCAATGCGGAGAAGAAAGCCGCCGCCCTGAATTCACAGGCCGACAAGATGCGTGCCAAGGCCACCAAGACGGTCGCCGCGCAGAACATGGCGCGCCGCGCGGAGAAGCTGCTGTCCGGCCTGGAGGCGGTACGCGCCTCCGACAAGGTCGCCAAGCTGCGCTTCCCCGACCCCGCCCCGTGCGGCAAGACCCCGCTGATGGCCGAGGGCCTGTCCAAGTCGTACGGGTCGCTGGAGATCTTCACCGACGTCGACCTCGCGATCGACCGCGGCTCGCGGGTCGTCATCCTCGGTCTGAACGGCGCGGGCAAGACCACGCTGCTGCGCCTGCTCGCCGGGGTCGAGCAGGCCGACACCGGCCAGGTGACGCCCGGACACGGCCTCAAGCTCGGCTACTACGCGCAGGAGCACGAGACGCTCGACCCGGACCGCACCGTGCTGGAGAACATGCGGTCGGCCGCGCCCGACACCGATCTGGTGGAGATCCGCAAGATCCTCGGCTCGTTCCTCTTCTCCGGCGACGACGTCGACAAGCCCGCCGGGGTGCTCTCCGGCGGCGAGAAGACCCGGCTCGCGCTCGCCTCGCTCGTCGTCTCCAGCGCCAATGTGCTGCTGCTCGACGAGCCCACCAACAACCTCGACCCCGCCAGCCGCGAGGAGATCCTGGGCGCGCTGCACACCTTCACCGGCGCGGTCGTCCTGGTCACCCACGACGAGGGCGCCGTGGACGCGCTCCAGCCGGAGCGGATCATCCTGCTGCCGGACGGCGTGGAGGACCTGTGGGGCCAGGACTACAAGGACCTGGTCTCGCTGGCCTGAGCCCCGGCGGCGCCCGGCCGGGCGCCGCCCCGCGCGGGCGCGGGACGGCTCAGAGGCCCGCACCCGCACGAAGTGATCATGTCGATTCGATCATTCGGCCCACTGATCATCCTTCATCTGCGTGAGTCCGGCTCGTACCGCGCGCCCACGGGGCGCGGTACGGGCGACCGCCGCCGTGATCAGTGGTGTGACGTCGGAGAACTCCTTACCGACCACGGCTGACCTGCCCCTATTGCTCGCGCACCGTTCTCCGTACGGAATTGCCGCCCCGGAAAAGCCGCTCCCGGCCCCTTCGCAACGGCGTATCCAGGCATTCCTCCGGTGAATGTCCCGTGATGGACCTTGTCGAATGGGTGGCCAGGAACGCCCTTAGGGGTGATCATGAGAGTCCATAGCGCACTTCCCTGGAGGAGGCACGGGTGGCCGAGACTCTGAAGAAGGGCAGCCGGGTGACCGGCGCCGCGCGCGAGAAGCTCGCGGCAGACCTGAAGAAGAAGTACGACTCCGGTGCGAGCATCCGGGCGCTGGCCGAAGAGACCGGCCGCTCCTATGGATTCGTGCACCGGATGCTCAGCGAGTCCGGCGTGACCCTGCGCGGTCGCGGCGGTGCCACACGGGGCAAGAAGGCCGCCACGGCCTGAGGGCTCCGCGAGTATCAAGGGCCGGGGGCGGTCCGGCGGGTCCGGTTGGTTACTCTTCGGTAATCCAGTCCGGTCCGCTCGGAGGTGCCCAGTGCCCGACGCCAAGATCCTGCTCGAACGTGACGGAGTCCGGCTAGCCGTCGACGACTCCGTCGCGCACATCACCCTGTGCAATCCGGCCAAGCGCAACGCTCAGTCGCCCGCCCTGTGGCGTGCCCTGACCGAGGCGGGCCAGTTGCTGCCGGGACAGGTACGCGTTGTCGTGCTGCGCGGTGAGGGCGTGTCCTTCTCCGCCGGCCTCGACCGCCAGGCGTTCACGCCCGAGGGCTTCGACGGTGAGCCGTCGTTCCTCGACCTCGCGCGTGGCTCGGAGGCCGGACTCGACGCTGCCATCGCCACGTACCAGGACGCCTTCACCTGGTGGCGGCGGACCGACGTCATCACGGTCGCCGCGGTCCAGGGCCACGCCATCGGCGCGGGCTTCCAGCTCGCCCTCGCCTGCGATCTGCGGGTCTGCGCGGACGACGCGCAGTTCGCCATGCGCGAGACCGGTCTCGGCCTGGTCCCCGACCTCACCGGCACCAAGCCGCTGGTCGAACTGGTCGGATACGGCCGCGCCCTGGAGATCTGCGCCACCGGCCGCTTCGTGCACGCCGACGAGGCCGAGCGCACCGGCCTGGCCAACCTCGTCGTGCCCGCCGCCGAACTCGACGCCGCCGTCACCGACCTGGTCGGCGCCCTGCTCGCGCCGCCGCGCGACGCGGTCGTCGAGACCAAGGGCCTGCTGCGCGGCGCCGCCGCCCACACCGAGAAGGAGCAGTACGCGGCCGAACGCGCCGCCCAGGGCCGCCGCCTGCGCGACCTGGCGGGCGTCGGGGAGTAGCCGCCCGTCCGCGCCGGACGTTTCGCGGGGTCCGGGAGGAATCAGCCCGCGTCCGTCACCACGACGGCGGTACGCACCGGGCCGGGCGCGCCCTCGGCCGCCGCGACCGCGACGGCGGCGGCCACCGACCGGGCCACCTCCAGCGGCCGGTGGCCCGGCGACACCGCGATCTGCACCTGAACGCTGCGGCCCGGCGCCTCGTCGGAGCCCGCCGAATCCCCGGCCGAGCCCGCCGCCGTGTCCTGGATCCGCACACCGGAGCCGAGACCGACCGGCCGCCTGCTCAGCCGTACGACACCGGGCACGGTCAGCGCCGCCGTCGCGACGGCTTCCGCGAGGCCACTGGGGTCGAGCGGTACGGGAGCCTCGTCGCCGTCCGGCTCCGCGTCCTCGGCGCCCGCCAGCTCGCTCACGGGTGCGTCGTCACCGTCCAGCAGCCCGGTGACCTGGAGGTCCACCTCCGTCACGGCGATGCCGAGGCCGTCGCGCGCGGTCGTCCACAGCACGTCGCGCAGCCGGTCGGCGGCCTGCGGCAGCGGCTCGTCGGCGGTCGCCTCGAACGACGCCTCGATCCGTACCGGCAGGTGCGGCAGCGCACCCACCGGACCGGACTCCGGCGCCTCGCCCCCGCTTTCCGCCAGCGCCAGGGACACCCCGCCCAGCCGTACCCCGGACAGCCCCGCGGTCGTCCACCGCAGCGCGCGTACGGCCGCGCGCTCGGTCATCCAGGCGTTGTCGTCGGGGGTGCCGAGCGGGAGCAGGCGGCCCAGCGCGACCTGCTCCCGTACGGTCCGGGCCAGTCGGTCCATGGTCACCAGATATCGCCTTCCGCAGGCCGACCACTCTCTTGGGGGGTCGGAACAGCCCTCTCGCCGGTTCCCCGCAGCGCGCGGGGGCATGCGCACATAGTGTGGGGCACGGAGCAGCCCATACGAAGGGACGACTCGCGATGACGGACACCGCACAGTACGACCGGCCGGAGCCCGAGGGCTCGTCAGCGGCCGAGGGCAGGACCCTGGACAAGGGCAGCGCGGGCGGGCGCAAAGCGCTCGGCGACCCGGCCACGCGCGGCCGCACGACGATCGCCGACGGCGTGGTGGAGAAGATCGCCGGACTCGCCGCCCGCGACGTGGTCGGCGTGCACGCGATGGGCACCGGCCTGTCGCGCACCTTCGGCGCGGTCCGCGACCGCGTGCCCGGCGGCACCAAGTCGGTGTCGCGCGGAGTGAAGGCGGAGGTCGGCGAGGTGCAGACCGCGCTCGACCTGGACATCGTCGTCGAATACGGCGTGTCGATCGTCGAAGTGGCCCGCGCCGTCCGGGAGAACGTGGTCAACGCCGTGGAGCGGATGACCGGTCTCGAGGTCGTCGAGGTCAACGTCGCCGTGGGCGACGTGAAACTTCCCGACGAAGATGACGACGACGAGCGTGAGCAACGGGTCCAGTAAGGGTCCAAGACAGTGCAGACGGAGATGGTCAACACGACCAATGGGACGGAGTGCGGACGATGAGCATGGCGGTGATCGGCCTGGCCGTCGGAATGGCGCTCGGATTCGCCGGGTACTTCGGCGGATTCGGTGCTTTTCTGCTGGTGGCGGCGCTCGGTGCGGTCGGTTTCGTGGCGGGCAAATTCCTCGACGGCGACCTGGAACCGGGGGAGTTCTTCCGCTCGCGTGACCGTGGCCGCGACCGCGACCGGCGGCGCTGATGGGGACAGCCGTCCCCGCACCGCTGCCCGCGGCCGACCGCGGGGCACTGCGGATCGCGGACCGGGTGGTCGCGAAGATCGCCGCCCAGGCGGCCGGCGAGGTCCTGACGGACGCGCCGGGCGCCGCACTGGTGCCGAAGGACCACTCCCCGCACGCCTCGGTCTCGGTCCGCAAGGACAGCGCGCGGCTGCGGCTCACCCTCGAACTGGGCTACCCCACCGACATCGGCTCGGTGTGCGGCTCGGTGCGCAGCCATGTCACGACCCGTGTCGAGGCGTTGACCGGCATGTCGGTGCCCGAGGTCGCGGTCGAGGTGGAGCGGCTGCACTCGGCCGCCGACCGCCGCAAGGACGAGGGAAGGGTCCAGTGAGCGACAGCGAGAGTCCCTGGAAGAAGCCGGACGCCGGCGCTGAGCCAGGACAGGGGGCGGAGCGCCGCCCCGAGCCGGGTCCCGCCGACGACCGCTCCCGGCGGACTCCCGAGCACGGCTCGGAACACGCTCAGGACCAGGATTACGGGGCCTCCGAGTACGGCTCCGGGCAGGCTTCCGACGGGGACGACGGCGGCACCGAATACGGCTCGGAGCAGGCTTCCGGGCGGGACTACGGAGCCTCCGAGTACGGCGCGGAACCGGGCGAGGTGTCCGGGGCCGAGCCCGGATACGAGTCCGAGTACGGGCGCGAGTCCGGATACGGCTCCGAGTCCGGATACGGGTCCGGCGTCGCGGCCGAGCAGGGGCCGGCCGCGGGGTACGGCCCGGCGTCCGGTCCGGGATCGACCCCCGCGGGCGGGACCCCCGGCGTCCTCGCCGGAGGCGACACGCTCACGGACCCCGCCACCCGCACCCTTGAGCCGTACGCCCTGACCTCGGATCAGACCCCGGTCAAGGCGCGCCGGTTCTGGGCAGGACGCCGGGTGCCCGCGGCGATCACCGCCGCGGTGCTCCTCGGGATCGCCGGGCTCTTCCTGTACGACATCGCCGCCGTCCGCGCCGACCGGCGCGCGATGGCCTGGCGGACCCGGCTCGCCGACGAGCTGGCCACCCGCCACCTGGACAACGTCTGGGTGATCGTCGGCGCCGCCGTGGCCGCCGTGCTCGGCCTCTGGCTGATCCTGCTGGCCCTCACACCGGGCGAGCGCGGACTGCTGCCGATGACCCGGCGCGGCGAGAACGGCGTCCGTGCCGGACTCGACCGGCACGCGGCCGAACTGGTGCTGCGCGACCGGGCGATGGAGGTCGCGGGCATCCGCTGGGTACGGGTCAAGGTCGGCCGCCGCCGGATCAAGGCGCACGGCTCCTCGCACTTCCGCGAACTCGACGCGGTGCGCACGGACCTGACGACCGCGCTCGGCACCGCCGTACGCCAGCTCGGCCTCGCCAAACCGCCGCAGCTTCACGTCCATGTCCAGCGCGCAGAGAAGAAGGGGTGACCGGGCCGATGCGTACCGTACTGAACCGGGTCCTGCTCGCGCTGACCGGACTCGTCCTGCTGGTCGTGGGCCTGTCCGTGCTGCTCGGCGGCCTCGACCTGCAACGCCGGTGGAATTTCACGATGCCGCACTGGTGGCCCTTCACCGGCCCCAAGGACGTGCTGCTCACCGCGCACGACAGGACCCGCTACCGCTCCGACGGCTGGTGGTGGCCGGTGGTCATCGCCGTGCTCGGCGTGCTCGTGCTCGCCGCGCTGTGGTGGCTGCTCGCCCAGGCCCGCACCCGGCGGCTGCGGCAGCTCCGGGTCGACAGCGGCGACGGACAGGGCGCGCTGCTGCGCGGCCGGGCCGTGGAGAACGTGCTGACCTCGGAGACCGAGGCGTACGACGGCGTGGAGTGGGCCAGAGCGGCGCTGCGCGGCAAGCGGGGCGCACCGGTCGCCCGGATAGTGCTGGGCCTTGCGGCCGACGCCACCCCGGACGAGGTGGTCGCCGGTCTCGACAGCGCGGTGCTCCACCGCGCCTGTACGTCGGCCGGTCTGGACAAGCTGCCCGCCGAGGCGCGGCTGCGCGCGGTCAGGCACCGCGCGGCGCGGGTCAGCTGACCGGCCGCCCGCCCCGCCCTCGCGGAGCCCTCACCGAGCCGTCGGTGAGGGCTCTTCGCGTCCCCGTCACAGGGCGCGCTGGGCGCCGCCGTCCACCGGCAGCAGCACACCGGTCAGATACGACGCGGCGGGCGAGAGCAGGAAGGCCGCGGCCCGGCCGAACTCCTCGGGCGTGCCGTAGCGCCGCAGCGGGATCGTCGCGCTCGCCCGGGCCCTGGCCGCCGCCTCGTCGCCGCCGAGCGCGTCCAGCTCCCGTACCCGGTCGGTGTCGATCCGCGACGGCAGCAGGCCGACCACCCGGATGCCGCGCGGCCCCAGTTCGGCGGCGAGGGTCTTGGCGAAGCCCGCGAGGCCGGGCCGCAGACCGTTCGACATGGCGAGACCCGGGATCGGCTCGCGGATCGAACCGGAGAGCACGAAGCCGATGACACCGCCGTCCGACAGCTCGGCCGCGGCGGCGCGGGCCAGCCGCACCGCGCCCAGGAACACCGTCTCGAAGGACCGCAGCCACTGCTCGTCGGTGCTGTCGGCGGCGGCGCCGGCCGGCGGTCCGCCGACGCTGATCAGCACCCCGTCGACCCGGCCGAAGCGCTCGCGGGCCGCCGTCAGCAGCCGCTGCGCCGTGTCCGGGGCGGAGTTGTCGGCGGCGACGCCCAACGCCGTGTCCTGGCCGCCCAGTTGCCCGGCCGCGGCGGCCACCGCCTCGGCCGTGCGCCCGGAGACCACCACCTTCGCGCCGTCGGCGACCAGCTCGCGGGCCGCGGCGAAGCCCAGGCCGCGGCTGGCGCCGGTGAGGACGTACACCCGTCCGTCGAGTCCGAGATCCATGGTCAGCAGTCCCTTATGGCAGGCACGCCCGACAGGGCGAGCGCGGTGTTGACGAGTCCGACGTGGCTGAACGCCTGCGGGAAGTTGCCCAGCAGCCGCCCGGTGACCGGGTCCCACTCCTCGGCCAGCAGTCCGACGTCGTTGCGCAACGTCAGCAGCCGCTCGAACAGTTCGGTCGCCTCGTCCTGGCGGCCGATCGCGTACAGCGCGTCCGCGAGCCAGAACGAGCAGGCCAGGAAGGCCCCTTCGGAGCCGGGCAACCCGTCCACGCCGACCGCGTCCGGGGTATAGCGGCGGATGAAGCCGCCGAGGTCCAGTTCGCGGCGGACCGCCTCCACCGTGCCGATCACGCGGCGGTCGGTGGGCGGCAGGAATCCCACCTGCGGGATGAGCAGCGTCGCCGCGTCCAGTTCCTTGGAGCCGTAGGACTGCGTGAAGGTGTTGCGCCGCGCGTCGTAGCCCTTCTCGCAGACCTCCGCGTGCACCTGGGCGCGCATCGAACGCCACAGTCCCACATCGCCCTTGAGCCGGGGCAGCGCCTCCACGGTCCGCACCGCGCGGTCGGCGGCGACCCAGGCCATCACCTTGGAGTGCACGAAGTGGCGGCGCGGGCCGCGGACTTCCCAGATGCCCTCGTCCGGCTCGTGCCACTTGGTCTCCAGGAAGTCCATCAGGGCGCGTTGCAGATTCCAGGCGTGCGGCTCGTCGCGCATCCCGGCCGCCCGGGCCAGGAACAGCGAGTCCAACACCTCGCCGTACACGTCGAGTTGGAGCTGTCCCGCGGCGGCGTTGCCGATCCGGACCGGCGCCGAGCCCTCGTAGCCGCGCAGCCACGGCGCCTCGTACTCCGTCAGCCGCCGCTCGCCGCCGATGCCGTACATGATCTGGAGGTCGGCCGGGTCGCCCGCCACCGCGCGCAGCAGCCAGTCGCGCCAGGCGCCCGCCTCCTGGAGGTAGCCGCCCTCCACCAGGGCGTTGAGGGTCAGCGCCGCGTCGCGCAGCCAGCAGTAGCGGTAGTCCCAGTTGCGGACCCCGCCGATCTCCTCGGGCAGCGACGTGGTCGCGGCGGCGGCGATGCCACCGGTGGGCGCGTACGTCAGCGCCTTGAGCGTGATCAGCGACCGCACCACGGCCGACCGCCACGGCCCCTCGTAACGGCAGCGGGCCGACCACTCGTCCCAGTCGGCCAGGGTGTGGTCCAGCGCCTCGTACGGGTCGAACCGGCGCGGGCGCTTCTCGTGGGAGGGGTGCCAGGTCAGTATGAACGCGACCCGGTCGCCCTCGGCGACGGTGAAGTCGGAGTACGTGCGCATGTCCTTGCCGTACGCCCGGACCGGCGGGTCGCTGCGCAGCCAGACCGAGTCGGGGCCCGCGATGGCCACCCGGTGCCCGTCGGCGCGCCGCATCCACGGCACGACCGCGCCGTAGTCGAACCGCAGCGTCAGCTCGGCGCGCATGTCGACCTGGCCCGACACGCCCTCGACGATCCTGATCACATCGGGCGCCCGGTCGCGCTGCGGCATGAAGTCGGTGACCTTGACGGTCCCGGTCGGGGTCTCCCAGAAGGTGTCGAGCACCAGCGTGTCGCCCCGGTACGAGCGGTGCGAACACGTCCGCGCGCCCATCGGCGCCAGCAGCCAGCGGCCGTTGCCCTCGTCACCGAGCAGCGCGGCGAAGCAGGCGGCCGAGTCGAAGCGGGGCAGGCACAGCCAGTCGATGGAACCGTCCCTGCCCACCAGCGCGGCGGTCTGGAGATCGCCGATGAGCGCGTAGTCCTCGATACGTCCTGGCACGGTGCCGCCTCGCCGCCTTCCGGTGGTCCTCGCCTCGCCCGGACACGGTGTGCGCCGGGCTCTCGTCTCCGTAGCGTGCGGGGGCGGGGCGTCAGACCGCTACCGGAACGCTGCCCTCGGGTTCCTGCGGGCTCTCCGGATTGTCCTGCTTCTCGCGGGCCGCGAGCCGTTCGGCGCGCTCGCGGCGCATCAGCACCACCCAGCCGACCGGCACCATGCCCGTGAACAGCCACCACTGGATCGCGTACGCCATGTGCGGGCCGATGCTGCTGTGGTCGGGCTCGGGGATGAGCGCGGGCTGGTGCGGACCGGGCTTCGGTGTGATGGACACCAGCTCCATGTAGCCCGAAAGCAGCGTGTGCGGCATGTACTTCGCGTCCACGGTGCTGCTGATCAGCATGATCTGCCGGTCCGGCAGGCCCGAGCGGTTGCGGATGCCCGTCGACGACGTCGTCTCGTCGGGGCGCAGCCGCCCGGTGACCGTCACTTCGCCGGACGGCGGCGGCGTGATCTTCGGGAACGCGGTCGGGTCGTTGCCCGGCGAGATCCAGCCCCGGTTCACCAGCACCGCGCGGCCGTCGGCCAGCACCAGCGGGGTGATCACGTGGTAGCCGACCTCCTGGCCGCCGCCCGACGTGTCGTCCGAGCCGTCGTTGCCCGCCGTCCGGTGCCGGGCCACCACCTCGTGCGCCGTGTCGAAGTGCCCGGTCGCCGTCACCGACTTGTACAGATCGGTCTTCGGCAGCACGGCACCGGGATGTGTCACCGACTCGACCTCGACCGGGGCGGCCTTCAGGCTCGCCGCGATGATCTTGTTGTTCGCCACCCGGTGCTCGTGCCGATGGAGCTGCCAGAAGCCCAGTCTGACCATGGTGGGCATCATGACCAGACCGAGGAGGGTGAGGATCACCCATTGGCGGGACCAGAGGAAGCGGTACACCCCACGACGGTACAACTCGGTCGGGGCGCGGCGTCCGGAGGGGGGCCTCAGGCGGGGGCGGCCGTGGTCGGACGGGGTGCGGGGCGGTCGGCCGGGCTCAGGCGATCGAGCCGACCTTGTCCACGATCCCGGCCGCGCCCTCCGCCTTCGCGCAGTGCCCGCCGCAGTACCAGTGGCCGTCCACCTCCACGCCGTGGCCGACGATCCGCACCCGGCAGTGCTCGCAGATCGGCGCCATACGGTGGATGGCGCACTCGAAGCTGTCGAAGACGTGCACCGCGCCTTGGGCGTGCACCTCGAAGCTCATGACGTAGTCGTTTCCGCAAACCTCGCATCGGGCCATGTGCCCAGGCTGCTGCCGTGAGCGCGCCGGGGCAACGCGGGAGGCCCCGCGTCGCGCGAGAGTCACCTGGATGGAGGCCCGCCCGGCCTGCCCGACGCCCTAGCCGTGCACGCCCGGCCTGCCCGATGCCCTAGCCGTGCACGCCCGCCGCGGGGGTGACGGCCTTGAGGAGCTCGGTGAAGCGGGCCTCGTCGATGACCGGGGTGGCGAACTGGCGGGCCTTGACGGCCTTCGAGGTGGGGGAGTCCGGGTCGTTCGTGACCAGCAGGCTGGTGAGGCGGCTGACGCTGGAGGCGACATGGAGCCCGGCGTCGGTGGCGCGGTCCTCCAGCAGCTCGCGGTCGATGCCGGTGTCACCGGAGAAGGCGACCCGCATCCCCTGGACCAGGGGCCCGTCGGGAGCGAGGCGGCCGGGGTTGGGATACGGGCACGCGGGCCGTTTGCGGGCCGGGCGCCAGCCGGTGGCGCGGTACGAGCCGGGCCCGTAGGAGGCGCCGGGGCGCGGCGAGGGGACCGTGTCGGAGCCGTCGACCCACTCGGTCAGCGGGCGGCAGGTGTGCAGCGGCAGGGGGAGACCGGCTGCGGCGGCCAGGTGCAGGCTCGGGCGGAACGCCTCGGCCAGGACGCGCGCGTCGTCGAGGGCGTGGTGGGCGCGCCGCTGCTCGACCCCGTAGTGCGCGGCCAGCGACTCCAGCTTGTGGTTGGCCAGGGGCAGCCGCAGCTCCTTGGCCAGGACGATGGTGCACAGCCGCTGCTCGACGGGTGCGACGGACCGGGCGCGCGCGTACTCGCGGGCGAGCATCGACCAGTCGAAGACCGCGTTGTGCGCCACCAGGACGCGCCCCGCGAGGCGTTCGGCGAGCTGGTCGGCGATCTCGGGGAAGAGCGGGGCGTCGGCGAGCATCGCGCTGGTGAGTCCGTGGATCCACACCGGGCCGGGGTCGCGCAGCGGGTTGACGGGCGAATACCAGTGGTCCTGCACCTCGCCGCGGGCGTCCAGCCGGTACACCGCCGCGGACACTATCCGGTCGTCCCGGCCGAGCCCAGTGGTCTCGACGTCGACCACGGCGTAACCGTCCGGATAGGCGGGAGGCCACGGGGACGGCGGCGGTGTCTGGGCGGCCAGGTTGTCGAGCATGGTCACAGAGAATACGGCTCGCCACTGACAGCTACCGCCACCCGCTTTCCTTACTTGTCGGTAACAAGGTCTGGCGGGTGCCCTGTACGCGCCTTTATGGTGCGCTCATGCCCCAACTCCCCGATGTCGTGCTGTGGTCGATACCCGCCTTCGTACTGCTCACCGTCGTCGAGATGGTGAGTTACCGCTTTCACCCCGACGAGGACTCCGCCGGATACGGCGCCAAGGACACCGCCGCGAGCCTGTCGATGGGTCTCGGCAGTCTGGTCACCGACGCGCTGTGGAAGATCCCGATCGTCGCGATCTACTCCGGGCTCTACGCGTTGACCCCGCTGCGGGTGCCCGTCGAGTGGTGGACGCTGCCGCTGATACTGCTCGCGCAGGACTTCTTCTACTACTGGTCGCACCGCGGCCACCACGTGATCCGCGTCCTGTGGGCCTGCCACGTCGTGCACCACTCCAGCCGGAGGTTCAACCTTTCCACGGCGCTGCGGCAGCCCTGGACCAGCCTCACCTCCTGGCCGTTCTACCTCCCGCTGATCGCCCTCGGCGTGCACCCGGCCGCCCTCGCGTTCTGCGCCGCCGTCAATCTCGTCTATCAGTTCTGGATCCACACCGAACGCGTCGGCAAGCTGCCCGCCCCGCTGGAGTTCACCCTCAACACCCCCTCGCACCACCGCGTCCACCACGCCTCGCAGGGCGGCTACCTCGACCGCAACTTCGGCGGCATCCTCATCGTCTGGGACCGCCTCTTCCGCTCCTTCACCCCCGAGACCGCCGCCCCCGTCTACGGCCTCACCAAGAACATCGCCACCTACAACCCGCTGCGGGTCGCCACCCACGAGTACGCCGCCCTCGCCCGCGACCTCTCCGCCGCCCCCACGTGGCGCGCCCGCGCCGGCTACCTCTTCCGCGGCCCCGGCTGGCGCCCCGCGGACGCGGCCGGGCCGGCCCTGACGCCCGCCGCGCCCGACCTCGCGTCCAGCCCGTCCGGGGTGTGAGGACCCCGGGCCCACTGGCGTACCGTGGAGACGCCCCACCGACAACGAGCTGACCAGCGAGGACACCGCCATGCGCGCCACCGTGATCCAGGCACCCCACGACCTCAGGGTGGAGGAGGTGCCGGACGCGAGGATCCGGCGGCCCGGCGACGCGGTGGTCCGCGTGGTGCGCGCCTGCATCTGCGGAAGCGACCTGTGGGCGTACCGCGGCGAGTCGGCGCGCAAGCCCGGCCAGCGGATCGGCCACGAATTCCTCGGGGTGGTCGAGGAGACCGGCGCCGAGGTGGCGGGGCTGCGCCCCGGCGACCTGGTGGTGGCGCCCTTCGTGTGGTCGGACGGCGTGTGCGCGTACTGCGTCGAGGGCCTGACCACGTCGTGCGTGCACGGCGGCTTCTGGGGCTCGATCGGCGAGGAGGGGCAGTCCGACGGCGGCCAGGGCGAGGCGGTCCGGGTGCCGTACGCCGATGCCACGCTGGTGAAGCTGCCCGCGGCGGCGCTCTGCGACGAGCGGCTGCTGACCGCCCTGCTGTCGCTGTCCGACGTGCTGGGCACCGGCCACCACGCGGCGGTCGGCGCGGGCGTGCGGCCCGGCGCGACGGTGGCGGTGGTCGGGGACGGCGCGGTCGGCCTGTGCGGGGTCCTGGCCGCGAAGCGGCTGGGCGCCGAGCGGATCATCGCGCTCGGACGGCACGCGTCGCGCACCGACATCGCGCGGGACTTCGGCGCCACCGACGTGGTCGCCGAGCGCGGCGACGAGGCCGTGGCGGCGGTACGTCAACTGACCGGCGGCCAGGGCGCGCACGCGGTGATCGAGGCGGTCGGCACCGAGCAGTCGATGCGCACCGCCGTCGGCATCACCCGCGACGGCGGCGCGATCGGCTACGTCGGCGTCCCGCACGGCAGCGGCACCGGTCTCGACCTCGGCGAGATGTTCGACCGCAACATCACCCTGCGCGGCGGCGTCGCGCCCGTCCGCACGTACATCCCGGAACTGCTCCCCGACGTGCTGGACGGCACCGTCGACCCGTCCCCGGTCTTCGACCTGACGGTCGGTCTTGAGGACGTGCCGAAGGGCTACCGCGCGATGGACGAGCGCACCGCCCTCAAGGTGCTGGTGAAGCCCTGAGGGCGGTACGCGTCCGGTAACGGCCGTGCGTGCGGGGCGTCTTGGCGGGCGCTACCGGGTGACGGCGTTCAGCGCGTCCACGATGCCGTGACCGTAGAAGCTGTTGTACGCCTTCGGCCCGGTGCAGGTGGCGTCCTGCGCGGGCCCGGTCGGGCAGCCGGGGTTGTTCGCCTCGATCTTGAGCAGCGCCTGGAGCTGCGCGGGCGAGGCGTGCGGGTGACGGCTCTTGATCAGTGCCGCGACCGCCGCCACGTGCGGGCTGGCCATCGAAGTGCCCTGGAGGTAGCCGTACTTGCCGCCGGGCAGCGTCGACAGGATGCGGCCGTTGCCGGACGGGGTGTCGGGGATCTGCCTGCCGTCGCCGCCGGGCGCGGCCACGTCGATCACGGTCAGGCCGTAACTGGAGTAGTACGACTTGAGGTTCTGGGCGCCGGTCGCGGACACCGTGACGACGCCGGGCAGTTGGGTCGGGAGGTCGAGGCACACGTGCGGGTCGACGGTGCGGGTGACCGCGGTGGAGTCGTCCGGGCTCGATGTGTCGGTCAGGGCGTGGGAGTTGAGGTCGTCGTCGCTGTTGCCCGCGGCGGCGACGTTCAGAACGCCCTTGCGCTCGGAGTACGCGGCGGCGCGTTGCACGGCGTCCACGATGGCCCGCTGGTCGGGGTCGCTGGGGCAGTTGTAGAGCCACGGGTCGATGTAGTAGCTGTTGTTGGTGACCGCGATGCCGTGGTCGGCGGCGAAGACGAAGGCGCAGACCACGCTCTCCGGGTAGAACAGCGCGGTGCCCGGCTCGCTGACCTTGATCGCCGCGATCTTCACACCGGGCGCGACCCCGGCCACGCCGATCCCGTTGCGCGCGGCGGCGATCTCACCGGCCACGTGGGTGCCGTGGTAGTCGGCCGCCGGGTCCCAGGGGTGCCACGCGCCCGGTGAGGTGTCGGCGACGCCGCCCACGCAGCTCGCGGACTGCTTGGCGGAGAAGTTCGCCGCCAGGTCGGGGTGGGTGTCGTCCACGCCGGTGTCGATGATGCCGACGGTCACCTTGGAACTGCCCGGATTGACCCCGGCCGCCTGGTCGGCCCGGATCGCCCGCAGGTCCCACTGGTCGGCCTCAAGCGGCTCCTGGCCGGGCGCCCGGTGCGCCGAGGCGGCGGCCACCTCGGCCGCGGTCAGCGTCCGTACCCCGCCCGCCTGCGTCGTCGCGGACGGCTCGATGGCGGCGGTCCTGGTCGCGCCCGCGCTCCGTACGGCGTGGACGCGCCGCAGCGTCGCGCCGAAGTCCGGGTTGGCCGAGTGTACGACGATGACGCCTATCCGGTCGTACGCGATCACCACCTGGCCACCCGCCCGCTCTATCGCGCGCTCCACCGACCGCTGCGTGCCGCGCCCGCCGTCGATGTTGACGACGTACGACAGCAACGGGCCGTCCGTGCGCGGCGGTTGAGAGCTGTGCGCGGCGGAGGAGGCGCTGGAGGCGGAGGAAGCGGAGGAAGCGGAGGAAGCGGAGGCCGGGGCGGCTCCGGGGAGTACGGCGAGGGCGGCTGCCGTCACCAGACCGAGACCGGCCGCGAGCGCGCGGCGGCGCCGGGGGAGGCCGGGAAGCGGAACCATGGGATCTCCAATCGTCCATCAACCGTGGGACGGCAGGGTCTGCCGTCCGACGTGTGCATGACGAAGGAAACTAGTGCCCAACGGCCGGTCAAAGAAGCGCAATTCCATGGATCGGTCGGAATTTCCCCGTGGCCGACGGCGGTTCAGCCATACCGGCGGCCGGATCGCAGCGCGGCGATGCTCAGCGGCGGCAGTTGGACCCGCCGCGCGTACCAGCCGGTGGGCGCGGCGGCGCCGGTTCCCGGCCGGGCGGCGGCCGGTGCCGTGAACAGATCGGCGGGCAGGTCGGCGGGCAGCCGTACGCTCCCGTACGGCCTGCGGGCCGGGAGTTGCGGCCGGTGCGACGGGGGAGGAGGGGGCGGGGGCGGAGGTGGGGTCATCGCGGCGAGTCCTCGGCGGTCCTGGGCGGCGGTCCCCGGCCGGCGGAGCGGCGGGGGGACGGTGACGGCGTGGTGGGCGCCGCCGGGCTGTCCAACGAACCGGCCGCGCCGCGGTGTCGGTGTGCGGCGCCCGGTGACCTGGTCGGAGGACACGGGCGGCCCGGCTGACGTGCGGACGCCGGACCGGACAGCGAGCCGACGGCGACCGGACGCCGAGCAGGTGTTTCAACAAACTGTTGTAAATTGGCGCCCGTCGCGTACGCTGCACCGACAGGCCCCCACCGCCCGGCGGCCCCGCCGGGTTGTCCGTGCGACGTCATAGGGTGGAGGAACGGCGGCGCGCCGAGCGCCCGCCGCAGGAGCGACGGCGCGCACAAGCGTCCAGGAGGGAGGCGGAGCCCGTGCTGATCGACACCTACGGCCGAGTGGCGACCGACCTGCGCGTCTCCCTCACCGACCGCTGCAATCTGCGCTGCACCTACTGCATGCCGGAGGAGGGCCTCCAGTGGCTGGCCAAGCCCGACCTGCTCACGGACGACGAGTTCGTCCGGATGGTCGGGATCGCGGTCCACGAGCTGGGCGTCACCGACGTCCGCTTCACCGGCGGCGAGCCGCTGCTGCGGCCCGGCCTGGTCGGCATCGTCGAGCGCTGCGCCGCCCTGGAGCCGCGCCCCCGGCTGTCGCTGACCACCAACGGCATCGGCCTGCGCCGCACCGCCGACGCGCTGCGCGCCGCGGGTCTCGACCGGGTCAATGTCTCCCTCGACACCCTGCGCCCCGAGGTCTTCCGCACCCTCACCCGCCGCGACCGGCACCACGACGTCGTCGCGGGCATGGCGGCGGCGGCCGACGCGGGCCTGACCCCGGTGAAGGTCAACACGGTGCTGATGCGCGGTGTCAACGACGACGAGGCGCCGGACCTGCTGGCCTGGGCCGTCGAGCGGGGATACGAGCTGCGGTTCATCGAGCAGATGCCGCTCGACGCGCAGCACGGCTGGCAGCGCACCGACATGGTCACCGCCGACGAGATACTCGACCGCCTGCGGACCCGCTTCACCCTGACCCCCGAGGGCGAGACGGTCCGCGGCTCCGCGCCCGCCGAGCGCTGGCTGGTCGACGGCGGCCCGGCCACGGTCGGTGTCATCGGCTCGGTCACCCGGCCGTTCTGCCGCGCCTGCGACCGGACCCGGCTCACCGCCGACGGCCAGGTCCGCAACTGCCTGTTCGCCCGCGAGGAGTCCGACCTGCGCGGCCCGCTGCGCTCCGGCGCCGACGACGTGCGGATGGCGGAGCTGTGGCGGGCGGCGATGTGGGGCAAGAAGGCGGGCTCGGGCCTCGACGACCCGGCCTTCCTCCAGCCCGACCGCCCCATGTCGGCCATCGGCGGCTGAACCGCCGCGCCCTGAGGCCCCTCGGAGAACCGCCGCTCCCGGAGCCCCGCGGAGCCCCCGTCGCGCCGCTACCGCTCCCGCTCTCCCCGCTCCCACTCCGCCAGCGGCACGACGTCCTTCAGGAACCCGCGCATCCCCAGGAACTGCGACAGGTGCTCGCGGTGCTCGTCGCACGCCAGCCACGTCTTGCGCCGCTCCGGCGTGTGGATCTTGGGGTTGTTCCAGGCCAGCACCCACACGGCGGGGGTACGGCAGTCCTTGGCCGAGCAGATCGGCTTCTCGTTCTCGTTCACAGTGTTCCCGGCATCGCTCACGACGCCCAGTAAACAGAACCGGCGCTGGACATGGCGACGCCGGGCAGCCACGGGGGGAGCCGCCCGGCGTCGGTCCGTCGCTCCGACGGGGGATGCGGAGCGCGTACGAAGTATGTCACGCGCTCAACCGTCCGTGGAGTGGAACTTCACGATTGATCTGAGCTTTTCTTGAGGTTCGGCGGCGCGGGTACCGGCACCGGCTCGCCGTAGCCCTCAGGATCGGACGGATCGCCCCTTTCGAGCATCGGCCTGGCCTGCGGAAGGACGAACGACGACGGCAGCGAGGGCACGTTCTCCCGGCCCGCGTTCGCGAACACCACCGCCACGTACGGCAGCAGCAGCCCGACCACGAGCATCCCCCAGGCCAGTACCCGCTCCACGTCCCAGAGCACCACGGTCAGGATCACCGAGAGGGTACGGATCGACATCGAGATGATGTACCTGCGCTGCCGTCCGGCCACGTCCTCGGTCAGACCGGTACGCGCTCCCGTGATCTGGAAGACCTCAGGCCCGCCCTGCTTCCGCATCGCGCTCCACCACCCGCTCGCTCCGCCGGACTCTCCTGAGCACGGGTCGGCACCCGGCCCGGCCTCACCACGGTACGCCGCGTACCGCCCGCCTTCGATAGCGGGGGCACCATCCGTGCGGCGCCGCTGTCGGGCCGTACGGCGGACGGCCCACTCGACATGCGGCGTAGCCGGAGCGGGCACAGACTGGCCGGACGAGTTCCGGGCGTACGCCGTCCGGACGCGAGGAGGCGAGTGACATGGGTTGGTTGTGGGCGATCATCGTCGGTCTGGTGCTGGGTCTGATCGCCAAGGCGATCCTCCCCGGCAAGCAGTCCCTGCCGCTGTGGCTCACCGTGATCTGCGGTATGGGCGGCAGCATTCTCGGCAACGCCGTGTCGACCTGGATCGGCGTCAACGACACCAAGGGCATCGACTGGACCCGGCACGTCCTGCAACTCATCGGCGCCGTCGTCGTCGTGGCGATCGGCGACGCCCTGTGGTCGATGTTCAAGGGCACGCGCAAGACCGCCGCACCGCGGTGACGCCCGCACCGCGGTGACGCTCAGCCCGTGGGGTGCCGCCGCAGCCACCGCGGCGGCACCCGGTCGGTCAGCCACACGCCGTTGGCGCTGATCCGGAAGACATGGCCCTCGGCGGCCAGCCCCCTGGCGTCCACCGCGAGCACCACAGGACGGCCGTGCCGTGACCCCACGCGCACGGCCGTCTCCACGTCCGCCGACAGGTGCACGTCCTGGCGGGACATCGGCCTGAGCCCCTCGGCCAGGATCAGCGGCGCCGTGGCGGAGGCCGTGCCGTGGTAGAGCACGTCCGGCGGCTCCGCGGCCTCCAGCCCCAGCCGTACGGCCACCGAGTGCCCCTGGCTGGCCCGTATCCGGCGGCCGTCCTCGCAGTACGCGAACCTCTTCTTGTCGTTGGTCGCCACCACATGGTCCAGCTCGGCCCGCGAGAAGCGGCGGCCCCTGGCGGCGCACGCCGCGATCAGCTCGTCCACGTCCACCCACCCGGCCTCGTCGAGAGTGAGGCCGACGCTGTCGGGCCGGTGCCGCAGCACCATCGACAGGAACCTGGAGATCCTGACCGTCTTCTTCTCGTCGGGCACGGGCGTCAGACCCCCTGGCTGACCGAACTCATGTTGAAGTCCGGAATCCGCAGGGCCGGGGCGGCGGCCCTGGTGAAGTAGTCGCTCCACTCGCGCGGCAGCGTCCGCTCGGTGCGGCCCGCCTCTGCGGCGCGGCCGAGCAGGTCCACCGGGGACTCGTTGAAGCGGAAGTTGTTGACCTCGCCGGTCACCTCGCCGTTCTCCACCAGGTAGACGCCGTCGCGGGTGAGGCCGGTCAGCAGCAGCGTGGCCGGATCGACCTCGCGGATGTACCACAGGCAGGTCAGCAGCAGACCGCGCTCGGTGGCCGCGACCATCTCCTCCAGCGACCGCTCGCCGCCGCCGTCCAGCACCAGGTTGTCGGCGGCGGGCGCAACCGGCAGGCCGGTCAGCCCGGCGCTGTGCCGGGTGGTGGTGAGCCGGGCGAGCGAGCCCTCGTGGATCCAGTTCACCGGCTCCACCGGCAGCCCGTTGTCGAACACCGAGGTGTCGTCGCCCGAGGAGTGCGCGATCACGAACGGCGCCGCCTCCAGGCCGGGTTCCGCCGGGTCGCTGCGCAGGGTCAGCGGCAGCGGCGACAGCTTCTCGCCGACCCGGGTCCCGCCGCCGGGCTTGCTGAAGACCGTACGGCCCTCGGCGGCGTCCCGGGCCGCGGCCGACCAGAACTGGTAGATCATCAGGTCCGCGACGGCCGACGGCGGCAGCAGCGTCTCGTACCGGCCCGCGGGCAGGTCGATCCGGCGCTCGGCCCAGACCAGCCGGCGGGCCAGGTCGGCGTCCATCGCCAGCGGGTCCACGTCGGTGAAGTCGCGGGTGGCCGCGCCCGCCCACGCCGAGCGCTTGCGGTCGGGGGACTTCGCGTTCACCTCAAGGGTGCCGGTCGGCTGGTCGTGCCGCAGCCGCAACCCGGCCGAGGTGCCCAGATACGTCGACGTCACGGAGTGGAAGGCGAAACCGTACAGCTCACGGCCGCCCGCCCGCGCCGTCGCGAACGCCTCGCCGAGCGCGGGCGCGAAGGACGCGAAGACGTCGGAGTTGGTCTCGGCGGGCCCGTCGGTGAAGGCCGCCGAGTGCGGCACGCCCGTCACCAGCGGCTGCGCGTCCTCGGCGGGACCGGCCTCGCGGGCCGCCGCCTCGGCCGCCCGTACCAGCGGCTCCAGCTCGTCGGCGGTCACGGCCGAGCGGGACACCACACCGGACGCGGTGCCCTCGGCGCCGTCCACGGTGGCGATCACCGTGAGGGTACGGCCGCGCGTGACGCCGTTGGTGGTCAGGGAGTTGGCCGCCCAGCGCAGATTCGCGCTGGACTCCTCCTGGGCGATCACCACGCAGCCGTCCGCGTTCGACAGCTCAAGCGCCCGCTCGACGATCTCGTGCGGCTTGGTCGTCACGCTGCTCATCGTCCGGCCTCCTGGGTGGTGTTGAGAATGCTGACGCCCCGGAAGAGGGCGGCCGGGCAGCCGTGGCTGACGGCCGCGACCTGGCCCGGCTGGGCCTTGCCGCAGTTGAAGGCACCGCCGAGCACATACGTCTGCGGGCCGCCGACGGCGTCCATCGAGCCCCAGAAGTCGGTGGTGGTGGCCTGGTAGGCGACGTCCTTGAGCTGGCCCGCGAGCCGCCCGTTCTCGATCCGGAAGAACCGCTGCCCGGTGAACTGGAAGTTGTAGCGCTGCATGTCGATGGACCACGAGCGGTCGCCGACCACGTAGATGCCGCGTTCGACGCCGCCGATCAGCTCCTCGGTCGAAGGGCCGTCGGGCGCGGGCCGCAGCGAGACGTTCGCCATCCGCTGCACCGGGACATGGCCGGGGGAGTCGGCGTACGCACAGCCGTTGGACCGCTCGAAGCCGGTGAGCTTCGCGATCCGCCGGTCGAGCTGGTAGCCGACGAGCGTGCCGTCCTTGATCAGGTCCCAGGACTGTCCCGCCACGCCCTCGTCGTCGAAGCCGACGGTGGCCAGGCCGTGCTCCGCCGTACGGTCACCGGTCACATTCATCAGCGGCGAGCCGTACTTGAGCGTGCCGAGCTGGTCGAAGGTGGCGAAGGAGGTGCCCGCGTACGCCGCCTCGTACCCCAGCGCGCGGTCCAACTCCGTGGCGTGGCCGATCGATTCGTGGATCGTCAGCCACAGGTTGGACGGGTCGACCACCAGGTCGTACGCGCCCGCCTCGACCGAGGGCGCGCGCATCTTCTCGGCCAGCAGCTCCGGGATACGGGCCAGCTCCGCGTCCCAGTCCCAGCCGTGGTCCGCGCCGGTCAGATACTCCCAGCCGCGGCCGACCGGCGGCGCGAGCGTGCGCATCGAGTCGAAGTCGCCGCTGTCGCCGTCGACGGCGACAGCGGTGAGCTGCGAATGGAGGCGGACGCGCTGCTGCGTGGTCGTGGTGCCCGCGGTGTCCGCGTAGAACTTGTTCTCCTGCACGGTCATCAGCGAGGCGTCCGCGTGGTCGACCCCGTCGGCCGCCAGCAGCCGGGCGCTCCACTCCGCGAGCAGCGCCGTCTTCTCCGCGTCCGGCACGTCGAACGGGTTGATGTCGTACGCCGACACCCACACCCGGTCCGCGTGCACCGGCTCGTCGGCCAGCTCCACCCGCTCCCGCGACCCCGCCGCCGCGATCACCTTCGCGGACAGCTTGGCCATCGCGACCGCCTGCGAGGCGACCTTGGCCGCCGCGTCCATCGTCAGGTCGACCCCGGAGGCGAAGCCCCAGGCGCCGCCGTGCACCACCCGTACCGCGTACCCCAGGTCGGTGGTGTCGGAGGTGCCCGACGGGCGCGCGTCGCGCAGCCGCCAGGTCGCGCCGCGCACCCGCTCCAGCCGGAAATCGGCGTGGTCCGCGCCCAGCGCGCGGGCGCGGGCCAGTGCGGCGTCGGCGAGTGCCCGCAGGGGCAGCGCCAGGAATGACTGATCGACCTCATGAGGCACGACGAACTTCCCCTTCGACCGGTTCGACAGGTATCCGCAGTGAATCATGTCCCGCAGACCGCCAGCGCGTGCTTTTCCGCAGGACGCGGCGTGTGCCGCGGCAGGCGGCCGGCGAATCGTCAGATGCCAATCCGTGCCGACACCTTGAGGTTGGTCCAGACCAATCTCTATGCTCATGACGCCGCCCTCACTCCTGTCCGCTGCACCACACTCCGCACGACGAGGAGCCCCCCACATGTCAGTACGCCGTAATGCCGCCGCGGTCGGCGCGGTCGGCGCCGCCGCCTTGACGATCGCCGCGCTCACGCCGGTGACCGCCAGCGCCCACGGCGCGCTCAGCGCACCGGTCAGCCGGATCTCCGGCTGCTTCGCCGAAGGCCCCGAACACCCCCAGTCGCAGGTCTGCAAGGACCTGGTCGCCGACAGCGGCACCCAGCCGCTGTACGACTGGAACGAGGTGAACATCGCCAACGCCAACGGCCAGAGCCGCACGATCATCCCCGACGGCCACCTCTGCTCGGCCAACCGCGACAAGTACCGGGCGCTGGACTGGGCCCGCACCGACTGGCCCGCCACCGCGGTCTCGGCGGGCACCACCACCGTCAACTTCCGTGTCACCGCGCCGCACAAGGGCACGATGACGCTCTACATCACCAAGGCCGGATACGACCCGACCAAGCCGCTCAAGTGGTCCGACCTGGACGCCACCCCGATCGCCGTCTACAACACCGTCGCCTCCGCGACGAACGGCTACTACACCTTCAACGCCACCCTGCCCAGCCGCACCGGCAGGCAGCTCATCTACCAGGTGTGGCAGCGCAGTGACAGCCCCGAGGCCTTCTACGGCTGCTCCGATGTCGTCTTCGGCCAGGGGGTACAAGCGGCGGCGGTCGCCGCGCCCCAGGCGCCGACCGACCAGCAGATCGCGGCCGGCGCGTCCAAGTCCACCGTCAGCCACCACGGTCACGGCGGCGACGTCGCCGTGACATCCACCACGGCGAAGCTCGCGACCAGCGACGTGACCGACAACCGCGCGGCCACCGGCACCCTGGAGACCGCCCTGTCCGGCAGTGCCGTTCTGGCGTCGGGCGCCGTGGGACTGCTGCTCTGGAGCCGCCGCAGGGCCGCCGCCCGCGCGAACGGCTGACCCATGGTTCTGTAGGAAACCCACAGGGACCACGGGAGCAGCCTGTCGGGGCCGATTCCCCGGATCGGTGCGAGGACCGATAGCTTTTCACGGAGAAACTCACGACTGAGGGAGTGATCCGTTGAGCCGCTCGGTTCTCGTCACCGGAGGCAACCGGGGCATCGGCCTCGCCATCGCGCGTGCCTTCGCCGACGCGGGCGACAAGGTCGCCATCACCTACCGCTCGGGTGAGCCGCCCGCCGAACTGGTGGCGCTCGGCTGCCTGGCCGTCCGCTGCGACATCACCGACCCCGAGCAGGTGGAACAGGCTTACAAGGAGATCGAGGAGAAGCACGGGAACGTGGAGGTGCTGGTCGCCAACGCCGGCATCACCAAGGACCAGCTCCTCATGCGGATGTCGGAGGAGGACTTCACGTCCGTCCTCGACACCAACCTCACCGGAACCTTCCGGGTCGTGAAGCGCGCGAACCGCGGCATGCTGCGGGCCAAAAAGGGCCGCGTCGTCCTGATCTCCTCCGTGGTCGGGCTGCTGGGCTCCGCGGGACAGGCCAACTACGCGGCCTCCAAGGCGGGGCTGGTCGGCTTCGCCCGCTCGCTCGCCCGTGAACTGGGCTCGCGCAACATCACTTTCAACGTCGTGGCGCCCGGTTTCGTCGACACCGACATGACCCAGGCGCTCACCGACGAGCAGCGCGAGGGCATCGTGGCGCAGGTGCCCCTCGGCCGCTACGCGAAGCCCGAGGAGATCGCCGCGACGGTGCGGTTCCTCACCTCGGACGACGCCTCGTACATCACTGGAGCCGTCATCCCCGTTGACGGCGGATTGGGCATGGGTCACTGAGAACATGAGCGGAATCCTCGACGGTAAGCGCATCCTCATCACGGGTGTGCTGATGGAGTCCTCCATCGCCTTCCACGCCGCCAAGCTGGCCCAGGAGCAGGGTGCCGAGATCATCCTGACCGCCTTCCCCCGGCCCACCCTCACCGAGCGCGTCGCCAAGAAGCTGCCCAAGCCGGTCAAGGTCATCGAGCTGGACGTGACCAACACCGAGCACCTGGAGCGTCTTGAGAAGGTGGTCCGCGAGGAGCTGGGCGGCCTCGACGGTGTCGTGCACTCCATCGGGTTCGCCCCCCAGGACGCCATGGGCGGCAACTTCCTCAACACGTCGTTCGAGTCCGTCGCGACGGCCATGCACGTCTCCGCGTTCTCGCTGAAGTCGCTCACCATGGCGTGCATGCCGCTCATGCCCGCGTACGACAGCGCCACCGGCGTGGGCGGCGGCTCGGTCGTCGGCCTCACCTTCGACGCGCAGTACACCTGGACCGGTTACGACTGGATGGGCCCGGCCAAGGCGGCACTCGAGGCCACCTCCCGCTACCTCGCCCGTGACCTCGGCCCGCGCAATGTGCGCTGCAATCTGGTCTCGGCCGGGCCGATCGGCTCCATGGCCGCCAAGTCCATCCCGAGCTTCGGCGAGCTGTCGGACACCTGGAACCACCTCTCCCCGCTGGAGTGGAACACCGCCGACCCCGAGCCCGCCGGGCGCGGTGTCGTGGCGCTGCTCTCCGACTGGTTCCCGAAGACGACCGGCGAGATCATCCACGTGGACGGCGGCCTGCACGCCGTCGGCGGCTGACCTCCCCGAGGACTGTGGCAGGGCCCCCGTACCGACCGGTGCGGGGGCTCCGCCGTGTACGGCCCTGCCAGGTCAGGCGGGTCAGGCAGGTCAGGCGGGTCAGGCGGGTCAGGCGGGTGAGGCGGGTCAGGCAGGCGAAGGCGGATCAGGGCGGGTCAGGCCAGCGCCGTGCCGAAACGGCAGTGGAAGGCGTGGTCGCGGGCCTCGGTCGCGGCGCGCTCCGGGTCGGCCGCGCGGATCGCGTCGACCAGCCCCGCGTGGTCGAGATGGTCCTCGGGCCGCAGGTCGGTGCCGACGTCGGCCCGCAGGAAGTCCCGCAGCACCTCGCCGAGGTCGGCGTAGAGCGCGGTGAGCACGTCATTGTGCGAGGCGGCCACCACCGCCAGGTGCATGGTCGCGTCGGCCTCGACGAACGACTCCGCGTCGCCCGACTCCCAGGACCGTTCGCGCCGGTCGAGCGCCGCGTCGAGCTGCGCCAGGTCGGCGTCGGTACGGCGCTGCGCGGCCAGACCCGCGGCCGTCCCCTCCAGCGAGCTGCGCAACTCGGCCACGTGCAGCGGGTCGGAGTCGGCGAAGCGCGCCCGCATCACCCCGGCCAGTTCGCTGGTGGCCACCACATAGGTGCCGGAGCCCTGCCGGATGTCGAGCAGACCGTTGTGGGCGAGCGCCCGCACCGCCTCGCGGACGGTGTTGCGCGCCACCCCCAGCCGCTCCACCAGCTCCGGTTCGGTGGGGATACGGGAGCCGACCGGCCAGGCGCCCGAGGTGATCTGGGCGCGGAGGCTGCCGATCGTACGGTCGGCGAGCGTGGTGTGCCTGGGCACTGGACCGAGATTCATCCCATCATTCTATGATGGGGGAATGCGTGACGACGAATCCCTCGCCCTCGACCCCGCCCGGACGCCGCTGACAGCCCCGCCGACGGCACAAACGACGGCACAGACGACGGCCCCCGTGACGGCCGCCGAACCCGTACAGGACACGGGCTCCGGCCTGGCCCCGGCCGCCGGCCCGGCCGCCGCCCCGGCCCAGGACCGTATCGGCACCGCACCCGGCACCGCACCCGCCGCCGGTCTCGCCGGGAACCCCTGGCTGCGCCGCCTCGTCGTCGCCGGTCTCGTCCTGGCCGCGCTCAACCTCCGCCCCGGCATCACCAGCCTCGGCGCCCTGCTCAAGGAGGTCCGCGACGGCCTCGGCATGAGCGGCACCATGGCGGGCCTGCTCACCTCCGTGCCCTCCGCGTGCTTCGCGCTCTTCGGCTTCGCCGCGCCGAGGCTGGCCCGCCGCCACGGCCCCGGCGCCGTGATCTGCGTCGGCATGGCCGCCATCACCGCCGGGCTCGCGCTCCGCCCCCTGGCCGGGAACACCGCGGTCTTCCTGGCCCTCAGCGCCCTCGCCCTCGGCGGCATCGCCGTCTCCAACGTGCTGATGCCGGTGATCGTCAAGCGCTACTTCCCCGACCGGGTCGGCGCGATGACCGGCCTGTACTCCATGGCCCTCTCCCTCGGCACCGCCCTCGCCGCCGCCGTCACCGTCCCCATGACCCACGCCATGGGCCACGGTTGGCGGCTCGGCCTCGGCGTGTGGGCCGCGCTGGCCGCCGTCGCCGTGGTGCCCTGGCTCGCGCTGTTCCGCGACCGCACGGGTGCGCCGCCCGCCACCGGCTCCCGGAAGGACGCCGCGGCCGTCAACACCGACGCGGTCCGGAAGAGTGACGCGGCGCGCACCGCGGACGGCGGCCACGGCCGTATCACCGGCAGCCGTACCGCCTGGGCGCTCGCCTGCTTCTTCGGACTCCAGGCCACCGCCGCGTACATCACCATGGGCTGGATGCCGCAGATCTTCCGGGACGCCGGACTGTCCGCGGGCAAGGCGGGGCTGCTGCTCGCGGTCACCATGGTGATGGGCGTGCCGCTGTCCTTCGTGCTGCCGCCGCTCGCCGCCCGGATGCGGGCACAGGGCCCGCTGGTCGTCCTGCTCGGCGCCTTCGGACTGGTCGGTTACGCGGGCCTGTGGGCCGCCCCGGCCGCCGCGCCGTGGGTGTGGGCGCTGCTGCTCGGCATCGCCAACTGCGCCTTCCCGCTGGCCCTGACGATGATCGGGATGCGGTCGCGGACCGGCGCGGGAGTCGTCCGGCTGTCCGCCTTCGCGCAGAGCACCGGCTATCTGATCTCGATCCCCGGACCGATCCTCGTCGGCACCCTCAACCAGGCCAGCGGCGGCTGGGGGCTGCCGATCGCCTTCATGATCGCGCTGATGGTGCCGCAGATCGTCTGCGGGGTGCTCGCCGGGCGCAGGCGACACATCGAGGACGAACTGTGACCCCGGTTCGGCGGCACCGCGGCCCGGTGCGAGACTGAACGCATGCCCGTACTCGAACCGAATCCCCCGCAGAGCCAGCGGCGCCTGCTGATCGTCTTCGGCCTCATGCTCGGCGTGCCCGCGCTGGTCGCCATCGTCGCCACCTTCGCCGCCCGGATGGGCTGACCGCCCCCGCCCACCGGCCCGTTCGGGCCACGACCCCGAGTCCGGGGGTGGGGACAACCCCACCTTCCCTAGGGGGCCAGGGTCAGGGTCAAGTGGGTGGACGGCCGGATGGGACCGCACGGCGCCCGCCCGTAGCGTCGAAGTGCAAGCAGACAACGGCACTTCGACGGTTTTCCACGGAGGCGGTCACCGTGACCACGCAGTCCCCGCACCTCTACTCCCGGCAGTCCCGGCAGGCCCGGCCCACCGCCGAGTCCGCCACGGCCGCCGGGTCCGCCGGGGCCGAGAAGTCCGGACGCGGGAACGCGTCGTCCGGAAACGCGTCGTCCGGGAATGTGCAGACGAGCCTGCCGTGGTGGGCCGTCGCCCTGCCCGCGCTCGCCTTCGCCGCGCTGCTCGCCCTCCTCAGCGGCGGCACCGCGGACGCCTCGACCGCGGCCTCCTCCGGCGACCTGCTCGGCCACATCGCCTCCTCGCTGCCGGACCTCGTCCAGCGCTTGCTGTGAGCCTCACCCCTGACCTCCCGCCGTACCCGCCCCGCCCCGCCCCCCCGTACGGCCTCTGACCTGCGCCCCCGGCGGCCCCCGCGGCGGTGGAGATGCACCATCCCGCGCCTCACAGCGGGTTTTCTGGAAAGCTGAAGGACATGACCGTCGATTCGACCCGCACGATCGTCCTTCTCCGCCACGCCAAGGCCGACTGGCCGTCGGTCGCCGACCACGAGCGGCCACTGGCCGATCGCGGCCGGCTGGACGCCGCTGCGGCGGGCCTCCGTTTCGCCGACGACGGCATCACCCCCGACGTGGCGCTGTGCTCCACCTCGGTCCGCACCCGCGAGACCTGGAAGCTCGCCGCGCACGAAATGCCGCACCGCCCCAAGACCGTCTACGAGGAACGGCTCTACGAAGCCTCGCTCGGCGATCTGCTCGCGCTGCTCACCGAGACCTCGGACGAGGTCGGCTCGCTGCTGCTGATCGGCCACAACCCCGGCATGCACGCCCTCGCCGACGCGCTCGCGGGCACGGCGGAAGGCGACACCGCGACCCGGATGACCCGCGGCTTCCCCACCGCCGCCTTCGCCGTCGTCACCTTCTCGGGCTCCTGGAAGTCCGTCGAACACGGCGTCGGCCGCCTGACCGCCTTCTGGGCGCCGCACGACTGACCGGTACGAGGCCCGCGCGGCCGGTACGAGCGCCGTAGCCGCTACGGGACGGCGCGAACCGGTGCGCGTGCGTACGGATACGTATCGGTGCCCGGCCCGGCGCGGGAATTGCCGCGGTCAGAGCGTCGGTACGCCGTCCAGCGCGTCGGCGGCCTCGATCTCCTCGCGGGTGATGCCCAGCAGATACAGCACGGTGTCGAGGAAAGGTACGGTCACGGCGGTGTCGGCCGCCTGGCGTACGACGGGCTTGGCGTTGAAGGCGACGCCGAGCCCGGCCGCGTTCAGCATGTCCAGGTCGTTCGCGCCGTCGCCGATCGCGACGGTCTGGCTGAGCGGCACCCCGGCCTGCTCGGCGAAGCTGCGCAGCAGGCGCGCCTTGCCCGCCCGGTCCACGATCGGGCCGACGACCTTGCCGGTGAAGCGGCCGTCCACCACTTCGAGGGTGTTGGCCGCCGCGAAGTCCAGGCCGAGCCGCACCTTCAGGTCGTCGGTGACCTGGGTGAAGCCGCCGGAGACCACGCCGACCTGGTAGCCGAGCCGCTTGAGCGTACGGATCAGGGTGCGCGCGCCGGGTGTGAGCCGCACCTCGGAGCGGACCTTGTCGACCACGGACGCGTCGAGACCGGCCAGCAGCGCCACCCGCGCGTGCAGCGACTGTTCGAAGTCCAGCTCGCCGCGCATCGCGGCGGCCGTCACCGCGGCGACCTCGGCCTCGCAGCCCGCGTGCGCGGCGAAGAGCTCGATCACCTCGTCCTGGATGACGGTGGAGTCCACGTCCATCACGACCAGCCGCTGCGCCCTGCGCTGGAGACCGGCGGGGACCACGGCCACGTCGATGCCGAGCGCCGCGGCCTCGACCGAGAGCACCGAGCGCAGCACGCCGGGCTCGGCGCCGGAGACGGCGAACTCCACCGCCGTCACCGGGTACTTGGCCAGCCGGAAGATGCGGTCGATGTTGCCGCCCGCGTTGGTGATCAGGGCGGCGGTGGCCGCGGTCGACTCGGCGGTCAGCGGGCGGCCGAGCACGGTGACATGCGAACGGCCCTCGCCGCGCGGCCGGTTGTCGCCGGTGCCGGAGATGATCTCCGCCTCCATGCCGATGGACTCGGCCCAACTGTGCACGGTGGAGCGCAGTTCGCCTTCGAGGCCGGGGGAGGGCGCCGTCACCAGGGCGCACAGCACTATCCGGCCCCGCGTGACGACCTGCTCGATGTCCACCACGTCCACCCGGAAGGCGGCGAGCGTGTCGAAGAGCCCGGCGGTGATGCCGGGGCGGTCCTTGCCGAAGATCTTGACCAGAATGGTGGGCGCGTCCGCCGGCGGAACGGCGGCGACAGGCGCGGTCTGCGAGACGTCGTTCATGGTGCTCCCACCGTAGCCGCCCCGCCCGGCCCGATGATCGGCCGTCTCGGGTGGCGGACCGGCCCCAAGACCGCGGGGCCGTCTCGTGTGGCGGACCGGCCCCAAGACCGCGGGGCTCGCCTTCAGCAGCGGGGAAGTGGAGAAGTCGAGGAGCGGAGTGGCGGCGCGGTGCGGCTGCGCGGGCCCAGGTTTTTCATGGCGCGGGCCTCGCCTTCAGGAGCAGGGGGGCGCCGCGGTGCGGCTGCGCGGGCCCAGGTTTTTCATGGCGCGGGCCTCGCCTTCAGGAGCAGGGGGGCGCCGCGGTGCGGCTGCGCGGGCCCAGGTTTTTCATGGCGCGGGCCTCGCCTTCAGGCGCAGGGAGCGGCGCGGTGCGACTGCGCAGGACCAGGCTTTTCAGGGGCTCGGGGAACTGCGCGACCAGCGCTCGCGGTGGCGAGCTGTGAACACCGCCCTCATGGGGCGGACGATGTTCGCTTTCGGGCCGCGAGCCCGGGGGTGCGGGGCCCCGCAGATCCCCGCACCCCCCGGCGGACGCCGGCTCAGCGGGGCCCGCGCGGCGCGGCAGGCGGCGGGGGAGGCGGCGGCTCCGGCCACTTCTCCTCCGGCCGACCCGAAGCCCCGGCCCCGCCGGAGCCGCCTCGCGGCCGACGGAAACCGGGCGGCGGCGGCCCCGCGATGGTCGGCGCGGCGTCCACCCCGCCAGCCTGCGGAGTCTTGTACGGGTTCGGCTCGTCACCGGGCCGCGGCCCGGCGTAAGGATTGGGCTCGGCACCGCCCCCCGCGTAGGGGTTCGGCTCGGCACCGCCCCCCGCGTAGGGGTTCGGCTCCTCGCCGCCCCCGGCGTACGGGTTGGGCTCCTCCCCGTCCTCCGGACGGTAGACCGGGCTCGGCAGATACGGTCCCGCCCGATAGGCCAGCTCCGGATACGTACGGCCCGCGTCGTCGCCCCCGGCGGAGGCGGACACGTGCACGCCCTCCTCGGCGCCCGGCGCCGGACCGCCGCTGTCGTAGGCGCCGTCACCCGTATCGGGAAGCGCGCCCCGGCCCGGCCGGGCCAGCGCCGCGACCTGCTGTCCCGCCGCCCCGGTGGCCAGCGCGAGCAGCGCGCCCACCGCGCCCATGCCCGCGCCCCAGACGGCGCCGAGCAGCAGTCCCAGCGGGAGGCTGCCGTGCAGGTCGACCCCGGCGCCGACGGCGTCGAAGCCGAAGACCGACAGATTCGCGTTGACCTTCACCTTGCTCAGATGCGACAGCAGCGGCAGCGCCACGGCCGTGACCAGACCGAGCCGCACCGCGCACCGTCCGACGAAGCCGCCCTTGGTGGCACCGTCGAGCGGAGTGCGGGTGGCGGCGAGCGCGCCCGCGAGCAGCATCATCACCGCGATGGCGACCGGCAGCAGCCAGACCCGGCCGTCGAGTTCGGCCAGCGCGCCCGGTGTGATCGTCTTGCCGGAACCGCCCGCCAGCAGCTTGTCGACGGGATCGGGCAGGAACGAGGTCAGCGGCCCCGACGCCTGCCCCTTCCACGGCACGAACAGGCCGAGCGGTACCGCGAGCCATACGCCGTTGGGCGCGCCGATCAGCGCCGCGCCCATGATCCGGCCCGGTTCGTCGCCGGTCAGCGCCGCGTAACAGGCCGCCGCGTCACCCGCGAGCACCGCGACCACCATGACGACGGTCAGCGCGGACACGGCGGGCCGTACCGCGCGGTGCGCGCCCTCCCATCCGGCCGGGAGCGGTGTCCTGCGCGAGGCGAGCAGCGCGATCAGCAGCACGCCGAGCACCCACACCAGGCCGCCCGCCAGGGTCCGCCCGGTGGCGACCTGGAAGGTGATCGACGCCTTGGTCTGGATCAGCCCCTGCAACCCGTCGGTGAGGCCGCCGCTGATCTTGCCCACGCCGGGCAGCTTGCTCAGCAGGTCGTCCGTGGTGCCCTTGGACGGGCCGAGCGCGGCGCCGTCGATGGCCACCGTGTCCTGCCCCGCCCAGGCGAGACCGCCGAGGACCGCCAGGAACAGCACGGCGGTCGTCACGACCCGCGCCGCCAGTTCGCCGACACCGACCGTCGGACCCGCCCTGCGCAGCGAGCGCAGGAACACCCACGACAGCAGCAGCGCGCCGACCAGTGCCACACCCAGCGGCGCGATACCGATCGCACCCTGCGTCTGCGATCCGCTCAGTCCGAACGCGCCGACGTCACCGCCCGGCCGCACCTTGCCGCCCACCGCCATCGCGACCACGGCTGCCGTCATCGGCCCCAGTGATCCGGCGGTATCCGCGCCCAATAGATGTAAGGCGAGAGCGGCGGTGCCCGCCATCGCCAGGAACGCCCAACTCACCGACGCCACAGCGGCGAGCATGACGCTCGTCCAGGGCGTGGTCCGTGCACTCATCCCGACCCCCGAGGCCGTTCGTCCCCCCATGCACCCAATGCGCCCCACTCTCGGGCGCGGACGGGTGCCGCGTCAACGTCCGTTGCGGAACACGTACATCGGGCCTGTTTTCTGTTACGAGACAGGAGCCTGCAATAGTTCCTCCCGAACTTCGCTATCTCTAGACTCCCCCCATGGGGGACTACTCGGGGGACAACACATGGGGCTTGGGGTGCCTGAACTCGTACTCGAATTGAACGGACAGACCTGGACGCTGGACGCGTCCCGCTCGTACAGCCTGGGGCGCGATCCGTCGGGGGATCTGGTACTCGACGACGCCAGGGTGTCGTGGCGGCACGCCACCATCCGCCGTGCGGAACGCGGTTGGGTGATCGAGGACCTCGGCAGCACCAACGGCACCTATGTACAGGGGCAGCGGGTCCAGCAGACAGAGGTGGGGGCCGGTTCGACCGTTCACCTCGGCAACGCCACGGACGGACCCCGGCTGAATTTCACCGCGGGCGCGCAGGCCGGCGCCGATGTGTACAGCGCGGAGACCGCGCACGCGACACCGCAGCAGCGCTACCCGCAGGCCGCGGCCCCCGCGGCACCCGTCGGACAGGCCAGGGCCCCGCAGGCCCCGGCCCCGCAGCACGCCCAGCCGCACGCCCAGGCCCAGCCGCAGGCGCAGATGCACGCGCAGGCGCCCGCCGCCCCGCCGCGACAGCAGCAGCCCGGCGGCTGGGGACAGCCGCCCGCGCAGGTCCCGCCGCAGCAGTACGCGCGGCAGCCGCAGCCTCCCCAGCAGGGCCAGGCCGGCTGGGGTCAGCCGCCGGTCCAGCAGCCGCCCGCTCCGCGCGCGCAGCCGCAGCAGCCCGCCGGCGGACACCCGCAGGGCGTCCGCAGCCCCACCACCTTCCACCAGCTCGCCCTCGGCCGGGTCATGAAGATCGGCCGCGCGCTGGAGAACGAACTGGTCGTCTCCGACCTCCAGGTCTCCCGGTACCACGCGGAGTTCCGCGCGCACCCCGACGGCCGCTACGAGATCGTCGACCTCGGCAGCCACAACGGCACGTACGTCAACGGCCAGCCGATCCAGCGCCATCTGCTCGGCCCCAACGACATCGTCGGCGTCGGCCACTCCACCTTCCGGCTGGTCGGCGACCGCCTGGAGGAGTTCGTCGACACCGGCGAGGTCTCCTTCTCCGCCCGCCGCCTGACCGTCACCGTGCCGCACGGCAAGGTGACCAAGCAGATCCTCAAGGACGTCTCCTTCGGCGTACCGGAGAAGTCGCTGATCGGCGTCATCGGCCCGTCCGGCTCCGGCAAGTCCACGCTGCTGCGCGCGCTCACCGGCTACCGCCCCGCCGACCAGGGCGAGGTGCTGTACGACAACCGGAACCTGTACAAGCAGTTCGCCGAGCTGCGGCAGCGCATCGGCCTGGTCCCGCAGGACGACATCCTGCACAAGGAACTCCAGGTCAGGACGGCACTGCGGTACGCGGCCAAGCTCCGCTTCCCCGGTGACACCGCGTCCGCGGAGCGCGAGGCGCGGATCAACGAGGTACTGCGCGAGCTGAAGCTCGACATCCACGCCGACAAGCGCATCACCTCGCTCTCCGGCGGCCAGCGCAAGCGCGTCTCGGTCGCCCTCGAACTGCTCACCAAACCCTCGCTGATATTCCTGGACGAGCCGACCTCCGGCCTCGACCCGGGCATGGACCGCGACGTCATGAAGCTGCTGCGCGGCCTGGCCGACGACGGCCGTACGGTACTGGTCGTCACCCACTCCGTCGCCGAACTGGCGCTCTGCGACAAGCTGCTGGTGATGGCCCCCGGCGGCTCGGTCGCCTACTTCGGCCCGCCGGACGAGGCGCTGAACTTCTTCGGCTACGAAACCTGGGCCGATGTCTTCTCCGCCTTCGAGAACTACCGCGACTACGACTGGTCGGGCCGCTGGCACGGCTCGCAGCACTACCAGATGTACGCCGCGGACCTGGACCAGGCGGCCCCGCAGCAGGCGCCGGTCATCCCGCACCAGGTGGCCAGGCCGCCCAAGCCGCAGGCGTGGCTGCCGCAGCTCGTCACCCTGATCCGCCGCTACATGTCGGTGATCGCCTCCGACCGCGGCTTCATCGCCCTGATGTTCATCCTGCCCGCGGTGCTCGGTGTGGTCAGCGTCGTCATCCCGGCGGCCAGCGGCCTGGGCCCCGGACCGGTCAAGGCGCACGGCGTCAACAAGGACGCGGGCACGATCCTGCTGATCCTCGCGGTGGGCGCCTGCTTCTCCGGCGCCGCCAACTCCGTCCGCGAGCTGATCAAGGAACGGGTCATCTACGAACGGGAACGGGCCACCGGTCTGTCGCGTTCGGCGTATCTGATGTCCAAGGTCATCGTGCTCGGCCTGATCACCGCGGTGCAGGGCGCCGTCATCTGCGGCATCGGATTCGCGCCGCGCGCGATGCCCACCGAGGGCGTCATCATGAAGAGCCAGCCCGCGGTCGAGATGACCCTGGCCATCATCGGTCTCGGCTTCACCTCGATGATGTTCGGCCTGATCATCTCCTCGCTGGTGAAGACCGCGGAGAAGACGATGCCGCTGCTGGTCATGTTCGCCATCGTCCAGGTGGTGTTCACCGGCGTGCTCTTCCAGCTCTACGACTCGCCCGGCATCGAGCAGTTCGCCTGGCTGATGCCCGCCAGGTGGGCGGTGGCCGCGCTCGGCACGACGGCGAATCTCAACGTGGTCATGCCGTGGGACCCGGGCAACCCCGACGCGCTGTGGAAGCACACCGCGAGCCAGTGGACCATCGACATGGTCGTCCTGGTGCTGCTCGGCGTCGTGTGCGGCATCGTGGTCTCGCGGCTGCTGCGCCGCCACGAGCCGGAAGTCATGCGGAAGTAGTGAAACGGACGTAGCGAATCCGAATACGCGGAAAGGGCGGTGGGACCGAAAGGTCCCACCGCCCTTTTGTGCTGCGGCTGTTGGAGCGGAACGCGCGGATCAGTACGCGGAGTTCACGTTGTCCATCGAGCCGTAGTTCGCCGCGGCGTAGTTGCAGGCGGCGGTGATGTTCGCGACCGGGTCGTAGATGTCCCACGAGGTTCCGTCGACGTGGTACGCCTGGAAGGTCGGGTCGATGACCTGGAGCAGGCCCTTGGACGGAATGCCGGCGGCGGCGTTGGAGTCGTACAGGTTGATCGCCTGCGGGTTGCCGCTCGACTCGCGCATGATGTTGCGGTAGATGCCGTCGTAGCTGCCGGGGATGCCCTTCTGGGCCATGATCGCCAGTGACTGCTTGATCCAGCCGTCCAGGTCGTTGGTGTACGTGGTCGTGGCGGCGGTGCTGGCCTGCGGGGCGGCCTGCACGGCCGTACGCGTCGTGGAGCGGTTCGCGGCGGCCGTGTCCTTGGCACGCTGCGCGGCGGCGTCGGCGGCGGCCTTCTTCTTGGCGGCGGCGGCGTCGGCGGCGGCCTTCTTGGCGGCGGCGTCCGCTGCCGCCTTCTTCCTCGCGGCGGCGTCGGCCGCGGCCTTCTTCTTCGCGGCGGCCTCGTCGGCCGCCTTCTTCTTGGCCGCCTCGTCCGCGGCCTTCTTCTTCGCCGCGGCCTCGGTGATCGCGCGCTCCGAGGCGATACCGGCCTGCGCTTCGATGCTCTTGACCTGGTCGCCGGTGGAGACCTGGAAGCCGGTGGGGTCACCGACCGCGGCGGAGGCAGTCCCGCCGGTCCCCTGGAGACCGGTGACGGCCAGGACGACAGCGGTCGCGGCGACGGCGCCGGCCGCCGTGATCTTGTGGGTCTTGGTAAGTCGGCCGATCTTCGGGATCGTGGGGAGCTGCATAGGAATTACCTCTTCCGTTTGCGGACCCGAGAATTCTTAGAGGGTCGGAAAACGGAGGTCAACGAGCCTTCCTACGAACTCCTTTCGTAGACGGTCGAGGGACAAATCGGAATCGGTATTCCCCCGGACAGTGGCTTGAGGCGCCCTTTCCACTAGGCGGCTTAGTATGTGACGTACGTCCTATAGGTCACCTCACACGCCGTCGCCCCCTCCGTCGCCCAAGGTGACGGAGGGGGTGCTTTATGTGACGTTTATGGCAGCAGGAGATTGACGTCGCCGAATTCGTGCCAGAGGTAACCGCCGCGCAGCGCCTCGGCGTAGACCCGCTCCAGCAGCCGGTCGCCCGACAGCGCCCGCAGCATCAACAGGTGGGAGGCCTCCGGTTCGTGCAGTCCGGTCAGCAGCCCGTCCACCGCGCGCACCCCGCGCTCCGCGGTGACCACCAGCTCCGTCCAGCCGCCGCCCGGCCGCACCACACCGCGCTCGTCCGCCACCGACTCCAGCGCCCGTACCGCCGTCGTCCCCACCGCCACCACCCGGCCGCCCGCCGCGCGGGCCGCGTTCACCTGCCAGGCCGTCGTCGCCGACACGGTGTACGGCTCGGCGTACGGCGGCTCGTGCGCCTCGACCGACGCCACCCCGGTGTGCAGCGTGATCGGCGCGATCTGCACGCCCCGGCAGACCAGCTCCGTCACCAGCGCCGTGGTGAAGGGCCGCCCGGCGCTCGGCATCTCCGCGGAGCCGAGGCCGTCCGTCGACCGGGCGGAGAACACCGTCTGGTACGCCGCCAGCGGCTGGTCCCGGTCGGTGTAGCCGTACCGGATCGGCCGCCCGTACCGCCGCATGTACGCGACCGGGTCCGGCAGTGAGGGCGCGGCCACCCACAGCCGGTCCCCGGCCGGGTCGAGCGGCTCCTCCAGTACCAGCCGGGCCCCGGCGCGCAGGTCGACCACCGCGCCCGCGGGACCGCCGGCCCTGCGGACCGTCGAGCCGTGCCCGTCCGGGTCGCGGACCTCCACCACCCAGCGGCCGTCGTCCCGGCGGGTGGACCAGTGCACCACCACCGGCTGTCCGTCGAGCCGCCCGTCCACGGCCGCGGGCAGCGTCCGCGAGGTGTTCACCACCAGGACGTCACCGGCCCGCAGCAGCTTCGGCAGGTCGCGGAAGCCGTGGTGGGTGACCGCGCCGGTGCGCTGCTCGCCGACCAGCAGCCGTACCGCGTCCCGGCGGGCGGCCGGGGCCGTCGCGAGCAGCGAGTCCGGGACGCGCAGCCCCGCCAGCCCGGCCGGGCCCGGGCCCCTGCCCCGGCTGATGTCCTTATTGCCCGCTCCCGTCCTCTTTGTATAGGGGTCCTTCGCGGACCCCCGCCCGGAGTCCTTCGCGGGCCGCGCCGCCTGCGCGTCCTCCCGTACCGCACTCATCGCGCCTCCAGCAGGACCGGGGCGGTGTAGCGCCCGCTGGGCGCGGCCTCGTCGAGCAGCCGCAGGAAGGCCGGGACCACCGACTCCGGCAGCGGCCGGGCGGCGAAATCCGCGTCGTCGGGCACGGCCGCCGCGTACAGCCCGGTCCGCAGATCGCCCGGGTCCACCCACCACACCCGCAGCCCCGGCTCCTCCTCGGCCAGCACCGCCGACAAGTGGTCGAGCGCCGCCTTGCTCGCCCCGTACCCGCCCCAGGTCGGATACGCCTCCACCGCCGCGTCCGAGCTGACGTTCAGCACCGCGCCGCCCGCGGCCCGCAGTAGCGGCAGCGCCTCCCGCACCAGCGCGAACGGCGCCGTCACATTCGTCTCCAGCGCCTCCCGCAGCCCCGCCACCGGCAGCTCGGCCAGCGGCACCAGCGGCTCAGCGCCCAGCGCGCTCGCGTTGTTCACCAGCAGATCAACCCCGCCCAGCTCGCGCGCCGCCGCCACCAGCTCCGCCCGGTGTCCCGCCGCCGTCACATCGCCCGGCACCGCCCGCACCCGTGGCCGTACCGCCGCGCCCCCGGCGTGATCCGGGCCGTACCGTTCCAGGTCCGCAGCGGCCGACCGCAGCGCGTCCGCGTTCCGCCCGTCCAGTACGAGGTCCCAGCCGCGCCCCGCCAGCTCGGCGGCCAGCGCCCGCCCCAGTCCGCGCGACGCTCCCGTGATGATCGCTACCGGCATGATCCAGCCCTCCGCACCGGGGCCCGGCCGTCCGCCGGACCACCTCGTGCCCTCACCGTAGGAACGCCCCGGCCGCACACGCCTCGGCCGGCCGCCGCACGCTTCACGGTCACTTGGAACTAGGCCACATGACCGAGGACGGTCGGTCCGGCGGCGCATACGGACCGTCACCCGGCGCCGGTACGGTGGAGACATGCCCATCCGGCCGCCACGAGGCGGAATCGAAGCGGTCAGCGCCGCGGTCCTGGCGATGAGCCGCCAGGTGGAGGTGCGCGACGTCCTCCAGACGATCGTCGCGTCCGCCCGCGAGCTGCTCGACGCCGAATACGCGGCACTGGGCGTGCCCGACGACCACGGCGGTTTCGCGCAGTTCGTGGTCGACGGCGTCAGCGACGAGGAGTGGAAGGCCATCGGCCCGCTGCCCCGCCAGCACGGCATCCTCGCCGCGATCCTCCACGAGGCGACCCCGCTGCGGCTCGCCGACGTCCGCACCTTCGAGGACTTCCAGGGCTGGCCCAAGCACCACCCCGACATGCGCGACTTCATCGGCATGCCGGTGGTCGACGGCGACGAGATCCTCGGCGCGCTCTTCCTCGCCAACAAGAAGTGCGGCCCCGGCGGGACCCGCGGCGCCGACGGCACCTGCGGCTTCACCGAGGACGACGAGGACCTGCTGCGGATCCTCGCCGACCACGCCGCGATCGCCCTGACCAACGCCCGGCTCTACGAGCGCAGCCGCGAGCTGACGCTGGCGGGGGAGCGGGCCAGGATCGCGCACGAACTGCACGACGCCGTCTCGCAGAAACTCTTCTCGCTGCGGCTGACCGCCCAGGCCGCCGCCGCGCTGGTCGACTGCGACCCGGCGCGCGCCAAGGGCGAGCTGAAGCAGGTCGCGGCGCTCGCCGCCGAGGCCGCCGACGAACTGCGCGCCGTCGTGGTGGAACTGCGCCCGGCCGCCCTGGATGAGGACGGCCTCGTCGCCACCCTGCGCACCCAGGCCGACGTCCTGGACCGCGTCCACTCCGCCGACGTCACCTTCCACGCCGTCCGGGTGCGGGCGCTGCCCGCCGCGCAGGAGGAGGCGCTGCTGCGGGTCGCCCAGGAAGCGATGCACAACGCCCTGCGGCACGCGCACGCCGACGCCGTGGACGTCATCCTGGAAGGCCACGGCAAGGGCGCGCTGCTGCGGATCCGCGACGACGGCCGCGGCTTCGACCCCACCGCGGTCCGCCGGGCCGGACGGCACCTCGGACTGGTCTCCATGCGGGACCGGGCCGGCGGCGTCGGCGGCCGGCTCACCGTGCAATCGGAGCCCGGCAAGGGCACCGTCATCGAGATGGAGGTGCCCGGTGGCTGAGAACACCATCCGCGTGTTGCTGATCGACGACCACCAGGTCGTCCGCAGGGGGCTGCGCACCTTCCTCGAGGTGCAGGGCGACATCGAGGTGGTCGGCGAGGCGGGCGACGGCGAGGAAGGCGTGGCCCGCGCCCAGGAACTGCGGCCCGACGTGATCCTCATGGACGTCAAGATGCCCGGTGTCGACGGTATCGAGGCGTTGCGGCTGCTGCGCGACGCCGAGAACCCGGCACGGGTGCTGATCGTGACCAGCTTCACCGAACAGCGCACCGTCGTCCCCGCGCTGCGGGCGGGCGCCGCCGGATACGTCTACAAGGACGTCGACCCGGTCGCGCTCGCGGACGCCATCCGCTCCGTGCACGCCGGGCACGTCCTGCTCCAGCCCGAGGTCGCGGGCGCGCTGCTCTCCCAGGAGCAGGGCGGCACCGGCCAGGGCCGGGGCAACGCGCTGACCGAGCGGGAGCGCGAAGTCCTCGGTCTGATCGCCGACGGCCGCTCCAACCGGGAGATCGCCCGCGCGCTGGTGCTCTCCGAGAAGACGGTCAAGACCCACGTCTCCAACATCCTCATGAAGCTCGACCTCGCCGACCGCACCCAGGCCGCGCTGTGGGCGGTGCGCAACGGCGTGGGGAACTGACGGGACCGCTCGCGGCGCGACCCTCCACCTGCCCGTGCGGGCCGACCACCACGTGCCCGTGCGGGCCACCGTCCACCTGTCCGTGCGGGCATCCGTTCGGCGGAGTGAGATTCATACTGTCGGGTGTATGTCGTCCGAACGGCGCAACCTGATCCACGGTGGCCCGTTCTGCAGGGCGTACCGCGGCGGATTGCCGCGGTGCTCCCCCAGCCACGGCTGGGAGGTGCCCCCAGCAAAGAGGAAGTTCGAAGTGATGAACCTCAAGAAGGCCGCGACCGTCACCCTCGTGGCGGGCGGCCTGGCCGTCGCCGGTACCGGTGTGGCCTCCGCCGCCAGCGGCGCCGACGCGTGCGGCACCGCCGTGAAGTCCCCGGGCGTGGGCTCCGGCAACCTGGTGCAGGTTCCGGTGCACATCCCGGTCAACCTCAGCGGCAACTCGGTGAACGTGATCGGCCTGCTGAACCCGGCGTTCGGCAACGTCGCCGTCAACAAGTAACCACGGACGACGCGGACTTCCGTCCCGGCTCGCCGAAGGCCCCGCGGCACGGGATCCCTCCCCGTAGCCGCGGGGCCTCCCCACGCGCCGCCGCGCCGCGCCGTGGGGACGTCAGCTCCGGCGCCGCGCCCCGCGTGGGACGTCAGGTCCTGCGCCGCTCCGCCTCCTCGACATACGCGTTGTACGCCGCGACCTGCGCCCTGCGCGCCGTACGCTCCACCGGCCGCAGCAGCTCCGCCCGCGCCGCGATCTGCGACGCGCTCACCGCCGCGCCGTGCCCGTCGGAGGCGATCTCCACCAGCGCCGCGACCCGCTGCGCCAGCGCCAGCACCCGTACCGCGCGCGGCGGATAACCCGGCGCGAGCACCTCGCCGCCGCGCTCGGCGCGCGCCCGGTACGCCTCGAGCGCCGCGTGCGCGGACGGAGCCGCGCCCGCCACGTCCAGCCGCGCCAGCGCGTTCGTGGCGTCCCGCAGTGCCTCGGCCAGCTCCCGCTCGGCCTCGCTCAGCGACGGTACGTCGGCGGGCGGCGCGTCCCGTACCGGCAGGCACCGCCACTCGACCTCGACGTGCACATCGCCGGCCGGGCCCGCCTCGCGGACCTCGGGCACCAGTCCGAGCGCCGCGCCGCCGACGGTGACCACCGCCTCGCCCGCGGCCAGCGCCCGCGCGTTGAACTCCGGCGGCCCGCTCAGCCCCAGCGGATGCCCGGAGACCGGCAGCGCGAGCCGCAACCCCGTCACGCCCAGCGCGCGCAGCCTGCCGAGCCCCAGCGTCAGCCCCACCGGGACGTGCTCACCCGGCAGCCCCGAGATCCGGTGCACGGCGTCGTCCGCCGTGATCTCCTGTGCGACGTCATCGGGGGCGGCAAGTCCGGCAAGCAGGGCATTTCCCCACGCGGTCAGCCGCCCTGAGCGAGGTTCATCAAGCATGCCCCCAGCCTATGGAACGGACCCGTCGCGCGGTGGCGTAAGTTTTCCCCGGGGGATCCTTCTGCCGGTGCCTACCCGCGCACACGACAGACAGCCGAGACTGCAATGGGAGACAACGCGCTCATGAGCGATGTGCTGGAGCTGGTGGACGTATCCGTGGTCCGCGACGGACGGGCTCTGGTGGACCACGTGTCGTGGTCGGTCGCCGAGGGGGAACGCTGGGTCATCCTCGGACCCAACGGGGCGGGCAAGACCACCCTGCTCAATGTCGCGTCCAGCTATCTCTTCCCCACCACCGGCACCGTCCAGATCCTCGGCGACAAGCTCGGCAACGTGGACGTGTTCGAACTCCGGCCGCGGATCGGCATGGCGGGCGCCGCCATGGCCGAGAAGATGCCGCGCAGGCAGACGGTCCTGGAGACCGTCCTCACCGCCGCGTACGGCATGACCGCCACCTGGAACGAGGGATACGAGCAGGTCGACGAGGACCGCGCCCGCGCGTTCCTCGACCGGCTCGGGATGAGCGAGTACCTCGGCCGCAAGTTCGGCACCCTGTCCGAGGGCGAGCGCAAGCGCACCCTGATCGCCCGCGCGATGATGACCGACCCCGAACTGCTGCTGCTCGACGAGCCCGCCGCCGGCCTCGACCTCGGCGGGCGCGAGGACCTGGTCCGCCGCCTCGGCCGGCTGGCCCGCGACCCCATCGCCCCCTCGATGATCATGGTCACCCACCACGTCGAGGAGATCGCCCCCGGCTTCACCCACGTCCTGATGATCCAGCAGGGCAAGGTCGTCGCCGCAGGACCGATCGACCTGGAACTCACCTCCCGCAACCTGTCCCGCTGCTTCGGCCTCCCGCTGGTCGTCGAGCGCCGCGGCGACCGCTGGACGGCCGCCGGACTGCCGCTGTCCTGAAGGGTTTTCGTCCGGGTTTCCATTGCGTACTGCCGCAACTGCCCTCCGCACGCCTACGATTGGCGACGTGGACGCATGGGTGTGGTGGCTGATAGCGGCAGTGGGTCTCGGGATACCGCTGGTGATCACGGCGATGCCCGAATTCGGGATGTTCGCCGTCGGAGCGGTGGCCGGGTCGGTCACGGCCGGAATGGGCGGCGGGATCGTCGCCCAGGTGATCGTCTTCGTCGTCGTGTCGGTCGCGCTGCTGGTCTTCGTACGGCCCATCGCGTACCGCAACCGGCAACGCCCGGAACAGCGCAGCGGTGTCGACGCCCTCAAGGGCAAGCAGGCCGTCGTCCTGGAACGTGTCGACGGCGGTGCCAACGGACGGATCAAACTCGGCGGAGAGGTCTGGTCGGCCCGCGCCCTGGAGCACGGCCGGGTCTACGACCCGGGGCAGCAGGTGGACGTGGTGGAGATCGACGGAGCGACCGCCGTCGTCATCTGAACACCCGGCCTCCGGACACCTGAACACCCGACATCCGAACATCCGACGGCGGAGCGTCGCCGACGAGGGCCGGGAAATCACCGAACCCGCCCGCGACAGGCGGCCGTTCTGCCAGAATTGATCATGCCGGAGTACGTCGTACTCCCGCAGCCGACCCGCGCGGGGAGTGGACATGCAGCCCATCATCATCGTCCTGATCATCCTGGTGGTGCTCGTCTTCATCGCGCTGATCAAGACGGTCCAGGTGATTCCACAGGCCAGCGCCGCCATCGTCGAGCGCTTCGGCCGCTACACCCGGACCCTCAGCGCCGGCCTCAACATCGTGGTGCCGTTCATCGACACCATCCGCAACCGCATCGACCTGCGCGAGCAGGTCGTGCCGTTCCCGCCGCAGCCGGTGATCACCCAGGACAACCTGGTGGTCAACATCGACACCGTCATCTACTACCAGGTGACCGACGCCCGCGCCGCGACGTACGAGGTCGCCAGCTACATCCAGGCCATCGAGCAGCTCACCGTCACCACGCTCCGCAACATCATCGGCGGCATGGACCTGGAGCGGACCCTGACCTCCCGCGAGGAGATCAACGCGGCACTGCGCGGCGTCCTGGACGAGGCCACCGGCAAGTGGGGCATCCGCGTCAACCGCGTCGAGCTGAAGGCGATCGAACCGCCCACCTCCATCCAGGACTCGATGGAGAAGCAGATGCGCGCCGACCGTGACAAGCGCGCCGCGATCCTCACCGCGGAGGGCATCCGGCAGTCCCAGATCCTCACCGCGGAGGGCGAGAAGCAGTCCTCGATCCTGCGCGCGGAAGGTGACGCCAAGGCCGCCGCGCTGCGCGCCGAAGGTGAGGCCCAGGCGATCCGCACGGTCTTCGAGTCGATCCACGCGGGCGACCCCGACCAGAAGCTCCTCGCCTACCAGTACCTCCAGATGCTGCCGAAGATAGCCGAGGGCGACGCCAACAAGCTGTGGATCATCCCCAGCGAGCTGAACGACGCGCTCAAGGGCCTCGGCGGAATCGTCAACCTCCCGGGCGCCCCCGGCGCTCCCGGCAACGGCTCACGCGAGCCCGCCACCGCGCCCGCCCCGCGCCGCGAGTCCCCGCCCTTCGACAAGGACTGACGAGGACTGACCAGCACTGACCAGCACTGACGAGCACTGACGAGGACCGCCCCGGCCCGGAAGCCCGCCACGCCCCCTATGACATGATCGCCGCGCGCCCCTCGACCTCGACGGCGGGGAGGACGCGCGAAGATCATGGAGACGACGCATGACTCTGCCGGAAGCCCTCGCCGTGTTCGCGGCCGGAATCGGCGCGGGCACCATCAACACCATCGTCGGCTCGGGGACGCTGATCACCTTCCCCGTCCTGCTCGCCGTCGGACTGCCGCCCGTCACGGCCAACGTGTCCAACTCACTGGGCCTGGTGCCCGGTTCGATCACCGGCGCCATCGGCTACCGCGGTGAACTCCAGGGCCAGCGACCGCGCCTGCTGCGGCTCGGCGCCGTCGCCCTCGTCGGCGGACTCATCGGCGCCGTCCTGCTCGTCACCCTGCCGTCCACGGCGTTCAAGGCGATCGTCCCCGTCCTCATCGCCATCGCGCTCGTCCTGGTCGTGCTGCAACCCCGGCTGGCCCGCGCCGTCCAGGCCCGCCGCGACCGTACCGGCACCCAGGTCCCCGCCCACGGCGGCACCGCCCTCGTCGTCGGCATGCTGCTCGCCAGCATGTACGGCGGCTACTTCGGCGCCGCCCAGGGCGTGCTGTACCTCTCCCTGATGGGCCTGGTGCTCAACGAATCCCTGCAACGCATCAACGGCATGAAGAACGTCCTCGCCGCCGTCGTCAACGGCGTCGCGGCCCTCTTCTTCATCATCGTCGCCCACATGAACTGGACCGCCGTCGGCCTCATCGCGGGCGGCGCCGTCATCGGCGGCCTGATCGGCGCCCGCGTCGGCCGCCGCCTCCCGCCTGCCGCCCTGCGCGGACTCATCGTCGTCGTCGGCACCGCCGCGATCGTCCAACTCCTGCTGAAATAGGGCCCCTCCCCGCAGGGAAGGGCCCCGCCTCGTCGGGACCTCACGGCCCCACGACCTCGATTCCCCGCACGCGAAGGGCGCTCAGGCCGACGCCGGAACGGGCAGCCACTCCGGCAGCCCGAACCCGTCCCGCACCCCCAGCGCCAACAGCAGCGTGTCCGCCGGTGTCGGCTCGAACGGCCGGATCAGCAGCCGCATCCCCGCCTGCTCGGGAGTACGGTCCGCCTTGCGCTGATTGTCCTCGCCGCACGCGGCCACCGTGTTCAGCCAGGTGTCACCGCCCCCGCGCGACTTCGGCTGCACGTGGTCGACCGTGGTGGCCCTGCGCCCGCAGTACGCGCACCGGTGCCGGTCACGTACCAGCACACCGCGCCGCGACCACGGGGCCCGTTGTCGGAACGGCACCCGCACGTACCGGCAGAGCCTGATCACCTGCGGCACCGGAACCTCCACCGCAGCGGCACGGATGCGCAGCCCGGGATGCGCCTGCTCCACGACGGCCTTGTCCTGCATCACCAGCACGACAGCACGCCGCAGTGACACCGTCGACAGCGGCTCGAAGCTCGCATTCAGCACCAGCGTCTCACGCATCCCGCCCACCTCCCGGGCCCTGCCCCGCCCCCATGGCGAAGTGGATCCACTGTGACCCCGGGACACGGCCGCCGACAACGCAATTTCACGGCCGCAACCGGAAGATCGGCAGGTGGAAAGGGCCTGTTCATCCCGGATTTCGCCCCGGGGCACGTCCCCGCGTCCCTCCGGGCTCAGCCGGGGGCTCGCTCCGGGGGAAGGTCTGCGCTCCGGGTGCCGTCCCCCGTGCAGAACGGGCACCCGGAGCGCGTCCGTCGGCGTGGACGCCCGGCCCGCAGACCGAACTCCGGCAGACGGCGGACGCAGACGCCCGGCCGCCCCCGCCACCGCGGTGCCGACAGCCTGAGGACGGTGGTCACGTCGTCAGGCACGCACCACTGTGCGACGGGGAACGGCGGAGCGCAACGTAATATCCCGAGCGCTCAGCGCGACAGACCGGCGGGCTCAGCCTCCGGCCCGCACCTCGTACTCACCGATCAACTGCGCCCTGCCCAGCGTGTGGAAGCGCAGATTGAACCCGACGAACGCGGGCGAGGCGTCCGCGTCAGGGCCCAGCTTCTCGGTGTCCACCGCGTAGACCGTGAACACATAGCGGTGCGACCCGTCACCGGGCGGCGGCGCCGCGCCACCGAAATCCCGCGTCCCGTAGTCGTTCCGTGCGTGCGTCGCGCCCGCGGGCAGCCCCGGGAAAGCACTGGAACCCGCACCGCGCGGCAGCTCCGTCACCGACGCAGGGATGTCGAACAGCACCCAGTGCCAGAAACCGCTGCCGGTCGGCGCGTCCGGGTCGTAGCACGTGACGGCGAAGCTCTTCGTCCCGGCCGGGAACCCCTCCCACCGAAGCTGCGGCGAGACATTGCCCGCCGCGTACACCTGATCGTCCTTGAGTACCCCGCCCGGTACCACGTCGTCGCTCACCACGGTGAACTCCGGCACCTGCGGGTGGAAGTCATGGGGGAGCGGCCGTCGCGCTTGCTCGGTCACCTCGACACCTCCTGATCGCACACGGTTGATTCCGCCCCGAGCCTAGGGCGTGTCCGCAAGGTCTCGTCGTACGCCCGGAGGGCGGGGCTGGCGGTGTCTGGTGCGTGCGATCGGCAATGGCGGTGGGGGCGCCCCCGGACGAAGTCTGGGGGAGGGCGTCCTCATAGTGGGCCTATTCGGATGAGCCCGACAACGCAGCGAGCGTGCGTGCCAGGCGCCGCCAGCCAGACGAAACCTTGCGGACACGCCCTAGGGTCCCCGTCAGAACCAGTTCCGCTTGCCGCCCACCTCGGCGAGCCACTGGTGCAGATACGCCGCCCAGTCCGTCCCCTCGAAGGAGTGCATGCTCATCGTGAAGGAGCGGTACGTGTCACTGCCGCCGCCGAACAGCCCCGGCTTCCTGTCCATCTCCAGGACGACATCCATCTCCTCGCCGTCCGCGACGAACGTCAGCTCCACCTCCTTGAGCCCCCGGTACTGCTCCGGCGTACGGAACTCGATCTCCTGGTAGAACGGCAGCCGCTGCCGCGTGTTCCGCATCGTCCCCTTCTCCAGATCCGCGCTCTTGAAGGCGAACCCCAGCCGCCCGAACGCGTCGAGCAGCGCCTCCTGCGCGGGCAGCGGGTGGACGTTCACCGGGTCCAGGTCCCCCTTGTCCACCGCGCGGGCGATCTGCAACTCCGTCGTCACCCCCACGTTCATCCCCGTGAGCTGCCGCCCCATGAACATCGTCACCGGCGTCTCCCACGGCACCTCCAACGAGAACGGCACATCGTGCACCGCCCCCGCCCGCACCATGAACTCGCCGGCAATCTGCTGCGTATGGAACTCGATGTTCTGCAGGGACTCCGTCTCATTGCCCTGCGCGTCCCTGCGCTCCACCTCGACGCGCGCCTGCAACCCGACCGTCAGCCCCTGTATCCGCTGCTCGACCGAACCGCCCTGCACCCGCACCGAACCCTCGACCACCCCGCCGGGCACCACATCGGCCTGGTGCAGCTCCGTCTCCACCGACGCCCCGCCGGCCCCGAGACTCGCCATCATCTTCCTGAACCCCATACGCACTCTCCCTGGCCGCATCAACTGGCTCACGCTGTGCGAACTCTACGAACGCCGGGACGCCCCGTCCGGTTCCACTACGCTCCTGAACCGTGATCACGCCACCCGAACAGGTCCCGCTCGACCGGGCGTTCTTCGACCGACCGGTCCTCGACATCGCCCCCGACCTGCTCGGCCGCACCCTGGTCCGCACCACCGAGCAAGGACCGGTCACCCTGCGCCTCACCGAAGTCGAGGCGTACGACGGCCCCAACGACCCCGGCTCCCACGCCTACCGGGGCCGCACCGACCGCAACGCCGTGATGTTCGGCCCGCCCGGACACGCCTACGTCTACTTCACCTACGGCATGTGGTTCTGCCTCAACCTGGTCTGCGGTCCCGAAGGCACCCCCAGCGGAGTCCTGCTGCGCGGCGGCGAGATCACCACCGGCGCCGACCTCGCCCGCGCCCACCGCCCCACCTCCCGCAAGGACAGCGACCTCGCCCAGGGCCCCGCCCGGCTCGCCACCGCACTGGCCGTCGACCGCTCGCTCAACGGAGCCGACGCCTGCGGACCCGGCGGACCGCTGCGCATCCTCACCGGGACCCCGCCCCCGCCCGCCCTCGTCCGCACCGGCCCGCGCACCGGCGTCGGCGGCGCGGGCGCCGACCACCCCTGGCGCTACTGGATCGACGGCGACCCCACCGTCAGCCCCTACCGCGCCCACGCCCCGCGCAAGCGTCGATAAACGAGTGGCCGGAACCGCGTACCCTCGGACACGCTTCACGCACCGGGTACGCGAAGCCGTATCCGACCCCCAGCACCCACAAGAGGGAGACACGAGACCCGTGACGGACATCGTCGACGAGCTGCGGTGGCGAGGGCTGATCGCCGTTTCCACTGACGAGGACGCACTGCGCAAGGCGTTCGCGGACGGCCCCGTCACGGTCTATTGCGGCTTCGACCCGACCGCGCCCAGCCTGCACCTCGGCAACCTGGTCCAGATCCTGACCATCCGCCGCCTCCAGCTCGCCGGCCACCGCCCGCTCGGACTGGTCGGCGGCGCCACCGGCCTGATCGGCGACCCCAAGCCGTCGGCCGAGCGCACGCTGAACGCGCCCGAGGTCGTCGCGGAGTGGGTCGAGCGGGTACGCGCCCAGATCGAGCCCTACCTCTCCTTCGAGGGGCCGAACGCCGCGACCATGGTGAACAACCTGGACTGGACGTCGGGCCTTTCGGCCATCGAGTTCCTGCGCGACATCGGCAAGCACTTCCGCGTGAACAAGATGATCAGCAAGGAGGCCGTGGCCCGCCGCCTCAACTCCGACCAGGGCATCAGCTACACGGAGTTCAGCTACCAGATCCTCCAGGGCATGGACTTCCTGGAGCTGTACCGGCGGTACGGCTGCACGCTCCAGACCGGCGGCAGCGACCAGTGGGGCAACCTCACGGCGGGCATCGACCTCATCCACCGCGTCGAGGGCGCCTCGGTGCACGCGCTGGCCACCCCGCTGATCACCAAGGCGGACGGCACCAAGTTCGGCAAGACCGAGGGCGGCGCCATCTGGCTCGACCCGGAGATGACCACGCCGTACGCCTTCTACCAGTTCTGGCTGAACGCCGACGACCGTGACATCGGCACCTTCCTGCGTATCTTCAGCTTCGCCTCGCGGGCGGAGATCGAGGAGCTGGAGCGGTCGACCGAGGAACGCCCGCAGGCCCGCGCGGCCCAGCGCGCCCTCGCCGAGGAGCTGACGACGCTGGTGCACGGCGCCGACCAGTGCGCCGCCGTGATCGCCGCTTCCAAGGCACTTTTCGGCCAGGGCGAACTCGCCGACCTGGACGAGGCCACCCTGGCCGCCGCGCTCAGCGAACTCCCGAAGGCCCAGGTCAGCGAACTGGCCCCGGTGGCCGACCTGTTGGCCCTGATCGAGCTGGTCCCGAGCAAGTCCGCCGCCCGCCGCACCATCAAGGAAGGCGGCGCGTACCTCAACAACACCAAGGTGACCAGCGAGGACGCGGTTCCCGCCGACTCCGATCTGATCCACGGGCGTTGGCTGGTGCTGCGCCGGGGCAAGAAGAACCTCGGAGCGGTCGAACTCGCTTGACACGGCTGGAAATCTACGTTTGAGCGGCGGCCGAGCTTGACTCGGTCGCCGCTCGTGCGTAACGTAGTCCAAGCCGCCAAAACGGTGGGGATGGTTCACATCGGTCCCTACCGCACCGGGCGGCCACCCACTACCTACGTCTTCCCGATCATCGGGCTGTATTTTGGTGCGCCAAAATCCAATTCGATGGGCTCGATTATGAGTCGCCCGGGAAATGGGCTAACGTAGTGGACACGCCGAAAGGCGGGAAGCAAACCCCGATCCAATCAGGGGCCGGAAACGCACAGCGGATCTGGTAGGGTTGGAAACACGAAGGGAAAGCCCGGAGGGCCGGTGAAACGGTCTGAAGGAAGCTTCCGTTCCTTGAGAACTCAACAGCGTGCCAAAAGTCAACGCCAGATATGTTGATACCCCGTCTTCACGGACCGATTGTGGTTCGTGGGGCGTGGTTCCTTTGAAGAACAAAAACACAGCGAGGACGCTGTGCGCGACGGGGATTATTCCTCCCGGTCGCGCCGCTCTTGCGTGTTGTTCCGGGATATCCCGGTGACATTCACGGAGAGTTTGATCCTGGCTCAGGACGAACGCTGGCGGCGTGCTTAACACATGCAAGTCGAACGATGAAGCCTTCGGGTGGATTAGTGGCGAACGGGTGAGTAACACGTGGGCAATCTGCCCTGCACTCTGGGACAAGCCCTGGAAACGGGGTCTAATACCGGATAATACCT